>NZ_CP006911.1:0-600000 GCF_001281385.1 Candidatus Pseudothioglobus singularis PS1
GTTGTTAATAACTGTATTATTTATTATTAAAGATGTTAATTAGTTTTCTAATTATAAGATGTTTTGTTATTTACTAACAACCCAAGTAATAATTAATTTGTTTATAAGTTAGTAATTTTGATTTTTATGTTTTCAATGTCATTTTTAATTTCTTCATTCGTTGAAATAAGACCCTTCAATTTTTCACAAGAATAGAGCACTGTAGAGTGGTCTCTATTTCCAAAGTTTTGACCTATTTTAGCTAAAGACAACGACGTTAGCTCATGACACAAATAGATAGCCATCTGTCTTGCTTTAACCAGGTGTTGTTTGCGAGAATTTGATACTAAGTCTGAGACCGTAATACCATAATACTTGCTCACAGTTTTTTGAACCTCGTTAATCTCAATGAAAAGTTTCTTTGGCCTTATAAGGTCACCTAACGCACCTTCTACAACGTCTTTGGTAATTAGCGAATGATCAATTTGAGAGAAATCCACAAAAGCCTTTAGTTTCAGCAAAGCCCCCTCCAGGTCTCTAACATTTGATATTACGTGACTTGCAATAAATAAGGCAACATCTTCTGAAAGATTAAGAGATATTTGTGGATTTTGAGATTTTTTAAGGAGAATAGCGGCTCTCATTTCAAGCTCTGGTGGAGAAAGCTGTAAATTAAGCCCTTGTGAAAATCGTGTTTTTAGCCTGTTTTCAAGGTCTTTAATATTTTTAGGAGGTTGGTCACAAGTAAAAATAATTTGTTTTTTTGTACTAAACAAAAAATTAAAAATATGAAAAAACTCTTCCTGTGATTTATCTTTCCCAGCAATTAAGTGAATATCATCAACTAATAATAGGTCAGCAGACTGATAAAAAAGCTTTACGTTTTCTATTGTATTGTGTCGAAGGCTTGTTGTGATATTTCTAACAAAATCCATAAGAGGAACATAGATAATTTTTAAGCTTGGGGTTTTTTTTAGAGCAAGGTGGCCAGCAGCCTGCATTAAATGTGTTTTTCCAAGTCCAGATTCTCCATAAATAATAAATGGGTTGTAGGGAGATGATCCTATTTTTTCAGCTATCTGCCTGCTTGCAAGAGCAGCGACTTGATTTGCACTTCCTAAAACCAAATTATCAAAGGTATATTCTGGAAATAGGGGGGTGGTGTGATGTTTGTGGGTGTTTGCTGCTTTTTTACTAGACTCCACAACTCCAAACCTTACCTTAAGTTTTTGGTCACATTCAGAGACTGCCAAAACAATTGCTGCCTCCAAGCTTTTGTGTTTGTTTATGTACTTAAGAGCAGAAGCACTGGGCGCATTTAGATAAAGAGTTTCGTTCCTTTCGCTTGCCTTAAGTGGCTTAACCCATACACTATATTCTCCTATAGGTAGAGAGTCTTTTAAAGAGGCTAAGCATTTTTCCCAGGACTGCGACATTATATTCTACAAAAGAGCGCGCAACTGTTTCGCAAGTTCAGGGCTATTATTTTTAACATTGTTTAAAACTAGTTTTAATTGCTCCATTGTAATTGTAAAAGATTCTTTTGCATGAAGTTTTTCTAATGACTTTTGAAATAAGGTTAGACCATCTTTGGTTAAAGAAGAATTTAAATCCTTTAGTACAAGAGAAGTAAATGTATAAGATGCAAGCTCCTTTTCTGAAACTAGGTTTCTATTTGTTTTAATAAAGACACTTTCAAGCGGCGGTATAGTTCTTCCATAAAAGGCAGCTAAATTTAGAGGATCTCCATTTTTAGTAGTCCCTTTAAAATTAACACCTCTTTTTGAAACAGAAAACTCTTCGTGAGTTGGAAGTATTGATGCTATAGAGAAGTTATTGTTTAAAAGTATTTGAGATAAAAGTATTTCATATCGTGAAATTACATCATTCTTTTTTAGGTTTTCATTTACATCAAAAAACCTTTCCTTTAACAACAGGCAATAACCATCTGAAGATAAGGCATAAGCGGTAGTTTGAACGTGAATATAAGGCGGATCAAAACTGAACCTTTCCTTAAAATAGTTTGAAATTAAAGAGCCCTCTGGGAGTAGATTAATTGAACTACCCACCATCGCAATTTTGCTGGATAGTCGCGATGTAAATATCTCGTGCCAATTAAATGAGTAATAAGAGGGCATAAATGGCCCTCTCACGCTTGAGTTGATAAAAATGTATGCATCGAAACTAAGCGATCTCTTGTCTCTGCTGAACTCAACTACTGCGCCGAAGTCATTATTTTTATTTTCTATATATGTATATTGAACATTTTTAAGCTTAGGAAGCTCGACACTACAAGAGCCAGAAATATAGAAAAAATATTCAATCTCATCAAAAAGTGAGGTATTCAAGAAATAGATAAAATTGTCTTTATACGTCTCGTTTAACTCATAATAATGATAAATTGTAGCTATTTTCACGATAACAAGCCTTGTTTTTTGTTGCTGAAGCGCCTATGTTAAATATAGTCAAAGTCAAAAAAATTACTTAAGCGATATTCAGTTTTAAAATAAAATTAGGAGTGTTTATGATACCCGTAATGTTGATAAAAATGATCTAAGCATTTGGAGCAATAGTTTGATTTTAGTCTTGTTAATATTGTATAACTAGTCAATGAATAATAATCCTTATAGTAGGCTTTTTGAGCCAGTCAAAATAGGCCCAGTTGTAACAAAAAACCGCTTCTATCAGGTGCCACATTGTTGCGGTATGGGACACTTGAGGCCAAAAGCACACGCGGCCATGAGAGAAACCAAAGCAAAAGGTGGTTGGGGCGTTGTAAGCACAGAGGAGGCAGAGATACATCCAAGCTCCGATTTAGCCCCCTATGTTGAGCAAAGAATTTGGGATAAAAGAGACATACCAGCATTGCGCTTAATGACTGAGGCGGTTCACAAGCATGGCGCTCTGGCTGCAATAGAATTAACACATAGTGGGCATAATTCTACAAACCTTTTTTCTAGAATTCCTGCTATGTCACCCAATGCTCAGCCTGTTAATTTTTTATATCCAAAACAATCAAGACGTATGTCAAAAAAGGATATTTCAAACTTTAGGGTTTGGCATAAAAGAGCCGCTTTGAATGCAAAAGAAGCGGGCTTTGATATAGTTTATGTATATGCAGGCCATGGCATGTCGGTAGCACAACAGTTTATATTGCCAGACATGAACAATAGAACTGACGAATATGGCGGTAGTCTAGAAAACCGTTTGCGACTCACCAGAGAACTGCTGGAGGAAACCCAAGAGGCGATTGGAGATAGTTGTGGAGTTGCTTTTCGTTTTGCAGTAGACGAGCTTAAAGGCAAAGATGGCATGCAATTTAAGGAAGAAGGGCGGGCTGTTGTTGAGCTGTTATCCGAACACCCAGATCTATGGGATGTTAATGTTTCTGATTGGTCTAATGACTCACAAACTTCACGCTTTGAGCCAAATGAGGGATATCAAATGCCTTATGTTGAGTTTGTAAAAAGCCTAACTACGAAGCCAGTCGTTGGGGTTGGTAGGCTTACGTCACCAGATTTAATGGTAAAGCTTATTGATAGGGGCGCCTTAGATCTAATTGGTGCAGCCAGACCATCTATTGCAGACCCTTACTTGCCAAATAAAATAAAAACAGAAAACACAGATCAAATTAAAGAATGTATCGGCTGTAATATTTGCGTTTCAAGTGATAATTTTTCAGTTCCAATTCGATGTACGCAAAACCCAACCATGGGTGAAGAGTGGAGAAGGGGTTGGGATCCAGAGCATATAAAACCAAAATTGTCAGACCAACAGGCACTTGTTGTTGGATCTGGGCCAGCAGGTTTGGAGTGCAGCTTGCAACTTGCAAGAAGAGGATACCAAGTAACTTTAGCTGAATCAAAAAGTCAATTGGGGGGCAGGGTTTTGTTTGAGTCAGGCCTAAAGGGTCTTGCAGCCTGGAAGCGAGTTGTTGACAACAGGGTGCATGAGATTCTTCAAAAAAACAATATTGAAATATATAAAGAAAGTAAGCTTACTTCGGCCCATATCAACGAACTTGAGATAAAAAACATTTTCATAGCTACAGGCTCTAAATGGCGTAAAGACGGGGTGGGTAGAAGTCGAAGATCTCCAATTAAAGGTATTGAAAGCGTTAAAGTTTTTACACCAGAAGAGATTATTCAGGAAGAGCAAAACATCAAAGACCCAGTGATTATTTATGATGATGAGCAGGGGTATTTAGCTGGCGTTTTGGCTGACCATTTAAGCTCAAAAGGCATTGATGTAACATTTGTTACGCCTGCTAGTGTTGTTTCTCCCTGGACAGAGTCTACTTTAGAACAAAAAAGAGTACAAAAATCGCTTATCAGCGCTGGTGTTAAGATTGTTTGTAATTCATTGATAGAGAAAATTGAAAATCAGACAGCCCACCTTGAGTGTGTTTTTACAGGGGCCATCACAGAACTATCTTGTAAGTCTGTGGTTATGGTAACTGAGAGGATAGCAAACACCTCGCTTTATGATCAACTAAATGAACAAAAAGTAAGCAATAAACCTCGTTCAATTGATCAAAATATTCGACTGATTGGAGATGCTGAAGCCCCAGGACTAATAGCTGATGCAGTGTTTTCAGGGCATTTAGCTGCCCAAGACTTTGAGGCTACAGAGACTGACATTGAAAAGGCATTGTTTATGAGGGAGATGCCTAGCCTAAATGATTAATTTTAAATAGGCTGTTGAGGCTAGTTCCTAATTGATTTTCTGTGTGTTTTAGAGTAACATTGCCCTCTTTTTATGAACGCCAAAAAAATGCGTAAAACGATTGTTGCTGGAAACTGGAAAATGAACGCTAGCAAAGATTCAGTTGAGAGTCTTGTGACTGATATTTTGTTAGGAGCAAGTGATGTTAGTGCTGAAATCATAGTTTGCGCACCATTTCCATACCTCTCGCAGGTTGAGGTTTTAATTGAAGGATCCAGTTTGATGCTTGGCGCTCAAAACCTTAATGTGAATGCTTCAGGAGCATTTACGGGTGAGGTGAGTGCAGAGATGATTAAAGACTTTGGCGCCAATCACGTTATTGTTGGTCACTCTGAAAGAAGAAGTTTGTATGGCGAAACGAGTGAAATTGTTGCAGAAAAAACTAAAGCTGCAATTGATTCTGGCTTGACGCCAATTCTTTGTCTTGGTGAGTCACTTGATCAAAGAGAGTCTGGAAAAACTGAGTCGGTAGTTTCAGAACAGCTTAATAAAGTTATAAAGATGGTTGGAATAGAGGCGTTTAATAATATTATTGTTGCATACGAGCCTGTCTGGGCAATTGGAACTGGAATGACAGCCACTCCAGAACAAGCACAAGCAGTTCATAAGTTTATTCGTGATCTTCTTGCTAGTAGCAGTCAAGATATTGCTGATAAAACAGCCATACTTTATGGAGGCAGCATGAATGCGAGTAATGCAGTAGAGCTTATCTCTTGTGCTGATATAGACGGCGGCTTAATTGGCGGCGCTGCGTTAAAAGCGGAAGATTTTTTACAAATTTGTAAGGCAGGTTAATATGACATTTCAAATAATTTTAGTGGTTCATGTATTGTTGGCTTTAGGGCTAGTTGGGCTAATTTTAATACAACATGGTAAAGGCGCTGATGCGGGCGCTGCGTTCGGCTCTGGAGCGGCGGGTTCAGTTTTTGGTGCAAGAGGGGCACACTCTTTTTTGTACAAGTTAACTGCAATTTTAGCTATTGGTTTTTTTGTAACAAGTATTAGTCTTGCTTACTTTGCCTCGAATGAAAGAACCGCTTCTGATTCAGATCAAAGCATCATGTCACAGAGCGTTGTGGTTGATGACGCTTCCAACGAAGACACTAGCGAAATACCTAGTAATTAATTACTCTAGCCGTCGTGGTGAAATTGGTAGACACGCAGCCTTGAGGGGGCTGTAGCGCAAGCTGTGACGGTTCGACTCCGTCCGACGGCACCATCCTCAATTAAAGCATGACCTGCATGCATGATATTGTACAATCGCTATAGTTTCTTAACGGCTGACCTATGAAATTCATTAACAAAAC
The DNA here is from genome assembly GCF_001281385.1 of Candidatus Pseudothioglobus singularis PS1. Lineage (NCBI taxonomy): Bacteria > Pseudomonadati > Pseudomonadota > Gammaproteobacteria > Pseudothioglobaceae (SeqCode) > Pseudothioglobus (SeqCode) > Pseudothioglobus singularis (SeqCode). The sequence goes on from NZ_CP006911.1 coordinate 6,012, forward strand.
CGTTCTTAAAGGAATTGGTCTGATGCTTTTGGGCATGAGCACAGTCCCCTTTTTAGATATTTTTGCCAAACTTCTAAGCGAAGATTATTCTGTGATGCAGGTGACATGGACACGATTCTTTTTTCATGCATTTTGGCTGCTCCCAATTATTTTTTGGCAAAAAGTTAATTGGAAAAGGGTTCCTGATAGTCTTGGCCTTCAATTTTTAAGGGGGCTGATGCTTACTATGGCTACCCTATTCTTTTTTGCGGCAATAAAATCAAACCCTATTCCTAGTGCGCTTACACTACTTTTTATATCACCTTTGGTTGTTGCAGTGCTGTCTCCAATGCTTCTAGGTGAGCGCTTCGATCTATTTATTGGTGTTGGGGTTTTAGTTGGGTTTTTTGGGGTGGTAATCGTTCTGCAGCCAACAGGAGATGATTTTAAGCCAAGCCTTTTGTTGGCTGTCGTTGCAGGCATCTGCTACGCGCTTTATATTATTTTTACAAAAAAACTATCTTTTAAGGCGCCGCCCGTACTTACTCTTTTTTATTCTGCCCTTGTAGGGATTTTAATAATGTCACCTCTTGCTTTTGCTTCTTGGTCTGCGCCAGATTTAAGGGGTTTTTTGTTAGGGGCTGCTATGGGCTTTTTTGCAGCCGCCTCACATTTTATGATTATTAAAGCGTTTGAATTTGCAAGTGCCTCTGAACTAAGTCCTTTTAATTACTTTGAAATTGTAGGTGCCATCTCACTTAGTTACATTGTGTTTGGCTATGTCCCAAATTTTCAAGCGATACTGGGTTTGTTTGTAATTATTGGAAGCGGTTTATATGTATCTTGGCACGTAATGAAAAACAATCAAGGAGATGATCAAGATAAAGAAAAACTTATAGAGCCACTATAAGCTCTTAAGGCTAATTATCACCTATTTTTATTAAGAAAGTATTGACCTATTGAAGACACAAGATTTAATCGATCCAATATAATATTTGAGGTTTATTTTTTTAATAATGTCCTTATATATCTAACAATTCAAATAAATAAATATCTTTATGAACTGGCGAACAAAAACAGAATCAAAAATTGAGCTCTTTTCTGATTGGCTTTTTGAAAATGCAAAGATAACAATTGTAGTTATTTTTGTCCTTGTTGCTGGGATTGCATCTCAACTTCCATCATTAAAAATTGATACTACCACAGAGGGTTTTTTGCATAAATCAGACCCAATGCGAGTTCAGTACGATGAGTTTAGAGACCAGTTTGGTCGAGACGAAAAGTTAATGATTGCAGTTAAAACTCAAAATATTTTTGATTTAGATTTTTTAGAAAAACTCGATCGCTTTCATCATGCCCTAGAAGACGAGCTTCCAAATATTAAAGGAGTAGATTCCCTGATCAATGCCAGAAACACCTATGGGATTGAGGGAGAGCTAATTGTTGAGCCTTTAATTGATAACCTTCCCCAAAATAATGAAGATTTGATTAGTCTTAAGGAAACAGTTACTAACAATAGTCTTTATAAAAACTCACTTTACAGTGAAGATTTTAGGATGACTACGGTCACAATTGACACAGAAACTTACTCCAACAATGGCGCTTCCCAAGATGCTACTAATCTTGAATTTGACGACAGCCTTGAATTTGACGACAGCCTTGAATTTGATGATGACTCAATTGGCGGGCAGAGGCTATATTTAACTGATGCTGAAAATGATGAAATTATTTCTCAAACCCAACAAATAATGCAGCGCTTTAATGATGATAATTTTGAAATATACTTGTCAGGTTCTGCAGCAATTGCAGGAATATTCAAGCAAGCACTAATGAACGATTCTGTTATTTTTATAAGCTTAATGATGATTGTTATTATGATTGTCCTGTTTGTTTTGTTCAGAAGAATTTCAGGCGTCATTCTTCCTCTTTCATGCGTTTCTCTTACGCTGATAATGACTGTTTCATTGATGTCTATTTTTTCAGCTCCGTTTACTATGGCGACCCAAATCATGCCAACTTTCTTGTTGGCGGTTGTTACGAGTGCTTCAATTCATCTCTTAGCTGTATTCTATAAAGACTTTGCTAAAACAAATGACAAAAAGAAATCCCTTAGGTATGCGATGGGACATTCAGGGTTAGCAATTATTATGACATCGGTAACTACGGCAGTTGGACTCTGGTCTTTTTCTTTCTCAGGTGTTGCGCCTGTAGCAGATCTTGGGGTGTTTGCGAGCAGCGGCGTTATGGTTGGGCTAGTTTTCACGCTTGTTTTTTTGCCTGCACTAGTTTCAGTAACTAACTTTAAGGTTGTTAAACAAAAGTCTAGTGAGGATGAACACTCTCTAATGGATAGAGCACTTATTGGAATTAGTGTCTTTGCCACTACTAGGCCAAAATTAATTATTTCTGTTAGTACGGTGCTAATAATTTGTGCGGCCATTATTGCAGCCCAGTTGAGGTTTTCTCATTTTCCTCTTCAATGGCTTCCAGAAGACAATTTTGCTCGAGTGGCAACAGAGGCTGTCGATGAAAATTTAAAAGGCTCACTCACGCTTGAGGTCATTATTGATACTGAAAAGACAAATGGACTTTACAATCCTGAACTACTAAGAGTGATTGATGATGTATCTAAAAATATAAACTCTATATCTACGGGGAACATGTTTGTAGGAAAGGTTATAAGCTATATTGATGTCATTAAAGAGACCAACAGAGCACTTAACGAAAACAGGGATGAGTACTATGCTATTCCTGATGATTCCGATCTTATAGCCCAAGAATTTTTGCTTTTTGAAAGCAGTGGCAATAATGACCTTGCAAGCCTTGTTGATGCAAACTATTCGAAGGCAAGGCTAACATTAAAAACACCTTTTATTGATTCTCTTGAGGCAAACACTTTTATTGATAATGCTCAAATTTATTTAGACCAAAAATTTGGCTCATTGGCAAAGGTGACCTTTACTGGTATAGGAACCTTGATGACAGTGACTTTTGAAGAGGCAATTTATAGCAGCGCAGTGAGCTATATTTTAGCTTTTTCACTTATCACAATTCTCATGGTGCTATTAATAGGCAACTTAAAAATTGGGCTAATCAGCATGATACCCAACCTGCTGCCGATTGTCATTCTATCAACAATTATGGTTATTTTTAAAATGCCACTAGATATGTTCACTTTGTTGATTGGAGCAATTGCGCTGGGCTTGGCTGTTGATGATACCGTGCATTTTATGCACAACTTTAGAAGGTATGAGCTTCAATACAATGATGTGGATAAGGCTGTCCGATTAACCTTGATGGGTACTGGAAGGGCTATAACTTTAACTTCAATCGTTCTAGCGCTCGGATTTTTGGTGCTTACTTTTTCACAAATGAACAACATGTTTGATTTTGGCGTGCTTACAGCAAGTGCAATTTTGGTGGCTCTTTTGGCTGATTTTTTCCTGATGCCTGCAATAATGAAGTTAATCATTAAAGACAGAGCTAGTTTATAAATAACATAATGCTAGAGCCATAGAAAAGGGCGCTAACGCGCCCTTTGAAATTTTATTTATTTGACTTTAAGCTTGTGCCTGAGCCATAACCTCTTCAACAAAGTTATCTTCTTTCTTTTCTATTCCCTCTCCAACCTCGTATCTGACAAAAGACTCAACTTCGGAGTTATTAGATTTAACAAGCTCTCCTACAGTGACATCTGGATCTTTTACAAAGGATTGACCATAAAGGGTAACCTCATTAACAAACTTTTTCATCCTTCCAACTATCATTTTTTCAATAATGTTCTCTGGCTTTCCACTTTCTCTAGCTTGTTCAATAAAAATTGCCTTTTCTCTTTCAAGGAGTTCTTCAGAGAGTTGATCTTCGCTGATACATTCAGGCCTTGAGGCGGCAATATGCATAGCCACATCTTTTGCTAAGGCTGAGTCTTGAGATGCTAGAACTGTTAGAACCGCGATACGATCGCCATGTTTATAAGCACCTAAAATACCTGTTTTAGTGCTTATAATTTGTACCCTTCTCACAGAAATATTTTCGCCTATCTTTGCAATAATGTTTTCTCTTGCTTCATCAACAGTTTCCCCAGAATCAAGCTTTTGACCCAAAAAACTTTCTACTGACTCCGGCTTGTTCTTAAGAGCTAAACGACCAAGCGAGTCAACAAAATCAATAAAAGCTGAGCCTTTTGTGACAAAGTCTGTTTCTGAGTTGACTTCAAGAATAGCAGCTTGTTTGTTGTCGTCACTAATTGTAACGTTAACAAGCCCTTCAGATGCAACACGACCTGCTTTTTTAGCAGCTTTTGCTGCACCAGATGCACGCATCAAGTCAATTGCTGCCTCAAGATCCGCATTGGTTTCAACCAATGCTTTTTTGCAGTCCATCATTCCTGCGCCTGTTCTGTCTCTTAATTCTTTAACTAAAGCGGCTGTAATTGCCATAATTCATCTCCTTTGAATACTGTGCTTGATTGTTAATCTGTTTCAGCTTTTGTAGCAGCTGGCTTCTTAGCAGCTGGCTTCTTAGCAGCTGGCTTCTTAGCAGCTGGCTTCTTAGCAGCTGGCTTCTTAGCAGCTGGCTTCTTAGCAGCTGGCTTCTTAGCAGCTGGCTTCTTAACAGCAGGCTTCTTTTCTTCAGCAGCAGCTTCAGTAGCTGGCTTCTTTTCTTCAGCAGCAGCTTCAGTAGCTGGCTTCTTTTCTTCAGCAGCAGCTTCAGTAGCTGGCTTCTTTTCTTCAGCAGCAGCTTCAGTAGCTGGCTTCTTTTCTTCAGCAGCAGCTTCAGTAGCTGGCTTCTTTTCTTCAGCAGCAGCTTCAGTAACTGGCTCAACAGCTGGCTTAGTTTCTACAATAGAAGCTTTAGCTTCAAGAACTGCATCTGCAATCTTTCTTGCATAATAACTAATCGCCCGAATTGAGTCGTCATTTCCTGCTATGACGTAATCAATGCCTTCAGGGTTATGATTAGAGTCAACAACACCAATGATAGGCAAGCGAAGAGTTCGCGCTTCTCTGACAGCATTTTTTTCGTGACCAATGTCAACAACAAAAACAACATCAGGAATGCTTCCAAGATCCTTAATTCCCCCAAGACTTCTCTCTAGCTTTTCCATCTCTCTTGTCATTACTAGGGCTTCTTTTTTTGTAAATTGTGCGAAGTTTTCTTCAGCAAGAAACTCTAAGTCCTTAAGGCGTTTTATCGAGGCCTTAATAGTTTTATAGTTTGTCATCATTCCGCCTAGCCAGCGGTGATTAACGTAGGGCATTCCACATCGGATTGCCTCTTCTTTGATAATATTGCTTGCCGCTCTCTTTGTTCCAACAAAAAGAATAGACCCACCCTGCGAAGCAGTTTTGCTTGCAAAATTCAGGACATCATTAAATTGTGGTAATGTTTTTTCAAGATTAATTATGTGAACACCATTTCGTGTTCCGTAGATATAAGGCTCCATTTTTGGGTGCCAAAAACGAGACCTATGGCCGAAGTGAACACCGGCCTCTAACATTTTTTTCATTGACGCTTTCGCCATACATTTCTCCTGGGTTAAGACTTCCACATTGCCTATTAGCCAACCCCTTTTAAAGGGCACCCTGGCTAATATTGGGGCTCTGTGTGATACGTTAAATTACCAGTCTTGTTATTATAAGACCAGACCGCTTCCAGCCAAATTGCTGAAAGGCGATGATTATCCCATATTTTTTTGAAATAAGCAAAGACTATTTGCCTGTCTTTTGCTCTTGGGCACTGGCGTTCAGCTTATGCACATAAACTGAACACTATAAAAAAACACACTTTATAATGATGTCTTTTACAAAAATTATTACCAAATATTGGTTATGATGGTAGTTAGGCCTAAATAAAGGGGAGGCTATATTACATATTTGATTTTATGCTATGAAGGTTGCTATTATTGGAAGCGGAATATCCGGCTTGACTGCGGCGTATCTGCTTCACAAAGAACACGATATTACTGTTTTTGAGGCTAACGATTATATCGGTGGCCACACGCATACACATGAAATCAAACAAAATGATAAGCTCTGGAGCGTAGATTCAGGTTTTATTGTTTATAACGAAAAAACCTATCCAAACTTTATAAGTCTTTTGCATAAATTAAAAGTTGAGGTTCAAAAAACTTCAATGGGCTTCAGTGTTAAATCTCCATCTAAGAATCTTGAATATTCAGGCGACTCTTTAAATACTATTTTTGCCCAAAGAAGAAACTTATTAAAGCCTTCGTTCTTGATTATGCTTAAAGACATTCTTCGTTTTAACCGCATTGCAGTTAAAGAGCTTTTAACAGTTGACCAGTCAACAACAATCAGCGATTTTCTTAAGAGACATAACTTTAGTAGTCATTTTATTGAGAACTATATTATTCCAATGGGAGCTGCAATTTGGTCCACAGCTGCTGAAAAAACAACAGAAATGCCTGCTGCTTTTTATATTCGTTTTTTTAAGAATCATGGTTTGCTCCAAGTATTTAATCGTCCTCAATGGTTCGTAATTAAGGGCGGCTCAAAGTCATATGTTAAAAAGATAATTGCAGGCTTTAAAGAAAATATTTTGCTTTCTTCGGCAGTTAAAGGAGTTGTTAGGACTCCTGACGGTGTTATGATTTATCATGATAAAGATAAGGACCCTATAAAATTTGATAAAGTTATTTTTGCTACCCATAGTGACCAGGCCCTGGCTTTGCTGAAAGACCCAAGTGACAATGAGTTATCAATTTTGAGTGCACTGCCCTATCAAAAAAACATAGCAATATTGCATACTGACAACTCTCTAATGCCAAAAATTAAAACAACATGGTCAAGCTGGAATTACTTGTTAAGCAGCGATCCAGGCAAGCCAGTTACGCTTACCTATAATATGAATATCTTGCAGTCACTTGATGCTCAGCCAGACTTCCTGGTAACGCTTAATAGTAGCAGTGAGATTGATCCAACTAAAATAATTAAAAAGATTGAATATCACCACCCCCTCTTTACAGTTGACGGTGTAAAGGCGCAGAAGAGAAAAACAGAGATTAGTGGCGCTAACAATACATTTTATTGCGGCGCATACTGGGGCAATGGCTTTCATGAAGACGGTGTTAATAGTGCTCTTGAGGTTTGCAAAGACTTTGGGGTGTTGTTGTGAGCCTCTCCAAAACGCATCATCTATATTGGGGCACCATCAGTCATCATCGACATACCCCATTTAATCGTTTTTTCAGCTACCCCATTTTTATGGCATATGTTGATATTTCAAGTTTAGCTTCAATAATGAAGACATCTTTACTATGGAACATTAATAAGCCTGCGATTGTCTCATTCAAAAGAAAGGACTATCATGGCGATCCCTCAATAGGGCTTGAAAGCGCAGTAAGAAAAACCCTTTTTGAAAAAACTGGAAAACAATTTAATGGCCCAATAAGACTTCTAACGCATTTAAGATATTTTGGTCATTGTTTTAATCCTGTAAGCTTCTATTATTGTTTCGACGATAAGGACAAAAAAGTGGAGGCTATAATGGCAGAAGTTACAAATACACCATGGAAAGAGAGACACACTTATGTCATACACGAAAAATCAGAAACAGATAAAAAGATGAGCTTTACTGCGACACCAAAAAAACAGTTCCATGTAAGCCCTTTTTGGGGAATGGACCATGATTATGAGTGGTTTTTCTCTAATCCAGAGGAGGGCTTAAACGTAATCATGAAAAACTATAAAGATGGAGAAAAGGTTTTCAATGTTGCGCTCAGCCTCAAAAGAAAAGCCTTTAATAGTAAGGGCTTAATCAAGGCTGTTCTTAGATTCCCTCTTGCAACCCTTGTAGTGGTTTACAGAATACATTGGCAGGCCCTTATGCTTTTGATTAGAAGGGCGCCTTTTTTCACTCACCCAGATAAATTATGACTATAGAAAAACAAAATAAAGATAAGCTCTCTGTTGATAGTTTAGCTAACAGTATTCAAAAAAAACAGAAGGGCTCTCGAATGACTTCTTTTTTTAAAAGCGTATTATTTAGAAAACTAAGGGGCATCAGCAGTGGAGAGCTTACGATTATTGATGGCAACAACAAGCATACTTTTGGGAATTCAAGTTCCAAGTTTAAAGCTGAGCTTGAAGTGTTCTCGCAAGAATTTTATGTGTTTTTGGGCAGTGGAGGAACGAATGGTGCTGCAGAAGCATACACCGCTGGATATTGGGGCTCTAATAATCTTGTAGGCTTAATTCAACTCATCATAAAAAACAAAGATACTATGATGGGCCTAGAGTCGGGAATGGCAAGGCTTGCCAATCCAATAACAAAATTTATTCATAAACAAAGACAAAACACACTTCAAGGCAGCAAGAATAATATCCTGGCGCATTATGATTTGAGTAATGATTTTTATAAGCTATGGCTTGATCCAACAATGACATATTCAAGTGGAGTCTTTTCAAAAAAAGACGCAAGCATGCAAGAGGCTTCAGTAGAGAAACTTGATAGAGTTTGCAGAAAACTTAATCTTTCAAGTAAAGACCATGTTTTGGAAATTGGAACAGGTTGGGGTAGTTTTGCAGTTCACGCTGTGAAAAACTATGGGTGTAAAGTCACCACCACGACTATTTCTGACAATCAGTTTCAATACGCTTCTGAGCTCATTTCTAAAGAGGGACTTAAAGATAAGATAACGCTTCTCAGTAAAGACTATCGCGAGCTTGAAGGAACTTTTGACAAGGTGGTATCAATCGAAATGATTGAGGCTGTTGGGGCAGAATATGTTCCTGGTTTTTTTGAAAAGGCCTCCTCACTTTTGAAAACAAATGGACTAATGGCGCTTCAAGGAATAACTTACAACGATCCTGATTTTGATGCTTACAAAAACTCAGTAGACTTTATAAGGAAATATATATTTCCAGGATCGTGTCTAGTTGCGATGCCACAAATACTTAATGCCATTAAGGAAAAAACGGATATGGTTATGGTGGACTCTGAAGACATAACCCAGCACTATGCTAGAACGCTTGAAATTTGGCGAGAAGACTTTCAAAAAGTTTTGCCACAGATTAAAGAGCTTGGGTTTTCGGAGCCATTCACAAGGATATGGAATTTTTACTTAGTCTATTGTGAAGCAGGATTTCTTGAAAACTTAATTGGAGACTTTCAGTTTGTTTTTGCCAAGCCAGATTCAAAAAACATCCAAATTACATACTAACTTATGATTACTTTATTAATACTACTTGCAGAAAAAGGACTATTGCCAGACGCGATAATTAGACTGGGTATCAGGCGACTTTGCAGGCAACGCTTAGTTGATGCTTCAAATATTAATGAGACGCTAATGGAGCAAGAGCATGCTGCCTGGATTGATGTTTTGAAAGAGAGTCCAATTGCACTTGTGCCAGAAAAAGCAAACGAACAGCATTATGAGGTTCCGCCAAGGCTTTTTGAGCTAGTGTTGGGAGATAGGTTAAAGTACAGCTCGGGCCTATGGCCTGAGGGCGTCTCTTCGTTAGACGAGTCTGAAGTTGCTATGCTCAAGCTAACAACTGACAGGGCGGGCTTAGTAGATGGCCAAGATGTTTTAGAGTTGGGCTGTGGATGGGGGTCTTTGACTCTTTACATGGCAGAGTGTTTTCCAAAATCTAAAATTACTGCAGTCAGCAACTCAAATGACCAGAGGCAATTTATTGAGGCAAGATGCGAAGAGCGCAATTTAAAAAACGTTGAGATAATCACAGCAGATATGAATGACTTTGAGACGACAAAGCTATTCGACCGAGTCATCTCCATTGAAATGTTTGAGCATATGCGCAACTATGAAAAATTGCTAGGAAGGGTGAACGTTTGGCTTAAAAACAAGGGGAAGCTGTTTGTACATATTTTCTCCCATCAGAAAATTGCCTATCCATTTGAAGATAATGACGATGCTGATTGGATGGCGAGAGAGTTTTTTAGCGGAGGCCAAATGCCTTCCCATAGGCTATTAATGAGCTTTCCAGGTCAAATGAAAATAGAAAAAGACTGGAGGGTGAGCGGAACGCACTATGAAAAAACCTCTCTTGCTTGGCTTCAAAAAATGGACAAAAATAAAGCTGAAGTTTTAGAGCTCTTTAAGAAAACTTATGGCGAAAGTGACGCCAACTCATGGTTCCAAAGATGGCGAATTTTTTTCATGTCGTGTGAGGTTCTTTTTGGCTTTAACCGCGGCTCTGAATGGGGAGTCTCTCATTATCTTTTTGAGAAGCCACAATGATTAAAGATTATGGCGCCATTGCCTTATGCATTTTAACGGCGTATGTTATTGCTATAGCGGCTTCAGTTGAGGGGGTAATTTTTTATGGGCTTCCTGTAATTCTTTTTTGCGCTGTTGTAAGTTTTGTGACGCATTGGATTATTGCGGTGCCTTCATTAATTACAAGTTCAGAAAAATATTTTGACTTTACGGGAATGATTGCAACGCTTCTTGTTGTTTCAGCCTCAATATTTGCGCTCTTGAGTTCTGGAGAAGAAGCCTCAATTCGTGCGGTGGTCGTTGCTACTTTTGTGTCTGTATGGACATTAAGGCTGGGAATATTTCTTTATAAAAGAATAGTGAAAGCTGGAGAAGACAGAAGGTTTAGAGATATTAAAAAGTCACTTCCAAAATTTTTAATGACCTGGACTTTGTCAGCCCTGTGGGTCTTCTTAACTACTGTAAATGCTATTACTATAATCGCACTGAACCCACTTGAGCCAGTTGGCGTATTTTTTGTTCTGGGAACAGTGCTTTGGCTTTTAGGCTTTGGCTTTGAAGTGGTTGCTGACAGACAAAAAAAGCACTTCAGTGAACAGCCTGAAAATATAGATAGGTTTATCAGTCATGGCCTTTGGTCTGTTTCTAGACACCCAAACTATTTTGGAGAAATTATCTTGTGGACAGGCATTGCAATCATCTCGTTGCCATTTCTATCAAGTTGGCAGTTTGTGAGCCTTGTCTCCCCTCTATTTGTGTTCCTCCTTTTGACAAAAATAAGTGGACTTCCTTTTTTAGAAGAGAAGGCTGAAAAAAAATGGGGAAAAGACAAAGCCTATGTCGAATACAAAAATAAAACACCAATACTAATTCCTTTTTTTGGAAAAAGACACTAACAAATTGACACTATATGGCTCTTGAAACTCCACAATACGAAGTAACCTCTAAACATGATGGGTTTGAAGTCCGCTGTTACAGTGAAATGATAATTGCCACGACATCAGTTCGCTCAGATTACAGAGGCTCTACATCGTCTGGTTTTAGAAGAATAGCTAATTATATTTTTGGCGGCAACGATAAGGAAATGAAAATTGCAATGACAGCTCCTGTAATTGCTGACTGTCCTTCAGAGGGGTTAGAGGCCTATAATATTTCTTTTGTTATGCCCAGAGAGCACTCATTAACAGATCTTCCTAAGTCCAACACAGAAAATGTTTCAATTCAAAAAGAAACTTTGGGCGAGATTGCAGTATATGCTTTTGGGGGTTGGGCGACAGAGTCTAGAAGCAAGAGCTATCAAAAAAAATTTGCAACGCTTCTCCAGCAGAACAACATTGAAACATGCGGTGGCTTTATGGTTGCCCAGTTTAATGCCCCTTATGTAATTTCCATGTTTCGCAAAAACGAGCTAATGGTAAGAATTAAGAGATAAGTAATTTTTTAGTATCATATTCTTGTCTTTTCTTCCCAAAAACTAACCATAATTGGATCAGTAAAGCAAATAAAGGCCCATGACTTTTATTGGCATTTATTGCAGACACCATTAATCTCAACAGCCTGAGAATCATTAACTGCAAACTTGTTGCTATTAGGCAATGAGAGCTGTTCTGAGAGCTGACAAGACTCTTGTACGGATTTGCAGCTGGTGCAGTGAAGTAACACATGGAAATGGTGAGTGTGACTATCATTACAAACGAGATAAGTATTGCTTGAATCCATTTTATGCACAACCCCGATATCAATCCAAAAGTCTAAGACTCTATAAATTGTACTAATGTTAAATGAATAGCCTTTATCATTTAGCAAGTCTCGAAGCTCATACGCAGATAGATTTTTACTTGCAGAGCCTAGCTCGTCAATTATTGACATTCTTTGAGGCGTAGCACTTCTTCCCGACTCTAAGCATCTAGATATTAACTGGGTTTTGCTAATCATGAGCATCCTCAAGGTTATAGATATATTCCTCGTCGTCTTCACTAAAATACAAGGTATCAACCATTGCATCGCTAACAGTATATCCACTATCAGCAATATCAAAGCTTTGTGATCCTACAGATATTCTCCCATAAACGATTATTGGCATGTATAAATCACGAAATTTTGTTGGCTCACTTGAAACATCTACGAGAATTGTTTGGTTTAAGGGCGGCGGGGGTACGTGAATACATTGACCAGCCTCTGGAACAAGTAAAAACTTGCTGACATAAGTCCCAACATATTCAACTGGGACCATGAAGCCAGCAAGGACAATATCCACTCCCTCTAAAGATTCTTTAAGCTTTGTCCCAGCCGCTTCTAATTTGGCTTGAAATTCAGGGCTGCTATATGTTTCATAGGTTAAGTCTTCAGGAATAAAATCATAAGCATCTGCTGGCTCAAGGCTCAACCAGTTGTCTTCTATAGTAGTCAGTTGCTCATCAGTTACAACTACGGCATAAGAGCTTATTGAGAAAAAAAGTAAAGCGGTAATTATTATTTTTTTTATCATTTAGCTTAATGTTTGATGTAAATTTTTTCTAAAAACCATGATTGCTGGAATCAAGCTGCTTAAGGCTCCAGCTAATAAAATAAAGCTAAAAACTTTAATTTCATCTATGCTAATCCACCTAAAAGAAGGTGAAACGCCCAAAGCCAGGTTTAACTGGGCGGCTGCAAAATAAGTGACAATTGTTACAAGAATAATTGCACCAATAATTGCTATCAGCCCAATTACAAGAGACTCACATATTACCATTATGGCTAAAAATTTTGGTGATGCCCCATTGGCTCTATAAATTGTCATTTCCTGTTTACGGTTATCTAAACTAGCAATAATTAAAGTGACCATTGCAATGAGACTGATTGTAATAATAATCCAACTTAAAAGCTGAAATCCTTTATCAACTAGTCTAACAATTGACCAAAGCTCTGACAATGCTATTCCAGGTATTACAGCAGATATCGCCTCTTTTGGATATTCTCTAATACTCTTGCTGAAGTTAAATAAAGTTATCTTTGACTTGAGGCCCACAAATGCAGCTGTAACAGTTTTTGGTTCTAAAGCATCAGCTGGAAGAGAAGACAAGTCAATATCATCAAGGCTGAATATTTTTTTCCCACTCATCCATCCAAGGTGAAGCAGCTCATAGCCTTTAAGATCTAAAAAAATAGCTTGATCAATTGGAGTTCCTGTTTTGTTAAGAACCCCAGTAACTGTGAATGAAAAGTCATCATGCTTGCTACCTATTGACTCAACTGAGCCATGGGTGACTTGAATTTCCGAGCCAACTTTATAATTAAGTCTTTCAGCAACATCAGATCCTAAGACTGCCTCTGATAATTCAGAAAATGCCACTCCATTCATAAAAGTCAATGATTGGCTATTTCCGTATTTAATGTGCTCAAAGTAATTTGGTTGAGTTGCCACAACCCTAAACCCCCTATGGCTATCTCCTAATGCAATTGGAACTAGCCAGCTTATATCACTTCTAAGCTTGACTTCATTGATAGTCTTTGTTGTGATGTTGTTTGTTGGCCGGCCAAGATGAAAAACAGTATATAAAACTAATTCAAGTGAGCTAGACCTAGGCCCAATAATTGCATCAACTCCTGAAATGCTTTGATTAAAGCCCTCTTCTGTGCCTTGTTGAATTCGTTCTATGCTTAAAAGCAGAACCATTGAAGCCATCAAGGATATCGTTACAAGCGATGTTGGAATAATTCTTGAGCGCATAGATTTAAGTAAAAGACTAAGCATAGTGTTTATTAAAATCTATGACAGTGTCAAAGTAAGGTGCAATTGAGGCGTCATGACTTACCATAATAATTGCTTGTTTATTTGAATCGAAAGTCTCCATGACTTCGTTTAAAAATTTTTTAGTTGTGTCAGAGTCAAGGGCAGATGTTGGCTCGTCAGCAAGAATTAAATCTGGCTTGCCAATTAAAGCTCTAGCAGCCGCAACTCGTTGCTGCTGTCCAACACTTAAGCGACTTACTGGTATTTTTAATGCTTCTCTTTCAAGCCCCAAGGAGCTAACTAGTCTTACAACTTCTTGGTTTAAGTTGCTAACCTTAGATTTTCTAGATTGAGAGAATCTAACACCCAAAGCGATATTTTCTGAAACACTTAAAAATGGAATTAGGTTTAGCGTTTGAAAAATATAGCCAATGTGATCAGCCCTAAATTGATCTAAAAGCAGAGAGGACATTGTAGAGTAGTTAATGCCATCAAACTTAATATCACCCGCTTGAAGCTTTAAGGCTCCAGCAATCAGGCTGAGCAGGGTAGTCTTGCCACAGCCTGAAAAGCCACTAATCAATAATCGCTGTCCCCTTTTAAGCCCTATGTCTGGAAATACAATTTTTTTACCTTGTTGATAATGGTATTCCAGACCTAGCGTTTCTAGCATCAGATCCTCATTTAAAATATTACTTTATTGACATCTGATTTTAGGCTTTTTGTTATAGCTTTATTATTTATTACTGCCTCGAAGTTTAAAGTTTCTAGTTCGCTAAAGCGATTAAATGCATTAATTGTAATGCTTTTTAATTGGCTTGGCTCATTGCAAGAAAATTCATAGGCTAATTCAACATCTTTGTGGTCTCCTTCTGTTGAAACGTTATGAAGTCCAGACTCAAAAGAAACTAAGTCACAATTAGCGCTTTCAGGAAGTGCAAATAATTGCGAATAATTTTGAAATTCAGCTAATGATTCATCTGATAAGGTTGGCTCGTCATGTTCATCATGTTCATCATGCTCGTCATGTTCATCATGCTCGTCATGTTCATCATGTTCATCATGTTCATCAAATAATTGGACTATTGGCATTTCATAGGTAATAGCAACTTGGTTTTGACTGATAACCATTGATAAGTTGTTTAGTCCGTGGACATGCGCGTTAGCACGTCTTGCCTCTTCAGCACTTGCGAAGGAAGAAACTAACAGTAAAGATAGAAAGCTAAGTTTAAACATATGAGTCCCTGCTTGATTAAAACAGAATAATATAACGTAAACGCAATAGTATTGCAACAACTTTGTTGTTAATAATTACTCGGCGCTCGCGGATATCGTTGTAAAGCTCGAGAGATATCGAGGCAAGATAAAGTCAATAAAATGCTTTACAGTGTCAGCCTTCTCTTTTAAAAACTCAGCTGAAGATTTATGATTATTCACGGCATTTGATGCTCTATCAAGACTTAATAGCATCTGCCAAGACGCTGTAATTGTGCCAGCCATCATGAGCGTATCAAAGGCAATTTTTCCAACTAGCTCTTTATTGTCTGAGTGATTTAGAATAATTGTAATAGTGCTGTCTAGGTCATCAATAGATTTTGAAAAGCGTTTTAACTGAGAGACAGAAACTAACTCCGCAATTGCTGGATTTTTAGTACATTCTTTCATCTCTGAAATTAGCTCTCGGGCGCCCAATCCACCATCACTAATAATCTTTCTGCCCACAAGATCCATCGCTTGAATGCCATTTGTCCCCTCATAAATTGGCAAAATTCGCGCATCTCTTAGGATTTGAGCAATACCCGTTTCCTCAACATAGCCCATTCCTCCATGGCACTGGAGACTTAAAGAGGCAACCTCCTGAGCAGTCTCTGTGCACCAGCCCTTAACTATTGGGGTCAACAGTCCAAGCCTCCTTTCGTGTTTTTCTAGGTTCTCGAGTGGAAGCTTGCTTAAAGAGTAGTCTACCTCGGCACAAGCTGCATATGTTAATACACGAGAGCCCTGTGTGATTGACTTCATATTTGCTAACATTCTTTGAACATCTGGATGCCTAATAATAGGGCCAATATCTTTGAAGCCAGGGGCAACGCCTTGAACACGCTCATTGCAAAAACTAAGTGCTTGCTGGTATGCGCGTTCTGAAATTGAAACTCCTTGAAGGCCTACAGTAAGTCTTGCGTTGTTCATCATTGTGAACATGCACTGTATTCCTTTATTCTCTTCACCCACCAGGTAGCCAACTGCCCCATCTATTTCGCCATAGCTCATGACACATGTAGGGCATGCATGAATGCCAATTTTATGTTCAATTGACAATGCCTTTAAGTCGTTTGGCTTTCCAAGAGTGCCATCATCATTAACCAATATTTTTGGCACTAAAAATAGTGAAATGCCTTTAATTCCATCGGGAGCATTTGGTAGTCGGGCTAAGACCAAATGAATGATATTTTCAGACATATCATGCTCACCCCAGGTGATATAAATTTTTTGACCACGGATTAAATAGTGCTCTCCATTCTGAGTTGCACGCGTTTTAAGTGAGCCAACATCAGTTCCAGCATCACCCTCCGTAAGGTTCATTGTGCCGCTCCATTCTCCAGAGATTAGTTTTGGAAGGTAGCGTTGTTTGAGATCTTCAGTCGCATTGAGTGTGATAGCCTCAACTGCTCCTTGTGTAAGAAGAGGACATAGGCCCCATGACATATTAGCAGAATGCCACATTTCTTGAACACTTGCAGCAACAACAAACGGGACGCCTTGGCCCCCATATTCAGGGGAGAATTGCAGTGATCCCCAGCCTCCTTCAACAAAGTGTCGGTAGGCCTCCTTAAAGCCCGCTGCAGTTGTGACTTTTCCTGAGTCATCTATCTTTAGGCCTTCTGAGTCACCAGACTTATTGATGGGCTCTATTTCTTCTTTGGCAAGCTTACCAGCAGCATCTAAAACAGTATCAATTATTTCAACTGTTGAGCTATCAAGCCCAGTTTCATTACAAAGCTTTTCAATTTCAACAACCTCTTTTAAAACAAAGCCCATATCTTCAACGGGAGCAGTATAGTTTGACATCACTCTTCTCCTAGTTTTTTAATAGCCGCCCTTAATTCGTGCTTCTGAATTTTGCCCGTTGCAGTTTTTGGAAGCGAGCCAAAAACAACTTTTTTTGGCCTTTTAAATTTAGCCATGTTATCTTTGCAAAAAGCAATTAACTCGTCTTCAGATGCCTCTTCATTGGGCTTAAGCTCGACAAAAGCACAGGGCACTTCTCCCCATTTTTCATCTGACATTGCAACAACTGCAGCCTCTCCAACTGAGGGGTGCTGGTAAAGAACATTTTCGACCTCTACTGAGGAAATATTTTCGCCACCCGAAATGATAATATCTTTTGACCTATCCTTGATTTGGATATAGCCATCATTATGAATTACTGCCAAGTCACCACTATGAAACCAGCCGTTAGCAAACGCCTCCTCTGTGGCTTTAAGATTATTCCAGTAGCCCATCATGCAAGTATTGCAGCGAATCACAATTTCACCAATAGCTTCACCGTTGTGAGGAACGCGCTCACCAGTCTCTTGATCGATTACACTAACATCTTCAGTCATCGGAAACCTAACACCCTGCCTGGAGCTTAGTTTGGCAAGCTCTGCTGGACTTTCATTGAGCCATGATGCCTGAGGAGCTGCTTGAAGAATATGTCCATATGTTTCTGTCAGCCCATAGACATGCATAACGTTAAATCCTAACGACATCATGCTTTCTAAAACTTTCGCGGGAGGCGGGGCGCCAGCAGTCATTACCTTGATTTCTCTTTTAAATGATTTTTTTATCTCTTTAGAGGCGTTGGCAAGCATATTAAGCATTATTGGAGCCCCGCCAAAATGAGTGACTCGGTGCTCATCAAGCAAACTAAATACTTTTTCAGGATCAAAAGACCTGAGGCAAACTATGGTCCCAGCAAGAGCGGCCATTGTCCAGGCATGTCCCCAACCATTGCAATGAAATAATGGAACAGAATATAAGTAAACAGGATGATTAGGAAGGTTCCAGCCAACAACAGTGCCCATGCTCATTAAATACGAACCACGGTGATGATAAACCACGCCCTTGGGCTTACCTGTTGTTCCAGAGGTGTAGCTAAGTGAGAGCGGGCTCCACTCATCGCTGGGCATTGTCCAGCTATAAAGAGGGTCTCCATTTTTAACAAGAGATTCATAGTCTATTGCTTCACTGGAGACGTCCGGCTGTGAGCTGGCAAAAGAATCATTTATTACAACTATCTTTGGACTAACTGAGGCTATAGCTAGTGCCTCTGAGGCAACACTATAAAGCTCTCTATCAACAAAGAGCATTTTTGCATTGCTATCATCAAAAATATAAGCGATAGTTGGAGCGTCAAGCCTGATATTTATCGTGTTTAGAATTGCACCCGCCATAGGAATTGAAAAATGTGACTCAAACATTTCTGGTGTATTGAATGCGAGCACTGAAACGGTGTCTCCTGGCATGACACCATGACCATTTAGACTGGAGGCAATTCGAACACACCTCTCTCTAGATTCTCTCCAGGTATAAGACCTATTTTCATAGAGAACAGACTGATGCTCTCCGTAGATATCTGCAGTTCTATGTAAAAAAGAGATAGGAGTAAGGGGTACAAAATTAGCAGGATTTTTATTCATAGCCTTAACTGTTAATTTCTTAGAGTAACGCCATTATCTAGCATGGACACAATTCTTGCTTGAGTTTCTTGAGTTTGCGCAAGAGTGATAAAAGAAGAGCGCTCAGCATCTAAAATTTCCTGTTCAGAAAAAACAGTGCCTGCTGGGCAGTCACCTCCAGACATTATTCGGCCAATCTCGGTTCCAACAGTGACATCATGCGGTGTAAGCATTCCTTTTTTGTTGTTAACCTCAAGCCATTCTAGCATTTCTTTGAAGTGCTCAGCGCCTGATAAGGCAAGTGGGCTCCTTTGGCTAGCTTTTTTTGTGTCGTCAAGTTTTGAAAGGGCAATATTTAAAATTCGATCACGATTCATCTGAAATACATCATCAGCCCTTCGCATAGCTAATGCATCAGCCTCTTGAGGCGAGTTAGCTTTTCTACCCAGGCCTATATTCATAAATGATTTCCAAGCCCCTTTTTGCGTATCGTTTAATTTTTCAGTCCATCGATAAAGCATTTCTTTACACCCACCTCCTGCTGGCACAACTCCAACAAAAGACTCAACTAGGCCCATCACAGAGTTGGCGTGGCTTACTACATGGTCAGCATGCAACACAACTTCAAATCCACCTCCGATAGACATACCCACTGGCGCAGCAATAACAGGAAGTTTCGAGTCTCTCATTTGAAGCATTGTATTTTGAAAATAGGTAAGAAAGGCATCAAGCCCATCGAAATCATTTTTTTCAAAGCATTCTCTAACACTCCAAAGGCTAACACCACAAGAAAAATGCTGAAAGTCATTGTGTACTATTACACCTCTAAGTCCTTTTTTCTCTGAGTAAGTAACTGCTTCAGAAATCATATCTAAGCTTTGACTGTCAAGTGCATTTGCTTTTGAATGAAACTCGACTATGGCCGCACCCTCATATTCAAACCAACTAGCAGACTCATTAACATTGATGGGCACTAGTGTTTGTCTTGCTTCAGAGAACCTAAGAACACCTTTTGGCCTAACAATTGGGCTAAGCTTTCCAGATGGAGATAGAACACTTAAGACTGAATTGGTAGTATTATAAAACTTATTGTTTAAGCTACTTAAAAGGAAGTCAGGTACATCTTTGCCGCTTTTTTTAAGCCTGTTGACCAAGTAATCGATACCTATCTCATCAATAAGTTCAAATGGCCCTTTAACCCAGTTATAGCCAAGCTTCATAGCATCATCAATTTGGGCAAGATCTTCAGTAACTTCTGGCACTAATGAGGCTGCATAGCATAAAGTCTCAGAGAGAACCTCCCAAATGAAGAGGCCGTATTTACTTTCATCGCTGATAATTGCAGTTACACCAACTTTTTCCGCCTTTTCCAACAAAGGTGTTTTCAGTCTCTCATGATCAACATAGTCTCCACTTAAAAAGTCGATAACCTTTTTTTCATCTCCAGCCTGCTTATAAAAACCCTGTTCATTTTTATTCCCAGTTTGGCCATTAGCAATCATGTTAGAGACGAACTCTATTGGCGATGCGAATTTATGAAAAGCATCGTTTTCGGGCAAGATATTTTCCAGGCTTTTTGCAACATCAGCCATAAGGTCGATGCCAATCAAGTCATAAAGTCCAAATACTCCAGTTTTGGGTAAACCAAGGGGCCTTCCAAAAAAAGCATCCGCTTCTATTGGGGAGAGATTATATTTAAATGCCTTATGAAGGGCGCACTGAATTGCAAAAACACCAACTCGATTTGCAAGAAAGCCAGGCGTATCGAGACAAGGGACAACCCCCTTTCCAAGCATCGTTTCACAAAATACATCAAGTGTGTCCATAACGTCTTGTCTAGTTTGCTCACCTCGAACTAGTTCTAGAAGTCTCATGAAGCGAACTGGATTAAAAAAATGAGTAATTGCAAAACGCTCACAAAAGCTTTTTGGCATGCCTTCAGTCAGAAGACTAATCGGAATAGTAGAGGTATTAGAAGTGATTATAGTAGAGTCTTTACAGCTTTCATTAAGCTGCCGATAGAGCGCTTGTTTTATATCAAGCCTTTCTACAACAGCTTCAGCAATCCAGTCACAATTTTTGAGTTCATCAAAATGATCTCTGGTGTTTCCAAGATTAATAAGCTGTTCGGCCTCTTTGCTCATAATCCCTGGCATATCTGGGTCTTTGAGCCTTTGAAGGCCTCTCTCCGCCAAGCTGTTAACATTATCGCTATCAGAAGGAAGATCAAGAAGCCACACCTCTATGCCAGCGTTTGCTACTTGGCCAGCAATACCAGCCCCCATTGTTCCGGCGCCAATGACGCCAACTTTTTTAATTTTATTCATGAGCTTGTTTTTAAAATGAATGTTTTAATAGCATCTAAAGTACTCTTTGGCGACTCTATAGGGAGCATATGTCCAGCACCAGAAATGGTTGTTGTCTTTGCACCCAGCAGCTCTGCTAACTCTAGTCCAAATTTGTAAGGAGTATTTTTATCTTCAGTTGCCAGAATTACATTTGAGGGCACTTTAATTGCTTTTGCACAGTTAGCTCCATTTTTGTAGTTATTGCAAGCCAAGAGGTCTTCAGCTAATGGATTCTTTGACATGATTTGTCGTCCAATACCTATCGGCTGCATTCCAGGAATGGCACTACTGCCTGAATGAGATAGAGATCCAAAGCCCCATTTCAAAAGCATCTCAGCAGCTTCTTCCGTATTTTTTTTGGCAGTTTCGACTAGAGACTCGTTAACAGGAATTGCCGAGGCGCTAGCAACTGCTGTTAGGGATTTTATCTTTTCTCCCAGTAACGTTGCAGCTTCTAAAGCAACAAGAAAGCCCTGAGAGTGACCTACAAGATGTACAGATTCTGCACCAGAATGATTGATAGCTTTCACAAGCCATTTACCCATGCTCTCTATTGACTTTAGGGGCTCTCCTTCTGACAGGCTGTGACCTGGAAAGTCAGGCGCAAATACTGAGTAACCATGAAAGGCAAACCATCTTGACTGAAGAGCCCATGATCTATGATCTAGCCCACTTCCATGAACAAAAACCACTGTCGGTTTTTTTGGGTCAAAAGCACATCCTCCAGTTGCTGCAAATATATTTACTCCCTCAACAACAATGTTCATTATGAAGTTGTCTTTTCTACTGCCTTAAGGCCGATTTTAAAATCATTAATAATATCTGAAACAGACTCTATTCCAACTGAAACTCGAATTAAGTCAGGACTAGTGCCTGAAGCCTTCATCGCTTCATCATCAAGGCGAGAGTGAGTTGTGCTAGCTGGATGCAAAACCAAAGTTCTAGAATCACCAACATTTGCTAAATTTGAAGATAATTTAAGAGCATTAATGAATGCTGCTCCACCCTCTCTTCCTCCTTTAACACCGAAGCATAGCATTGATCCAGCACCATTAGGGAAAAGTGCTTTTGCAATTTCATAGGTAGGATTTTCGGGCAAGTCAGGATGATTAACCCACATAACTGCGGATTGCTCAAGAAGCCATTTTGCAAGTTTTAGCGCATTTTTTACATGTTGATTCATTCGCAGACTAAGGGTTTCAATTCCTTGGAGAAGTAAGAACGCACTATGAGGACTCATTGCAGGGCCAAAGTCACGCATAGACTCAGCTCTAATTTTCATTGAAAGAGCTGACGGTCCAAACTCCTCCCAGAAGTTTATTCCATGAAATGGCTCGTATGGAGTAGTGAGGACAGGGTGTTTCTTAGAGGAGCCCCAGTCAAAAGCTCCGCCATCAACAATGACTCCTCCAACGGCAACACCATGACCCCCCATCCACTTAGTCACAGAGTGAACTACAACATCAACGCCATGATCAAAAGGTTTACAAAGGATAGGCGTTGAAAAAGTTGCATCAACTATGAGCGGCAAGCTATTTTGATGAGCTATTTTTGAAATTTTTGGAAGATCTGAAACCTCAAGCCCAGGGTTGCCAATCGATTCACAAAAAATAAGTTTTGTATTTTCTTGAATGGCAGATTTAAGAGCTTTTTCATCATTAATAGAAACAAAAGTGCAATCAATGTTAAACCGTTTAAGTGTGTGTTTAAGAAGGGTCGCTGTTGACCCATAAATTTGTGAGGCGCTTACAATATGATCACCAGCTGAACATAAGCTTACAAATGTTACAAACAGGGCGCTCATTCCAGAAGCCGTACAGATTGCTCCAACGCCCCCTTCAAGTGCAGCAATTCTCTGTTCTAAAACAGCCACTGTTGGATTAGTCATACGGCTATATATGTGACCACCTTTTTCTATGTTAAAGAGTGCAGCGGCATCATCTACAGTTTCGAAGACATAAGATGTTGTTTGGTAAACCGGGACGGCGCGACTACCAAACGAAGGGTCTGGTTGATACCCAGTGTGAAGCGAAATAGTTTCAGGCCCAAAAAAGGAAGACTTACCCATAAGCAATAGTTTTAGAAAACAAACCAATATTTTCTCACAACTAATTGTAGAGTTGTTTTGAAATTACGCGAATTTACTTTCGAAAATTGAAAGCTTTAAGCGAATAAAAAGCTACTTTGCTAAAGCCAGCTCTGAGCGCATTTCATCAATTGTCGCTTTGTAGTTTTCAGTATTAAAAATAGCAGACCCTGCAACAAATGTATCAGCACCGGCAGAGGCTATTTCTTTAATGTTGTCAATCTTAACTCCGCCATCAATCTCAAGCCTTGTTGCCAGGCCATGAGAGTCAATTAGTTTTCTGACAGCTTTTAATTTTTCTAGAGTATGAGGGATAAAAGATTGTCCTCCAAAGCCTGGATTAACGGACATTAGCAGCACCATATCGAGTTGTTCAATTGTATGCTCTAGATAGTGAAGAGGTGTGGCTGGATTAAAAACTAGTCCAGCTTTACAGCCGCTTTCTTTAATCAGGCCAATCGTACGGTCAACATGATCTGAAGCTTCAGGATGAAAGGTGATATACGAGGCGCCAGCACTAGCAAAGTCAGGGATGATTCTGTCCACAGGTTTGACCATGAGATGGACGTCAATTGGTGCAGTTACACCATGGCTTCTTAACGCTTCACAAACTAAAGGGCCAATTGTTAGATTGGGTACATAATGATTGTCCATCACATCAAAATGCACTATATCAGCACCCGCAACTAAAACGTTATCAACCTCTTCGCCAAGTTTGGCAAAATCTGCAGAGAGAATTGAAGGCGCAATAAAATTGTCTTGTTTCATGATTATCTCCGTTACTCAATTAAAAGGTTTTGGCCAGACATCTCAGCGGGTTGTTTAATGTCCATGAGGGCTAAAAGTGTTGGTGCCAAGTCTGCAAGTGTACCAAGATGTGGCCCCAGTAGTGAGGCTTTCTTTTTTCCAATATAAATTAATGGCACTGGATTTGTGGTGTGAGCAGTATGGCTCTTCTGAGTATTAGAGTCAACCATCTGCTCTGCATTTCCATGGTCAGCAGTGATCAAAATCTCAGTAGCATTCTCTGAGGCCACTTTGTATATTTTGCCGAGACAATTGTCAACCGCTTCTACAGCTTTAATAGCAGCATCTAGATTACCAGTATGGCCAACCATATCAGTATTGGCAAAGTTACATACAATTAGCTTATATTTGTTTTCTTCTAGCGCAGAAATAAGATTATCGGTAAGCTCATATACGCTCATTTCTGGCTGAAGGTCATATGTTTTGACATTGGGCGATTGAATGAGCCTTCTATCTTCTCCAGGCAGGATTTCTTCCTCGCCACCATTAAAGAAAAAAGTAACATGAGCATATTTTTCTGTTTCAGCAATCCTTAGTTGATTGAATCCAGAGCTAGAGACACAGTCACCAAGGGTATTTTTAACTGAAATTGGCGGATAAGCACACTCTAGATTAAGGTCTTTTTTATATTCTGTTAGACAAATAAAATTGCACTTCACAAAATGTTTTCGGCTAAACTCATCAAATGCTCTAGAGGTAAGAGCAAGCGTTATTTCTCTTGCTCTGTCTGCTCGGTAATTCATAAAGATTACAAGGTCATCTTGATTGATTTTAACGGCCTCACCAATTGATGTTGGAGCTATAAACTCATCATTTTCACCTAATTTATATGCCTGTTGAATGGCCTCTATTGCGCTCTCTGAAGAGCGCTCAGCCTTCTCTCCAGAAATTAAATCATAAGCCTGAGCAACCCTCTCCCATCTGTTATCTCTATCCATTGCATAAAAGCGGCCAACTACTGAGACGATTCTTCCAACATTTGTTTCTGAAATTTTAGATTCTAGTTGTTCGATATATTTTGAGGCGCTGTTTGGCGGGGTATCACGACCATCGGTAAAGACATGAAAATAAACTTGGTTACAGTTTTTTTGTTTGGCAAGCTCAAGTGCTGCAAAAATATGATTTTGATGAGAGTGAACGCCGCCATCCGATAATAAGCCAAGAATGTGGACAGCTTTATTGTTTTGAGACGCCAGCTCTAGAGCTTTACAAAGAGTTTTATTGTTAAAAAATTCACCAGAGTCGATGTCATTGTCAATTCTAGTAAAGTCTTGTTCAATAATTCTTCCAGATCCAATTGTTAGGTGACCTACTTCAGAGTTTCCCATTTGACCTATAGGCAGACCAACGCTTTCTCCGGAAGTTCCAATAAGTGTATTAGGATAGTTTTTTATAAAGAGATCCCAGTTTGGCGTTTTTGCTAGAGCAATAGCATTATTTGCAGAATTACTTGAATAGCCCCATCCGTCAAGAATTAGAAGTAATTTTGTATTTTTCATTTGTGAGGACACTTAAACATTAAATAAGAAGTGAACAACATCTCCATCTTTAACAACATATTCTTTTCCTTCAGAGCGTAACTTGCCAGCGTCTTTAGCTCCTTTTTCGCCCTGATTTTCTATAAAGTCATTGTAAGAGATTGTTTCAGCGCGAATAAAGCCCTTTTCAAAGTCTCCATGTATTTTACCTGCGGCCGCTGGCGCAGAATCTCCAATATTAATTGTCCAGGCCCTAACTTCTTTGGGCCCAGCTGTAAAATATGTGTGCAGTCCAAGGAGCTTATAGCCCGCTTTGATTAAGCGATCGAGTCCAGACTCAGTCTGTCCCATTTCGTCTAAAAAACCTTGTTTGTCTTCCTCTTCAAGTTCTGCAATTTCAGCCTCAATATCTGCACACACCGATACAACTTGGCTTCTCTCTTTGGACGCATAATTAGTCAAAGCTGTTAGATGTGCATTATTTTCAAATCCATCCTCATTGACATTAGCAACATACAGGACAGGTTTGAACGTGAGAAGCTGAAGTCCTTTTGCAAGCTTGTCTTCATCTTCATTGAGATCTAGTGATCTAACAGCTAAACCCTCTTCAAGTATTGGCAGAATTTTTTCAAGCAGGTTTTTTAAAGGTAAGCCTTCTTTTTGACCAGCTTTGGTATTTTTTATAGCCTTTTGGTAAGCTTTTTCAACGCTAAAAAGGTCTGCTAAAGCAAGTTCTGTATTAATCGTTTCTATGTCATCAAGTGGGTTGACTTTTCCTGAAACATGGATAATATCGTCATTTTCAAAACACCTTACAACATGAAGAATGGCATCTGTCTCACGAATATTTGAGAGAAATTGGTTCCCCAAGCCCTCTCCTTTTGATGCGCCTTCAACAAGTCCAGCTATGTCAACAAATTCCATAGTTGTTGGCAGGATTTTTTCAGGGCTTACAATGTTTGCAAGGCTTTGTAATCGGGAGTCATTTACTGGAACGATTCCAATATTGGGCTCAATTGTACAAAAAGGATAGTTTTCTGAGTCTATTCCAGCTTTAGTCAGGGCATTAAATAGCGTCGACTTTCCAACATTTGGCAATCCAACAATGCCACATTTAAAACCCATTATCTTTCTCCAATACTATGTGTGAAGAGCTTTCATAGCGTCTTCAAAATTTCCATTCACTAAGAGATTAATAATGCTCATTGCATTTGACATCCCCTGTTCTATGCTGCTTAATTCAGATTTACCGGGAGCATTAAGAACATAATCTACTACATCATCTTTAGAGCCTGGATGAGCGATTCCAATTCTAAGGCGGTAAAAGTCCTTTGAGTTAAGCGCTTTTATGGTATCTCTCAGTCCATTATGACCGCCATGACCACCAGCAAGCTTTATTTTGACAGCACCAATAGGCAAGTCAAGCTCATCATGCACAACCAAAGTCTCTTCTGGTGAAATATCATAATAGCTTAGGAAGCTTTTAATAGATCCGCCAGAGTTGTTCATAAAGGTTTGGGGCTTAAGAAGAAAAACCTTGGTTGAGCCAAAGGCAACGCTCGTAGTTTCTCCTAAAAACTTCGACTGACTTGTAAATTTAGAGTCTTTAATAGAAGCTAGAGACTCAACAAACCAAAAGCCAGCGTTGTGACGATGTTCCTGATAATTTTTTCCGGGGTTTCCCAGTCCAACAATTAGTTTAATCATTACAACGCTTCATTTTACGCTTGTTGAGACAACAAGGCTGACGATACTTTATTCTGTATCGTCACCATCATTATTTGAGCCTTCAGATTCATCAGCTTGGTCTGCGTCACCATCTTCAGAGCCTTCTTCACCCTCAATAACTTCTTCCTCTTCCTCTTCAATAATCTTAGGTTCTGAGACAGAGCATACTGTTTGGTCATGTGCTTCAATATCCTCATGTTGAAGTGAGGTAATAACAACACCTTCAGGCAATACTAGATCCGTTAATGAGAGATGATCACCAATTTCAAGCTTAGTTACATCTACGTCAATACCATGAGGAAGATCCTTTGGTAGACAAGAGATTTCAACAGAAACAACAAACTGATTAAGCATATTGCCTAGTCTTAACGCCTCATTCTCTTCCACACCAATAAAGTGAAGTGGTGTAGTTGTAACCAGAGTTTGTTTGGCATCTACTCGTAAAAAGTCAATGTGAGTAACAACATTTTTTGCGGGATGGCGCTGTATGTCTTTTAGAACGACAGAATCTGTCTCTTTTCCCACAACCAAGTCTAATACAGATGTAAATGTATTTTCATCCTCTAGTAAGTGAGTGATTTCGTGAATGCTAAGCGAAATCATTTTTGGGGCAGCTTTACCACCATAAATAATGCTAGGAACTTTCTCTTCTTTTCTCAGGCGGCGGCTCGCACCTTTCCCCTGGTCTTTACGCTCTATGGCGTTTACTGTAATGCTCATTTTGAGTTCTCCATTAAATGAAAAAACACCACATCATGCGGTGCAACCAATTTGTCTATCTTGCGACCAGATAGACTGGGGGAACATTTTACCTGAAATCTTTTTCCAATAACTAAATTTCTCTATCGTGACTTTAGCCAAAATATAATACCGAAAGTTGAGCTGGCAATAGTCAAAACCCAGGCTGATTGGTTGGCAAGTAATCCTGCGCTTATTATGAACACTAGAGCAAAAATTGCCGATCGCTGTTTAGTTGCATTCTCCTTAAGTTGAGTCACGATGGCTTCAGTTTGTTTTTTTGAGTTTTCTCTCTTAAATGAACCGCTTTCAATTTCTTTAAGAGCATTAATTAACAGCATTGGTATTTCAGGTAGCTCTGAAATGAGCTGAGGCATCTGATCAGACATTTTCCTTAGAGTGCTTTTGAGGCTAAACTTTTCTTTAGCAAGCTTTTCTAGATAAGGTTTTGCTGTGGCCCAAAGGTCAAGATCAGGATAAAGAGAACGTCCTAAGCCCTCGATATTAAGCAATGTCTTATATAGCAGAAGTAGCTGAGGTTGCACCTCCATGTCAAAACGCTTTGCTTCCTTTAGCAGGCTCAATAAAACTTGACCAAAAGAAATTTCACTGAGAGGTTTTTCAAAAATTGGCTCACAAACGCTTCTTATGGCATTTTCAAATTCCATTACATTGGTTCCCTCAGGAATCCATCCAGACTCTAAGTGAACTTGGGATACTTTTTTGTAGTCTTGGTTGAAAAAAGCTAAAAAGTTTTGAGCTAAATAATACTGATCAGCTTCAGTGAGCGTGCCCATGATTCCAAAATCAACACCAGTATATTGATTATTCTCACCTACAAAAATGTTACCAGGGTGCATATCTGCGTGGAAAAAGTTATGGTCGAATACTTGAGTAAAAAATATGATTACACCATCTTCTGCAAGGGACTTAAAGTCAACATTTTTCTTTTTTAAGGCCTCTATGTCATTTACTGGAGTTCCATAAATTCGTTCAGTAACTAAGACATTTGAACGACAAAGGTCCCAGTGAACTTTAGGAACATACAAGAGGCTAGAGTTGCTGAAATTTTTACCTAAAAGTGATGCATTAGCTGCCTCAACCATCATGTTCAATTCGTTGTAAATAATGCTCTCAAATTCAGCAACAGCTTCTTTTGGCCTAAGCCTTTTTCCATCTTGATGTCTTTCAGCTAGGCTGGCCAAAGTATATAAAAGTCTAATATCTCTTTTAATTTGTTTTTCAATTCCTGGGCGAACCACCTTAACAATGATCTCTTCGCCTTTTTGAGTTATAGCAGTATGAACTTGTGCTATGGAGGCTGAAGCAAGGGGGGTGTCATCGAAGGAAGAAAAAAGTTTGGAAACTTCGCCACCAAGCGCATCTTCAATAATTGCTTTTGACTCATCAGCAGGAAAAGGAGGACACTTATCTTGAAGTTTGGCTAGTTCAATGCCAATGTCATCAGGCAAAAGATCTCTACGCGTAGATAAAGTTTGGCCGAACTTAATAAATATCGGCCCTAGCTCTTCAAGCGCCAAACGAATCCGCTCGCCCCTTGAAAACTTTTTGCTAGGAAAATAATGCCACGGAGTCAAATAGATTAAAGGCTTTAGGCTTTTTAGAAAAGAAGTAGAGAGTATTAAGTGGTCTAACCTGTAACGAATTAGTGTTCTTAAAATACTTAAAAATCGAAACAAACTCTTCATTTATGATGACCTGCCTTTAAAAATTGTTGATCGACTGGGCGCTATTAAAAGGGTGGTTAGCTCTTCTTTTAAAGTGTCAATGATTGAACCATCATTTTTTAATGACATGTTTTTAATCTGCTTAAATGATTGACCAACCTGGTGTGCAATAATGTCACCAGTATATTGTGAAATCAGTTCTTCTATGTCAATTGACGATGAGGCCAGAAGGTCTGCAAGTTGTTGTGCTGTTTTAATACTTCCATTGATTTCTATGTCTTCTTTTTCGATTAAATCTTTTAAAGTGACACCTTTAAATAAGGACAAAAACGATTCTTTATTCATTCTTATTTCAACATCAGTTTTTTTGTTTTGAGTATTGTTTATAACAAAGATGCGAGCATTTAGACACAAAAAAAATAAACTCAAGTCAATCTCATCAACATTTAGGCTGATAATCTTATTATCAATGAGAGATATGTCAACGCTATTAGCATTGATCATATGGTTGAGCGCTTTTTCAATGGCAAGACGAAACATTTTGTTTAAGTCTTTACTGCTTTATGAAGTGCAACGATTCCACCGGTTAGGTTGTGGAATTCACAAAACTCAAATCCAGCATCAAGAACCATAGCTTTTAGGGTTTCTTGGTCAGGGTGTTTTCTAATAGACTCTGCAAGATACTGATAGCTATCTTCATCATTTGCAAAATATTCTCCAAATTTAGGAATAAGATTAAATGAATAGAAGTCATAAGCTTTTTCTAGCATTTGATTTTCAACCTTGGAAAATTCCAGGATTAAAAGAGTTCCACCTTTTTTTAAAACACGGTGCATTTGTTTTAAGGCAGCATCCTTGTCGGTAACATTTCTGAGTCCAAAGGCAATGCTTACACAGTCAAAAGTATTGTCTTCAAAAGGCAGCGATTCAGCATTGGCTTGAACGAACTCGACGTCAATGATGCCATGATTGATAAGGTTTTTTCTTCCCTCATGAAGCATAGATTCGTTAATATCTGAAAGGATTACTTTGCCAGAAGGGCCAACTTTTTTTCTAAACTTAATGGCCAGATCGCCAGTTCCTCCAGCAATATCAAGAACATGATCCCCCTCTTTAACATTGCTACTGGAAATAGTGTAGTTTTTCCAGAGTCGATGAGTACCCATTGACATCACATCATTCATGAGATCATATTTACCTGCAACTGAGTCAAAGACCTCTTTTACAAGGCCTTGTTTTTTTTCAACGTCGACTTGTTTATAGCCAAAGTGGGTGGTTTTTTCCATTTCTATTGTGCGGGGTAATCCCTAAAATCAGCCCCAATATATATTTGAGTTGGCCTAAATATTCTATTGTCGCTCACTTGTTCATGCCAATGAGCCACCCACCCTGCAGAGCGCGCCATAGCAAAAATAGAAGTAAAGTGCTCTTTAGTAAAATTAAAAATCTCTGAATACAGGATTCCCGAGTAAAAGTCTACGTTAGGGTAAACCCCCTTTTGAGATAGAAGCTCGTTGCAGATGCTTTCAACCTCAAGCGCTGTTTCAAAGCGGTTAGAGAGTTTGAGGCCATTTTTCTTGATATAAGTCTTAATCATTTTCTCAAGAATTGTTGCCCTAGGATCTTTAGTTTTATATTCGCGATGACCCATTCCCCAGATGACTTGTTTATTTTTGAGCCTATCTTCAATCCATTTACGAGCATTCTTTGGAGAGCCAATTTCATCGAGCATAATAAGTACATTTTCATTTGCATTTCCATGTAAAGGCCCCGCAAGCGTTCCAACTCCTGCAGCAATTGAGGCAAAAGGGTTGGCAAGTGAGGACGCCGTCACCATAGTAGAAAAAGTTGAGGCATTGATTGTGTGTTCAGCGTGCAAAATTAATGAGGCATCTAATAGGTTTACAATTTCTGGGTCAGACTCCTCTCCAAAACACATGTACATAAAGTTTTCCGCATAAGTCATTGTTTTACTTGGCGGAATTGGATCATAACCTCTACTGATTCGAGTCCACATAGCAACTAAGGTGCTCATATTGGATATTATTTTGATTAGAGCGTTTTGAGTGTAAGACGAATCTGGTTCAGAAGCTCCAGCATCAGGATAGAAAGTGGCCATAGATGCGATAGCAGTTTGAAGCACGTCCATTGAGTGTCCAGTTGAAGGAAGCGACCAAAGCAAATGGCGAATTTTGCGTTTTACTTCATTGCGTTTGTTTAGGGTATTTTTAAAGTTTGTCAGCTCTTGCGGAGATGGAAGTTCTCCATTCATTAATAAAAGTGCAGTTTCTTCAAATGAGGAGTGCTCAACAAGGTCTTGTATTGAGTAGCCTCTGTAGGCAAGTATTCCCTTTTCTCCATCAATTGAAGAAATGGATGATTTGGTTGCTGGAACGCCTGCTAGGCCTGGAATGTAGTCAGTCATATAATTAGTTTTTAAATTGAAAAAGAAGAGCCACAACCACAAGTGGTTTTGGCATTTGGGTTGCTTACAATAAACCTTGCGCCTTGAAGGTCCTCTAAGTAATCTACTGTTGAGCCCATCAGATATTGATAGCTCATTGGGTCAATTACTAGCTCAACGCCTTGTTTGTTAACTCCACTATCTCCCTCTTTGAGGTTTTCATCAAAGGTAAATCCATAAGAGAAACCAGAACAGCCTCCACCAGTAATATAGACACGCAGTCGCAAAGAAGGATTCTTCTCTTCTTTGATTAGCTGTGCAACTCGATTAGCAGCACTATCACTAAAAACTATGTCAGCTTCGTCTTGTATTTCAGTGGCAACCATGGGTTATCTCCGAGTAAATCTATTAGTCAAATAATTACGGCAAAAGTCCGATTTGTTTGAGTCCTTCCTGTTCGTTTAGTCCAAACATTAAATTCATATTTTGAATTGCTTGTCCAGCTGCTCCCTTACCTAAATTGTCGATTACAGACATAATAACAAGCTTATTGCTATGTTCAACATACTGAACTGAGATCTGGCAATAGTTAGAAGATTTAACTGAACGGGTTTCAGGGTAGACACCTTCAGGCAGTATTTTAACAAATTCTTCGTTTTCATAGGCATTTTCGAAGCATGCCAATATATCGATATCTGAGTCTATTAAGTCAACATAAATTGTAGCTTCAATCCCACGACTCATTGGAAGCAAATGAGGGGTAAATGTCAGGCCAACTGGTGATTCAGTCATTGACTCTATTTCTTGTTTGATTTCAGGAAAATGCCTATGTCCACTAACCCCATAAGGCTTAAAGCTTTCAGTAATTTCACAAAAAAGAGTAGCTTGGTTTGCAATCCGGCCAGCACCACTTGTACCTGACTTGCAGTCCGCAATTATATTTGACGTATCTATTAGGTTATTTTGAAGGAGTGGTTTTAATGCTAAAAGAACTGCTGTTGGATAGCAGCCTGGATTTGCAACTAGCCGAGCATCTTTAATGGCATCTCTTTTCATTTCTGGTTGACCATAAACGGCTTCTTTAAGAAGAGATTCTTGGGTATGTTCCATCTTGTACCAGTCAGACCAGGTAGTTGCATTGGTGATCCTGAAGTCTGCTCCCAGGTCAACAACTTTAATATTTTTTTCCAAAAAAAGTGCTGCATTGTTCATTGCAACGCCATGTGGTGTAGCAAAAAATACAATGTCGCATTCAAATAGCCTATTATCATCAGGAAGAAGATAAGTTAGCTCAGATATTCCATGCATATTAGGAAAAACTTCAGAGATCTTTCTGCCCTCAAGCGCTCTTGAGGTAATTGCATGAACCTCTGCGTTGGGATGTTGATGTATGATTCGTAAAAGCTCAATGCCAGTGTAACCTGAGCCCCCAATTATTCCAACTTTGATTTTCATTTTTCATCTCCAAGCATCTTTTCAAGATAGTGTATATTCATCCCACCTTTTTGAAAAACCTTGTCAACCATAATTTTTCTTTGAAGAGGAATATTGGTTTTGATGCCATCTATCACCATCTCATCAAGCGCATTTTGCATTTTTATAATCGCATTAATTCTATTATCGCCATATGTAATCACCTTCCCAATCATTGAATCATAGTGGGGCGGCACATTATATCCGTTGTAGATATGAGAGTCTATCCTAACCCCGAGACCACCTGCAGCATGATACTGGGTAATTTTTCCAGGAGAAGGCATAAAGCTCTCGGGGTCTTCTGCATTAATTCTGCATTCAATTGCATGGCCACGGATTTTTATATCACTCTGCTCATAAGACAATTTGTCCCCACCAGCGATTAAAATTTGTTCTCGAACAATATCAACGCCCGTAATCATTTCTGTTACGGGGTGTTCAACTTGAACCCTAGTGTTCATTTCAATAAAGTAAAACTCATCATTATCAAAAAGAAACTCAAAGGTACCCGCACCACGGTAATTAATTTTTTTACATGCTTCAGCACAAATATTGCCAATCTTATTTCTAAGTTCTGAAGAGATTCCAGGAGCTGGAGCTTCTTCAACTACTTTCTGATGCCTCCTTTGCATAGAGCAATCTCTCTCACCAAGATGAATAGCGTTGCCATACTGGTCAGCAAGGACTTGTATCTCAACATGGCGAGGTGTTGTCAGAAATTTTTCCATATAGACTTCACCATTTCCAAAAAAGCTTAATGCTTCAGACTTTGTAAGTTGAATTGAGTCAGCCAAATCTTTTTCTTCTTCAACGACTCTCATGCCTCGACCACCACCACCGCCCGAAGCTTTAATAATTATTGGTAGACCAATTTCTTTTGCAATTTTAACGCTTCTTTTTTCATTGTCATCAAGTGCACCATCAGAACCTGGCACACAAGGAACACCTGAACTTTTCATTGCTTCAATAGCAGCAACTTTGTCACCCATAACCCTTATGTTTTCAGCTCTAGGACCAATAAATATAAAGCCACTTTGTTCAACTTGATCTGCAAAATCAGCATTCTCTGAAAGAAAGCCATAGCCAGGATGAATTGCATCAGAGTGGGTCAGCTCAGCAGCACTAATAATTGCTGGAATGTTTAAGTAGCTTTTGATTGATGGGTGGGGACCAATACATACAGCTTCATCAGCTAGCCTAACATGCTTTAAGTCTTTATCTGCAGTTGAATAAACAGCAACTGTTTGAATGCCAAGCTCCTTACAAGCCCTAAGAATACGCAGAGCAATTTCGCCACGATTTGCGATTAAAACTTTTTTAATTGAGCTCATTCTACAACTATTAGTGATTGTCCAAATTCAACTGCTTCACCATCTTTAACAAGAATCTCAATCACTGTCCCAGATTGGTCAGACTCTATTTGATTCATTATTTTCATTGCCTCAATAATTCCAACTGTATCTCCCTGATTGATTTTTTGTCCAATTGACACAAATGGTTTTGCCGTTGGAGATGGGGCAGAATAGAATGTTCCAACCATTGGAGACGTTACAGATTGGCCAGTTTCTTGAGGCTGTTCATTTGGGCTTGCTGTTTGAGAGGTGGGAGCGGAGCTAACTGGAGCTTGCTGCTGAACAAAAGATTGGATTGGATGCTGGGCAGGAGCTGGGGAGTTGCCATATCTTGAGATTTTTACGGACTCTTCACCCTCCTTAATTTCAATCTCTGACATTCCAGATTCTTCCAGAAGCTCCATTAATTTTTTAACTTTTCGAATATCCATTGACACTCCTTTTTATTTTATTAACTGTTATTTAAAACTTAAATATATCAAACTAGCTTGCAAGCTATAAATGTTATAAGTACATGTTTTGGCTTAGAAATATTAAATATAAGCCTAAAGATGTGATTCTTTATTAAGTATTACGTTTCAGTATTTTACCAGCTATATAGGAAAAAATAGCCACATTTAGAGGCATTTAGAGGAAAATGGGCTTACAACGAATTTATGTTATTTATGTGTTTTGTAAGCTCTGCTGCATTCACTTCACCAATAATTCTCTGATCCCTCAATTCTTTTCCATTCTTGAAAAATAAGATTGCGGGTGGTCCAAAGAGAGAGAACCTTGATAATATTGACTGACTAAAGGTGTTATTATCAGTGACATCAACTGTATAGGCTTGAGAGCCTCTAAGTGATTGACTGACAAGAGTGTCTGTAAAAACTACCCTTTCCATCTTGTTGCAAGCTATACACCATTCGGCATAGAATTTAATAACAAGCATTTTGTTGTTTTCATTAGTGCTTAAAATTAAATTATCGAGACGCTCTTCATCATTAATTATTTGAAATTTGATGCTATTTGATATATCAATCTTATCACCATATATGA
Organism: Candidatus Pseudothioglobus singularis PS1; assembly: GCF_001281385.1. NCBI lineage: Bacteria > Pseudomonadati > Pseudomonadota > Gammaproteobacteria > Pseudothioglobaceae (SeqCode) > Pseudothioglobus (SeqCode) > Pseudothioglobus singularis (SeqCode). The sequence goes on from NZ_CP006911.1 coordinate 41,711, forward strand.
TTGAATCTAGTGGTTGCTGAACATCTCCATTTCCCTTTGCAACAAGAAACCATAACATAAATCCATAAGCTAGAACGGCCAGAGAAAGTAGCTTGAATAGGATGTTTAGAGGAGAAATTGATTTATTTAAATTTTTGAAAACACCAAGCATAACTGGTGCCACTGAAAATAATAATGCCCAAAGAATAAGTGATAAAAAAGGATATAAGATTCGATCTAAAAGGTAAAGGGCAACAGCTATCATTGCAAACCCAAAGACTCGTTTGACGTTTTCCATCCATGCCCCTGCTTTTGGAAGTGTATTGACGCCCCAGCCGCAAATTATTATTAGTGGCACACCCATGCCAAGACCCATGGCAAAAAGACTTGCACCGCCTTTAGCGGCACTTCCACCAGCAATCACATAACTTAAGGCGGTTGCAAGAAATGGCGTCACACAAGGCCCAACAATTAAAGCAGAAAGAAAGCCCATTATGCTAACGCCAACAAAGCTTCCACCAGATTGTGCATTGCTTAGGTTTGTGAGCTTAGTTTGAATTTTTGAGGGCAGCTGAATATCATAAAGCCCAAACATGGAGAGGGCTAGAGCAATAAAGATTAAGCTGGAAACAAATAAGATCCAGGGGGTTTGCATCACAGCTTGTAGGTTTATTCCAGCTCCAAAGTAGCCAGCAGAAGCTCCGATTAAACCATAAGCGAGGGACATTGAAAAAACAAATGTGACCGACATTAAGATTGCATTTAGATTGCTAGGGGCCTCTTTCTGTCCAATAATAATTCCAGATAAGATTGGAACCATTGGATATACACAAGGAGTCCAAGACAAGGCGAGACCGGCTAGAAAGGCTGCTAAAAATAGAGTAATGCCTCCTTGCTCGAATTTTTTAGAGGTGATTTTTTCTGACTCGGTTGCTGTTGGTCTGTCAGAACCTGTTATCCTTTCTGCACCTATGGTGCTAACTTTGAGTCTGTCAACTTGAGGTGGGTAGCATACTCCACCCTCCCAGCACCCTTGATGTTCAACTGCCAATATTACGTAAGGGCTTAGCTCATCCTCAACTTCAATTTGAATCTCTAAAGGAGAGGTATAAACGCTGACTTCTCCAAAAAATTCATCGTTTTTAATTGTTGCCTCAGGGTATAGAACGTCTTTAATTGTTGCTTCTTCAACTGCAAATGAGATTTTGTCTTGGTAAAGATAGTAGTTCTTTTTTATGTTCCATTTAACTGAAAGTGAATGAGATCCAGTTAAGATAGCGCTTAACTCAAAAGCTTCATTAACTGGAACAGGCCGACCCAAGTCCGATGAGCCATCATTATCAAGAATTAACGATGATGAAATTGCATTAGTCGCTTTGCTTGTATCATTTAAAACTATCTCTGTTTCTGCTGATAATTGAGAAACGATATTTAGAAATAATAAAAGAAAAACGAAACGAATTTTTTTCATAAAATATAAATTTTGGTTATTACTATTGATTATAGTCTAATGATGCTTTCTCTCAAGCTGGGTTTGTTTATAGCTAGAATTTTTCTGTATAAAATTACTATGGAAAAACTGTAAAACTAATTAGAGATTAAGCCACACAAAAGAGATGTTACCTTTATATAAGAAATGAGTATTTTAACGATAAGCCCTAAAGTTATTCCATGGATTTTTGTGTGGATTTGGAGTACTGGATTTTTGGCAGCTAAATTTGGATTGCCATATGCAGAACCCTTCACTCTATTGCTATATCGTTTTATTTTTACGCTCTTATTTTTGCTCATTGTTATAAGATTTAAAAAAAGCCCCTGGCCTAAATCTAAAATAGCGTTTTTGCATTTGATGGTAGTGGGAGCTTTAATCCATGGCGTTTACCTGGGCGGGGTTTTTCAAGCTATTAAATGGGGAATGCCAGCTGGACTCAGTGCTATGATTATTGGCTTACAGCCTCTTGGCATGGCACTCATGGCCGGCATTATTTTGAAAGAACACGTTTCAAAAAGGCAATGGCTGGGTTTAATAATTGGTTTATTGGGCTTATATCTAGTATTGTTTGAAAGGCTTGATTTGAGTAGTGAATTTGCTTTTGATGGATTCTCGATTTGGGCTGTATTTGCTGTCATAGCATCGCTATTTGGAATTTCTATCGGAGCGGTTTATCAGAAGCGTTTTTGCAGTGACATGGACTTAATAAGTGGGACATGGGTTCAATATTTTAGTGCAGTAGTCCTCTGTACCTTGATTGTGCTATTGTTTGAAACTGGTGAAGTGAGCTGGACAGGGCCTTTCATACTCACTTTGGCGTGGCAGGTATTAGCTCTTTCTGTTGGTGCAATTTTTTTATTAATGACAATGATTAAACAAGGGGCGACTGCAAGTGTAGGAAGTTATTTCTATTTAGTGGCACCGCTAGTGGCGATTCAGGCTTGGTTTTTGTTTGAAGAAACTATAAGTTTTATTTCAATAGCTGGCGTTGTTCTTATATCTTTTGGCGTAGCAATAACCTCCTCAAAAAAGTTGAAAAACTAAAGCATAACCCTAAGGTTGGATTTCACCTGCCTCCTCTAAAACTCCTCTTGCAACTTTAAAACACTCTACTCCTTGAGGAACGCCGCAGTATATTGCAATCACATGCAGAATTGATTTGATCTCGTTTTTACTTACACCATTTGTTAAGGCACCTTTAAGATGTATTTCCCACTCATCCATTTTTCCAAGTGCAGCAAGCATAGTAAGGTTCATCATTGACCTTGTTTTTTTGTCAATAGTTTCATCCCCCCAGCCAAATCCCCAGCACCATTCAGTCATTTGTTTCTGAAAGTCCTCATTAAAGTCATCAGCAGCATCTAAGTTTTTTTGAACATATTCTTTCCCCAGTGTTGCCTTTCTTTTAGATAAGCCTAATTCAAATAATTTTTTATCCATTTTTTACTCCACTTGCGTCAATATTATTAATTTCACTACCTCATTATAAAGGGGTTGCTCATGGGTTCTGACGAGGTATTTATCCATGTTGTTTTAGTCCGAGTGTATTCATGAATCGCATCAATTCCAGCTTCGCGGCTACCACCACTTTGTTTAAAGCCACCAAAAGGAGATATAGGTGAGATTGCACGATACGTATTTATCCAAACAATTCCTGAATGTATTTTTGAACTGACACGATGAGCTCTCGCTAAATTTTCAGTAAAAACTCCAGATCCAAGTCCATAGTCTGAGTCATTGGCCATAGCTATTGCCTCTTCTTCAGTATCAAATGCAATAACACTAATAACAGGTGCAAAAAGCTCTGTCTTGACACAATCAAATTCTTGATCAGGGCAATCTAGAAGTGTAGGTTCAAAATACCATCCTTCTTTATGTTGACTCGGCTTTTTTCCACCAAAAACTAAACTGGCTCCCTGAGTAATAGAATTCTGGACAACTTTGGAAGCTCTTTCAACTTGATTTTCTGTTGCAAGGGGGCCAACCTGAGTTTTGCTGTCTAATGGGTCACCTACAACGATGCTCTTTGCACGCTCTGTAACTAATGCAATTATTTTTGAGTGAATCGACCTATGAATGAATACACGCGATCCAGCAACACAACTTTGTCCAGACGCTCCAAAATTCCCAGCTATAATTCCATTAACAGCACCTTCAATATTACAGTCTTCAAATATTATCATCGGTGACTTTCCCCCTAGCTCGAGGCTAACATGAGCAAAATTTTCTGCACTATTTCTTATAATATGTCGAGCCACTTCAGTTCCCCCAGTAAAAGCAATTCTTGCAACCTTTGGATGGGTGGTTAAAACCCTGCCACAAGGCTCAGGAAAGCCAGTGATTATGTTAATTACTCCTGGAGGAAATCCGCTTTCGTCAACCAACTCAGCAAATTTAAATAGTGCTGCAGGTGCTTGTTCAGAAGCTTTTACTACAACAGTATTGCCTGCAGCTAAGGCAGGCGCTATCTTAGTAGCTGCTAGAAAAAGCTGAGCATTCCATGGAACAATAGCAACAACAACACCAATAGGCTCACGAGTTGTAAATACTTGCATGTCAGGTTTATCAATTGGGAGAACCTCGCCTTGGATTTTATCTGCTAAGCCAGCATAGTAATAGTAATAGTCAGCTACATAACTAGATTGAGCTCGAGTCTCAACTGCTAGCTTTCCACTATCTTGAGTTTCAAGATCGCCAAGCTCTGACGCATGCTTAGCAATTAAATCTCCAAGCTTGTGAATTAACTTGCCTCTTTGTGTTGCGTTTAGTTTTGACCATGGGCCATCATATAAGGCTGAGTGTGCAGACTCAATTGCAGAGTTTGATTCTTGTTCTGATGCAGCAGGAAAAGAAGCCCAAGGCTTGCCATTTGCAGGGTTCAGTGTTTCAAATTGTTCTAATCCATCACTGAATTTGCCATTAATGTAGTGTTTAAAATACTCCATCATTTGTCCTATCTAGTTAAATGCAGGCATAACTTTATCAATAAAAAGCTGTAGTGATTTCTTTTTTGTTTCAAAGTCCATGCTGCTGTCAATCCAATAACTGTATTCATCATATCCGAGTTCTTCACATAGTTTGATGCGATTAATGACCTCTTCTGGTGTGCCTATAATGCTATTTTTGCGCATATTTTCTGGAGAATACATTTCAAGTTTCGCCATCTCTTCATCTGTGAGCCTCTCAATTAGTCCTTGCTCAACAGGCCTTTCATTTTTAAACCAAGCGCCAAAATAACAATAAAAGCGTGAAATATCTTTAGCGCCTTGAGAAATTTCTTCTTCAGTTTCTGCAACAAATGTATGGCGTAAAACCATTATTTTTGGTCGCTTAATTTCTTTATGTGTTTCACATGCTATGTTAAATTTTTCCATTAGCGAAATGACTTCTTCATCACCAAACCAAAGAGGTGTTACTTGGACATTACACCCTTCTTTTAAGGCAAAATCATGTGAGTTTTGATCCCTGGCCGCAATCCAAATTGGTGGATTAGGAGTTTGTTGAGGTTTGGGCGAGCTAGTAGTTTTTGGAAATGACCAGTGTTCACCTTCACCAGTATAGTCGCCTTTCCACAGTGCTTTGATTGCTGGAACAATTTCTCTTAAAGCGTTTCCAGCAGAAAACGGATCAATTCCATCAGCTAGTCGATCGTACTCAAAAGAATATGCCCCTCTTGCAATCCCTAGTTCAAGTCTTCCCCCGGAAATAATATCAGTCATTGCAGCCTCTTCAGCAAGTTTTATAGGGTGCCAAAAAGGTGCAATAATAGTACCGGTGCCGAGTCTAACATTTTCAGTCTTGTTAGCCAAATCAACAAGATTCACAAATGGGTTTGGAGCAATCGTAAAGTTCATGCCGTGATGCTCTCCATTCCATATTGTTTTAAAGCCAGACCTGTCGGCTATTTGACAAAGTTCAACAAACTCTTCATAGAGTCTTTTTTGAGACTGACCTTCGTCTATTCTTTCCATATGAGCAAATAAAGAAAAATCCATTTTAAAAGTTCCTATAAATTTTAATTAGTTGTACTGATTGCCTCAATTTTACCTTCACTTTCTTTTCCAACAAAAATCCCAAAAGCATTCAAATCTCTCTCTTTAATATAACGCTTGAGCATTATTCTACTCGCTTCATCATTAAGTTTGTCAAACGGAATTGCATCAAAGTCATAAAAGTTATTTTGAGATTCAATTGATCCTTCTTTAGCCTGAGCACGATAATAAATGAGGCTTGTTTTATCCAGAGGCTTTTCAAAGACTGAAAAAAGATAGTGTTCGCTAATTGAAATACTTAGCTTGTTTAGAACTCCAAGAAGACTTTGTTCATCATCAATATGCCCAAGCCTGGAGGCAGAAGGAAAATAAAGTTTGCCGCTTGTTTTGTCTTTTAGCAGGAGCACTTTTTTTTGCCATTCAATTAATGCACCCACAACTATTATTGTATTTTCATTCTCCATTGCTAGTCTCATTTTTTGCTCGAGACCAAGATTAACATAATTACCCCTAAGATACATAAGCGGTGTCTTAGGGGTGCTGTCAAAGGCAATAACCTTCCCAATTAGAATCAGATGATCTCCAGCACTAATAACCTGTTCAGTATCACAATCAAACCAGGCTACAGCGCCTTTAATAATTGGACTTCCAGTATTTTTTGAATTCCACTCAATATCCAAAAAACGATCTTCATTTGGAGTTGCAAATGTTGTTGAGATAGCCTGTTGATCTTCAGAAAGAACGCTCACTGCAAAGTGCCCAACTATTGAAAAGGATTCAATATTAAAGGAGTCTTTATCAATACATATTGAGATTAGTTGCGGCTCTAGAGAGACAGATGTAAATGAGTTGGCAGTAAATCCCAGCGGGTTATTGTTTGAGTCGAGACAAGTTACAACAGTTACTCCTGTAGGAAATGATCCTAATGCTTGTCTTAATTCTCTAGTTTTGTCTTTTTTATTCATTCATTTTTATAAATTTTTCAATTACTGGATTTATCTTTTCTGGGGCAATATACGCCATCATATGTGCTTCATTTGCAATACTGATAAAACTGCCTTGAGGAGATTCATGAGCCATTTCGCTTGACATATCTGGGGTTGAGTTTGGATCGTCACTCCCAGTTAAGTATAAAACAGGTACGCTAAGTTCTGAAAGTTTATTTTCAAAGTGACGATCAGACTCTGCAAATAATTTATATGCGTATCCATAACCCTGCGGATTTACATCAGTTAAAAGTTGATGCACTTTCTTTATTTGCTGAATTTGGTGATATTCTGTTTTATTTTTAAACCATCTATCCAAGGTTTGGTCTATATTATTTATTTCACCTTGTTTTAAAATTAAATTTGCACGTTCGATTACATCACTTTGAGCATTTATACTTCTTTTATAAACCATATTTAGAGATATTAATGCGGTAATTTTTTCTGGATACTTTAGGCCAAAAGCAACACTTATTAGAGCACCCATGGAGTGGCCAACTAGACTGAAATTAGAGATATTAATTGTTTCTACAAGTGAGTTGAGTTGTTCAACATAGTCCTCAATGGAAGGGGGTTTTTTTGGGATTGGACTCTGGCCATGCCCAAGAAAGTCATATGTTATAACTCTATAGTTAGAAAAAAAATGTTTCACTTGGGGTGTCCAAATTTCACCAGACATACCAACTCCATGAACAAAAATTAAGTATGGGCCACTCTCACCAAAAACACTATAGGCAGTGCTATCTTTATCCAAAAGATTGGTTGATTTATTTAGATTGTCTTTTCTCAAGTTGCTCATAAGGTCACTTTCTCTAGTAATAGTATACTAACCTTCATGGCACACACCTTTTTGTCTCACTGCCTGCCGACTTGAGTATGAAGAAATATAGTGTATTAAACCTTGTATGTCAAGTTATGATACATCGACTATTTTGCTTATAAATAACGAATAAATGTATATTTTTAGTTTTTTTCAATCAAATATAGGGGTTTTTTATCAAAATTGCAAAAAAATGCTTAAAAAAATGGTTTTTATTCAAAAAGCATACATTTTTAATTAATTTTTTAATAAAAATGACATATTTAATAGAAAATTGATGATTAATATGACTTATATCGATTTATTTTTATTTAATAAGGCTTGATATTCCCACCAATTGGCTAAGTCTTTTTCATATGAGATCACTAAATCTCCTTTTCTAAAGAGCATTTTCTCTTTCTTTTTAGTATTCCATTTAAGGTCTTGATTAAGTTTATTGTAGGCAATTATTAAGTCTCGTTTAGTTGCGTCTTGGATACTTTCAACCCAAATATCAGACTGATTAGAGATTTCTACCCAGCCATTGTCAAGACAAACTTCAGTCCACTGTTCGTAAGTCCAATCAGTTTGACCATTTTTGACTGTTAATTTGCTTAATTCTTCCAGTAATGGAGAGTCTTCAAAATATTTTGAATTCAATTTTTAATTTGTTCTTTAGTGGCCGAGTAATTTTTATTTCCTATATTTATATCGTTTAATTTCTAACCGATATTAATTCGATTGAGCAGTTCTTATTAATCGATTTAAAACTGAATTCGCAACATATGACAATTCAATTTTATTGACTTCATTTAGATTATGAAAATCATTACCGACGATAATTAGACCTAACATACCCATATTTAGATGCGGTGTGCAACCATACAAATAAATCCCTGGAGTTTTAAAAAGAACAGAGTGAGACTCATTAATTTTGGAATTATTAGGAAGTTCATCCATTTTGGGGCCCGCAATAAACTCAACATTATGCCCCTCATTTTTTGGCAACCACTCTATAGTATCTCCAGCATCAATATATGCTATTTCAAGGCTATATGAGTCATTTTCAGTAAACTCAATTTGAATAGTTTCTGCTAGAGCAACTTTTGAAATTATTACTAAATTTAGAAAAAATAATAATGTAAATATAATTCGCATAAAAGTTCTCATTCAGAATCACTTAACACTAACAAAATAATTTTGATGATTAAGTTTAGCTAATTATTTCAATTAAGTTTTAAATCACTTTATGTTTATTTTTTACTGAACGACTATGACTAGCGCTGGTCGAACTAGACGGCCATTAAGTGTAAATCCTGTTTGAATAACCTCCAGCACAGTATTAGATGTTTTGTCAGGCATTGGAATCATTGTTACCGCTTCATGAAGGTCTGGGTTAAATTTTTCCCCAACGGGATTTACTGTTTCTACGCCAAATTTTTCAAGTGTTGAGCTGAAGACTTTGTTTGTAAGTTCCAGTCCTTCAACAGTATTTTCTAAGGTAGCTTTTTCATCTGTTGCCGATTTTAGACCCATTGAGAGTGAATCACTGACCTCAAGCAGTGCTTTAACAAATCCGTCAAGGGCAAATTTATGGGCATTCTCTAAGTCTTTTGAGGTTCTTCTTTTGAGATTTTCCATTTCAGCTTGGGAACGCAAAAGTTTATCCCAATTATCCTTGGTAGACTGTTGCGCCTCTTCAAGTTGAGATGTCAAGTCTTCAATTTTTGAGCTATCAGATATCTCTTCATTTACTTTATCAGAGGCATTCTTTTGAGTTTTTTGTTCCTTCTTTTTTGTCATTGTCTTATCAAACTAATGTATATTTAATGTGTTATTTAGTTACTCTTTAAAATATTTCAAGGCCTATGTTTAATTCTGTCGGCGTTATCTGTAAACCTAATGATTTTACCAGTCAAAAAACTGCTTTGGAGCTTGGAGTCCTTCTTAAGGATCTTGGCGTTAATTTTTTACAGGACCAAGAGAAGTTTGAAAGTGAAGCGGATTTAATAATCGTTGTTGGCGGCGACGGTACTATTTTAAATACTGCAAGAACCTATGTTGATTTTAATATCCCTATTCTTGGGGTGAATTTAGGGCGATTAGGCTTTTTGGCGGATGTTTCGGTTGATTCAATGGCTACAGTGGTGAGTGAAATTCTTAATGGAGAATATATAAAAGAGCAAAGGGCACTTTTAAGCTGCCAGGTCGAGAAAAATGATGAGGTTCTATCTCAACATCTAGCCTTTAATGAGGTGGTTATTCATCGAAACGCAACACCGAGAATGATTGAGTTTGAGCTGTATGTTGATGATGACTTTGTTAATAACCAAAGAGCTGATGGAATTATCATCACAACTCCGACAGGTTCAACTGCTTATGCTTTGTCAAGCGGAGGGCCAATTATGCATCCAAGCACCAATGCAATTTGTCTGGTTTCAATTAGCCCACACACAATGAGCCACAGGCCATTTATACTTCATGGAGAAAGTGAAGTATTGATCAACCTTTTAGATTGTGATGAGAGGGCGACAATCAGTTTTGATGCTCAGTCTTCTTTATCTGCTTCTGAGGGAGTTGCATTGAGAATTAAAAGACACAGTAATTTTGTCCACCTTATTCATCCTAAGGGCTATGATTATTTTGAAATTATTCGTTCAAAACTTCACTGGGGTCAAAAAGTTTAAATAACTAAAAGTATGCTTGAGTACCTGAATATTAAAAACCTTGTTGTTGTAGAAGAGTTAAATATAGATTTTAATCTTGGTATGACAGTTATTACAGGAGAAACAGGGGCTGGAAAGTCAATACTTGTTCAAGCGTTAAGTATAGTTTCTGGTGGCCGTTCTGATGCATCTTTAGTGAGAAATGGTGCAGCTAAGGCAGAAATTACTGCTTCTTTTAATATCCATTCAAATCTAAAGCTCAAGTCCTATCTTGAGAGCCAAGATTTAGATAGTGATTCGGAATGTATTTTAAGAAGAATAATTGTTTCAGATGGCAAGTCGCGTTCATACGTTAATGGCAGAAAAGTGCCATTGTCAGTGCTCAGTAATATAGGAAGTTATCTGATCGATATGCACGGTCAAAACGAACATCAACTTTTATTGCGAACCAACCACCATCGAATTTTGTTGGATGACTTTTCAGGGTCTCAGGTTCTTTGTGATGAGGTAAATAAGGCTTATGTAAACTACCATGATGTCAAAAGTAAACTTGAAACCTTAAGTGCTGAAAGCGCTCTTCTTTCTTCTCAAAAAGAGCTACTAATGCATCAACTTGATGAACTTAATCAGGCTGAAATTAATTTAGAAGAGCTAAATAATATTGAAGACGAGTACAAAGCGTCAGTAAATTCAAGCGAGCTTGTAGAAAAAATATCAAAGATTTTAAATTTATTAAATGATGATCGTGGTGTTAATAACATTCTTATTGAAAGTGAGAGTGAATTGGAACAATCAAAAGAGCTTGATTCTCGTCTTAATGGAATAAGAGAATTAATCTCAAGTGCCCAGGTACAGGTTCAGGAGAGCGTTTATGACTTAAACGACTATCTAAGTAAAATTAGTAACCAGGAGGATAATTTAACACACTTAAGTGAGAGAATTACGCTACTTCATGGCCTTGGGAGAAAGCATAATTGTCAGATTACTGAGTTAGTTGATGTTCAGAAAACTCTTCAAGAAAAAGTTAATGAATTAAGCTCATCTTATGAAGCTTTGGACAAACTGTATCAACAACAAGAAGCATTTGAAAAAGAATATTTCGTCAGGTCAAAAATACTTACACAAGAGAGAAAAAAGGCTAGCAAAATTCTTTCTAAAGAGGTCACTCTTCTTATGCAAAATCTTGGAATGCCTGGAAGTGAAATTATCTTTGAGGTTGGACCGCCTGTTGCAGAAGTTAAGCTGAACGGTGTTGACGAAGTGGTTATTCAAGTTAAAACTAATGCAGGACAAGATTTTAAGCCACTCAATAAGGTTGCCTCAGGAGGCGAACTATCAAGGATCTCCTTAGCACTCTCAGTTTCGGGCACCAACACTGTTTTGATACCATGCGTAGTTTTTGATGAGGTTGATGTTGGAATTAGTGGTTCAGTTGCTGAAATTGTCGGTCAAATGCTAAAAAAACTCTCAAAAAAATATCAAATTATATGTGTAACACATCTAGCCCAGGTTGCAGCTCAAGGCGAAGATCATATGAAGGTTGAGAAAACTCAAAAAGATGGACTCACATTTACAAGTGTGAAGAGCCTCAGCAGGAAAGAAAGAGCTGATGAGGTTGCCCGAATACTTGGCGGGATTAAAATTAGCAACAAAACCAGAATAGCCGCAGAGGAAATGATTGACACTGGCTCCTGAACACATTCTTAATATTATTGAATCATACTTCTTATTAAGTTGAATTTTTTTTTAACTTCACGCTAGATTTTTTCCATTTTGAATGCTTGACTATTAAACATTAAATTGTATAATATTGCGTTTGTGCACAGTCAGGGTGGTCAGAAGCAAGTGAAATCAGCAAACTCACTTATTCAGTACTTTCTCCTCGCTTTAGTTGTTATTTTTTATGCCATTAATGGATTTGCTTTTGCTGCTTTTTATGGAGCCGCAATTAGTTTAAGCAATACTTTAATTTTTAATTGGTATACAGATAAACAAGAAGCGTTAGTTGACGCAGATGCGCAAAAAAGCTTTAGGATGGCAATAAATAGTAGTGTTGTTAGGGCGCTCTCTTTAATTCTTTTAGCTATAGTGGGGCTTGGTTTTTTAGAGCTTGATCCTGCTGCTCTTTGTTTGAGTATGGTAGTTGGTCAAGTAGGTTTTATATTAGATAGGTTAAGGCAAAAATAATGGCAAGTGGTGAATTAACATCTGGCGCTTATATTAAGCACCATCTTCAAAATTTAACTTACGGAAAATTCCCTGATGGTCATTGGGGTTTTGCTCATAGTGCTGCAGAAGCTAAAGAAATGGGCTTCATGGCTGTTCATGTTGATACCCTTGGTGTTTCTTTTATTTTAGGAGCGCTTTTTTTATTCTTTTTTGCTAGAGCTGCAAAAAAAGCATCTATTGATGCACCCAGTGGGTTTCAAAATTTTGTTGAAAGTATCGTCGACTTCATTGACGAAAATGTTCGTGGCTCTTTCAACGGTAAAAATCCTATGGTTGCGCCACTTGCGCTGACTACATTTGTATGGATTGTCTTAATGAACACAATGGACCTAGTTCCTGTTGATTGGTTGCCGTCACTATTCCATGCAATGGGCGTTGATTATTTGAAGGTGGTTCCAACAACAGACCCTAATGCTACATTTGGAATGTCAATTGGCATATTTATATTAATCCTTTATTACAGTGTTAAAGAGAAAGGATTAGGCGGATTTGTGGGCGAGCTAACACTTCATCCTTTTGGAAAATGGATGTTGCCTGCTAACTTATTTTTAGAAGGAGTGAATTTGCTGGCAAAGCCAGTCTCACTTGCATTGCGTTTATTTGGAAACATGTATGCAGGCGAGATGATCTTTATTCTAATTGCACTGTTGCCATTCTGGATTCAGTGGAGCCTGTCTTTACCGTGGGCTATTTTTCATATCTTAATTGTATTACTTCAGGCGTTTATTTTCATGACCCTAGTAATTGTATATATGGATATGGCACACCAAAAAGAGCATTAATTTTTTTTTAAATAGTTTTAATAAGTAGGAGCAAAAAATGGAACAAAGTATATTATTTTTAGCAGGATCTATTCTTATGGGTCTTGGCGCACTTGGCGCTGCTGTCGGTATTGGTATTCTTGGTGCTAGATTTATCGAAGGTGCTGCACGTCAGCCGGAATTAATTCCAATGCTAAGAACTCAAATGTTTATCGTAATGGGGCTTGTTGATGCGGTACCAATGATCGCAGTTGGTATATCAATGTATATCTTGTTTGCGGTTGCAGGATAAATCGTATTCTTTTCAATGAACAAGGGTATTAAGTTATGAATATTAACCTTACGCTAATTGGGCAAACAATTATGTTTGCCATGTTTGTCTGGTTTTGCATGAAGTTTGTTTGGCCTCCATTAGTTGAGGCTATGGCAGCTCGAAAAAAAGCGATCGAAGATGGACTTAAGGCAGCAGAGCTTGGAAAAGAAGAGCATGCTTTAGCCCAGAAAAATGCAGAAGATTTAATCGAAAGCTCGAAAACTCAGGCAGCTGAAATTATTGCAAATGCTGACAAGCAAGCTAGTGTGATGATAGATAACGCTAAGGGTACAGCATCTGAAGAGGCTGATAAGATTAAGGCACATGCTAAATCTGAACTTGACCAAGAGGTTGTGAAAGCACGTAATGAGCTTAAAGACCAAGTTTCAACTTTGGTTATGCAAGGTGTAAATTCAGTCTTGGATAAAGAAGTTGACTCTAAAACGCACAAAGATATGCTTTCAAAGCTTTCTCAATCACTATAGGTAGGTAAGATGGAATTATCAACAATTGCAAAGCCATACGCTCAAGCGATTTTTGAAATTGCTGTGCAAAATAATTCTGTCACAGAATGGAGTCAGCTTTTGTCAGCTACCACTTTGGTCATGGCCGATGCTAATACAAAAGCTTTTATTGCATCTCCTAGTAAAAGTAAGGATCAAAAATTTGATTTGATTTCTACTTTAGTTGGAAGAGTAACTTCAAAGGATCTCAGCAAGCAAGAAACTGCCTTTATTAATTTGATTCTTAATAATGATCGTTCAGCTGCAATTAGTAGTATATCGAATGCTTTTGAGGCTGCTGTATCTAATTCTAACAAGAGCAAAAATTTCAAAGTAATTAGTGCTTTTGAGTTAAGTGAAGCAGAACAAAATGCAATATTAGAAGATTTGACAAATAAACACAAAACAACCGTATCAGTTGAAACTGAAATTGATTTGACCCTTAAAGGTGGTGTCATTATCAAGGAAGGTGATAAGGTAATTGATACTTCAGTTAAGGCAAAAGTAGATGCTCTAAGCGTCTCTTTGTCTGTAAATTAATTTTATAAAGAGAGGTTTGGTATGCAATTAAACGCTTCTGAAATCAGTGATTTAATTAAAAAAGAAATAGAGGGCTTTGATTTTTCAGCAGAAGCTCGAACAGAGGGCACAGTAATTAGTGTGAGTGATGGAATTGTTCGTATTCATGGCTTAGCCGATGCTCAGTTTGGAGAGATGCTAGAGTTCCCTGGAAATACTTTTGGTTTAGCGCTTAACTTAGAGCAAGATTCAGTTGGTGCAGTTATACTAGGTGACTATCTTCATATTTCAGAAGGCGACACTGTGAAGTGTACAAACCGTATCATGGAAGTCCCAGTGGGAAATGAACTTCTTGGACGAGTTGTTAATCCTCTTGGAGAAGATTTAGAGGGCAAGGGTGAAATTAAAGCTAGTGCAAGCCGACCAATTGAGGTTGTTGCTCCTGGAGTAATTGACAGGCAGTCAGTTGATCAGCCTATCCAAACTGGTATTAAAGCTATTGATGCAATGGTGCCAATTGGGCGTGGTCAGCGTGAACTAATTATTGGTGACCGTCAAACTGGAAAAACTGCTGTAGCTATTGACGCGATTATCAATCAAAAAGATACAGGTGTTAAGTGTATTTATGTTGCGATTGGACAAAAAGCATCATCAATTGCTGCTGTTGTTCGTAAGCTTGAAGAGCATGGCGCTTTAGCCCATACAATTATTGTATCTGCTTCAGCTTCTGACTCTGCAGCGCTTCAGTATATTGCCCCTTACGCTGGTTGTGCGATGGGTGAATATTTCATGGAACGTGGAGAGGATGCGTTAATTGTTTATGATGACTTAACAAAGCAGGCCTGGGCTTATCGTCAGGTTTCACTTCTTCTGAAGAGACCACCAGGGCGTGAAGCATATCCAGGTGATGTATTCTATCTACACTCACGTTTACTCGAGAGAGCTTCAAGAGTTAACGCTGATTATGTTGAAAAGGTAACAAATGGAGAGGTTAAGGGTAAGACGGGTTCTTTGACTGCTCTTCCTATCATTGAAACTCAAGCTGGTGACGTATCAGCTTTTGTTCCAACAAATGTAATTTCAATTACTGATGGTCAAATCTTCTTAGAGACAGATTTATTTAACTCAGGTATTCGTCCTGCGATTAATGCCGGTCTTTCAGTATCAAGAGTGGGCGGTGCAGCACAAACTAAAGCTGTTAAGAAGCTAGGAGGTAGTATTCGTCTTGACCTAGCACAGTATCGTGAATTGGCCGCTTTTGCTCAGTTTGCATCTGATCTAGATGCTGAGACTAAAGCTCAGATCGATCGAGGAATCCGTGTAACAGAGCTAATGAAGCAAGCGCAATACTCACCATTAAATGTTGCTGAAACTGCAACTTCACTTTTTGCTGCTAACTCAGGAGCACTTGATGATGTTGAGGCAAATAAAGTCGTGGCATTCGAGGCGGCACTTTTGGCATATATGAATACAAGTCAGAAAGATTTGATGGATTCTATTAACGAGTCTGGTGACTACAATGATGATATTGCGGAAAAACTTCAGGCAGCGATTGATGACTTTAAAGCTAATAATACTTGGTAGACAGAGATGGCAGTAGGCAAGGAAATTAGGACCCAAATAGCGAGTATTAAAAATACTCAGAAGATTACTTCGGCTATGGAAATGGTTGCAGCATCTAAGATGAAGAAGGCACAAGATAGAATGCTTGCATCTAGACCATACTCTGAAAAAATCCTTAATGTTATTGGTCACTTAACCCATGCAAATTCAGAGTTCAAGCACCCTTACATGACTGCTTCTGAAGAAAATAAGCGTGTTGGAATTATTATAATTTCAAGTGATAGAGGTTTGTGTGGAGGCCTTAATACAAATCTATTTAGAAGTCTTCTAAAAGATATCGCGGCTTGGCAATCAGATAAGGTTGATGTTGAGCTTTGTACAATTGGTAAAAAAGCTACCTCATTCTTCAAGAACACTGGATTAACAATCAACTCTGTACTCACGGATTTAGGGGATACGCCTCATTTTGATGACCTTTTAGGTGCAATTAAGGTAATGTTGGACCGCTATGATGCTGGTGAGATTGACCAGATTATGATTGCTTACAATAGATTTGCAAGCACTATGTCACAAGTCCCGACTGTTAAGCAAATTGTTCCAATGGAGGTTACTGAAGAAGAAAGTATGGACCACTACTGGGACTATATTTATGAGCCAGATGCAGAGAGTGCGCTAAGCGCATTATTGGTTCGTTATATTGAAGCGTTAGTTTATCAAGGAATTGTAGAAAATATTGCTTGTGAGCAATCTTCAAGGATGATAGCAATGCACAGTGCTACAGAAAATGCTGGAGATATGATTAACGATCTTCAATTGATTTATAACAAGGCAAGACAGGCTGCTATTACTCAGGAAATTTCTGAGATTGTAGCGGGTGCTGCGGCTGTTTAAAGATTTAAAATAAGGAAAAGCAAATGAGTATAGGCAAAATTACACAAATTATTGGCGCTGTTATCGATGTCGAATTTCCATCTGACGCAATACCTAAGGTATATAACGCACTTCATGTTACTAAAGCGAACCTTACTTTAGAGGTTCAGCAACAGCTTGGCGATAATGTCGTTAGAGCTATTGCAATGGGAGGTTCTGAAGGACTCCAGCGAGGTTTAGAAGTGACTAATACTGGTAAAGCTATTACCGTCCCTGTTGGTACAAAAACTCTTGGTCGTATTATGAATGTACTTGGTGAGCCAATTGATAATGCTGGTGAAATTGGTCAAGAAGCAGATTGGGAAATTCACCGCTCAGCCCCTGCATATGATGAATTAGCACCTGCTACTGAATTACTAGAAACAGGTATTAAAGTGATTGATTTAGTTTGCCCTTTTGCAAAAGGTGGAAAGGTTGGATTGTTTGGCGGTGCTGGTGTAGGTAAAACAGTTAACATGATGGAGCTTATTCGTAACATTGCGATTGAGCACTCAGGATATTCTGTATTTGCTGGCGTTGGTGAGCGAACGCGTGAAGGTAATGATTTCTATCATGAGATGAAAGATTCAAACGTACTAGATAAAGTATCGTTAGTCTACGGTCAGATGAATGAGCCTCCAGGAAATAGACTTCGTGTTGCTTTAACTGGCCTCACGATGGCTGAATATTTTCGTGATGAAGGTCGCGACGTTTTACTATTTATTGATAATATTTATCGTTATACTCTTGCAGGAACTGAAGTTTCAGCCCTATTAGGACGTATGCCTTCTGCGGTTGGTTATCAGCCAACACTTGCTTCAGAAATGGGTGCCCTTCAAGAAAGGATTACTTCTACAAAAACAGGCTCTATTACCTCTATTCAAGCAGTATATGTTCCTGCGGATGACTTAACAGATCCATCTCCAGCTACAACATTTGCTCACTTGGATGCCACGGTAGTTCTATCTCGTCAAGTCGCAGAGCTAGGTATTTATCCAGCGGTAGATCCTCTTGATTCAACTTCACGTCAACTTGACCCCTTAATTGTTGGGCAAGAGCACTATGATGTTGCGCGTGGAGTGCAAGGTGTTCTTCAGCGTTACAAGGAGCTGAAAGATATTATTGCTATCCTTGGTATGGATGAGTTATCTGAAGAAGATAAGCAGACTGTATCTCGTGCCCGTAAGATTCAAAAATTCCTTTCACAGCCTTTCTTTGTTGCAGAAGTCTTTACCGGTTCACCGGGTAAGTATGTTTCATTAAAGGATACGATTTCTGGATTTAAAGCTATCTTAGATGGAGAGCATGATGCTATTCCTGAGCAAGCTTTTTATATGACAGGCTCTATTCAAGAAGTTAAAGAAAAGGCATCGGAGACAGCATAAATGTCAGTAATACATGTTGATGTAGTTAGTGCAACTGAGGAAATATACTCAGGAGAGGCGAAGTGTGTTTTTGCGCCAGCTTCAATGGGCGAGATTGGTGTTTATCCAATGCATGTTCCACTAATTAGCACGCTCAAACCTGGTGAGGTGAGGGTTGAAACAGAGAGTGGCATGGAGTCAATCTTTGTCTCAGGAGGGATTATTGAGGTTCAGCCTGGTACGGTTACAATCTTCTCTGACACTGCTATTCGTGCAAATGATTTAGATGAGTCCAAAGCACTTGAGGCAAAACAAAGAGCTGAAGAAGCTATGTCTAATTCTCAAGGCGATCAGGATGTAACAACTACTCAAGCTGCATTGGCAGATGCAATGGCTCAGCTTCAAATGATCACTAAGATGAGAAGTAAAAAGCGTTAAGACTCGCTAAATAAAATAGACTTAAAGTTAACAATCTTATTATCTAGTACTTCAACGCCTTCTTTATGAAGGCGTTTTATTTTCACGTTAATATCATCTGCAAAACCACCTATTTCTCCATTCGACTTCACCACTCTGTGACAAGGTACTTTAGGCGCAAAAGGGTTTTTATTCATGGCGCTTCCAACAGCTCGATGAGCTTTTGGCCTTCCTATCATCTCCGCAAGACCAGCGTATGAAATCACTTTACCAGGCGGAACTTTTTCGAGTGCTTTATAACATTCTGATTGAAATGGAGTCATTTTAAAAATGACTGCATTAGGTCATCATATTTATTTTGTGATTTTAATAAAAAATCACAAACCTCTCTAACAGCTCCAGAGCCTCCAGCCTTTTCTGTGACCATCAATGCATTTTCTTTTACAAAAGAGTGAGCATTTGCAACAGCAATAGGTAAAGC
This sequence comes from Candidatus Pseudothioglobus singularis PS1, assembly GCF_001281385.1. Classification (NCBI taxonomy): domain Bacteria; kingdom Pseudomonadati; phylum Pseudomonadota; class Gammaproteobacteria; family Pseudothioglobaceae (SeqCode); genus Pseudothioglobus (SeqCode); species Pseudothioglobus singularis (SeqCode). Next base: position 60,684 of record NZ_CP006911.1, read on the forward strand.
AACTTTTGACATAGCTGGCAGGTCGATGACATCATCTCCTACAAAGGCTGACTCATTGAGATCGATAGATAGTTTGTCTGATAGTTCTTTTAAAGCAACGCCTTTATCTTTAATCCCATGATAATAATTTTTGATACCAAGGGTGTTTAGCCTATGAGCAACAGACTTGGTACTTCTTGCAGTAATGATTGCAACTTCAACGCCAGATAATTCTAATAACTTGATCCCACAACCATCTTGTGAATCAAATTTTTTATGTTCAGTGCCATTGTCATCAAAATATATCCCCCCATCAGTTAGAACCCCATCTACATCTAAGATTAATAGTTTGATGTTCTTGGCAATACTGCTAGCTTTTTTATTACCATTCATAAATTAGTAGTTATCCATTAATTTTTTTATTGATATATACTTGTTGTGCAATTGACAGCACGTTATTGGTAACCCAATATAATACTAGTCCTGAAGGGAACCAAAGGAAGAAAACAGTAAATACAACCGGAAGCATCTGCATTATTCTTGCCTGGATTGGATCTGCAGGAGGCGGATTAAGCCTTTGCTGGAACCACATTGATGCGCCCATAATAAGTGGCAAGATAAAGAAAGGATCTTTAGCCGCTAAATCTGGCAAGTACAAGAATGGTGTTTGGCGGAGCTCCACCATTTCAATAAGGACCCAGTAAATTGATATAAATACAGGGATTTGAACTAGGATTGGTAGACAACCCGCAGCAGGATTGATTTTTTCTGTTCTGTATAGCTCCATTGTCTTTTTGCCAATTTTCTGTTTATCACCCTCATATGTTTCTTTGATTTTTTGAAGTCTTGGCGCAAGTTTTTTCATTCCTGCCATCGAGCGAAATGATTTCTCCGAAAGCTTATAGAAAGCAAGTTTTATAGCTAAAGTAACTAGAATTATTGAAATAGCCCAGTTTTGAACAAAACTATAGATCCAGTGCAAGAAAACTGATAAAGGCTTAGCAACTATAAATAGAAAGCCATAGTCAACAGTCTTGTCAAGGCCTGGAGCTAACTGTTCAAGTCGAACATGTTCTTTAGGGCCGATATAGAGTTGGTTTTTCCCAATATTGGTAGTAGTGCCTGCTGCAATACTTACACCTGGGTTTACTGTTGTTAGTAAATAGTTATTTCTGCTTGATTTGGTTGAGAAGGTATGCTTTTCTTTTTCATTGGGAATCCAGGCAGTAAAAAAGTAGTGCTGAATCATAGCAGCCCATCCACCAACTGATACCATTTTAGGGGTAGAATCAAAGTCCTCAAAGTCAATTTTTTCAAAAATTTCCTCATCGTTGTAGACTGCACCACCATTAAAGTTTTGCATGCCCATCATGAAATTACCAGATTTTTGAGGAGTACCATGAGCTAGTTGTGTATAGCTACTTACTACTTGATCAGAAGAACTATTATTACTAATCTCATAGTCTACTTCAATAATGTAGCTGTTTGGTTTGAAGCGGAAGTTTTTAGTAACACTAAGACCATTGCTTCCTGTCCACTTTAGCGGGACAACTAATTCATTGCCGCCTTGTAAGAAATAATCTTGCCTTTCAGAGAAATATTCATCTTGATGAGTAGGCATTTGCTCTGCTGGAATTAATCCACTCTGCGCATGAAAAATATTGTCTGGAGAGTTGCTAAGCAACTGAAATTTGTCTTCTGAGTTTAGAGAGTTTGGATATTCATTTAGGTAGGCACTAATTATTGTTCCACCCTTATGAGAAATTTGAACTGTTAAAAGATCTGTAACAACAGTTGTATACGCACTATTAATATTTGACTCGCTTACTGATGGAGTTGAGTCATCAGATATTGAAACCTCAGCAACAGGAACGTCACTTGCAAGAGGAATATCAGTCTTTTCGCTTAATGAGCTATTATCAATCAGTTGAGTTTGGGATATTACATTACCATTTGCATCAGTCGATTGAGTGAGCTCCCACTTGTCCCAAAGAAGAAAGACTGTTAAAAAAATTGCTATAAAGAGAAAGAGTTTTTGAGTATTCATAGAGTATTAAATTTTTTAAATTATTTTTTTGGGACTGGGTCAAAGCTAGCTTCAGACCATGGATGGCATTTACTTATTCTTTTTGCTCCAAGAGCCACACCTTTTATCGCACCATGATATTTGATAGCATCAAACGTATATTCAGAGCATGTTGGAATATGACGACAATTATTTCCTAGAATAGGACTAACTAGCCATTGATAAATCTTAATAAGAGGTAGAAGCAAATATTTCATTGAGTTTTTGCCTTCGTTTTAGCATTTTTCATAAGAGTAATCAAATCTAAGGTTAATTCACTATTGTTTTTAGACTTAGATTTTTTAGCCATTACAACAAAGTCTAGGTGGTCTAAATTATCTTGATTTTTTCTAAAAGTTTCACGAGCAAGACGTTTAAATAGGTTTCTGTCAACAGCCCTTTTATATTCTTTTTTGGATATGGCAAGGCCCAGTCTTGAGAAACCATTACCAGAGTCATTAGCAACTATTTTCCAGAACTTACTTTGGGAGTGAAAGCCTTTTTTGAAAACGTGAGCGAACTCTTTTGCATTTGTAATACGCACACTATGAGCGAGCGAGCTGGACATTTATTTATGCTGCTAAGCGCTTACGCCCTTTTTTTCTTCGTGCACTTAATATGGCACGGCCTGATCGAGTTTTCATTCTGGCTCTAAAGCCATGATTACGTTTGCGTTTTAGTACGCTGGGTTGGAAAGTTCTTTTCATAATCTATGTATGCCAACAAAAAGTTTGCAATTTTACCATACTTGATTTGATTCAGTAAGCCTGATAAATAAGAGTTTCTTTGCTATTCATAGCTAGATTAAGCCCACTCTTTGTAAAGATGTGGATAATGAAAGGTAACAAATAATTAGTTACTTAAATTTTGTATACACTTTATAACTTGTATAGAGGTTGAAAAAAGGGATTGTTGCCCACAAGTAATACCAAAAGAAAGACACCTTTAAGTTTCTAATATTGGGTCTTAAAATAATTATTAAGTAAATATCTGTAAATTCGATGAGGCCTTATGACTAATAATATTCTTGATGTGCTCACCTTTATGTTTGATTTTTTGTTTGAGTCGGCTGAGCAAGACTCGACGCAAGAGTTGGATGATGATCTATTAAAAACTCATCTTTCTGAGGCAGGATTTGATTCGGATCGAATTGAAAAAGCTTTAGTTTGGCTTGAGAATATTGCCGCACTTCAAGATGGAAAAATTGCAAGTTTCAATACAGTGCATAATTCCATGAGAATCTACAATGATCTAGAAAAAACAAAACTAGATTCTAGAGCCAGAGGATTCATAATGTTTATGGAAAATATGGGCCAACTCAATGCGAGCCAAAGAGAAATAGTTATTGATCAAGTAATGTCCCTAGAGGACTCCAAATTAAGTATTGATGACTTGAAATGGGTGGTTATGATGGTTATCGGAAATAGTGCTGAATCTGCTGTTCCGTCACAATGGATTGAATCTATTGTGTTTTATGATGATAACCCTACCCTTCAGTAGGTCTTCTTATGTCAAAAAATCTTGTTATTGTCGAATCACCGGCGAAAGCAAAAACAATTGAAAAGTTCTTAGGCGCAGACTATGTTGTTAAGTCAAGCATAGGTCATATTCGAGACATGCCAAAGAAAGATATGGGTGTCAATATAGAGAATGACTTCCAGCCAACCTACGCTATCAGTGCGGATAAGAAAAAAGTAGTTGCTGATCTTAAAAAATCCGCTAAGACTGCTGAGAAAATTTATCTTGCAACTGATGAGGACAGAGAGGGAGAGGCCATTGCATGGCATTTGCAACAAGCGCTTTCCTTAGCTGAGGATACTCCAAGGATTGTTTTTCATGAGATAACCAAGGGTGCTATTACCGATGCAATTAGCAACCCAAGGACAATAAATACTGATCTTGTTAATGCGCAGCAAGCCAGGCGCATTATTGACAGACTTGTTGGCTTTGAAATCTCACCAGTGCTATGGCGTAAAATTTCTGGAGCACGCTCTGCTGGCAGAGTTCAGTCTCCAGTTGTGAGATTGGTGGTTGAGCGTGAACGTGAAATCTCTGCACACTCTCCTGTTAGCACTTATAAAGTTAAAGCAAACCTTGTAAACAAGACTAGTCAAAGCCTTGAGGTAAAGCTAGGCAAAGACTTTGACTCCAGAGAAGAGGCGCTTGCTTTTGCAGAGGCTCTTTTGAAGTCAACGTTAATTGTTGAGTCTATTGATACTAAGCCTTCTAAAAGGTCACCTAAAGCGCCATTTATTACTTCTACATTACAACAAGAGGCATCTCAAAAGCTTGGATTTTCTGTCAAGCAAACTATGTCAATTGCGCAAAACTTATATCGTGAAGGCGCAATCACATACATGAGAACTGACTCGTTAAATTTATCTGAAGTGGCAATTTCAGCGGCCCAAGATGAAATTATTTCTAAATATGGCAAGGATTTTCATCAGGCCAGAAGATATAAGACAAGTTCCACTGGTGCTCAAGAGGCGCATGAAGCAATCAGACCAACGGATCTAACTAAGCCAACTATTTTGGGTTTAGATGATCAGTCAGCAAAATTGTATTCTTTAATTTATAAACGGACATTGGCGTCTCAAATGAGTGATGCCCAGTTACAAAAAACTAAAATCAATATTAGTATCTCGGAAAGAAGTGAAAACTTTATTGCAGATGGTGAGATTCTCTCTTTTGCTGGATTTCTTGAGGTTTATGATTACATTGCTGCTGAAGATAAATTGTTGCCTGAGGTGTCTAAGGGTGATGAGCTCACTCTCATGGATATGAGTTCTAGAGAGTCATTCTCTAGAGCAAAACCAAGATACACTGAAGCCTCATTAGTTAAAGAGATTGAGCAAATGGGGATTGGAAGACCGTCTACATTTGCAACAATGATTACAACAGTTCAAGATAGAAATTATGTTGTCAAAGATACTAGAGAAGGTGCTCAACGAGAGTACCAAATGATAGAAATTGCAGATGGTGTTATCTCACAATTGACGCAAACTGAGAATACTGGAGCTGAAAAAAATAAGTTATTCCCAACAAATGTAGCCTACCTCTTAGTTGATTTTTTGGTTAAAAACTTTAGAAATATTATTGGGTATGAGTTTACAGCTAATCTTGAAAGTGACTTTGACCTTATTGCTGAAGAATCCAAGCCATGGGCAGGCGTAATTCGAAATTTTTATGAACCCTTTCATGAGCAAATAGAGCTTGCTAAGGATATTTCGCGAGATGAAACCCATGGAAAGAGGGACTTAGGAGAAGATCCAGTTTCTGGTAAGCCAGTAAGTGTGCGATTCGGTCGATATGGTGCTTATGCTCAGATTGGCACTCAAGATGATGAGGAAAAACCAACTTTTGCTTCACTTAGAACAGGGCAAGACATTGAAAATATATCACTTGATGAAGCAATAGAGCTTTTCAAAATGCCTCGAACTGTTGGAGAGACAGATGGTGGTGAAGTAATTAAGGCTAATTATGGACGTTTTGGTCCATATATTCAATATGGAAAAAAGTATGTCTCTTTGAAAGAGGTCTCACCAGAAGAGGTTTCTTTAGAGACTGCATTAGAGCTTATTGCTGCAAAAGAAAAATTCGATGCTGAAAGAATAATAAAGGTATTTGAAGACTCTGAAATTCAGGTTTTGAATGGTCGTTTTGGTCCATATATTTGGAATGGTAAAAAGCGAGGTAAAGGTCAAAAAAATGTCACTGTTCAAAAAGTTTTTGGTGACAAAGAGCCAGCAGACTTATCCCTTGAGGAGTGCAAAAAAGCTATAGAGGGAAAAATTAAAGCCAAAAAAGCTAAAGCAAAAAAATCCAAAAAGAAAGCGCCTGCCAAAAAAAAAGCTTCTAGTTAAATTTTAAGTTCATTCTTTAATTGTATTCATTACATAGCGAGGCTATGAGAAAATCATTCTTTTAAAGAAATTGATTTAGTTAATGACTAAGGTAAAAATTTGTGGATTTACTGAGCCTAATAATGCCAGAGATGCTGCCTTAGCCGGCGTTGATGCAATCGGCCTGGTTTTTTATGATAAATCTCCACGAAATGTAGATATCCATTCTGCTCAAAAAATAATTGAAGCGCTTCCTCCTTTCATAAATAGAGTGGGTTTATTTGTTAATGCTAACCCCAGCTTTATTGATGAGATTCTTTGTGAGGTGCCTCTTGATACTCTTCAGTTTCATGGTGATGAAAGTGTTCTTGATTGTGCCCAATATCAAATGCCATTTATCAAGTCTTTACGCGTAAAACCAGACACTAATGTTAAAGAAATAGCTGAAAATTTTTCATCAGCTAGCGCACTCCTTTTAGATTCTTTCAGTCCTTCAAGTTATGGAGGAACCGGTGAGTCTTTTGATTGGTCATTGGCGCGTGTCAAAATATCATTGCCAATTATTTTGGCTGGTGGCTTAACTGTTGACAATGTAGCCGATGCAATTAAACAAGTAAATCCATATGCAGTTGATGCTTCAAGTGGCGTGGAAAGTGCACCAGGAGTTAAGGATATTGATAAAATAGAAGCTTTTATCAGACATACCAATTCATGAGCTATAACCTTCCTGACGAAAAAGGTCATTTTGATCAATACGGTGGAATCTTTGTTGCCGAAACTCTGATGACAGCAGTCACAGAGTTAAAAGAGGCCTATGAGAAATTTAAAGATGATCCAGACTTCCTTAAAGAGTTTGAGGATGACCTTAAACACTATGTTGGACGTAAAACGCCACTCTACTTCGCAGAAAACCTGACTAAAAAGATTGGTGGTGCAAAAATTTATCTGAAGCGTGAGGACTTAAATCATACTGGTGCTCATAAAATTAATAATACAATTGGACAAGCGCTTCTTGCCAAGCGCATGGGTAAAACTAGAATTATTGCTGAGACAGGTGCTGGTCAGCATGGCGTAGCTTCGGCAACTATTGCAGCCAGACTGGGTCTTGAGTGTGTTGTATATATGGGCGAAGTTGATGTTGTTAGACAAGTCCAGAATGTATATCGTATGAAGCTCCTTGGTGCGACTGTCGTTCCTGTATCCTCAGGATCAAAGACTCTTAAAGATGCTTTGAATGAGGCAATGCGAGACTGGGTAACTAACATTGATGACACTTACTATATTATTGGAACGGTAGCTGGACCACACCCCTATCCTATGTTAGTAAGGGACTTTCAGAGCGTCATTGGTAAAGAAGCTAAAGAGCAATTTGATGATCAGGTTGGCGGTCTTCCAGATGCTGTTATTGCCTGTGTTGGCGGTGGTTCAAATGCAATAGGCCTGTTCTATCCATTTATTGAGGATACCTCAGTGAAAATTATCGGCGTTGAGGCTGGTGGTCGTGGAATTGACTTAGGACCTGATGCACATGCGGCTCCATTGACTGCAGGAAGCGTAGGTGTTTTGCATGGAAACAGAACATACTTGATGGAAAATGATGATGGTCAAATTATTGAGGGACACTCAATTTCAGCGGGTCTTGATTATCCAGGAGTTGGTCCTGAGCATGCCTACCTTAAAGATATTGGAAGAGCAGAGTATGTTGCTATTACTGATAAAGAGGCATTAGAAGCATTTCATTTATTGACTGAGGTGGAAGGTATTATTCCTGCTCTTGAGCCATCACATGCAATTGCATATGCTGTAAAACTCGCCAAAGAGTGGTCTAGTGATAAATCTATTATCATTAACCTCTCAGGAAGAGGTGATAAGGATATGCAAACCATTGCTGAAGTTGAAGGCATTGAATTTTAGACAAATTTAATATTTACTAATAACGAATCTCTAATTCTCTTATACTGTTTACTTTAAAGTTAGTGTTGGGGGAGTCATGGAAGAGAGTCAACAAATTAGTAGAGAACGATCAGTCATATTTTCGATCTACCTAGTTGCTGTTTTTCTTAATGCATTTGTAGATTTAGGTCACAAAATAATCATTCAGAATACCATCTTTATGATTTATGGTGAGCAGCAGCAAATTATTTTGACTGCCATCGTTAATGCCATGATTCTAGTTCCTTTTATTCTTCTCTTTACTTTGTCAGGCCATCTTTCTGATAAATTCGCCAAGACAAGTGTAATGCGTTTTAGCGCCTTTTCAGCTGTCATAATTACCTTAGGCATTACATACTGTTATTACAATGGTTTATATAAAACTGCATTTGGTTTCACTCTACTTCTTGCTACGCAAAGCGCAATATATTCTCCTGCAAAAATGGGTTATATTAAAGAATGTCTGAGTAAGGCTGGCTTAAGTAGAGGGAACGCTTTACACTCTTCTGTTGTATTGATTGCTATTCTATTAGGAACCGTTTTCTTCTCCTATTTATTTGAAGCATTTCTTGGGACTATGCAAGCTTCTAGTCCTGAAGAGATATTGATGAAAATTGCTCCTGTTGGTTGGGTTTTAGTTGGCCTATCAACGGTAGAATTTTTGGCTACCCTTGGGACTCGTTTTTATCCAACTAAGTTAATCAGTGCCCAGTTTTCAATCCCTAAGCTGATTTCTTTTAAATATTTAGCATCAAACTTTAAAGCAATGAGGTCCAATGAAATTGTTTGGTATTCTATTTTGGGTACAGCAATATTTTGGGGAATGTCCCAAAATTTAGTTGCCGTTATTCCTGCTCATGCAAAAGTCAATTTCGGTGTTGAAAGTCCACTAGTTGTAAATGCAATGTTGGCATCTTCAGTCATTGGAATAATGATTGGTGCATTCCTTTCTGGAAGAAAGAGTTTGAATTTTATTCGTATTAATAATATATATACAGGTTCGATTCTGATTACAGTTTGTGCAATTTTGGTTCCTGTCATTTCTAGCCTTACATTTATTCCCAACTCGACCGCACTTATTTTGGTGACCTCAGTCATACTATTATTTGGCGTTGGTGCAGGAATGATGATTGTTCCACTTAATGCTTTGATGCAAGCCCACTCGCCAGAAGATGGTTTAGGCAGTATGCTTGCAGGCAAGAACTGGCTTCAAAATATAGCTATGATCAGTCTTTTAATTTTTACAGTTATTCTAGCTAACCTTAGTTTTGGTAGTGAATTTATTCTCTACTTTAATGCATTCATTGCGGTCGCAGGTTTTAGCATTGTTCTGAAAAAACTCAAAGCTATTCTCTAGCTATGCGTCAACTGGCTGGCCTCCTATTGTTTGGATGGCGTTATCGATTAAAGGTGAGCGGCATAGATAACATTCCTAAAGATGGGCCTGTATTGCTTCTAGGTAATCACATTAGTTATATTGATTTTGCATTAATTCAGTGGGCGACACCAAGGACAATAAGATTTGTAGTGCATGATGATTATTACAGTAAGCCAATCTTTAATTGGATTCTTAGAGGAGTTGGAGCAGTTTCAATAAGACCTGAGAATAGCAGAAATGCCATGCAAAACATTATAAATTTATTAAACGATGACTGTGCTGTTTGTTTATTTCCTGAGGGTCATGTTTCAACTAGTGGAGAGTTAAGTGACTTAAAAAGAGGCTTTGAAAAAGTTTTATCTCAATCAAAAGAAGCTGTCATCGTTGTTCCTTTTGCTATCAAAAATATGTGGGGGAGTTTTTTTTCAAAAGCACCCAGGCCAGTTAAAAAGAGAATAAAGTTTAGGCTTCGTCGCGAAGTCAATGTCAAAATTGGAACTGGTTTGAATTCAAATACGACCAAAGAGGAAGTTAAAAAGCAAATCGGTAGTTTGCTTAATTAGTGATATCATTATTTTATTATTTAAACTGGAAGAGGTATTATGAAAAAAATTATTGTAGTTGGTGCAACTGGAAGACTTGGAAGACTTGTAGTTGGAGGACTTAAAGATTATGAGGTCATTCGTGCTGGCCGCTCTGGACCAGACTTAAAAATTGATGCTTTGGACTTTGAAAGCGTGTCTGATGTATTTGCTTCGATCGGATCTTTTGATGCTCTAATTTCATGTGCTGGTGTTCGAGCCCCTTTCAAAACATTTGAGGAATTGACTATGGAAGACTTTGCTTTAGGGTTATCTAATAAGTGCTTCAGCCAACTTAATTTAGCAAAGGCAGCAATTCCTTTTTTAACTGAAAATGGATCAATCACTCTAACCAGTGGCATCATTGGTGACGAGCCAATTTTGTCAGGCTCGTGTGCAGCTGCTGCTAATGGGGCATTAAACATGTGTGTATCAACATTGGCTGCAGAGTATGCAGGTAGACTTCGAATAAATATTGTTTCGCCTTCTATTATTGAGAACTCAGTTGAGGACTATGGAATGGTCTTTGATGGCTTTGAGCCGACATCTGAAAAACGTATTATTGAGGCATATAGGAGAACTATTTCTGCACCTATAAGTGGAAGGGTGCTTTGTCAAACACGCTCACTCTAAACAACTAATATATTTATATTAATTAAAATAATTCAACAAATCTCTCTAATTTTTTTAACTTGAGTTTTGACTTGCTCTTAGTTAACATGAATTTAGATTTCTTTTAAATTCTAAATTTATCATAAGATTTATATGTCAGATCATCAGCACAGAAGGAGAGTGGGTGGACGGTCAGCAAAAATTGCTGATCGAAAAAAAGCTGAACAAATTGAACCTCCTAGGTATTTAACACGAAATATCAAGTGTTACGACATGCTCAGTGAAGAAGAGCTGTCAAAGATTGATGATCATGTTGACTGGATTCTTAAAGAGGTTGGCCTTGAGTTTTGGGATGACGAAGAGTCATTAAACTTATTTAAAGAAGCAGGTGCAACCGTTAAAGGAACCCTTGTAAAGTTTGATAAAGGTCTTATCCAAAGCCTTTGTAAAACTGCTCCCAGTGAGTTTGAAATGCTCGCAAGAAACCCTAAAAGATCAACCATATTTGGGGGTAATAAGCTAGTACTAGGTCCAGCTTATGGATCTCCTTTTGTCTACGATCTAAAGGGGGGGAGACGTCAAGGCAATATGCAAGACTTTAATAATTTGATAAAACTTTCGCATATGACCCCATGGCTTCATCATACCAGTGGCACTAATTGTGAACCAGTTGATGTTCCAGTGAACAAGCGTCATCTGGATATGGTTTATTCACATTTAAAATATTCAGATAAGCCATTTATGGGATCTGTAACGGCACTTGACAGAGTAGAGGATTCAATTGAAATGGCGCGTATTGTTTTTGGTAAGGATATCGTTGATAAAAATTGCGTTATACAAGGAAATATAAATGTGAACTCACCCCTTGTGTATGACAAGACCATGACCGATGCTCTAAAAGGTTATGCTAGGGCAAATCAAGGAGTCGTAATCACTCCTTTTATTCTTGGCGGGGCAATGTCTCCTGTGACCATGCCAGCAGCCATCGCTCAGGCTCATGCTGAAACCCTTGTCGGTGTTGCGCTAACGCAATTAATTAGACCAGGTTCTTCTGCAGTATATGGAAACTTTTTGACAACGATGGACCTTAAGTCAGGCGCACCGACCTTTGGAACTGCTGAATCAAGTTTAGCTACCTATGCAGTTGGGCAGATGGCCAGAAGGGTAGGCCTTCCATTTAGGGCGGGTGGTCACTACACTGCCTCAAAGGTTGCTGATGCTCAGGCTATGCAAGAGTCGGTTGATTCAATTTATCCAGCAATTTTAGCTGGGGCAAACTTTATTCATCAAGCAGCTGGTTGGCTGGAGGGCGGATTGGTAGTTGGCTATGAAAAATTTATGCTTGATGTAGACCGTCTAGGAATGCTTCATAGAATGTTTGAAGGGCTTACTATTGATGACAATTCATTAGCTACAACTGCTTATTTAGAAAATTCTCCTGGTGAAAATTTTCTTGGTACTCAGCATACTGCAGAAAATTTTGAAACTGCAAATTATCGTGCTGAACTGCCCGACAACAACTCTTTTGAGCAGTGGGAAGAAGATGGCTCAAAGGATTCTCAGCAAAGAGCTTATGAGCGCTGGAATGAAATGCTTGATAACTATGTCGAGCCATCTCTCGATCAGTCTATAGACGAAGAATTAGTTGATTTTATTGCTAAAAAGAAAGAGAGTATGGAAGATGAATGGTATTAAACTTTGTCTCCAACAGCTCGACTTAAGCCCTCAGGTTTAGGCAAATTTTTATGTGCGCTGTATATGCGCTCCATTTTCTCAATGACTGAATCTCCTGGCATACTCGCGCCCCGTGTTTTTAAGTCTACATGAATGAGCATATGCTCTGCTGTAGCTAAAAGCCTTCCGTCATTATGATGGAGCCAGTGAAAGAGATGTAGTTTTTTATTTTCACCATATATTACTTGAGTTTTAGAATAAATACCCTCACCAATAAGTACTTCATCTAGGTGACGAATATGCGTTTCAACAGTAAAGTAGGAGCCTATATTCGCAATATATTCTTCATCAGCGCCAATGATGGCCATCAGCTCAGTAGTTGCTTCTGAAAAACAATCTAGGTAGCGTGCCTCTGTCATGTGACCATTATAATCAGCCCAATCTTTAGGAATATGAGTTGAAAAGGTTTTTAAGGGTTTAGATACATCTAATTCAGAAAAGTCTATCCTAGAGTTACCTAGGCTATCATCAAATTCTTTTAAGGTATTGCCAGCGCCCCATCGGTTTTCTTTTAAAACCTTTAAGAAGTCAACTAAATTGTCGTCTCGCTTTTGCATAAGTTCGTCAATACTGTGCTTTCCAGATTGGTCATCTGATTGATTTGACACTTTGTCTACAAGCTCTTCTGTAAATTCAGGTACATCCATCAAGTGAGTCCATGGCCATTCTAGGCAGGGCCCAAATTGTGAAATAAAGTGACGCATCCCTGCCTCACCTCCAGCTAGTCTATATGTCTCAAACAGCCCCATTTGTGCCCAGCGAAGCCCAAAACCATAACGAATTGCATCATCAATCTCTTCTGTCGTTGCAATATCATCATTGACTAGCCATAATGCTTCTCGCCAGACAGACTCAAGTAACCTGTCAGCGATAAATGCGGGTATCTCCTTTTTAATATAAAGAGGAAACATCCCAATATTAGAAAAAATACTACACGTTTCGTCGATTACTTTTTGTGAAGTTTTGGATCCACCAACGACCTCAACTAAAGGCAGAAGATAAACTGGATTGAATGGATGGGCAACAGTTAATCTTTCTGGATTTTTCATTTCTGACTGCAAATCAGATGGAAGAATTCCTGAGGTAGATGAGGTAATGATTAATTCGTTAGAAGCATTTAACTCAATTTCTTTATAAACAGATTGCTTTGCAGAAAGCCTTTCTGGGACAGCTTCGATAATTATTTCTGAAGATTTTGCAACTTCTGAAACGGTATCAAGAAATGATAACACTCCTTTTTTTGGAAGTGGGGACCTGAGTAAATTTTTATAAGCTCTCTCTGCATTATTAATGACTTTTTCAACACTCTTTGGAGCATCCTTTGAAGGATCAAAAACACAGACATCAATTCCATTGAGTATTAGTCTTGCAATCCAACCACTTCCAATAACGCCCGCTCCAATTACACCTGCAGACTTAATGCTTTTCATAACTATCCCCAGCGCTTTTCAAGCTTTAAATTTTTACGAACTTGCTCTGGTCCTATGATTGTGCAACCCATTCCTTCAGCAGTCTTAACTGCCTGTTTAACAAGGTCGCCATTTGTCGCAAGAACTCCTTTTTTAAGATAAATATTATCCTCAAGTCCTACACGAATATTACCCCCTGCTAGGATTGACATTGCTACAAATGGAAGCTGATTCCTACTTATAGAGAAGGCTGAAAAAGTCCAGTCCTTTGGAATACTGGAGGTCATTGCTAAGAATGTATGCATATCATCTGGCGCTCCCCAAGGAATGCCCATGCATAGCTGGATCATCACTGGGTCATCAATAAGTCCTTGATTTTTTAACCAGATAGCTAATTGTAAATGTCCAGTATCAAAACACTCAATCTCTGGCCTGACCCCAAGCGCTTGAACCTGGCGTGCCATTTCTTGCAGAACTGAGGAGGTATTGGTCATTACATAATCGCCATGACCAAAATTCATAGTGCCGCAATCGATGGTGCATATCTCTGGAAGTAGATTACGGACATGTTCAAGCCGCTCTGTTGCTCCAACCATGTCGGTACCAGCTTCATCGAGTGGGAAAGGCTTTTCAGCTGACCCAAAAACAATGTCACCACCCATTCCAGCAGTAAAGTTGATGACCATATCAACTTTTGACTCTTTGATGATATTAACAACTTGGCTGTATAGTCTAGGATCACGAGCTGGAGTGCCAGTTTCTGGATCACGAACATGAATATGCACAATTGCAGCGCCTGCTTCAGCTGCCTCGATACATGAGTCTGCAATTTGTTGAGGTGTAATTGGTACTTTTTCTGATCTACCAGTTGTATCACCAGAGCCAGTGACGGCGCAGGTAATAAAGACTTCTCTTGATGGTTGAAGGTTTGTCATGTCATTTCCCCTTTATCTGAACATTAGTTATTTTATTTGCAAAACTTGTAAATTTGAAATAAAAATAAATTTATTTTTTGCATAGGATTGCAACATTATCTTTATAAGAAAAAACCATGTGCTATAATATTTTGCAATCGTATGCATTTTGCTTGCAATACTTAAGTTTTAGGAATTAGTTTACATACAAATATTATGGCAGAAATTGAATTAAAAAATCTAACAAAAAGATGGGGTAGTTTTGTAGGAGTTGATAACTTTAACCTTACAATAGCTGACGAAGAGTTTTTAGTATTGTTGGGCCCTTCTGGCTGTGGTAAGACTACGACAATGAGAATGATAGCTGGTTTAGAAACCATCACCAGTGGAGAAGTACTCATTAAGGGTAAAGTAGTCAATACTCTAGAGCCAAAGGATCGCGACGTAGCAATGGTTTTTCAATCCTATGCGCTCTATCCCAACATGACAGTCTATGAAAATATTCGTTTTCCACTTAAGGTTAGGAAGATTGATAAAGCGCTTCATGATGAAAAAGTAATGAACGCTTCGGAGATGGTCGAATTGAATGACTTTTTGCATCGAAAACCTGCCGAGCTATCTGGAGGACAGAGACAAAGAGTAGCACTAGCTAGGGCAATTGTGAGGGAGCCGACAGTTTTCTTGATGGATGAACCGTTATCAAATTTAGATGCCAAGTTACGTGTTTCCACAAGGGCGCAAATTAAAAATCTACAGCATAATTTAAAAGTTACCACAATATACGTGACCCATGACCAGGTTGAAGCCATGACGCTTGCAGATCGAGTTGTAGTAATGAATGCTGGAATTGTACAACAGGTTGGAACACCTCAAGAAATATACAATAAACCGGCTAATAGTTTTGTAGCAAGCTTTATTGGATCACCTGCGATGAACCTATTAAAAGGATCAATAAGCGATGGCGTCTTTACGAGTGAGGGAGTTAAGATTAAAGGGTTGAGTAAAAAGCATAATGGAAGTATAACCCTGGGTTTCCGTGCGGAGGACGCTGTAATCGTCAAATCCAAGGGTGATATTTCAGCGCCAGCATTCTCAATGGAGCTACTTGGTGATATGACTATGGTTTCAGTTAGGCCTGGCGACGAACTTATTTCGATGAAGTCGGATAAGAATTATCATGTTGATATTGGCTCTAATGTGATGGCCAATATTTCTGCTAACTTGTGTTTATTGTTTGACAGTGAAACTGGTCAAATGTTAGAAAATGAGTGTTGAGCTTCCTATGAGTTATGATTCAAAATCTCAAAAAACTCTTGAAATTGTAAAGGCAATGGAAGATGCTTTGGGAGCTAACTCAAATGACATGGATCAATATTTTCATAAAGAGTTTCGCTGGATGGGCAACCAGGGCTGCGGCATAAAAAACAACCTTGAGGAGTTTAGAAATAACTGGCAGCTGCCATTAAGGGCAGCCTTTACAGATCGGATATATAAGACGGACAAGTTTCTTGTGGATGGTGAATGGGCTTCCTGTTTTGGACACATCGATGCGCTTCATAGTGGTGAATTCATGGGTATTAAGCCAACGAATCAGCGTGTGAAAATTCATTACACAGATTTTTGGGAAGTCAGAGATGGCCTCATTATTGATAATTGGGTTAATGTTGATTTTCCAAGCATATTGTCTCAACTCGGAATTGATGTTTTCAATGGAATGGGTTGGGAAACGTTTGATCGAGGTGAAGTCCAACCACCAAAACCTAATTAATTGGAATTATTATGGCTATTAAATATTTAAAAAAAGGAAAGACAGCTGCTGACAAAGCAATTGATGATGCTGAGGTTAGTGAAGTTGTCAAAAATACTTTAAAAGTAATTGAAGAAAAAGGTGATTCTGCTGTTAGAGAGTTCTCAGAAAAGTTTGACAATTACTCACCAAAATCATACAAGTTAAGTTCAGCTGAGATTGATGGCCTTATTGCAAATGTGTCTGATAGAGATATGAAAGATATCAAGTTTGCACAGGAACAGGTCAGGAATTTTGCCCAGGCCCAAAGAGACTCAATGCAAGATATCGAAGTTGAAACAATGCCAGGTGTTATTCTTGGACACAAAAATATTCCTGTACAGTCAGTAGGTTGCTACGTACCAGCAGGAAAGTTTCCTATGGTCGCTTCGGCACATATGTCAGTTGTGACTGCTAGTGTTGCAAAAGTTCCTAGAATTGTAGCCTGCACTCCGCCATATCAAGGTGCGCCAAACGCAGCCGTAATTGCTGCAATGCATCTTGGCGGCGCTCATGAAATTTATGTGATTGGAGGTATACAAGCTGTTGGAGCTATGGCTCTTGGAACTGAGTCGATTAATCCAGTAGATATGCTCGTTGGCCCCGGTAATGCATTTGTGGCTGAGGCTAAAAGACAACTCTTTGGTAGAGTTGGTATTGACTTATTCGCTGGACCTACAGAAACGATGGTTATTGCTGATGAGACAGTTGATGCTGAACTATGTGCAACTGACCTTTTAGGTCAAGCCGAACACGGCTATAACTCACCAGCGGTTTTGGTTACGAACAGTCAAAAACTTGCCGAAGAAACACAAGTAGAGATTGATAGAATACTAACGATTCTTCCGACAGCAGATACGGCGGGTGTCAGCTGGGCAGAGTATGGCGAGGTTGTTGTTTGTGATACTTATGATGAAATGCTAGAAGTTGCCAATGATATTGCCTCAGAACATGTTCAGGTTATGACTGACCGTGATGACTGGTTTTTAGATCATATGCATTCTTATGGAGCACTATTCTTGGGTCCAAGAACAAACGTATCGAATGGTGATAAAGTGATTGGAACTAACCATACTTTGCCAACTAAAAAAGCGGGGCGTTATACAGGCGGTCTCTGGGTAGGAAAGTATCTCAAAACGCATAGTTATCAAAAAATAACAACGGATGAGGCAGCCGTAAAGATTGGAAGATACTGCTCTCGACTTTGCATGCTAGAGTCTTTTGTTGGTCATGCAGAGCAAGCCAATATAAGGGTTAGGCGCTATGGTGGTGAAGACGTACCATATGGGAAGGCGGCCCAGTAGTGCATAGAGCCAACCATCTTAAAGAGCTAATAAAGCCTCTAAGATTGAGTATGTATAGTTTTACGGAGGATGGAGTTCGAAGTAGCCTCGAGTCTCTATTTGATGAGGAGGCGATTATTCATCTATCCCACCCTTTTGGAGATATTCTAGGTCCAACTAGTTTTTATAATCAAGCACTTAAACCACTGTTTGAATCAATGCCTGATCTTGAAAGACGAGACTATATCGTTATTGCGGGGAAAACTGAAAAGGATTTGCATTGGGTTGGATGTGCTGGCTTTTACAATGGTACTTTTTTAAAGTCATTTTTAGATATCCCTCCAACTGGACATATTGCACATATGCGATTCCATGAATTTTATTGCTTTCAGGAGGACAAAATAATTGAAGTTCAGGCGTTGTGGGACATACCTGAACTTATGATGCAGTCTGACTCTTGGCCAATGGCCCCAACTCTTGGAAGAGAATGGTGCGTCCCAGGCCCAGCAACAATGGATGGGATTTCAGATAGTCCATATGACCCTGAAAAAAGTGATGCCTCAATGGAGCATATTCTAGGAATGGCTAATGCTATGAAGAAGCATCCCTCTGAGGGCGGTCCTGAGGTCATGAAAATGGATTACTATTGGCATCCCAAAATGAATTGGTATGGTCCCTCTGGAATAGGAAGTGGAAGAGGCATTGAAGGTTTTAGAAACTGGCATCAAATACCATTTTTGAATGCTATGCCAGACAGAGGAAAAGATACAACTTATAGTAAGAGAGATGGTTGGGGGGATCAAATTGGATATCACTTTTTTGGAGATGGAGAATATGCAGCTGTAACTGGCTGGCCAAATATGAAACAAACACTCACTCATGATGGCTGGATGGGTATCGCCCCAAGTAATAAAGAGGTTTTTCTTCGGTCACTTGATTTTTGGAGGTTGGAAGAAGGAAAAATAAGGGAAAACTGGGTCATGATAGATATTCTGGATATCTATAATCAAATTGGTGTTGATGTTCTCGGTAGATTAAGAGAATTTAACAAAGCTAAAAACATAAACGGTAATTGATTTTGAAACTTCCAACTACACCATCTTTTAGATTAGATAATAAAACTGCCCTTATTGCGGGAGCTTCATCTGGCATTGGTCTGGCTTGTGCTGTAGCACTTGCGGATGCAGGCGCTGAGGTCGTCTTGGCATCAAGAAATATTGAAGCTCTTCAAAAAGCTTCTGATGCAATACAATTAAAGGGCAATAGTGTTGAGGCTGTTCAGCTGGATATTGCTGATACAGACGCAATCGAGCTTTTTTTCAAAAATCAAAAGCCCTTTGATATCCTTGTAAATAGTGCTGGCATGGGTCGTCATTCACCTTCATTAGAAACCTCTACTGAGGATTTTGATGAGGTCATGGATGTCAATCTCAGGGGTGCTTACTTTTTGACACAAGCAGTAGCAAGAGGGCTGATAAAGGCAAAAAAACCAGGCTCACTAATTAATATTTCTTCTCAAATGGGACATGTTGGCGGAGTAGACCGAGCGGTATATTCTGCTTCAAAGCATGCTGTAGAGGGCTTTACAAAGGCCATGGCAATTGAATGGGGAGGCCATCAAATTAGGGTCAACACAATTTGTCCAACATTTATCCGAACGGCGTTAACACAATCTACATTTGATAATCCTGAACGCAAAAAGTGGATTGAAGAAAAAATAAAACTTGGACGTGCAGGTGAAGTTGAAGATATTATGGGGGCAGTGGTATTTCTAGCCTCAGAGGCATCTGGCATGATTACAGGTTCAGCATTGATGATTGATGGGGGCTGGACAGCGGACTAATGAGCACTCAAAAAATTACATCAATGGAGGTAGCAAAATTAGCTGGTGTAAGCCAGTCTGCTGTTTCAAGGGTCTTCACACCTGGTGCTTCATCCTCTAAGAAAACAAACGAGCTAGTTCGTAAAGCAGCAGCAGAATTAGGATATAGGCCCAATGTTTTAGCGCGTTCATTAATCACAGGAAAGTCTCGAATGATTGGGCTCGTAGTGGCATATTTGGATAACTACTTTTATCCAGAGGCTTTGGAGTTACTCTCAAGTGCTCTTCAAAAGAAAGGTTATCACGTTTTAATTTTTATGTCTGGAAACAAAGAGGGTGACATTGCTGATGCGGTAGATGAAATTTTAGATTATCAAGTTGATGGCATTATAGCTGCTTCGGTTTCTATGTCCTCAGACCTTGCTAAGAGATGCACCTCTGCAGGTGTTCCAGTTGTTTTATTTAATCGAACTCAAGATGATGATAGGCTATCGGCGGTAACCTCTGATAATTTTCAAGGTGGTCAGAAAGTTGCTAGATTTCTTTTGGCAGGTGGGCATAAGCGTATTGGATATATTGCTGGTTGGGAGGGGGCATCGACTCAACGAGACCGAGAAAAAGGCTTCACTGAAGAACTAGTTAGAAATGGACAGGAATTATATGCAAGAGAAGTGGGTAACTTTAATTCTGATGAAGCCAAACAAGCGGCGCGAACAATGTTTTCTAAACAAAATTTTCCAGATGCAGTATTCGTTGCTAATGATGCTATGGCAATTGCAGTAATCGATGTTATTAGGTTTGAGCTAGGATTACAAGTCCCTGAACAAGTTTCTGTCGTTGGTTATGATGATGTGCCTATTTCCTCATGGCCTGCTTATGATCTAACAACAGTTCGACAGCCAGCCAATCGAATGGTAGCTGAAACGGTTTCAATTCTTATTGAGAGCATTGAAAATAAAACAACAACTGCTAGAAGAGTTGAAATTGATGGACCACTAATGGTTAGGGGTTCTGCAAAAATTTCTGATAAATAGGAGAGAATAGAATGAAAGGGTTTGATTCACAATATGCTAATTTTCCTGACTGGATTAATGGCATTACTCATGAAATTTGGGAAGAAAGGGGTATTGATAAGCTCCTTTACTTGTACTCAGATGATATTATTTTAAGGGCCCCACCCTCCCTTGTGATTGGAAATAAGACGGTTATTGATGCAACAAAAGCAACATTATCAGAATTTCCTGATCGTAAGTTATTAGGAGAAGATGTAATTTGGTCAGGGACACCGGAGACCGGTATGTTGTCCTCACATAGAATTATTTCTACAGCTTCTCATCTGGGAGATGGCTCATTTGGGAAGGCAACAGGTAAGAAGGTTGTTTTTAGAACAATCGCAGACTGTCATGCTATTAACAATCAAGTAAATGATGAATGGTTAATTCGAGATCAGGGCGCTATTGTTCGCCAGCTTGGAATGATGCCAAAGGATTTTGCAAGAGATCAAATAAATCTCGAAGGCGGCATAGAAAAATGCAACCATCCATTTAATGATTCTATGGACAAGAAAGGCCCCTACATCGGCAATGGGAATACGAATGCGTGGGGTGAAAAGTATGTCGATATACTTAATCGTATTATGAACGATGACGCTTCGGTTTATAGATCTGAATATGATCGTGGATGTCATCTAGAATACCCAGGAGGGGTATGTGGTCATTCGTATGTGGATGCTGAAGAGTTTTGGAGAGGGCTACGCTCTTCTATGCCAAGCGCAGTTTTAACAGTCGAACATCAAATTGGACGTGAAGATAGTCACCTCTCTCCCAGAGCTGCAGTGAGATGGAACCTTAAAGGCAAGCATGATGGTTGGGGTATTTTTGGTGAACCTACTGGTGCTGACTTATATGTAATGGGCGTTTCACATGCAGAATTTGGACCTTGGGGGCTTAGGAGAGAATATACACTCTTCGATGAAACAGCAATCTGGAAACAAATCATCATTAAGACAGGTTAAAAAATGACCCTAGAAGAAATGGAAAAATTTATTGTTCGGTATTCAGACTTGAAGCCTTGCAAGACCGCTTTCATTGATGCCCATACACCAGGATCTGATCAAAAAGAAAACTTTACTATTATAGGTGGTGGCGTTTCAGAAAGTCGAGACCAGCATGTACATATTAATGAAACTCCAGGTTTTAATATAGGTGCGGCTGGACAACCACCTGGTTGCAAGAACTCTTTGCATACTCACACAACTGCTGAAGTCTTTTATGTGCTCAAGGGAAGCTGGCGTTTTTTCTGGGGACGCTATGGTGAAGATGGAGAATTGTTTGCAAATGAAGGCGACTTGGTGAATATACCAACAGGGATATTTAGAGCCTTTGAAAATGTTGGAGATGGCTATGGAATGTTAATGGCCATTCTTGGTGGCGATGATGCAGGGGGTGGTGTGACGTGGGCCCCTGAGGTGATTAATGACGCTAAGGATTTTGGGCTTCTGCTTGGAGATAATGGAGTCTTATATGATACAAAAAAAGGAGAGTTGCTCCCAGAGCATATTGCGCCCATGCAATTATTAACTGATGAAGAGCTTAGAAACTTCCCAAAGGTTTCGACAGAAGCGTTTATGAGTAATTTTTTTGTAAGTGCATCAGACTTATCTCACCACTCTAAAGACACACCACTTAAGGTCATAGGAGCTAATGGTCTTTTGAAAGATAAGCCAGGGTTTGAGGTGGATTTCATTTCGAATGAGACCTTTGTTGACGAAATGCACTCGCCCAGCCAATACGAAGTCAACATGGTTATGAGAGGCGAATGGACTCTCGAGTGGGACGGAAATTCAACTCGCATTTCTGCTGGAGATACTTGCTTAATTCGCCCCGACTTATCCTACAAGATGACCCCTATTGGTTTAGATGAAGCGAGCTTATTTAAAGTTACAAAAACAAACGACCCAGCAGGGTCAACTTGGAGAGAATAGTTTAATTTATAAAGGAGAATTAATTGAGTAGAATTTTAACGAGCCATGTAGGTTCATTGCCAAGAGGTCAAGAGGTTGTAGATTATATTTTTGCAAGAGAAAATAATCAAGAATATGATGAAAAAAGTTTTGATGCATGCATGCAAAACAACGTTTTGACTACAGTTGAAAAGCAAAAAAAAGCGGGCATTGATATTGTGAGTGATGGAGAAACCTCAAAAATATCATACGCAACTTATGTTAAAGACAGATATACGGGATTTTCTGGAGATAGCCCTAGAAATGCTCCAGAAGATCTGAAGCTCTTCCCAGGATTTTTAAAAAGACTTTCTGATGATGGTGGAACGCCTCAATATGCTAGGCCGATGTGCACAGGTGAAGTTAAATCAAAAGGACAGGGGGAACTTCAAAAAGATATTTTAAACTTAAAAAAAGCAATGTCTGTAAATGACGTTCAAAGAGGCTTTATGAATGCGGCGTCACCTGGCGTCATTTCTTTATTTTTGCAGAATGATTACTATCCAACTCGAGATTCATATTTAGCAGCACTGGCTGATGCAATGAAAGATGAGTATGAAACAATTGTCGCATCGGGCTTAGACTTGCAGCTTGATTGCCCTGATCTTGCTTTATCTCGGCATATGCTTTTCAGTGGTCTATCTGACTCTGAATTCATAAAGATTGCAGAATCACATATGGAGGCACTGAATCATGCCTTATCGAATGTTCCAGAAGAAAAAGTAAGAATTCATATTTGTTGGGGTAATTATGAGGGACCTCATTGCTGTGATATTGATATGAATAAAGTTTTTGGAACATTGATGAAAGCAAAGGCTCGATATACTTTATTTGAGACATCAAACCCTAGACACGCGCATGAATGGACAGTTTTTCGAGATCGTAAAAGTGAAATACCTGATACTAAAATACTTGTTCCAGGTGTTGTAGACACAACAACTAACTTTATTGAGCATCCTGAGTTGGTGGCTGAACGAATTAATAAATTTGTCAATATAGTCGGAAAAGAGAGAGTCATTGCGGGTTCAGACTGCGGTTTTGGTACTTTTGCAGGTTTTGGTGCAGTGGATCCAGACATTGCATTTGCTAAGCTAGAGTCACTATCCGAGGGTGCTAAGATTGCGAGCAATCAATAGTGAAGACTCTTGTTATGATTCCTGGAATGATGTGTGATGAACGTATTTTTGCACCACAAATTGAAGGACTTAGCGATTCAATAAGGATTATTGTCGCAGATATTTCTGGACATTCAACTGTTCAGGACTTAGCAGCTGAAGTACTGAAAAAATCACCACCCAAGTTTCATCTCTTAGGTCATTCTATGGGAGGTATTGTCGCTATGGAGATGTACGCCCAGGAGCCCAATCGAATTGAAAAGTTGGTGCTTATGGATACCAATCATAAAGCGGAGCTTGAAGAGGTTAAAGCAATGAGAGACCCTCAAATGAAGGCCGCAAAGGAAGGCAAGCTTGTTGATGTCATGCGTGATGAGATGAAGCCTAACTATTTAGATGCTAGTGATAATCGAGAGAGTATCCTCCATACCTGTATGGATATGGCTAAATCGATGGGCCCAGAAGTATTTATAAATCAATCAAAGGCCTTGCAAACAAGAGTAGACCAACAAAGCACATTGCGCTTAATTGCGGTTCCAGTATTGGTGATATGTGGCTCCAACGATATATTATGTCCAGTAGAAAGGCATGAGTTGATGCATAGTATAATCAATGATTCAGAGTTAAAAATTATTAATAATGCTGGCCATATGCCTTCATTAGAGCAACCAAAAGAGACAACCGAGGTATTAAAAAAATGGCTAAATTAGATCCAGAATTACTCACACTCCTTCGCTCAGTTGATACGCCAACGGTCTGTAACGCTATCGAAGTTGCTCAATGTAAAAGGGGTTTTTCAAAGTTTACACGAGGCACAATGATTTGCTCAGATCCTGAAGGTGGGTCTATAGTTGGTTTTGCCAAGACTGCAAAAATTGCTGCACTTGATCCACCGACCGAAAATCAAGATATTATTAAAGAGCGCAGAATGAATTACTACCGATATATGTCCGAGGTTGATGGGCCAATGGTCACTGTAATTGAGGATGTTGACTATCCTGATTGTATTGGTGCTTATTGGGGTGAGATTAATACAAAAGTTCACAAAGGGTTTGGACTATCAGGAACTCTAACAAATGGAGTAATGAGAGACTTAGGGGATCTTGCTGAAGCCTTTCCAGTTGTTGCAGGATCGGTTGGTCCTAGTCATGGTTTTGTCCATGTGCGTGAGATAGATACCCCTGTAAATATCTTTGGTATGACTGTGGCACCAGGCGACTTAATTCATGCTGATCGTCATGGAGCTGTTGTAATTCCTTCTGAAGTTATACCTATTTTGAAAGATTCAATTCACAAGTTGTTTGCATCTGAGAGACTCATATTAGATCCTGCAGAAAAAACAGAATTTAGTTTTGATGATTTTCAAAAAGCATGGGAGGATTTTGAAAAATCCCGCACCTAGTTTTAAAACATTTATGCACCAAGTTGATCTAAAGATTATCTAATTTAAAAGAAAAAATTATGTCAATAAATGACCGTTCACTCTATTTCAAATATGCAAAGGCATTGAGCCATCCGGGAGACTTCTCTTCGAACATTGCGAGTTTTTACAGTGAGGATGCTGACATTAATGTTGTCCACCCTTTTAATCAGCTGGCTGGTGCAGATGCCTACCTCAATGAATTTTTATTGCCACTTCAACACTCATTTAAAGGCCTTTATCGGCGAGATGACATCTTCATGGCTGGAGAATTTGAGGGACAAAATTGGATCAGTTCAACTGGTTATTATGTAGGGCAATTTGTAAGAGATTGGATTGGCCTTCAAGCCACGAAAACGCTTAGTTTTATTCGCTATGGTGAATTCCACCGTATTGAGAAAGGCCAAGCTGTTGAAAGCTATATCTATCTAGACATTCCAGAACTGATGATTGCCTGTAATCAGTGGCCTTTGGATATGGGGCCAGGGCATTCGCGAGGATACACCGGGCTAATTCAAGGGCCTGCATCACGAGATGGCGTCCTCAAAAGTTATTCTGACCCTGTCGAAGGCCAGCAAAGCTATCAAATTGTGACTGATATGCTTGACAAATTAGCGACAAAGGATGAGGCGTGGCGTCCCTATTGGCATAAGAATATGATGTGGTATGGGCCGGGTGCGTTTGGCTCTTTTATTGGCGTTGACGAGTTCGCTTCATTTCAGGTTCCATTTGAATCTCAGTTTGAAGGATGGTCAGGTGGAACAAAAAATAATGGCTTTACAAAACACTTTACAAGATTTGGCGAGGGTAATTACACCTGTTCAGGGGGCTGGCCATCCTTGACCGGTATCAACGTCAAACCCTTCCTAGGACAAGGCCCAAGCAACGAGCGAGTTTTTATGCGTGTCTGTGATTGGTGGCGGCGTGAAAATGAGCTTTTAGTGGAAAATTGGGTGTTTGTCGATGTACCAAATCTTTTATTGCAGTTGGGATATGACCCACTCCCGAATTGGCAGAAGTAGAGTGGCTTTAAAAAATAATTTTTAGGTACTTAGGCATTACTATTTATTGTTAGGATTTAAGTTATTAAGATATACTATTTACTGAATACGAATGCAAAATGATAGCTCAAAGATATTTTACTGTGTTATAATAATTTGCAATCGTATGCAAAAAAAGTTTTAAGGTTTCATATGATGTATTATTAATGAGTATTTAATTGAAAAAAAGGAGTGATATTATGTTTTTAAAAAAGGTAGCTACAGTTGTAGCTCTTACTACTCTAGCTTCAAGTGCCTGGGCAGGTTGCGGGATTTCTGAAGGAAGAGTAAGTATTGTTGGTAATGAGTTCCCAGCGATCCAAACTATTGGAGCGGGAGCAATGGAATGTGCTGGTGATGGCGTTACAGTTGAAACAAACTTAACAGCTGATCATCAAAAAATTAATCTTCCTGGTATGACTGGTAATCCAGCTGAATTTACATCAGCGATTGTTGCAAACTCGTCTATTGTTGCACTAATGAACAATGATGTGATTAGACCTTTGAATGATCTTGTTGAAAAACATGGACAAGGTCTTCAGAAAAGCCAGTTAGTTACAATTGATGGAAATATTATGGGTATTGCCTTTATGGCGAACGCTCAACACCTTACATATAGATCAGATATTTTGGATCAGTTAGGAATTGCGGCTCCAACTACCTATGAAGAAATGTTAGAAGCTGCTGGAAGGATTCGTTCGAGTGGTTTGATGAAGAATCCAGTTGGCGGTGCTTATGCAGCGGGTTGGAACTTAGCTGAAGAATTCGTCAATATGTACATTGGCCATGGCGGTGAGTTCTTTAAGCCAGGAACAGCTGAAATTGCTGTTAACAACCAGCATGGTTATGACACACTTAACATGATGAAGCAGTTATCTCACTTCATGAACCCAGACTACCTAACGCATGACTCAAACGCAACAAGTGCTGAATGGAAAGCTGGTAATGTTGCACTTATGAATATGTGGGGATCACGTATCGGCGCTCTTAAAGGTGACGAGGTAGATGCCGCTGTAGTCGCTGCAACAGCTACTGCTGGCCCTATGACAGTTGGTGGTGGTTCAACTGCAGCTTCAACCCTTTGGTGGGATGGATTTACTGTAGCCAAGAACATTTCAGATGCAGATGCAGAGGCTACTTTTATGGCTTTGATGCATGCAATTCGTCCAGAAATGTTGAACGAAACGACTGCACCACAAGCTGTTTGGCTAATTGATGGTTATGAGCCTACTCCAGCTGCTGCAGGTGTATTTGCTGCTGCTGCAATGGGAACTAAGCCTTATCCAATGTTGCCATATGCAGGCCTAATGCATTCAGCTGCAGGTTCTGAATTAGTTGACTTCATGCAAGGCAAAGAAACTGCTGAGCAAGCTTTAGCTGGTTTAGAAGCCGCATACACAACAGCTGCGAAAGAAAAAGGTTATTTATAAGCTTTTATAAGTTGTTTATCTCCTAAGATTAGGGCGTGTGTTATACATGCCCTTTTCTTTTTTTGTATAATTGAGTTGATCTAATCTTGTTATTTCCATATGAAGCATAAGACTTTTTTCTGGTTCTTTTTACCTACAGCCTTAGCAATGTTTTTGTTCATTGCCCTGCCCTTAACTTCGATTGTAAGTCAATCACTTCATACTCCTCATGATGCGGTTCTGGTTGTTGTTGAATCGTGTGATCCATTTGGTTGTAAATCTGAAACAACGATTGATCATGAGGCGAGTAAACAAATCAAAGAGGAGCAGCCAAAAGGCAAGTGGGTTGGATTTCAAATCTATACTGATAGAAACCATCTAGCCTTTAAAGAGGTCGGTGAGCTTTGGGAGAATAAGACAAACTTAATTGATTTTGTGTCAGGTCTTAATAATCTTCCATTCTATAGAGCAATGGGATTTACGATAACTTTTGTCTTAGTGGTAACACCATTAGTTATATTATTTGGATTGATAATTGCACTGGCAGTCAACTCGCTGCATCGACATCTTAAAGGGCTTATGGTTTTCTTTTCATTGCTACCAATGATTGTAACTCCTCTAGTTGGTTCGTTGATTCTGTTTTGGATGATTGATTCACGAGGTATTATTGGTTCAGGACTCCAAGAATTATTTGCAGATCCTAATCTGTCATTAAAGGCATCAACTGGCCTAACTTGGATAACACTCATTGTATATGGTGTTTGGCATTCTGCCCCCTTTGCCTTCATAGTTTTTTATGCTGGACTCCAGACTGTTCCGCAAGAAACTATAGAAGCAGCAATGATTGATGGAGCCTCTCGTTTACAGCAAACTTATCATGTCGTTGTGCCCCATTTATCTCCATTAGTAGCTTTTGTTGCTTTAATTCAACTGATGGATAATTTCCGAGTATTTGAGCCAATAGTTGGTTTTAGTGCCTCGGCACATGCGACCTCTCTTTCATGGATTATATGGAATGATATTGGTCAAGAAATCAGGCTTATGTCATCCGCTGCCACAACATCAGTGTTGACAATAATTGGTGTCATCATACTTCTAATGCCAGTTTTGATTAGAACATGGCGTGAATTCAATCCTCAGAAATAATATGACTTCAAATCAAATAAAAAGACCACTAGCACTCCAGATATTAATATATGGCTTTGTATTGTTCTGGTTTATTCTGGCAGCTTTTCCATTTATGTGGACTATGTGGGGTTCATTCAAAGTAGAGCTGGATTTTTTCTCTAAGTTAGACTGGACTAATGTTTTTTCTGGGGTAAGAACGCAAGTAGTACATGGAAAGTCTTTTACAGGCGCAGGTTATGATGGGGCGTGGATCCAAGAAGAGTTTTGGCGCGCTTTTCTTAATACAGCGATAGTTTGTTTTTGTACGGTACTCACATCATTAACGCTTGCAACTTTAGGTGGCTATGCCCTTTCAAGGTCTGGTTTTCGTTATTCATTTTGGCTATTAATAATTGCACTTGTTTTTCGTGCATTGCCCCCAATCACTCTTGTTTCAGGGTATCTACAACCCTTCTATGACTGGAATGTTTGGGGAACACTTCCGACCACTATTATTGTTTTAGTGGCTATAAACCAGCCATTTACATTGTGGATGCTGCACTCATTTTTTCAAACAATTCCGAAAGAGCTTGATGAGAGTGCAAAGGTAGATGGCTGTAGTCAGTTCCAAGCATTTCGACATGTCATTATTCCAGTGATGTGGCCAGGAGTTATTACTGCTGGTCTCTTCTCATTTCTTTTGGCATATAATGATTTTGCTGTTACAGGGATACTGCTATCTCAAGAAAACCAAACCATGGTCCCTAAAATTGCCAGCTTTATGGGCACTACTCAAACAGAAGGTAATATTATGTTTGCGGTTGCAGCAGTTGTATCCTCCATAATTCCATTGTTTATTCTGGTTATGTTTTTTCAAAGACAGCTTGTTAGTGGACTAACAGCTGGTGCAGTGAAGGGCTAGTCATTGTCCACGTTTGATTATATTATCATTGGTGCAGGTTCTGCTGGATGCGTATTAGCCAATCGTCTGAGTGAGAACCCTGAAAATACTGTTTGTCTTATTGAGGGCGGTGGCAGTGACAAGAGTCCATGGGTCAAAATCCCAGCCGGTCTTTCCATGGCCATTGACCATAAAAAACTTGATTATAACTATAAGACCACTCCCCAAAAACATTTGAATGACCGATTAATAAAGGTCAATCGAGGTAGGTGTCTTGGAGGATCGAGCTCCATTAATGGCATGATCTATATCCGTGGCAATAAGAATGATTATGACAATTGGGAGAGACTAGGATGCAAGGGCTGGTCTTATAATGATGTTTTGCCAATCTTTAAAAAACTTGAGAACGATCAAACAGGGGGAGACCCTACTTACCATTCGATGGATGGAGAGTGGCCAGTTGTTATTCAACAAGAGATCAATAAAACGGCCCAACGCTTTATCCATTCGGGAAATCATATAGGACTTGCATATAACACAGACTTTAATGGTGCCTCTCAGTTAGGTCTGGGTGATTACAAGGTTACTCAGGATAAAGGCACTCGAGTGAACTCGTATAGAGCCTTTATTAAGCCTATTGTTTCGAGGACCAATCTAACCATAATGACTCACGCCAGAGCCCAATCAATTGAGATTGAAGGTGATACTGCTAAATCTTTGAAGATTCAAGTGAATGGTGTTGATAAAGAATTACATTGCAATAAAGAGATTGTGCTGTCTGCTGGTGCCATTGAGTCACCAAGGATACTTTTATCCTCAGGGATAGGGAATAAGAAGGAGCTTGAAGCCGAAGGGATTAGATGTCAACACAATGTTCCAGGAGTTGGTGAGAATCTTCAAGATCACCTCGACACTATGGTCACAGTTCGATCAAAAAAAGCAGAGTCAATTGGGATTTCTTGGAGGTCTCTGTTGCCAAAAGTCATTACCTCTCCATTCAATTTTCTTCTGAGGAGGATGGGCTGGTGGACGAGTAATTATGTTGAAGTTGGAGGTTTTGCAAACACAAAACTTGGCCAACCTGATTATCCCGACGTTCAGTTTCACTTCACGCCTATATACCGGAGTCATCGAGGCAGAAAGTTTGAGTTTGGGCATGGATACTCACTCTTTACATGTTTATTAAGACCCCACAGTAGAGGATCATTAAAAATTAAGAAGGATGGAGACATGCACAAAGCGCTGATTGACCACAATTTTTTATCTGATACCAGGGATGAGGTAACCATTGTTGAGGCAATTAAAAAAGCGAGAGAGGTTTTATCATCTGAAGAGTTTGACGAGGTTCGAGGAGAGGAGATGGCTCCAGGAAAATCTATCCAATCTGATGAGGATCTATTGGCATATATTCGTAAGACTGCAGTTACCGTCTATCATCCTGTAGGGACCTGCAAAATGGGTACTGACGATCTATCAGTCGTTTCACCAGGTGATTTAAAAGTAAAAGGTATGAGTAACCTTAGAGTGATTGACGCCTCAGTCATGCCAAGCATTGTTAGTGGTAATACCTCTGCCCCAACGATGATGATTGCTGAGCGAGGAGCTAGAATGATATTAGAAAAGGAATAAATATGACTACAAATTTTCAAAACGAAAAAAACTTAATTCGTGATTATTACAAAGCACTAGATTCTGCGAATGGTAATGATATTACAAAAGTTTTACAAAACTATATTAGTGAGGATTATATTTGGAGAGGTTTCCATCCTTTTAATGAGATTTCGGATGCCAAGGAGGTTTCTGAAATTTTCTGGCAGCCATTTCGTCATGCATTTAAAAATATTCAAAGACGTATGGATATTTTCATTGCAGGAAAAAATCAAATTGACGGATTTGAATCTGTCTGGGTAATTTCTATGGGAAATCTTATGGGTCTATTTGATAATGAATGGCTTGGAATTCAGCCCTCGAGAAAAATGGCCTTCCTTCGTTACTGTGAGTTTAATAGAGTTGAAAATGGAAAAATTACTGAAACTGCAATGTTTTTTGATATTCCACATGTCATGCTGCAGGTTGGATTAAACCCCTTTCCACCTCAAACAGGTGCCCATCTTGTTCAGCCAGGACCGATGACTCATGAGGGTTTGTTGTACGAAGAGCAAAATATGGAAGAAGGTGAAAAGACACTAGCTTCAATAAACTTTATGATTGAAGATATTAAAGGTTGGAAGCACACAGGAAAAATATCATTAGTTGATGAGCTTAGAGCTAGCTGGAACGAAAATATGATTTGGTGGGGTCCTGCTGGTATTGGCTCAAGTTATACAATTGAAAGGTATGCTGAGCAGCACTCTGGTCCATTTAGGGCTAGTTTTAAGGATCGAATCTCTAATGGCCATCTTTGTAAACTTGCGGAAGGAAATTTTGGAGGTTTTTTTGGATGGCCTAACCTTACTCTAACTCCTACAGGTGGTTTTATGGGAATGCCTGCTTCGGAAAAACCTGGAGATATGAGGGTCATAGATATGTATCGTCGTGAAGGAGATAAACTCTCTGAAAATTGGATTTTCATTGATCTCTTGCATTTTTGGAATCAACAGGGTGTTGATATTTTAGATCGAATCAAAAAGACTCCAAGAACTTAAAAACTTATCAGTGAGCTGAACACAGCTCACTATTTTTACTTAATTTTTTTAACTTGAGTTTGATACTTTTTTAAATTAACATCAGTTATATTGAAGCAAATTTAAATCTCAAAATATGAGAAGAGGTCGAAGTAAAAGCGTTAGAGAGGTTACTAACTTTCAGCAGGCTCCCTATGGCCAAAAAAAGAACCCCTTTCAGCCGATGTCTATTTTTTCTGAGGATGAGATAGAAGCAATCCATCAGGCATCATTAAAGGTATTGTGTGATACTGGAATGGATATCCAGTCACCGCGCGCTGTCGAAATTCTCAAGAGAGAAGGCGCAATGATTGGTAGTGATGGCCGGCGCGTTAGGTTTGATCCTGACTTTGTGATGGAAAAAATTTCTACAACCCCTAGCGAATTTACTCTTCATGGAAGACACAAAGGCAGACACGTTCATGTTGGTGGCCAATCAGTCATCAATACTCTAGTATCGAGTGCTCCCAATGTCTCCGATCTGGATAGAGGCCGGATCTTAGGTAACTTTGAAGATTATTCAAACTTAATTAAGCTCGGAGAGATATTGAATACGGTTCATGCATTAGGAGGATACCCCGTTGAGCCTTGTGATTTAGATGTTAGTGAGCGTCATTTGCATGCAGTATCAGCAGCAGCTCGTTTATCTACAAAGCCATTATTTGGATACGCTATCGGCAGCGAGAGAATGTTAGATGCCATCGAAATTGTTAGAATTGGAAGAGGTATTGACAGAGAAACGCTTTTAAAAGAGCCATCAATTACGACAGTCGTCAATGCGAATTCTCCATTGGTTTACGACAAGGCACTCTTGGAGGGAGCCATTGAAATGGCCGAACATAATCAGCCTGTTATCTATACCCCCTTCACTTTAGCAGGGGCTATGGCCCCAATTACTGTTGCAGGAGCACTCGTTCAGCAAAATGCAGAGTCACTTGCTGGCCTTGCTTTTCATCAATGTGTCAACCCAGGAGCTCCAGCGATCTATGGCAGCTTCACATCAAACGTGGATATGAAGTCCGGCTCCCCCGCATTTGGCACACCTGAATATACTAAGGCGACAATAGCAAGTGGCCAACTCGCCAGAAAATATAAAATCCCTCTTCGCGCCTCAAATGCAAACGCCTCCAATGCGCCCGATGAGCAATCCGTTTATGAATCTCAGATGTCTTTGTGGGCATGCATGCTTGGACAAGTTAATTTTATTTTGCATGGGCACGGATGGATAGAGGGTGGGCTCTGTGCGTCATATGAGAAGGTCATCTTAGATGCAGAGATGAATCAAATGATGGAGGCATTTCTTATGCCATCGCTGGTTAATAATGACACTCTTGGGGTTGAGGCTATTGCGGAAGTTGGCCCTGCCTCTCATTTTTTTGCAGCCCAGCAAACCCTAGATCGTTATGAAACTGAGCACTATAATCCAATGCTATCAGACTGGCGTAACTTTGAATCATGGAGAGATGCAGGATCCGAAACGGCTTCCCAAAGGGCTAATAAAATATGGAAGCAGCTTCTAGACGATTATAAAGAGCCTAAGCTTGCTCCTGAGGTCGAGGAGGAGCTTTCAGGATTTGTAGATAGAAGAGTTTCTGAAGGCGGGGCAGCGCCACTGTAAGTGCTAAATTTTTTCAATATTTTTTAACTTGAGTTTCATTCTTTTTTGAATTAACATTTAAAGTTTATTAATGGATTTATTATGAAAGATCAGGCAAGAGTGGTTGTAATTGGAGGCGGCGTTGTTGGTTGCTCAATCCTTTTTCACCTTGCAAAAATGGGATGGAAGGATGTTGTCTTACTTGAAAGAAATGAGTTAACTTCTGGCTCTAGTTGGCATGCAGCAGGACAAATTCATACGATTAGTTCTGATCCAAATATTTCCAGACTTCAAGATTACACAATTAACCTTTATAAAGAGATTGAGGAGACCTCAGGACACTCTGTAGGAATGCATAGCACTGGAGGATATTATTTGGCCTCTAACCAGAGCTGGCATGACTATCTTAAAAGGGAAAGATCCAAGGCAAGGTCAATGGGTCTTGATCAAGAGTTTGTTTCTTTAGATGAGGTTGTTGAAAAGCATCCTCTTATTAATCCTGAAAATTATGTTGCAGCTTTATGGGACCCACTTGATGGTGATATAGATCCGTCAGGTGTGACTTATGCTTATGCAAAATCAGCACGAGTTCATGGAGCTGAGTTTTATACGCATACACCTGTTATTGAAACGAATCAAAGACCTGATGGCTCTTGGGATGTGGTGACTGAGAAAGGAAATATTCATGCTGAACATATTGTCAATGCTGGAGGGCTATGGGCCCGAGAATTGGGACGCATGTCTGGTATCCATTTACCAGTTGTACCCATGGAGCACCATTACTTAATTACCGAAGAGATCGATAAGATTACTTCACTTCCAGAGGGTCAGAGATTGCCTGCATGTATTGATTATGAAGCAAATATCTATTTCAGACAAGAGCGCTCAGGCCTTCTACTAGGAACCTATGAGCCTCAGTCAACGCCCTGGTCTTTAGATGGGACTCCGCAAACGTTTGGACATGATTTGCTCGAGCCAGATTTAGACCGAATCGCCGATCGATTGGCTTTGGCTTTTGAGCGTATCCCATCACTTCAGAATGCTGGCATCAAGGACACAATAAATGGACCATTCGTTTTTTCTCCAGATGGCAATCCCATGATTGGTCCAGTCCCTGGAATGAAGAATTACTGGACAGCAGTTGGCGTCATGGCTGGATTTTGTCAGGCTGGTGGGGTAGGAAAGACCCTAGCAGAATGGATGATTGAAGGAGAGCCATCGATTGATGTTTGGGCGATGGATATTGCACGTTTTGGAGATTTTGCGACTCCTGAATGGGGGGTTATTAAGTCATCTGAAAATTATGAACGACGTTTTGTGATGACCTTTCCTAACGAAACGCTGCCTAAAGGAAGGCGTCAGAAAACAACATCAATCTATGACCGTCTAACCCAGAAAGGTGCAGTATGGCAAGATTCTTTTGGTCTTGAAAACGTGCTCTGGTTTGCCAACTCCCCGGAGGATGCTTACGAAGAGCCAACATTTCACAGGTCAAGATCTCATGAGTACGTAGCTAAGGAAGTCGAAGCTGTGAGGGCGTCTGTTGGTGCAAGTGAAGTCGCTAATTTTGCTAATCACAAGTTCACTGGCAAGGGCGCTAAAGCATTTTTAAAAAAGGTGCTTGCAGGCCGGATTCCAAGGCCTGGAAGAGTGAATCTGACACCTATGCTTTTGGAGAGCGGTAAGCTCAATGGAGACCTGACTGTGTCCTGCATTGACGATGAAACTTACTACTTGTTTGGCTCCAGTGTTGCACAAAATATGCACCTTCGCTGGTTTGAGATGCATCTTGAGGGTCTTCAAGACGTTGTCTATCAGAACATGACAGATGATTTTCATGGTATTGCGATATCGGGTCCAAACTCTCGAGAATTGTTATCAAGGCTTACTCGGGAAGATGTCAGTTCAGAGGCATTTAAATTCAGAGATATAAAAGATACGTTCATAGGTGGTGTGCCAGCCCTCTGCGTTAGGATTTCATTTACTGGAGAGCTTGGCTATGAGATTTATGTGGCTCCTCAGTACCAACTGAAACTCTTTGAGGCTATAGAAGAGGCAGGGGCAGATCTTAATCTCAAGTGGTTTGGAGGCAGAGCCTTGATGTCTATGAGGCTTGAGAAAAGTTGGGGAGCATGGACCATGGACTTCAGGCCAGACTTTACAATAATGGAGTCAGGTCTTGATTTCTTCGTGGACTGGGACAAGGACTTTATAGGAAAAAAAGCAGCATTAATTGAGAAAAAGAATGGACCAAGCAAAAAGCTTTCAGTAATACATATCGATACTGAAACTGATGTCAGTGGTGACGAGGCAGTGATGCATAATGGGGAGTGTGTTTCCTATATTACTTCAGGGGGCTATGGACATTCGGTTAAAAAATCACTTGCGATGACCTATCTTCCAGTTGAATTAATTGACTCCAATGCAAAACTTGAAGTAGAGATATTGGGAGAGTTCAAAGAGGCATCCATTGTCATGGAGCCCCTTTATGATCCGTCTGGATCTAAAATGAGATGACCATTGAGGATTATTAAATGAGTTTTACATCAGCTAAAAGACACCATGCAAAAATAGGCTCTCACCTAAAAGGTGAAGAGGATATCTATAGTCTAAATAAACATGCATTAGGCCCCGGAGAGCTTGCTGAGTCTGAATGGCTAGAGGCTGGTTTGGCAAACCCAGATATGACAAAAATTAGGGAATATCGACTCAAAAGAGTTCGAGAAAAACTCGTTGAATTTGACTGTGCCGGTATTCTTCTCTACGATCCATTAAATATTCGTTACGCAACAGACAGTACAAATATGTCTTTGTGGACCTCCCATAACGCTGCTCGTTACGCGCTTGTAATGACGGATGGTCCTGTCATTATTTTTGAGTTTGATGCCCATGATTTTCTATCAAACCACAATCCTTTAATTACTGAAGTCAGACATGCAGTCACCTATTTATACTTTACGGCTGGAGACAAGAGTAAAGAGAGAGCCAAGATATGGGCGTCTGAAATTGTTGATATAGTTAGAGAATACGGTAAAGGAAACAAAAAACTAGCGCTTGATCATTGTGCGCCAGAGGGAATTCATGAACTTCAGTCAAATGGACTTGAGCTTGCTAATGGTGAAGAGGTTATGGAGCTCGCAAGGCTTATTAAGTCTGATGATGAGATGAAGGCGATGAGGCGATCTATCTTTTCATGTGAAAAATCAATGGAGCTGATGCGCAATCACTTTAAGCCAGGCATAACTGAGCAAGAGCTCTGGAGTCGCTTCCAAATGGAGGCCGTTTCCAGGGGAGCAGAGTGGATTGAAACGAGACTACTTGCCTCAGGTCCCAGAGCAAATCCATGGTATCAGGAGTGCTCATCACGACCCATACTAAGCGGTGAGTTAATGGGTTTTGATACGGACCTGGTTGGCTCTTATGGATACTGTACTGATATGTCTAGGACATGGTTGTGCGGCGATGAGAAGGCGACTGATGAACAAAAAGAAATCTACACCATGGGCTATGAACAAATTCAAAATAATATGAAGTTGTTAAAACCAGGCGTAACCTTTAAAGAGTTAACACTTAATGCTAAGGAGTACTCGAAGCAGGAGTTTCGACATTACTCGGTCCTTTTCCACGGCGTAGGTTTGTGTGATGAGTTCCCTGCTATACCTTTTAGCTGGGAGCTAAATGAGAATAGTTTTGATGGGGTTCTTCAACCGGGGATGGTGCTGTGCGTAGAAACCTATGTCGGTAGATTTAGTGGAGGGCCTGGCGTTAAACTCGAAGAACAAGTATTAGTGACTGAAGGTGGCCATGAATTGTTAACAAATTATCCATTTGAAACGGAATTGTTAATCTAGACTATAAAAAGATTAATTTCTACATAGAGTCCTTATGAAAATAACTAAAGAATTAATTTCTAGTGCTGAAGGTCAGAATATTTATCTTGTTAGTATTACAAATGATAATAATTTCAGTGTTACATTTTCAAATTTCGGCGGCTATATCCATCAAGTTTTAATCCCTTATGAAAATAATCCAGAATTAACTGAGGATGTAATTCTTGGCTATGAAGATCCTTTGGGTTGCATAACGGATAGAAGCTTTTTCAATGTAATTACTGGAAGAGTCTGCAATCGAATGAAGGATGCTGAATTTACACTTAACAATAAAAAATATAAATTAAATAATAACAATGGAAATAATCATCTTCATGGAGGAAGCACTGGCTTTAATAAGAGGCTTTGGACGATAGATTCAATTGATGAGAATAAAGACGAAGTCATCGTATCAATGTCCTATCTATCTTCACATCTAGAAGAAAAATATCCTGGTAATTTATCCTGTACTACTCAATATAAGTTCAATAGCAAGAACGAATTTTCAATTTGTTATTCAGCAACGACAGATGAAGACACTATTGTCAACATTACAAATCATAACTATTGGAACTTTCATGGTCACAATGATTATTATGGAAAAATTCTTGATCATAGTGCTCAGATTTATGGAAATCAGGTTTGCGAGGTAGATTCTGATTTGATACCGAATGGCAATCTCTTAAATGTTGCTAATACCAAATATGATTTCATAGAAAGCAACCCTATTTCGAAAGAGCTCATAGATCAAGGCGGTATTGATATTAACTATGTTGTAAATAACGAAAAAGAAATGAAGCCAGTGGCAAGAGTGTGGAGTAATCTAACAGGGATGGGAGTTCAGTACTCTAGTGACCAGCCTGGACTTCAGTTTTATACGGGTGGCAACATGCATCCGGAGTACCAAGGGAAGAATCATAGAACTTATGGAAAAAATTATGGTCTTTGTATGGAAACTCAATTTTTTCCTGATGCAATCAATCAGGATAATTTTGAGAGCCCAATTTTAAAAGTGGGCGAAACCTACACTTCAAATACTATAATTAAACTTTCAAATAATTATTAGAAGCATGAGCATAATCCCAAAAACAATGAGCGCAGTTTTGACAACTGGCCATGGTGGTTATGAGGTGCTTGAGTACCGAAATGACATTGAAGTCCCCATCCCTAATTCAGATCAAGTTTTGATTAAGGTTTTAGGGGCAGGTATCAATAATACCGATATTAACACCCGAACTGCTTGGTATTCAAAGTCAGTCAAAGGCGAAACCAATGCTAGTAATTCCCAAGGGGAAGATGGCGATGGAAGTTGGTCTGGTGAGCCTTTAGAATTTCCAATCATACAGGGCGCAGACTGCTATGGAGAAATCGTTGCTGTTGGAGATAATATTGATGCTGGTCGAATTGGTGAGCGAGTATTAGTTAGAACAATGCAGCAGTATGCAGTAGATTATAGGCCCTATGAGTGCTGGACAATGGGCTCAGAGTGCGATGGGGCTTTTGCTCAGTATATGGTCGCTTTTAGTGATGAAAGTTTCAAGATTGAAAGTAATTGGTCGAACGCAGAACTGGCATCCATTCCCTGTGCATACTCGACAGCAGAAAACCTACTGGAACGTTCAGGTGTTAAACAGGGTGAAATTGTTCTTATAACTGGAGCTTCTGGAGGTGTTGGATCAGCTGCTATTCAGCTAGCTAAGAGACGAGGTGCTAGCGTTGTTGCAATTTCAAGTAAATCAAAGTTAGATTTAGTTAAAGAGATTGGTGCAAATACAGTTGTTAATAGAGAGGATAAATTAACAGACTCTATAGAAAATGAGAGTATTGATGTGGTAATTGATCTGGTTGCAGGGGAGCGCTGGGGAGACTTGCTGGATGTATTAAAAAAAGGTGGGAGGTATGCAGCAGCTGGAGCTATCGCAGGACCACTTGTTGAACTTGATGTTAGAACACTTTACCTAAAAGACTTGGTTTTAATAGGATGTACTTTTCAAGATCGAAAAGTTTTTGAAAATTTAATTGGATATATTGAAAGAAACGAAATAACTCCTCTCGTTTCGAAGACCTATCCTTTAAAAGATATTATTACTGCTCAAAAAGACTTTGTATCAAAGAAGTATGTGGGTAAGTTGGTTCTTTTGCCCAAATAAAGTTTAACCAAATTTATTTTTTCTAATTCCTTGAATAGTTAGGAATTCTTAGTATGCAAATATATCGTATTTCTTGACAGGCCAAGCTGACGAGCCGTTAAAGCAACATTGTAATTACAGTTTTGAAAGGTTGTTCTGATTTCAAGACAGAGACTCTCAAAAAAGTAATTTAAAGCTTGGCATACGCTCTGAGTATATCAATGTAGTGAATAAGAAATCAGAAAATACAGTTGAAGCTAATATAAATTTAGTTGAAGATTTTGGTAACTATAAGCTCATTTCTGCAACTAATGATAATATTCAAATTAAAGTAAAAGTAAAGAGAGAAAGCATCATTCCTGAAGATAAAATTTTGCTAGAAATTCCATCAAAGCACTGCTGTATTTATAATAATGAAGAGCTAGTAGAATAAGTTATTTTTCTTTCCCTGCCATCAGTTCTTTCCAGCGCATATAGCTATTAACACCAAACCACATGAATGGTTTCGGCATCAGTTTTTTAGGTACTTCCTCGTCAACAAAGTCTGGCACTAGGCTATTGATAGTTCCAGTAATTTTTTCAGCCGTAATGATACCAATCGCAGTTCCTTTGGCAGTTCCAAGGCCATTTTGACAGCACGCAGAGTAGACGCCTTCATCAACCTCTCCCTGAGCAAAGACGTTGTTAAGACTCAGACAAAGACGACCTCCCCATGAGTAATCCATAGATACTTTATCAAGCATTGGAAAGCGAGCTTTAAATGATTCATTATGACTATTTGCAGCAGAATTCATAAATGAATCTGAGGCTTCCATGCTTGGATTATAAGACCATCTGTTTCGAACCAGAATCCTATTGCCACCCATTCCAGAAATGCGCCTTACTGAAGAGCCCATAGCGTCAGCTGAAGTTAATCCCCAATCTTGAGTGCCGCCCAGCATATTAGACTCTTCAGAAGTTAACTCTCTTGATAGGGATGAGTAGGTAAAAATAGTCATTAGCCTATTCTGAAAGTATCCAAATTTTTCAACCAATCCGTTGACTGCTAATATAACTTTTGGACTTGATATTGATCCAAGACTAGTTTTAGCCTTCCATACTTTTTGTCCATCATGCATTCCTTCCTCTTCAAGAGAAATGACCGGAGAGTTTTCATAAATCGTTGTATTGGGACTCTTAGAGACACCATCTGCTAGTGACTGGATGTAAAGGGCAGGTTGTAGCATCGCTGTACCTGGAGTCCATAGGCCATTTAGGTAGTAATCTATTCCGGTCAGGTCTTTCATTTCTTTAGCATCAAGCATCTTATAGCTTTCACTAGTCTTGTCTAGGTGCTTTGCATACTCTGTATTGAAATTCACTCCTTTTGGGGTTGCTGCTGCATTCGTTTTGCCAACAAGTTGTATCGCTTCAGCTGGCATTTCATATTCTTTTGAAGCACTCTTGGCAAATTCAATTGCAGAGCGATTAATCAGGGTTTGTTCACGATCTTTATCGAGGCTTCCTACGTAATCATCTGAAGCTAAGTTGTGAGGAAGATCAATCATAAAGCCTGAGTTTCTTCCTGCGGGGCCTTCACCAATTTCACAGGCTTCAAGTACAGCAATTTTTGCTTTATTATCGATTTGAATTAAACGCCTAGCCGCAGAGAGGCCCGCAAAGCCTCCGCCAATAATCAAGTAGTCTGCGTTGAGATGATCTGAAAGCTTTGGATTAACCTTCCGCTCAGGAAGGATTTCTTTCCAGCCTGTATCACCAGGATTTTTGGGTAGCTTGATCTGATTCATTTATTTTAATCTACTGACTCTTCTGGAGCCCGATCTGAGAGATCAATCCATATTGTCTTGAGCTCTGTATATTGGTCATGGGCATGAATGGAGTTATCCCTTCCGCCAAAACCTGAATGCTTGTACCCACCAAATGGCGTACTCATATCTCCTTCACCATAACAATTAACAGTCACTGTGCCCGCCTTAATGGCTCGTGCAGCTCGGATTGCTTTCTTTCCATTTGAGGTAAAGACGCTGGCAGCTAATCCATATTCTGTATTGTTTGCAACAGCAATCGCCTCATCAAATGACTTCACGGTAATTACGGAGAGGATTGGACCAAAAATTTCCTCTTGTGCTATTTTGGAGTCAGGATCAACCTGGTCAACAATAGTAGGAAGAACATAGTTTGGTTTTTCAGTTGTTCCGCCAACTAAAATGTTGTCTTGCTTGAGGTAGCTACAAACCTTTTTAAAGTGTTCATCATCCACTAAAGAGCCAAGATAATTTGATGGATCAAGGGGATCACCCGTCTTCCAATCTCTGAGGTGTGCAAGAATCTTTTCAAGTAAAGCCTCTTTAATATTTTCTTGAACAATGAGCCTTGAGTTTGCTGAACAGTTCTCTCCCATGTTCCAAAAAGAGGCGTTCACAATATGCTCTGCAACTAGGTCTAAATCTTCAGCATCATCCAAAACAATTGCTGGATTTTTACCGCCACACTCAAGCACAATCTTTTTAAGATTTGAGTCTGCTGAATAGCGCAGAAAACGTCTACCGGTCTCTGTTGATCCAGTAAATGAAACCATATCGATA
The DNA here is from genome assembly GCF_001281385.1 of Candidatus Pseudothioglobus singularis PS1. Taxonomy (NCBI): domain Bacteria; kingdom Pseudomonadati; phylum Pseudomonadota; class Gammaproteobacteria; family Pseudothioglobaceae (SeqCode); genus Pseudothioglobus (SeqCode); species Pseudothioglobus singularis (SeqCode). The sequence continues at coordinate 102,857 of NZ_CP006911.1, forward strand.
TCAGCATGAAGGCCAATCGGCTCACCAACATCTGGCCCCATCCCTGGTATGACATTGAGGACGCCTCTTGGGAGTCCTGCATCGATGGCCAATTCGGCCAGTCTAAGCGCGGTTAAGCTGGTTTGTTCTGCGGGTTTAACAATCACAGAGTTCCCTGTAGCAAGTGCGGGCGCTATTTTCCAGGCCATCATGAGAAGCGGAAAGTTCCATGGCAGAACGCAGCCAACAACGCCAACCGGTTCACGAACGATAACGGATAAGGCATCTTCTCCTGCTGGCGCAGTTTGATCATAAACCTTGTCAATGGCTTCTGCATGCCAAAGTAAACATTCAATCGTTTCTGGAAGGTCAATCGTTGCACAATCACGAACTGGTTTACCTGAGTCAACACTCTCCATAACGGCCAGCTCATTAAGATTTCTTTGTATCAGTTTAGAGAATTTAATGAGCACCTTTTTTCTCTCACTTGGATGAAGTTTTGACCAGTGACCTTGATCAAATGCCTCCCTTGCTTTTATAACAGCGTGGTCTACATCATCTGCATTACATGCAGCAACTTTGGCAATAACATTTCCAGTTGCAGGGTTTATAGTTTCAAATGTTTTTCCTGATTTTGAAGATTGGAATTGTCCATTAATGAACGCATTGGTTGGAAAGCTAAGTGAATTTGCAATTGCACTATATTCCTCATGGGTTAGAAGATTTGACATTTAACTCCCCTCCTGTTTGATTTGATTGACAGTTTGATTCATGACTCGTATGACTTGCTCTAATTGGCGCTTATCGTCTTTATTCAATTTTTGAAGTGGTTTTCTTGGAGGTCCTACTGGAAGTCCTCTCATAATTGATCCGTGCTTGATACATTGGATAAATTTTCCACCTTGCTCAAGAACTCTCATCAACGGCATCATTGCTGACATGATTCGCCTCCCTTTATCGAAGTCTCCCTCAACTCTACAAGCCTCGTATAGAGCAACATGAGCTTCAGGAGCGAAATTAGATCCAGCACAGACCCAACCACTGGCTCCCCAAGCAAAGAACTCTAAGGCTTGATCATCCATTCCGCAGCAAAGCTGGATATGAGGATAATCTCTTGCTAATAGGTGAAGTCTATTTATATCTCCACTGCTTTCTTTGATGGCGCAAAAGTTTGATGACCTACCCACCCTGTCAAGATATTCCTCACCCATCTTAGAGCCCATCCTTCCAGGATAGTTGTAGAGCATAATTGGAAGATCAGCTGCTCGGTCAATTGCTAGTGCATGAAGCGCATTTTCTCTCTCTGTAGGGAGCGCATAGGGAGGTGTTGCTATTAATATTCCGTCTGCTCCAATTTTGGCTGCCTCCTCTGCAAAGAAAACTGACTCTTCAGTTCGAATGGCACCAGTACCAACAATGCAGGGAACTCTATTATTAATGATATCCTTACTTATCTTCATTACCTGAAGGCGCTCTTTAGTATCCTGAGTATAGTACTCGCCAGTTGTTCCAGCAACGACAATCCCATGAACACCACTGTTAATGAGATCCTCAATCATAGGCTCGATGGCGTCAAAGTTTATTGCATGATTGTCATCATACGGTGTAAGTACTGGCGTATAAATTCCTTCAAACTTCATATGTTCTCCTAGAGGTTTGGCAAGCTAATTTTTGCCATCCTTCCCCCATCAATAGTATATACCTGTCCAGTTACAAAACTTGATTCTGAAGATGCAAGCCATGAAACTAATGAGGCAACTTCTTCTGTTTTACCTGTTCTATTAAGTGGGTGGATACTACCAATATTTTTTCTAAAATGGTCTGAATCAGGCATTGAGTTTATAAAGTCCTCATTTAGCTCTGTATCTATCCATCCTGGAGCGACAGCATTACACCTTACCCCATCCTTTCCATGATCGACTGCGATGGAGCGTGTTAGTCCATGAAGCCCAGCCTTGCTAGAACAATATGCCGCATGATTTGGATTAGCTCCTATCCCCTCAATTGAGCCGATATTAACAATACAGCCTTCAGATTCAATCAAAAAAGGCATAGCAAATTTACTCAATAAGAAAGGGGCAGTGAGATTAACCGATATTGTTTGATTCCAATCCTCAAGTGAAGTGTCCATCAACGAAGATTCTTTCATGATGCCAGCATTATTAACTAATACGTCAATGCGACCATACTTTTTGACAATGACATCAATACTTTTAGAGCAGTCTTGTTCTTTGCTTAGATCAAACTTAAAAGAGTCAAATAAGTTTGATTGTCCTCTTTGAATGGCGCAAACGGTTGCTCCCTCTTCATGAAGACGCTCAGCGCAAGCAAGTCCAATGCCTTGAGTGGCTCCAGTAACAACAACAATTTTATTAGTAAACCGCTTTTCCACCATTAATCTCCACTAGTGATCCACAAATATAACGCGCCTCATCTGAACTTAAAAAAGACACCACATTAGCAATCTCCTCTGGCTCAGCTATATGACCTATCGGGACAGATTGATTCAATTCTTCAATAGCATCATCTGGATTTAAACCTCTTATTTCAAAACCTGTTCTGAGCATTGGTGTATTAACTTCGTTAGGACATACTGCATTGATTCGAATATTTTGATGAGCATGATCTCTGCCTAGGCACTTCGTCATTGCTGCTAATGCTGCCTTGGTAGTGCAGTAGATCAGATGATTTGGTCCTGGATTAATGCCCCAACAGGATGATACGTTGACAATGGATCCACCTCCAGCTTCTGCCATCAAGGGGATCGCAGCTCTAATGAGTCTAAACGGCGCTTCAACATTGATCTTCATTGATAGATCATAATCCTCATCAGAGGTCTGTGTGATGTCACCACGACGCATAAGACCAGCATTGTTGATGAGAATATCAATGCTTCCAAGTTTTTTTTGAACCTCATTTGCAAGACGATCACAATAATTTTGATCCAACAGGTCTCCAGGAAATGCCATTGCCTTTCCATTGCCGTGATTGATTTCATGAACAAGTTTGTTAGCCTGTTCTTCGTCCTTATCAGCAATGGCTAGAGTTAAACCTTGCCGTGAATATTTATTTACTATGGACTTTCCAATACCACCAGTGGCACCAGTCACAAGAACAACATTTGATTTATCTTTGACCATAGTTTAATGCTCCTGATTAAGTGCTTCCATTTTGGGAATTGTAGTTTCCCTTTTAGCGATGTAATCCAAGAGTTCTTCATCTTTAGCTTGATCCAGCTTAGGCTCTTGATAATCTTCAAGTAGTTTTTTTGCCCCTTCAAGTCCTCTTTGAATTGTATCTTTACTTCCATCAGCCTGCCATTGCTCAACAGAATTATTGTCAAATAGTTTAGGCATAAAAAAGGCCCTCTGAAAATTTTCCATGGTGTGTTGATGGCCAAGGTAATGACCACCAGGACCCACATCTCTAATGGCAGCCAGCCCCTCTTCAAAATCATCCCATCTCACTCCTTCAGCCATTCTATAGCCCATTTCGCATTGCTCAGCATCAACCACAAATTTTGCCATTGAGCAATGCATTCCAGCCTCATTCCATCCCGCAGAATGCCATATATAGTTAGCGCCAGATAACAGGACAGCCATCATTGTTGATGCACTTTCATAGCCTGATTGTGCATCAAAAACTTTTGATCCACCAAGCGTATTAGAGCTTCTCCAAGGGACTTTATAGTGTCTTGCCATTTGTCCAATCATAAAATTCATGAGAGAAATTTCAGGCGTTCCAGCCATAGGTGCCCCAGATTGCATTGATACCGTAGCTAAGTAATGGCCATAAATTGCTGGCGCTCCTTTGCGTATGACTTGAGTATAGGCGAGAGCAGATAGAGCTTCTGCATTGACCTGAGCTACCGTTGGTGCAACACTTGCGGGAGTGTTGGCGCCACCAAGAACGAAAGGAGAGCAGAGAACAGGTTGATTGTGTGCTGAAAAAACCCTTAAAGCTGAGAGCATGGTTTGATCCCAAACTAGTGGGGAGTTTCCATTAATGTTGCCGGTGACTACTGGGTGCGTATCAATGAATTTTTCACCAAAGAGAATCTTACACATCTCAATTACATCCTCAGCATTCTTACCACTACTGGTCATACCCATAAAGGTCTTATCGGAGTGCTTCATTGATGAATAAGTTATCCTCAAATGTCTATGAGAAATTGCATGATCCATGGGTTCTACGATGTGATGGGCACTCGAATGAATGGCAGGGAGCATATGAGACAGCTTATGAAAGTTAGCAAGATCATCCAGGGTAGGCATGCGCCTTTTATTTTCAAGATCAGTCAGAAACGGAGCACCTGTCATTGGAACAAAAATAGAGTTATTTCCACCAATTTCAAGTGACTTCTCTGGATCTCGGGCATGCATTGTGATGCTCTCTGGAATTGATTTGATGAGTTCTCGAATTAGACCTCTATCAAAGCGCACCCTCTCCCCCTCTACACTGGCTCCAGCTTCCTTCCAGTGTTCTAGTGCAATAGGATCATGAAATTCTACGCCAACTTCCTCCAGAATAGACAGCGAAGCGTCATCCATTTTCTCAATCTGCTCTTCATTCATTGGCTCTGTAAGAGGGATATTTCGACGTAAAGTCGGCAGCATTTCAATTTTGACTTTTAGGCGGTCACTTCTTCGAGCCGCTCTTCCAAGTCTTTCAGTAGAATTGGGCATATTAACTTCTTTCTATTTAATGAAAGTATCCTAGATTAATTAATTACTTAATGCAACATTTTTTTTCATGGAAACTTGAAAAATACTATATTTAGATATGTGCTTATATTCTTGATAAATCAATAATAAAGAGTAAAATTTAAATTTTTGAAAAATCAAATAAAATCATGTCTAATCTTTCTAACAACTACATTGCGGGCGACTGGGTAAAAGGCGCAAGTTCAATTTCTAATATCAATCCATCGAATACAAACGATGTTATTGGAGAATTTGCTCAAGCCAGTAACTCACAATTAGAGGATGCTCTCAATTCGGCTCAGGTTGCCCAAAGACAATGGGCTGCAACAGGCCTTGAGCAGCGTCAAGCTGTATTGATGAAGATTGGTGAAGAGATGATGGCGCGAAGCGCTGAACTTGGGGAGCTGCTATCCAGAGAGGAAGGTAAGCCAGTTGCTGAAGGCAAAGGAGAAGTATATAGGGCAGGTCAATTTTTTACTTACTATGCAGCAGAGGTCCTAAGGCAGGGTGGTGATACTGCGGATTCAGTCAGACCTAATATTGAAATTGATGTTCGCAGAGAGCCAATGGGAACAGTCGCAATCATCTCGCCATGGAACTTTCCAACAGCAACAGCGAGCTGGAAAATTGCTCCAGCACTAGCATTTGGTAATGCTGTTATTTGGAAGCCTGCGAACTTAACACCAGCAAGTGCAGTAGCATTAACTGAAATCATTTCCAAGCAAGATATTCCAAAGGGTTTGTTTAATTTAGTAATGGGCTCAGGTTCATCAATTGGACAGTCGTTGGCTGAAAGTCCAAAAGTGCATGCAATCAGTTTTACTGGATCTTATGATGTGGGTCGTCAGATTGCAGGCGCAGCCGCTAAAAATTTAACAAAGTTTCAGTTAGAGTTAGGCTCTAAAAACCCACTTGTGGTAATGGATGATGCTGATATGGATGTCGCTGTTGCGGCTGCTACTGGAGGTGCTTTTGGTAGTACTGGTCAAAAATGTACCGCGTCTTCTAGACTAGTTGTTCATGCCTCCATTCATGATGAGTTTGTAGAACGCATGAGCCAATCCACTTCAGCTCTTAAGGTCGGTGACGCGCTTCAAGAAGGCACTCAAATTGGTCCAGCCGCAAGTCAACAGCAACTTGATTCCAACCTCAAATATATGGCTTTAGCAAAAGAAGAGGGCTGTGAAGTGGTCTGTGGAGGTAACAAGCTTGAGCTTGATAATCCTGGTTTTTATATGCAGCCAGCATTATTAATTGGGGGAAACAACTCTATGAGAGTTAATCGTGAGGAGCTTTTTGCACCGATGGCTTGCGTCATCAAAGTTGCAGATTATGAAGAGGCATTATCGGTTGCAAATGACACAGAATTTGGACTTGTTTCAGGAATTATTACTCAGTCTCTCTCAAGAGCAAGTCACTTTAGAAGGAATGCAGAAAGTGGCTGCGTTATGGTGAACTTACCGACAGCAGGTACGGACTATCATGTCCCATTTGGAGGTAGAAAAAATTCAAGCTTTGGCCCTAGAGAGCAAGGAACTTATGCCAAAGAGCTTTATACTCAAGTTAAGACTTCTTATATTTCTAGCGGAAATCCATAATGGCGCACCCTTCACTATTTATTGATGCACTTCAATACAATAATTGGAGTGAGGAGATATTTAAGCAAATTAACCAAGGCGGTTTGAGTGCTGTTCACGTTACAATTTGTTATCACGAAGACTTTCAGGAGATGGTCCAAAATGTTATTGACTGGAACCGTCGTTTTGAGGACTACTCAAATTTAATTTTTCTTGGCCGAACTGCAGCTGATGTCAGAAAGGCTCAAAAAGAAGGAAGAACAGCAATCTTTTTTGGCTATCAAAACTGCTCCCCTATCGAAGATAATATTGGCCTCGTTGAAGTATGTCATCAACTAGGTGCAAGGTTTATGCAGTTAACCTATAACAATCAAAGTCTTTTAGGAACTGGCTGTTATGAAGAAAACGACCCAGGAATTACGAGAATGGGTAAACAGGTTATTAAAGAAATGAATAGGGTTGGACTAGTGGTCGATATGAGTCATTCCTCAGAGAAATCTACCCTAGAAGCTATAGAAATATCAGAGCGTCCTATTGCAATCACGCATGCAAATCCAACGTTCTGGCATCCTGCGCTGAGAAATAAGTCAAACGAAGTTCTAAAGGCGCTTGGAGAAAGTAATAGTATGCTTGGTTTTTCTGTCTACCCACACCACCTTAAGGATGGTTCAGACTGCACATTAGAAAGTTTTTGTAATATGATTGCCGATACTGCAGAAATTATGGGGATGAATAATATCGGTATTGGAACTGACCTATGTCAAAATCAACCTGATAGCGTTGTAGAGTGGATGCGAAATGGCACATGGACTAATGATCGTGACTTCGGTGAAGGTTCGGCCAGTTTTGCAGGATTTCCAGATCAGCCCGAGTGGTTTCGAGATAATCGTGATTTTGTAAACATTTCAAATGGTTTAAAGTCCATAGGTTTTTCTGAAAATGACGTTGAATTGGTCATGGGTAAAAACTGGTTAAATTTTTTCGACGCATCTTTTGAATCTTTATAATATTTATTATGTCTAGCGAAACTGTATTAATAGAGAATGAATCTGATTTTATGAGATCACCTGAAACGGTTATGCGTCTCGATAGAATGGGCTCATCTTTTCCTACCCGGTTGAGCTTTATGCGAACTTTGATTAGGCGAATGTCACGGGAGAATTGGAAATTTGAGAGAACGCGCCGTGAAGTTGATAAGGATGGATATGGCTTAAGCGTTTATTCGGTTACTACTCCAAATAGAACCTACTCATTGGTTGGTTTTACACAAGAAATACCAGCTGACATGAGAACGGATAGAGTTATCGCAGAAGTTTGGGATGCAACCTTTAACCTTTTTGATGGTGTGCCAACACAAGAGGATATAGATTATTTGGCACAAAATACACCTAAGCAAGAAGGCGGTCGTTACAGACCAAGCGAACTTGCTTTGGCAAGGGCCAATAAAAGCTTAAGAGTATTTAAAAATGCTGTTGATTCATTATCAAAAGGTCAACAACCAGATCTAGATTTATTAACTTCTGTAGGTTATTTAATGAGAACTTCAGCAGTTTATGGAAGCGGTAAGTTTGGGTGTGCAGATAGAGCTAAAATTGCTGATCGAGAAGAATGCAAAGCACCATTTCAAATAGAGTTACTCACTGTTTACTTAATACGTTGGTTTACGATTGACTCAGTTGAAGAGCTTGCAAAAGAAAAGGGTGGAAAAAAAGCTGTTAAATTTGATCAGACTACTCGTCAATTCATTGGAGTTGGAAATGCAACGGGTTTGGGTATGGCTCCATTTTTACTTAAGCACCCAGCATTAATTCATAACTGGGTTGTCGCAAAAGAAACAGCATTGGCAAGAGTCAGGTCCATTGAAACTCCAATTGTTGGAACTCTTGAGGTTTTCTTAAAGTCACTTCTTCAGGTTAGCCAGCATGTCGATGAATGGAATGTTGCAGATGAAGTTCAGTCTGCAAGAATTTCTCGTTTAACAGATGAAATTCAAGCTCTGAGAATGTGGTGTGAAAATGAATCAAATATATATAGACCATATCCATGGAATGGAATCTATCAGTATGTCGAGGATAACTTTTCTTTGGAATGCCAAGAAATGATTGTCTCCTTAATTATTGAGCCACATGGAACACTTGTTGATGACCTTGCAGATACAATGTCTTCAACTGTAATCCCTAAATTTCAGGCTGATATGACTTTATCTCACTTGAAAGAAGTTGTTGCTGATGCATATAAGTGGGCGACAACTATTGACTTCTCATTAGAAGAATCCCAGCACCATTTTTGGTACTATTCTGAAGATAAATTAGAGCCCAGATTCGGTTCTAAAGGAGTCGATGATGGGGTTGATCAAGAAATGCCACTAGCTATTGGGCGCGATGTTCATGATTTGAATGAGGTATTGCAAGGCATTGACGATGATATGTCTATTGGAGAATTTGCAATGATGCACCCTCAGTTTAGGCATATTATTCGAAGGGTTCAAAATACTTTTGAAAGGCCTTACTCAGAAGTTCAAGATAATTTACTAAGTGAATCTATGAGGCCTCTTGATTTATTACGATTCAAATTAGCATTCTTTGGAGCGTCAAAGTTTGATCCAAAGTCAGATTTATGGACTCGAATTTCAATGTACCAAGGAGCACCAATGCCCGACCAGTTGTCGGAGCCAAACCATGATTGTTGGTCATTTCCTATAGCTGGAAAACCACAGTCTTATCCGTGTATAAATTGCACATGTCGAAAAACGGTTTAACGATTTCCTTAAACGAAGTTCTTTTTTATTTTACTCGTGCTGGGTTTGGTGTTAATGCATCCATCGGAGTTTCAGAAGACTTTGCCAGAAGCAATATTTGGATTGCACAAAATGGTTTTGATCCCTCAGAGTGCAGCCTTCTGGCACTTGATAATTTAGATAGCCAAACCAGTAGCCTCTCTATTCAGTTCGAAAAGACCAGCGATGGAAGTCACCTTTTTTGCCCTGAAGACAAAGTTTTGTCAGCAATTGAGGCTTCTGTAAGCTGCGTAGATTGGCTCGAGTTTAATGGCCTTGATGGAGACTTAAAATTAACTAATGTAGACTCCCCATTATTAGTTGTTTCTGCCCTTGGTGCAAACCAATGCACTGGTATTCAAGCGTCATGGACAGACAAAAGCAATAATCATTATGAGGTTAATCTAAAAGATGATATTGAGTGGGAAATTATTAGCTCATCAGAGGCTCCCATTGAGCTTAGCAACTATGCTGATATTCACATTTCTGCTTTTGATGTTAATAATAAAACTTCAATAAGTAATGGCAAACTAAAGACACTTAATATTGCTGAAGAAAGGCTGAAAACGCTTAATAATGGCGTTAATGTGGGTGATAAGTGGCCTGAAATCTATGAATATTTCTCTCGTTGCTTAGTGAAATCTAGCGCTGAATCGAGAGCTTCAGGTGCGGGCGCTGGTTTAGTAGATACAGATTAATTTAGCACTCAATAAAACTGACCGCTAAGCCACCAAGTGAGGTCTCTTTATACTTAGTTGACATATCTAGTCCAGTTCTCTTCATAGCGGCGATGCATTGATCTAGAGATATTAAGTGTTCTCCACTCTCTCTGAGTGAGAGTGAACTTGCAGTATATGCTTTAACGGCTCCGAAGCCGTTTCTCTCAATACATGGAACTTGAACTAGGCCTTTAACCGGGTCACAAGTCATTCCAATGTGATGCTCAAGAGCCATCTCTGCAGCATTTTCGATTTGTTCACTTGTTCCACCCCTTGCTGCACATAGCCCTGCAGCTGCCATTGAAGATGCAGAGCCAACCTCTCCTTGACATCCAACTTCCGCGCCAGAGATTGAGCTGTTATGTTTAATTAATCCACCAATTGCAGCAGCTGACAAAAGAAATTGTCGAATTTGTTCTTGTGAAGCAGCCTTATGTTTATAGTAGTAGTAGAGTGTTGCTGGTACAACACCTGCTGCACCATTGGTAGGCGCTGTAACGACCATATGTCCAGCAGCATTTTCTTCATTAACCGCCATAGCGTATGCGCATAGCCAATCACTAGAGCCTGCATTCTCCTTATCATTTTCGAGACTTTCGTTCAATTGTTTTGCTCGTCTTTTAGTGTTCAATCCACCTGGTAAAATACCTTCAGTAGTTAGGCCTTTTTCAACACAAGTTTTCATTGCATTCCAAATTTTGTCTAGCTCTAAATTGAGTATTTCCTCAGGAAGATTTTCTAATTCGTTTGCTAGCTTCATCTCCCAGATCGTCTTTTTATTCTTCTTTGACATGTCCAGCATTTGGTCTGAGTTGTCAAATGGATATGGGTAGGCTGAACTTGGTTCAGCGGCTATTGGGGCCTCGACGCTATCGATTTCTGCTAAGGTAGATATAAAGCCACCACCAATCGAAAAGAAGGTGCTAGATAATAATAATCCACCAGAGTCATCTAATAGTTCAAAAACAAGACCATTTGGATGCTGTTTGAGCGAGTTTCGAGTATCAAAAATAATATCTTCTTCCGAAAAGAAAGATGCTGAAATATCATCACTTATATTGATAGTTTTTGAGTTCCAGGTTCTATCATGAACCTCATCCATATTTTCATTAATTATTGTGTTAGGTAAATACCCATGAAGACCTAAAGTTACAGCTTTATCCGTGGCATGACCAACTCCAGTGTAGGCCAAGGAGTCTTTTAAAGTGCACCTGACATGATAGTTTTTTGTATCTGAATTTGAATCAATATAATGACGTATATCTTGCAGAAAAGCGCTAGCCGCAACCATAGGTCCCATAGTATGAGAACTGGACGGCCCAATACCAACTTTAAATAAGTCTAAAACACTGATAAACATGGTAATTTTGAAGATTATAAAACTGACATTCTACATTATGAAAGTAATTCTAGCTATTAAAAAATTCACTAAAAGTTGAATTGACTAATTAATTATAATATCCCTACCAATCCATAATTTTATTCATAAATAAGCTATGCCAAAGAACGAGCACTTTGATCGACTCTACGAACTCCTTGAAAAGGTTCATGACGGTCATGAGAGCCCCAGTAAGACTGAAGATATACCAAAAGTATCAGATCAACTAGCTGCTTATATTTTATGGCTTGATGTCGATCCATTAATCCCAGAGCGAACTTACAGTATTCTTCTTGATACTCAAAGCACAACTGTTCAGGTAACTGACCTTAGCTTCAAAATCGATGCTAAGACACATAGTCAACTTGCAGCCAAAAAGCTCTTTCAAAATGAGTATGGTTACTGTAAATTGTCCTTAGGTCAGAAAGTATCTTTTGATGCCTACAGTGAAAGTCAAATAAAAGGCTCTTTTGAAATTTTTGATTCATTAAATAATTCTATAGTTGGTATCGGTTTAATTGATTTTGCACTCAGGCGTGCTCAAAATATTAGCTGGCATGAAACAAATATTAACCAAGAAGTTCGCTCCATTAATAAAAAACAAAAGCCATGTGTGCTTTGGTTTACTGGGCTTTCCGGTTCTGGAAAATCAACCATAGCCGATGATCTTGAGAAAAAACTATATGAGCTTGGAAAGCATACTATGCTGCTTGATGGTGACAATGTTCGTCATGGGCTTAATAGAGATTTAGGATTTACAGATCAAGACAGGGTTGAAAATATAAGGAGAATTGCTGAGGTTTCAAAGCTGATGGTTTCTTCAGGATTGATTACCATAGTTTCTTTTATCTCCCCTTTCCGAGCTGAACGTGTAATGGCTCGGAATTTATTTAATGATGGAGAGTTCATTGAGGTTTATATAGATACCCCTATTGAGGTTTGTGAAGCCAGGGACTCTAAAGGGCTTTATAAGAAAGCAAGGGCTGGAAAATTAAAAAACTTCACCGGAATTGACTCTGATTATGAGGAGCCTGAGATGTCAGAAATTGTCCTTCAGAACAGTGATGCAAAAATAGATGATCTTGTGAATCAAATTTTAGATTATTTAAGCGCACACTCAAAGATATAATGACCAAAATTTACTTCATCTTCATTACAAATTTTCATTTATAACAATGTCAATATTATTAGCTTCTACTGATTTCTGGGAGGACATGGAGGTTTGGCGTAGTGGCCTTGAAGAGGCGATGCCAGAGATGGATATTAACGTATATCCTGATGAAAAAGATGTTAATGATGTAGAGTATGCAGTAGTCTGGAAGCATCCTAGGGGTATTCTTAAAAAATATCCAAATTTAAAAGCAATTCTATCTTTAGGTGCTGGAGTAGACCACGTGATTAGCGATCCTGATTTGCCTTTAGGTCTCCCCATAGTCCGTTTAGTTGATAAAAAGTTAACGCATGAAATGATCCTTCACTCGCTGCACTGGGTATTACATTTTCATAGTGATCAGTACCTCTATAGAATTCAGCAACAAAGCAGCGAATGGATTCAGCAAAGCTCAATTCAATCTGAAGATCGTACAATTGGAATCATGGGGTTAGGAAATATTGGTAAGGCTATTGGTAATTCGCTGGTTAACTTAGATTTTAAAGTTATTGGTTGGGGTGCTCGCCCTAAGGAGTCACTCGGGAGCATAGAATACTATTGTGGCCATGAACAGCTTGCAGATTTTCTGAGTCAAACTCATATCCTGATAAATGTCTTACCACTAACTGACAATACTAAAAATATACTAACAAAAAATGAACTTACGTTTTTGCCTCAGGGTTCCTTTATTATAAATATTGGCAGAGGCGGCATAATTAATGAGAATGATCTCATCAATTTTCTGGACAGTGGGCATATTAAAGCAGCAGCTTTAGATGTTTTTGAACAGGAGCCTCTTCCAGAAAATAATTCACTTTGGATACACCCTTCAGTTTATATAACCCCTCACATTGCGGGTCAAAGCAATCCTCTCTCAGCAGCTAAAACTATTGCAGAAAATATCCGTCTAATTCAAAATGGTGAAGCTCCATATCCTATATATAGCCTTGATAGTGGGTATTAATTAAGTTTTATTTTTCTTAATCGAGATATAAAGAATTGTTTAGAAATCAATAGAAATCATGCACCAAGTGATAGACGAGTGTTATTTATGTGAATTCATGACCAATTGAATTCAACTAAAAAGACTAATCTTATATAATAACCTTTTTTTGGACAAAATATAATGTCTGCAGGAAGCGAAATTAGAACTACCCCTTTGCATCAAATGCATATTAATGCAGGTGCAAAAATGGTTCCATTTGCTGGATATGAAATGCCAGTTAGCTACCCTCTTGGCATCAAAAAAGAACACACACAAACTCGAGAAAAGGCAGGCCTATTTGATGTTTCACATATGGGCCAAATTAAAATAACAGGTGCAGAAGCAATGAGTGCTCTTGAGTCTTTGGTACCCGTAGATATTATAGATTTACCCTTAATGAAGTCGCGCTATGCCCTTTTTACAAATAGCAATGGCGGCGTATCAGACGATTTAATGGTTACCAATCTTGGTGATAATTGCTTGTTTCTAGTAGTGAATGCAGCTTGTAAAGATTCTGATTTGGAGCATTTAAACCAGTCAATTGGTCTTAGTTGTAAAGTTGAACTATGTCAAAATTTAGCTTTGTTGGCATTACAGGGGCCCAAGGCTATAGAAGTGTTGGGAGAAATTGCTCCCTCTGTCACAGACATGACCTTTATGACTGCTAAGCATTTAACAATAAAAGATATTGATTGCTTTGTGACTCGTTCTGGATACACTGGCGAGGATGGTTTTGAAATATCAATGCCATCAAGTGATGCTGAAAAATTTGCTGCTCTTCTTCTTTCTAGTGATGAGGTTGAGTGGGTAGGTTTAGGTGCAAGAGACTCACTTCGATTAGAGGCTGGCTTATCGCTCTATGGACATGAGCTTGATGATAATCATAGTCCGGTTGAGTCATCTTTAAATTGGGCACTCTCTAAAGTCAGAAGGACAGGAGGCCAGCGTGAGGGCGGCTATTTGGGGGACAATATAGTTTTAAGTCACCTAAGTGATGGCCCTAAAGCAAGGATTGTTGGAATACTTCCTGAGGGCAAAATGCCTGTGAGAGATGGCGCCCTGATTGAAAATGAAGACGGAGTTCAGGTTGGTGAGGTGACCAGTGGAGGTTTTGGCCCAACTTTGAATAAACCGATAGCGATTGCGAGACTAAAAATAAAATATACTATGAACCAGTCAAAACTGTTTGCACTGGTAAGGGGAAAAAGAATAGCAGTTGAGGTTGTCAATCTGCCGTTTGTTAAACACAATTATTACAGAGGTTGAAAATTAATAAGGAGAAGAAATGAGTATTAAGTATTCTGAAGATCATGAGTGGGTTGATGAGAAGGAAGATGATTTAGTGGTTATTGGGATAACTGATTTTGCCCAGGAGCAGCTTGGGGATTTAGTTTATGTTGAGTTGCCAGAGGTTGGTGATGAGTGTTCTCGTGGCGAAAACATTTCAGTTATAGAGTCTGTCAAAGCTGCTTCTGACCTAGTTGCGCCAGTCTCAGGTTCAATTATAGAGGTAAACTCTCGACTAGAAGATGAGCCAGAGATTGTCACCGAGGACTCGATGGGTGAGGGTTGGTTCATCAAGGTGAAACTATCAAATCCTGAAGAGTTAAACGACCTTATGGATGAGGACGCATACAACACCTTTATTGAGGAATAACAAGAGAGACTTTAATGGCAAATAAGATTGAAGATTTATTGAATAATGACGCTTTTACCAATAGACATATTGGCTCTTCAAGCGAACAAAAGCATCAAATGCTTAACTATCTTGGTTTTGATAACCTTGATAAATTAATTGATGAAATAGTTCCAGATGTTATTCGTCGAAAAGAACCGATGAATATTGCAGATGGTATGTCAGAACTTGCAGCACTTAAACAGCTAAGAAATCTAGCAAGAATGAATATTCGATATAAGTCTTTCATCGGTCAGGGCTATTACAATTCCATCACGCCTCCAGTTATTCAGAGAAATGTCGAGGAAAATCCAGCCTGGTACACAGCTTATACTCCTTATCAACCCGAGATATCCCAAGGCCGACTAGAAGCTTTGATGAATTTTCAGACCATGGTCTCAGATTTGACAGGCATGGATTTAGCGAATGCATCGATGCTTGATGAGGCAACTGCGTGTGCAGAAGCCATGACTCTGTGTCATCGCGTTAGTAAATCAAAGAGTAATACTTTTTTTGTGGCAAATGATTGTTATGCTCAAAATCTTGAAGTTATTAAAACTAGAGCTGAGCCTCTAAATATTGAGGTTGTTGTTGGTGATCCTCTGATTGACTTAAAAGACCTCGATTGTTTTGGTGTTCTTCTGCAGTATCCAAATACTTATGGTGCTTTTAGTGACTATTCTAAATTAATCGAAGCCATTCACGAAAAGAAAGCACTTGTTAGTGTTAGTGCCGATCTACTAGCTTTGACGCTCTTAAAACCACCTGGTGAAATGGGAGCAGATATAGTAGTAGGAAATACCCAAAGATTTGGTGTTCCAATAGGATATGGCGGTCCTCATGCTGCTTACATGTCAATTAGTGATAAGTACAAACGATCAATGCCAGGGCGAATTATTGGTGCATCTGTTGATACAAAGGGAAGGCTAGCATATCGTTTAGCACTCCAGACTCGGGAGCAACATATTCGCCGTGAGAAAGCAACTAGTAACATTTGTACTGCACAGGCTCTCTTGGCAATCATGGCCAGCATGTATGCGGTATATCATGGTCCAGAGGGTTTAAAAAACATTGCTGGTCGTATTTTTCAATATGCCAGTGTCTTTGCAGATGGCATGAAGCAAATGGGATTTAAAGTACTTAATGATTCATATTTTGATACGTTAACGATTGAGGTTAAAAACTCAGATGCTATTGTTATGCAAGCTGAAAAAAATGGATACAATGTTAATGTGTTTAGTAAAACACTTGTCTCAGTATCTTTTGATGAACTTAGCACGCCTGAAGATATTGAGTACTTATGGAGGATCTTCAATACTGAGTCAGATCTTAGTGCACAGTCGTTGTTTGAAAAAAATAAATCAAAAATTCAAGAGAACTTACAAAGAAATTCTAAATTTCTAACGCATAAAGTCTTTAATACTTATCGTTCTGAAACAAATATGATGAGATATATTCGTTATTTAGGGGATAAAGATATTGCTTTAGATCGCTCAATGATTCCCTTAGGGTCATGCACTATGAAACTTAACGCTGCAGCTGAGTTGATACCAGTGAGTTGGCCAGAATTTTCACAAATTCATCCTGCAGTTCCAATGAACCAGGTAATTGGCTATCAGCAAATGATAAGTGAGCTTGAGGAAATGCTTTGTGAAGCCACAGGTTACTCAGCCATTTCACTGCAACCTAATTCTGGAGCTCAGGGCGAGTATGCTGGTTTAATTGCCATAAGGGGATATCACCGAAGTAGAGGCGATGAAAATCGAAATATTTGTCTCATTCCATCATCGGCTCATGGAACTAACCCTGCTTCCGCTCAAATGGCGGGAATGAAGGTTATCGTGATTGAAAGTGCCTCTGATGGCAATATAGATCTTGAGGATTTAAGAGCAAAAACTAAAGAGCACGAAGAAAATTTAGCAGCAATAATGATTACATACCCTTCGACGCACGGTGTTTTTGAAAAAGATGTTAGAGAAGTGTGTGACATTGTTCATAACGCGGGCGGTCAGGTCTATATTGATGGTGCAAATATGAATGCGATGGTTGGAGTTTCTGCTCCAGGAGAGTTTGGAGGTGATGTATCACATCTGAACCTTCACAAGACATTTGCGATACCCCATGGTGGAGGCGGTCCAGGCGTTGGTCCCATAGGTGTAAAAGAACACCTCATCGACTTTTTACCAAGAACACCTTTAAATAATACCGATGTTGGAAGTATTTCTGGTGCTCCATGGGGATCTGGCAGTATTTTGCCAATTAGTTGGATGTATATTGCAATGCTTGGAAAAGATGGACTCTATGAGGCAACATGTAATGCCATACTCAATGCAAACTACATAGCTAAAAAGCTTGAGGAGCACTATCCAATACTTTACAGTGATGAAAATGGAAGAATCGCTCATGAGTGTATTATTGATATCAGACCTATTAAAGATTCAGTAGGTATTAGTGTTGATGATGTTGCTAAGCGTCTTATTGATTTTGGATTTCATGCTCCAACAATGTCTTTCCCAGTTGCTGGAACGTTAATGATTGAGCCAACTGAGTCAGAATCATTAGATGAACTTGATCGATTCTGTGATGCAATGATTCAAATCAGAAAAGAGATTAAAAAGGTTGAGTCAGGTGAATATTCTACTGAAGATAATCCGTTAATTAATTCGCCCCACACTTTAGAAATGGTAACATCGTCTCAATGGGATTTTTCATATTCCAGAGAAGAGGCGGCTTATCCCGTCGAAAGTCTGAGGCGAGTTAAGTATTGGCCGCCAGTTTCGAGAGTGGATAATGTCTATGGAGATAAGAATTTGGTTTGTTCTTGTCCAAGTGTAGAAGATTATAAGTAGATTTATATGAAATCATTTTTGATTAGTGTTTTAGGAGACGATAAGTCTGGGCTTGTTGACGGCCTTTCCAAAATCATTGTTGCAAATAATGGTGATTGGATTGAAAGTAATATGTCGAGTTTTGAAGGAAAGTTTGCAGGCATTCTTAAAGTTAATGTGCCCTCAAGTAATGCTGCAAAACTAAAAAAAGAACTGACCTCTTCCACTTTAGGTCTTCAAATTGCATGTGAGGAAACTAAACCAGTTGATGAACTTAACAACGTTATGAGTTATAACATTGAACTGATAGGCCAAAACCATGTAGGAATTATAAATAAGCTTTCTCATGTTTTAGCTGATGAGTTGGAGGCTAATGTTGAAGAGCTAAAGACTGAGATAATTGATGCTTCAATGTCTGGAGAGCAGCTCTTTAAAGCCCAAATTAATCTTCACCTGCCCAACTCGCTTGATGAAAATCTAATCAGAGATAAGCTAGAGCAAATTGCTGATGAGATGATGGTCGAAATATACTCTTACGAAAGTTAGAATTAATCAGAAACTACCATGGGCAATGAAAGCGCTGTTTCTGTAGTTTGACTTTCCGTAGCTAAAGAGCTCACCACTTGGTAGTAAGACTTTCCCACCTGCTGACCTTAATACTGCATCTCCAGCAGCTGTATCCCACTCCATAGTTGGTCCAAATCGAGGATAAACATCAGCCTCACCGCAGGCAACTAAACAAAATTTTAATGAAGATCCAATAGAAATTGTATCTTTAATATGATTGCTATTAAGCCAATTATTCGTCGACTCATCTCGGTGAGAGACACTTGCAACAGCTATAGGGCCAGAATTTGGGACAGGTCTTATTGTAATTTTCTGAATACCTTTTTTTGATTCTTCAAAAGCTCCTGTAGCGCTTGAAGCAAAAAACATCCGATCCAAAGCTGGTGCATAGACAACTCCTAAAGTAGGAATTCTATTTTCTATTAGACCAATGTTGACTGTAAATGATCCAAGCCCATCCTTTTTAAGGAATTCTTTAGTTCCATCCAGTGGATCAATTAGGAAAAATTGTTCTGTAACCTCTGCTTGATGGCTACTTGAGTTTTCCTCTGAAATGATTGGGATATCAGGAATTATTTCTTTCAACTTCCCTAGAATGACATTCTCCGCAGCCTCATCAGCAAGAGTAACTGGAGACCCATCATCTTTAAAGTTGACCTCGATTGAGCTTTCATAGATTCTCATGATCTCACGACCAGCATCTCGAGCAACTTCTCGCAACTCTTCTAGTAATTGCGAATAATCTATCTGTATCATTTGATTAGGCACTTAGCTTAAGTGATAATGTTGTGCTCTGGGCCAAATGGGAATTTTGTAATGTCATAAGCACTATCTTCAGTCAGAACCATTACGTCATGCTCTCTGTAACCTCCTGCTCCTGGCTTACCCTCTGGAATCATAATCATTGGCTCCATAGAAACTACCATATTTTTTTGTAAAACAGTATCAATGTCCTCTCTTAATTCAACGCCAGCCTCACGGCCATAGTAATGAGACAGGACTCCAAACGAGTGTCCATAACCAAAAGTCCTACTTTCGAGTAAACCGTATTCCTCAAAAATTTTATTCAGTTCAAGCGCAATATCCTTGCATGCTACTCCGGGCTTAATTAGTTTCATGCCTTCTTCATGAACTTTGACATTTATTTCCCATAGCTTTAAAGATGCATCATCCACATGATCATAAAACAAGGTTCTTTCTAGCGCAACATAATAGCCGGCGATCATTGAAAAACAGTTAAGACTTAAGATATCTCCTTTCTGAACTTGTCTTGTAGTGACAGGATTATGTGCACCATCAGTATTGATTCCAGATTGAAACCAAGTCCAAGTATCCATTAGCTCTGAATGCGGATAGCGCTTTGCAATTTCTCTAACCATGGCTTGTGTGGAGTGAAGTGCAACTTCATGCTCAGGAGCTCCTTCTCTAATTGCTTCAACTAATGCAGCACCTCCAATATCACAAACATTTGCTCCCTGGATGATGTGTGCGATTTCCTCATCAGATTTAATTGAACGCATCTTCATACAGTCAACGGAAATATCAACAAAGTCTGCTTTGTCAAATGCTGCACTAAGTTTATCCAGACGCTCTTTAGTTATATGGTCATATTCAAGACCAATTTTTCCAGCATTTTTGACAAGCTTCTGTAGGGCATGAAAGAAGCTGTCTTTTTGCCAATCGGTGTAGACCAGATTTTCACCAAAGGTACGTCTAAAAGGTTGACCACCATCAATATTGGCAGTAACAGATGTCACTTTGTCTTGCGTAACTACAAGTGCATAAGGCCTGCCAAATGAACAGTAAAGGAAATCACTATAGTAATTAATGCCATGGATAGAGGTAAATATAATAGTATCAATATTGCTTTGAGCCATATGATCTTTTAGTTTTTTTTGCCTATCTAGGTATTCTTGATCACTAAATGTATGGGTGATATTATCACCATTTGGAATAAGAATCGTTCTGGGCATGTTCATAGTAAATCCTGGATATATTTAATTTGAGCGGATGTTAGACAATATTGATAAGTATAGCAAGCTTTTTTCAAACAAAATATTTTAAGTTTTTATAAATGAAGATATGCCTTATATTTTTTAAAACATTCTAATTTATTGTGATTTTTTTAAAACAGTTTCACGCACGAATGTATAAAGTCCTGAGACTACTACAATTGAAGCTCCAATTATGGTTAAGCTATCTGGATTCTCCTCAAGAATGATAATTGCAAGCAACATAGCAAAAACTATTCTTGAATATCTAAACGGAGATATAACTGACATTTCACCAATTCTTGAAGAGATAACAAGTGAGTAATAAGCAATTACACCAAAGGCAGATGCGCCAATAAAATATAGAATTTGATTAGATGTAGGAATTACCATTGGTGAGTTAAATGGAATAATTAGAATACCTGAAATTCCAAAAGCTATGAAGGCATACAATGCAATTGTTACTGAAGGAAGTTTAACTTGCATAGCGCGAGTTGCTAGATCACGAGCTGCTAAAAATACGGATCCAAGTAATGCAAATATTGATGCTGGCATAAACCCTTCAAAGCCAGGACGGACAATCAATAATACACCTATAAAGCCAATAAATACTGCCGTCCAGCGTCTCCAACCTACTTTTTCTTTAAAAAATATTACAGCACCAATTGTTACTAATAATGGCGCTATTTGTAGAATTGCTGTGGCAGATGAAAGAGGCGTTAAAGCAATTGCTGTAACAAAAAAAACTGCTCCTAAAAGCTCACAAATTGTTCGAATTATTACATGTTTGTTTAATAGATCTTTATGAATAATTGGCGCACGCTGCAGAAGTGCAATAATTAGGAATACAACTGTCCCAGTAAACCCAAGGATTATTATTACTTCTGATATTGGAAAATAAGTTGAGAGCATTTTAATAAAAAGATCCTCAAATGCAAAACCTGCCATCGCGAGAATCATAAATAGGATGCCCTTTAAGTTATCCATTTTTGTTGAACCAGATATTAAAGTTGAATTTTAACTGTAGCCATGCCCTCTTGAGTAATTATTTATTTTGGGAGGAGTCCATTGTTTCAAGGAGTCAGCTGATGGTTTGAAAATCTCCACCTTTAGAGGATAGCAATTCGCCTCATCGCTTGAATGGCTGGAACTACAATCGCCACCAGGACAAGCTGACAATCCTCCCAAAAGATCAATTTCAGCAAAGAATTCTATGAAATCATCTGGCCTTACAGGGCTTGCTTTCATGAAGTACTGGTGAGTATTTTTTGTAAATCCGGTGCACATAAAAACATTTAATACGTCATGAACGTTATCCTCTATTTGAGAAATTGGCTTTTGTTGCTGATTTGAGAGTGCTCTGCATAGGTTTGAGTGACAACAGTAGTGATACTCTTTGTTATTTAAAGCGACGTGTGTATAGGGGTCACACCTTGTTCCAATTACATCATGAACGCTTCCACCATCCTCATCATAGCCATACCAGTCTAGAGTGTCATGGGTAATGGTAGCCATCGGCCTTAAAAAAGGAAGATTCGAATAAAGTCTATCCCCAGTACTCACATGCGTCCCATAGAGTGCACGCGTTTTGCCACTAAAAAAACGTTCACTAATATTATGTTTGTTCCATAAATTTAAATCTCCTACTTGTGGCCCTTCAACACTGATAATTCTGAAAAAACAACCCGCAGGAACTTCAAAAGTTTTAGCATCTCTTGGAGGAATTATAATTGACTCTATTAGATGCATATTTTCTCTGGCTGATTGATAAATATTTGCGTTATAAGCTGGGAGATTGTCAATGGGATAAGATATGACTGGTTTAATGCCACGACGACTTTTTGCATCATCTGGCTCTGGACTTTGATTAATTATTTTCATAGTTGTCTCCTATTGATAAAACCATAACCATTATGTTGATTTTAGAGTGCTTTTCCAAATCCACCACCACCTGGTGTTTTTAGAACAAAAAGATCATTTTTCCGAACCTCTATCTGACCTTTAGTGCCCAATTTTGTGATACTTTCATCTGAGTGAATAACGTAATTTTCTCCAACGGCACCTGACTCACCTCCAGACACTCCGTAGGGCGGAATTTTCCTATGGCCCGCAATAATATTCACTGTCATTGGCTCCAGGAACCGCATCCTTCTATCCACTCCATCTCCCCCTCTATTAAGACCTTTTCCACCAGAATTTTTTCTGATGCTAAATGACTCAAGTTTGACTGGGAAGCGCCACTCTAAAACCTCTGGATCAGTTAGCCTTGAATTTGTCATGTGGGTATGAACCGCACTGCAACCAGGCTGATTTGAACTGGCTCCAGAACCACCACAAATGGTTTCATAGTTTTGGACTTTATTGTTACCCCAAATATAATTATTCATCGTCCCTTGTGATGCTGCAAATTCTCCTAGAGCTCCGAGCAAAGCATCAACAATGTATTGCGAAGTCTCAACATTCCCAGAAAATACAGCTGCTGGGTATTGGGGGTTGATCATTGAATGTTTGGGTATGATTAAATTTAAAGGTTTTAGGCATCCAGCATTAAGAGGGATATCGTCATCAACTAGGCAACGGAAAACATATAAGACTGCAGCGTAACAAATTGAACTTGGGGCGTTATAATTTCCTGGGTGTTGACCACTTGTGCCAGTGAAGTCAATGGTTGCAGTACGATTTACTTTGTTGACGCTTATTGAGACTGTGACTTGATGACCATCATCCATCTTATATGTAAAGCTTGAATCACTTAATACATCTAAAACTCTTCGAACAGATTCCTCAGCGTTATCTTGAACATGGCTCATGTATGCGTGAACAACTTCCAGGCCATAGTGCTTGATTATTTTCATTAGTTCTTGAGACCCTTTTTCTGCAGCTGCAACTTGAGCTTTTAAATCAGCAATATTTTGTTTAATATTTCTAGCAGGGTGTTCACCTAAGCTTAATAATTTGAATATTTCCTTTTCAAGAAATACACCCTTAGCGACTATGGTGAAGTTATCAATTAGTACCCCCTCCTCTTTAATATGGGTCGAGTTTGCTGGAGCAGAGCCAGGAACTGTTCCACCAATATCTGCATGGTGACCTCTTGTAGCAACATAGAAAATTACGTTCTCATTATTGTCATCAAATACTGGCTTTATAAGTGTAATATCTGGCAAATGTGTGCCCCCATTATATGGGGCGTTAATAAGAAAAGCATCACCTGGATTCATCGTGGCAGAATTCTCTCTAATGATCGTCTTAATGGATTCACTCATTGAGCCTAAATGAACTGGAACATGGGGTGCATTTGCTACAAGATCTCCGGTGGGGGAGAATAATGCACATGAGAAATCTAGACGCTCCTTAATATTAACAGATGAAGCTGTATTCTCAAGAACCATACCCATTTGTTCTGCAACACTCATAAATAAATTGTTAAATATTTCCAACATGATGGGGTCTACACTTGTTCCAATAGCACTTGACCTTATGATTTTTTGAGTTCGAGTTAAAAGTAAATCATTGCTATCTTTAAGAGTTGCATCCCATCCTGGCTCAACTACGATAGTTGATGTTGGTTCAATGATTATGGCTGGACCAGACAGTTTTTCATTCGGTTTAATGTTGTCCCGATGATAAAAAATAGTCTTTTCAAGTTTTCCATTGATAAATACATCTTGGGTTTTAAGAGGTTTAGTTTTTAGCTTATCAGAGATAATTTTAGTTGACTCAAATTGCTCACTTTGACATGAAACCTCTGACTGGATTGATTCAATGATGACAATCTTTTCGGGTGAAATAAAGCCAAACCTTGCACTATGTGTTCTCTCGAAACAAAGTTTCATTCCCTCAACATCTTCAAATGGAACAGCTAATGACGTGTCAGAATCCTTATAGCGGAGATAGACTCGATCAGTATACTGAAATAAGTTTTTATTGAGGTTTTGTGAGATTAAATCTTTCTTACCCTTAACATGAAGCCTTTTGAAATTCTTTGAAAGGTCATCAATTTCACTATTTCCAAGAGGCAATTCAACAGTTAGATCATAGATAGTTCGACTATCGGCAAGTCCAATACCGTAAGCAGACAAAACGCCTGCATAAGGATGAAGATGGATTTGTTTTATACCTAATCTATCTGCAACTAAGCATGCGTGTTGTCCACCAGCACCACCAAAACAAGATAAGGCATAGTCGCTGACATCATACCCTCGTTGTACTGATATTTTTTTTATAGCGTTGGACATGCTCTCAACAGCGATTGATAAAAATCCTTCTGCAACAGAAGATGGATGGACTGTTTTTTTAGTTTTTAAGGAGATTTCTTTAGCAAGTTCTGTAAATTTTTTATCAACAATACTGAAGTCAAGTTTTTGATTGGCTTTGGGTCCAAAGACTTTAGGAAAAAATTCTGGATTTAATTTTCCTAGCATCACATTGCAATCTGTAACGGTAAGAGGACCTCCATTGCGATAACAAGCTGGGCCGGGAAATGCTCCTGCAGAATCAGGTCCTACTCGATATCTTGAGCCATCAAAATGAAGAATTGATCCTCCACCTGCAGCTACTGTATTTATTAACATCATTGGTGAGCGAAGCCTTACGCCTGCTACTTCAGTCTCAAGAGTTCTTTCATATTCACCATTAAAGTGACAAACATCTGTGGATGTTCCACCCATATCAAAACCGATGAGCTTATTGAGACCAATCTTCTCACCAGTTTTAACCATGCCAACGACTCCACCAGCTGGTCCTGAGAGTATGGCATCCTTGCCTTGAAAATAGTTTGCATCCGTCAAACCTCCATTGGACTGCATAAACATTAATTTTCCATAGTCGCTTTGAGTTGGGCCAAGTGCATCTTTGACCTGATTGACGTAGCGACGCAAAATTGGCGATAAGTATGCATCAACGACTGTCGTGTCTCCTCTTGGAATCATTTTCATGAGTGGGCTGACTTTGTGGCTAACTGAGATCTGCACAAACCCAATTTTTTTAGCAATTTCAGCAACTTGTTGTTCATGGCCTTGGTGTCTATAACCATGCATCAAAACAATTGCTATCGAATTAAATCCTTGATCAAAGGCAATTTTTAGTAATTTTTTTGTATTAATTAGATCAAGTTTTTTAATTATTTTTCCGTTGATATCGACTCTTTCTTCAATCTCAACAATCTCCGAATAGAGCATGTCAGGAAGCTGGATATCTAGTGAAAATAATTGGGGCCTTTGTTGATAACCAATCCTTAAGATATCTGAAAAGCCTGAAGTGATCGCTAATAGAGTTTTCTCACCTTCTCTCTCTAACAGAGCATTAGTTGCAACTGTTGTCCCCATTTTTATTGAGTCAATCTGATCAATTGGAACGCTATCTGCATCTTTTAGGTTTAATAGGTTTCTGATGCCTTGTATCGCTGCATCCTTGTATTGAGCTGAATTTTCAGAAAGTAGTTTGCGCGTTGAAATTTGACCCTCTGGACTTCTACCAATAATGTCTGTAAAGGTTCCCCCTCTATCAATCCAGAACTGCCATTTAGGTCTTCCATTAGTTATCATCAAAATTTATTTACTTATAAGTCTGAACTAAATTATATATGCAAATAAATACATATAAGTTAGCATGACTAGAGCGCTTAAAAAAATGATTGACACGAGGTAGTTTTAGGAACAAAATGCAAAAAAGTTCTATCCAGATATTTCAATATTTCAAGGGGGCAATAGGATGAACAACAATTATTTACTTGGCTTTAGCTTGGTCGTTATTAGCGGCATAATTTGGAGCTTTGGAGCACCACTAGTAAGATTACTTGAAGACGCTGAGAGCTTTAGGCTTCAGTATTTGCTTTACAGGGGTCTGGCCATTACCTCAGTCATACTCATATTCGTTTTGCTCAGAGAGGGTCGACACTTTTTTCAAACATTTAAACGGATTGATTCATGGAGCTTAGTGGGTAGTCTCGTCATGTCGGTCACTTTCTTTGGTTGGATTTATGCATTAACTACTACTACAGTTGCAATCACTTTATTAATGCTTGCATTGTCACCAGTTTTGTCAGCATTTTTGGGGTTTGTTATTCTAGGAGAGAGACTAAGTCGTATCACCTTTTTAAATATGTTAATAGTGGCTGCTGGAATCACAATTATGGTTTGGGATTCTGATAAATCAACCACTATCATTGGAGCTATTTATGGATTCTTTGTAGCTTTAGGTTTTGCTATTTACACAATAACACTAAGAAAAAATCCCGAAGTACCAAAGTTATTGACACCCGCTCTTGCTGGCTTTTGGTGCATGCTATGGGCAACTATCCTAATTCTCATTAATGGTGGCGGTTTTGAGATGCCAACTATCAATATTGGAATCAGTATGTCCCATGGATTAGTAGTCGGCTGTGGATTAATACTCTATGGACTTGGTGCAAAATACCTACCTAGTGGTGAATTAGTAATGCTTTCACTCCTTGAGGTGGTGCTGGGTATTTTTTGGGCTTGGCTTCCAGTTATAGGCATCAATGAAGTTCCAACTAGAAATACCTTAATAGGGGGAATGGCAATTATCTTAGCCATTATTCTTCAAGGGATTTATGCCAGAAAAAAGCACGTTATTCCAATGCCATAAGCTCTTGTAATATATTTATTTTTTTGTTTTATTTGAAAGATTGCTTTAGCCAATCTTTATTGCTAAAATTCCTCCTTTTTAGCAAATCAGCACTGACTCGTTAGATTAGATATAGTTTCATTTTTTGTAATAAATAATTACCTATCATTATCTTTGTTAATTTATTTATTTATCAACTCTAATGCTACAATTGATTTCTTACAATTAAATTAAATTAAATTAAATTAAATGAAAGAGCTAGTATTTCCTGATATTAATTTTGATAACCTTGAGCGTTGGACTGGTGACGTTTCACCACTCGAGTGTATTCTTATTAAAGATGAGACGCATAATGTAAAAAGCTTTACTTTCAAATCAAAGAAAGACGCTTGGTTTCAGTTTTTTCCTGGACAACATACAACTCTTTTTTTGAATATTGATGGTAAGGATGTCATGCGCACTTATACGATTGCATCAAGCCCTACAAGGCCAAATACAATTACTATCACCAATAAAAGAATGCAAGATGGTGTGGTGACAAACTGGATGCATGACAGCCTTAAAGTAGGTGATTGCGTTGAGGCACTTGATATTGGCGGGTCATTTAGTGTAGCCCTTGATCAACCAAAGCCAAAAATTTTACTTTTATCAGGTGGAAGTGGAATTACGCCGATGCTTTCTATGTCGAGATACTTTTTTGACCTTTCAATGAATCTTGATTTGGTTTTTATTCATAACGCTCAATCTGAAAACGATTTGATTGCCAAAGCAGAGCTCGATTATTATGATTCAACTCAGGATAATTTTAAGAGGCACTATGTATGCGATGTCGCCAGTGAAAGTTGGGATGGTGCGAGTGGCTATCTTAGTGAAGAGATGATGGTTGATCTGGTGCCTGATTTCACAGAACGAGAAATCTATTGTTGTGGACCAGAACCTTATATGCAAAACGTTAAGAAAATTCTCAACTCTTGTGATTATGATATGAGTCTATACCATCAAGAAAGTTTTGATATTGAGAGTTCAACTGCTCAAAATAACATGGCTATTGATGCAGATTTGCCCGAGCATAAAGTTTCAGAAAGTGAAATAAATGAATATAATGTCACCCTGTCAAAGAGTGGTGAAGTTTTGCAATGTGGAAGTAATACAAGTATTTTGGTTTCAATCCAAAAACAGGGAATTACAGTCCCATTTGCATGCTCTCAGGGTTTGTGCGGAACATGCAGAACTAAAATGCTTGATGGGACAGTTGAGATGGATGCTCAAGGTGGGCTCTTAAAGTCACATGAAAAAGAAGGATACATACTGACTTGTTGCTCTTACCCAACCAGTGATATTGTTCTGGATTTATAGATTTATTAGTTGAGTTAAAGTTATGCAAAAAAAATATTCGTGGTATTCCTTGTTGAAAGCAGGCTTGTCAAACCAAGAGTGGGATAAAGCAATTCCACTATGTAAGCCAAAGCCGAAGTATGACGTCATTATTATTGGTGGAGGAGGTCATGGTCTTGCTACAGCTTACTATTTAGCAAAGGAATGCGGGATTACTAATGTTGCAGTTGTTGAAAAGGGATATATTGGCGGTGGAAATACCGGTAGAAATACTACAATTATTAGGTCAAACTATCTCAGAGATGAAGCGTCTAGTCTGTATGAGCACTCAATGAGGCTATGGGAAGGGCTAAGTGAAGATTTAAATTTCAATGTCATGTTCAGTCAGAGAGGAGTCTACAATCTTGGACACACCCTTCAGGACATGAGGGATATTGAACGAAGAGTAAATGCCAATGTACTTAATGGAGTCGATGCTGTCGTTGTTGACCATAAAGAGATTAAAGAACAAATTCCGATTATCAATACCTCCAAAAATGTCAGGTATCCAATTATGGGTGCTTCATTCCAGGCGCGTGCTGGTGTGGCTCGACATGATGGCGTAGCATGGGGTTTTGCTCGAGCAGCCTCAAACTTAGGTGTCGATATTATTCAAAATTGTGAAGTCATTGATATTGAAGTTGAAGAGGGTAGAGTGAAAGGTGTAAAAACCACGCAAGGAGATATTTTTGCAGATCAAATTGGATGCGTCAGCGCAGGACACTCTTCAGTGATAGCAAAAATGGCCGGATTAAGACTGCCAGTTGAGAGTCATCCTTTGCAAGCGTTTGTATCTGAGGCAATGAAGCCTATTCTCCATACGGTTGTAATGTCCAACGCTGTTCATGGATATGTCAGTCAGAGTGATAAGGGAGATTTAGTTATTGGTGCTGGAATAGATGGCTATAACTCTTATGCTCAGAGAGGTAGCGCCAAAATAGTAGAGCACTGTGCAGCGGCAATACTGGAGTTGTTTCCAATTTTTTCTCGCGTTCGCATGAATCGACAATGGGGCGGTATAGTTGATGTCTGTCCTGATGCCTGTCCAGTGATTAGCCCAACTAAAGTTGAAGGTCTCTACTTTAATTGTGGCTGGGGAACGGGCGGCTTTAAGGCGACACCTGGTTCAGGTAATGTTTTTGCGCATACTATTGCACAAGACAAGCAACATGAATTGGCAGTTCCATTTCACATTGATCGCTTCACAACTGGTGCTCTTATAGATGAGCATGGCGCCGCAGGCGTAGCCCACTAGTTTAGTAAAAGGTAATATTATGTTTTTGATAGATTGTCCATACTGTAAAGAATTAAGAGATCAGAATGAATTTTCGCCTGCAGGGGAAGCTTTCATTGCAAGACCTCAAAACCCTGAGGCATTGACTGATGAAGAGTGGGCTGATTATGTATTTTATCGAACAAACCATAAGGGTGACCACTGGGAGCAATGGGTTCATACCGCTGGTTGTCGAAAATACCTATTAGTCAAAAGATCAACCATTAGTCATGAAGTCATCCAGGTGTCGACTTTTGGAGAGATTAACAGTGAGAACATATCATGAGACTAGATAATCACAAAAGCAGCCTCATAGATTATTCAAAGCCACTGAGTTTTATATTTAATAATAAATCCTACAAGGGTTTTCATGGAGATACGCTAGCTTCAGCGCTTATTGCAAACAACGTCCTCTTCTATGCAAGAAGCTTTAAGTATGGCCGAAAACGTGGATTGATGGGGGCAGGAGTTGAAGAGCCAAATGCCTTAGTTTCTCTCGAGATAGGGGGAAGATATACTCCCAATATGAAGGCTACTGAGGTGATGCTTTATAATGGTTTGAGTGCTGTTAGTTCCAGCAATCCAAATTCATTTGATTTTCGCGCTATGATTAAGCCGCTGCATCGTTTTATGCCAGCGGGCTTTTACTACAAGACATTTATTAAACAAAGAGTTTGGTCTTTGGTAGAAGATAGCTTGAGATCCTTATCTGGGTTTTCTAAAGCTCCTACTGAAGTAGATGAGGATGTGTACGATCATGTATTTCAGCATACCGAGTTTCTTGTCGTTGGCGGCGGAGTATCTGGCATAACGGCAGCATTAGAGATCCTCAATCACTCAAAAAATGCTAGGGTGATTCTGGTTGACGAAAGAGAGTGTTTGGGCGGAGAATTGCTGAGTGAGTTTTCAACTGATGAATCATCATACGACTGGCATGAAGAAAGCATTAATAGTCTATCGAAGTTTAAGAATGAAGATAATAGTCGTCTTAAAATCCTCACATCAGCGACTGCTTATGCTTGGTATGATCATAACTATATTGAAGTTCTTCAAACCAATGCTACGGGTCAATCTACTCTAAGAGATGGTGTTCGATCAGCAAGAAAAGTTCTACATAAGGTTAGAGCAAAAGAGGTTATTTTAGCTACCGGAGCCCATGAGAGGCCAATGCTTTTTGAAACCAACGACTTGGCCAATATTATGCTAAGTCAGTCTGTTAGACGATACATTGAAGAGTTTGGTGTGGTCTCAGGTAGAAAGGTTATTTTGTATGGAAACAATGACAGTATTTATAGCACTGCAATCAGTCTAAATAATAATAATATTGATTGTAAAGTTATTGATGTAAGAGCTCCTGGTGGTGAAAGTGAAATTGTTATCAAGGCTAAGAATTCAGGTATCGACATTATTCAAGGCTATGCAATTAGAAAAGCGAATGGAGCAAGCAGCATTAAAGGGGTTGAAATTTCAAAAGTTGAATTACAATCTAAGCCGCCTCATTGGCAATCCCAATGGAGGCTTACCAAAGATACACAAACACTAGAATGTGACTTATTAGCTACGTCAGGTGGGTTTAATCCTGTTGTGCACTTGGACTGTCATTGTGGTGGTAAGACTTATTTTGATGAGTATTCTCAATCATTCTTGCCTCAAAAAAAGAGAAAAAGTAGAAAAGTTTGCGGCGCTGTAAATTCTGTTGGGTTTTGGAAGGATGCCATTTTGGATGCTAAAAATAAAGCGCAACAGTCCCTGGAGTCTATGGGTGAAGTTAAAAAGGCCAGTATTCAACCACTTACTAAGGAGTGTTCAAACTATTACAAGGTTGATCGATTCTTTACTCCAAGTGAAATCCTTAATAAGCCGAAAGTGTTTATTGATATGCAAAATGACGTCACTACTTTGGATGTTGCGCTTGCAATTAGAGAGGGCTATCAGTCTATCGAGCACATCAAGCGTTATACAGCAATGGGTTTTGGTACTGACCAAGGTAAAACTGGAAATATTAATGGAATTGCTGTAGCAGCTGAATTCTTAGATGTTCCAATGTCAGATGTTGGAACTACGACATTTAGACCAGCATACACTGGAGTTGATTTTGGTGCGATGGCAGGCCGAGAAGTAGGTGATTTTTTTGACCCACAAAGATATACAACGATTCACAACTCCCACGTGGAGAGTGGCGCTGAGTTTGAATTAGTTGGTCAATGGTTCCGACCTTGGTTCTATCCAATGGAAGGGGAAGATATGCATCAAGCTGTCAATCGAGAGTGTAGATCTGTTCGAAACTCTCTAGGCATGATGGACGCATCAACGCTTGGAAAAATTGATGTCCAAGGAAAAGATGCAAGAGAATTTTTATCGAGAGTGTATACCAATGCCTGGATGAAGCTTGCCCCTGGAAGTTGTCGTTATGGCTTAATGTGTAATGAAAAAGGAATGATTATTGATGACGGTGTATCAGCTTGTATTAATGATAATCATTTTATTATGACCACGACAACAGGCGGTGCAGCAAGTGTTTACTCCACTCTAGAAATGTGGCTTCAAACTGAATGGAGTGACTTGGATGTTCATCTCAATAGTGTCACAGATCAATTTTCAACGGTCGCAGTAGTGGGGCCAAATGCTCGCAAATTAATGGAAGTATTGTGTGAAGATGTTGACTTTAATAAAGAAAGTTTTAAGTTCATGCAGTGGCGTCCTGGAACCGTATGCGGAGTCAACGCAAGAATTATGAGAATTAGTTTTTCAGGGGAACTGGCTTATGAAATCAATATTGAAGCCAACTATGGTCGCTTCATTTGGGATCAAGTTGCGCTAGCAGGGAAGCCTTGGAATATAACGCCTTATGGTACTGAATCAATGCATGTGCTTCGTGCAGAAAAAGGCTATATTATTGTTGGTCAAGATACAGATGGTTCAATGACACCTATGGATGTTAATATGAGCTGGATTCTTGCAAAAGATAAGTCATTTTCATATATTGGTCAACGCTCTTTTAGTATTGCTGCATTGAATTCAAATGATAGGCTTCAATTAGTAGGGCTATTAACAAAGGATGCCCAGGTCGTGTTACCTGAAGGGTCTCATATTATTAGTAATAAAGGGGTCTCTATCGGTTATGTAACCTCAAGTTATTATAGTTCAGCTTTAGGAAGGTCTATTGCGCTTGCTCAACTGAAGGGCGGGCTTTCTAAGATAACTGAAACAGTTTTGGTGAAAATTGTTCAAGAGAAGCAAGGATTGAAAGAGATACCTTGCGAAGTTTCTAGTAGCGTCTTTTATGATGCTAAAGGTGAAAAGGTGGATGGAAATGAGTGATTCTAAAAACAAAATTGAACCCATATTTAGATCCACTTTTGATCCTGTTACAGATGCTGATGGCTTTCTAATTAATCAGAAAAATCTTATCTCTCTGGAAGTAACTGGACACTCTTTGATTGTTCTAAGAACATCTGCAAGTTCAAAAAATAATACTAAGGCGGCAAAAGATATCTTTAATCTTAAGCTTCCTGGAACGCTTGAGATAACTTCTGGCGATAATGATTCAAAATGTTTTTGGGTTAGCCCCGATGAATTTTGGATTTTGTTATCGCGAAACCATAAGATAGAAATAGAAGAAAAGTTATCATCACTTCCTAAGGGTATTTCAATAAGTGATAATTCTGGAGCTTATGGAATAATTGAGTTTCTTGGAGATCAAACTAACAATCTATTAGCTAGATGGATGAGCTATGATATTGAAGGCTCTCTTAAGGATGGAAAGGCTGTTTCAACTACTTTTGGCCAGGCCCCTGTGTTTGTTTATCGTGATAAAAAAAGTTTATTTATGATGGTGAGACACTCCTTTTCACATTATGTAGCGGGGTTACTAAAGGATAGCGCAAAAAGGTTATAAGCAGTTATATTGCTGTAAGATGTGAGCTATGAATAAGGTTGATTTTATAAGCATGGAAAATGGCACTGCTGAGGAGTATGCCTTTCTAGATAATCTCGAAAATCAATATTTAAAAGATCTCCCCTCTCGACTCATTGAGGCTTTAAAAGCATTAGATTTTAGTTTATCAGGTTATCAAGTTAGTCGACTCGAACACTCTTTGCAAGGAGCAACACGAGCTTTTTTAGCTGA
Source organism: Candidatus Pseudothioglobus singularis PS1 (assembly GCF_001281385.1). Taxonomy (NCBI): domain Bacteria; kingdom Pseudomonadati; phylum Pseudomonadota; class Gammaproteobacteria; family Pseudothioglobaceae (SeqCode); genus Pseudothioglobus (SeqCode); species Pseudothioglobus singularis (SeqCode). The sequence continues at coordinate 136,549 of NZ_CP006911.1, forward strand.
GGAAGATCTAGAAATGGTTATGGCTGTTTTGTTTCATGATATTGGTGACTCTCTAGCACCCCACTCTCACTCTGAAATGGCTGCTGCGATTCTTCGACCATTTGTCTCAGATAAAATCTATTGGATTGTTAAGCATCATGGTGTTTTTCAAATGTATTATTATGCGCACCACTCTGGCGGCGATAGAAATGCCAGAGAGGCTTTCATTGATAGTCCTTGGTATGACGATACCGTAAGATTTTGTCATCATTATGACCAAAACTGTTTTGATCCTGACTATAAATCAAAGCCGTTAGAATTTTTTATACCTATGATCAATGGGTTTTTTTCTAGTCCAAGATTAGATGACTCTGAGCAACTTGCAAGACATGGAAATAGATAATATAAGGAAACTGTAATGAGTTATTTTTTCAATAATTTTTCTCCACGCCAGATTCACTTAATCATTTTTTTGATTGTTGGCTCACTGCTTGGTTATGCTGCGTACAGTATGAAAATTCTAGGCCTGGAGCCTTGCACACTATGTCTTACTCAGCAGTTCTTTTATTGCTTAATTGGCATTAGCTCATTCGTAGCCTTCCTTCATAACCCAAAAATTAACTTTAGTAAATTATATTCAATCTTTTTATCACTTTTTGCATTAGCTGGGATGTGGATTTCTGGTCGCCAGATATGGCTTCAAGGTCTTCCTGAAGATGAGGTTCCTTTATGCGGCCCACCACTCGAATATATTATTGATGTGTTCCCTTTTGCTGACGTAATTAACGCACTATTTATGGGAGACGGTAATTGCGCTGAGATACCTTGGCAATTCTTGGGTTTGAGCATGGCCGGCTGGTCTTTTGTTTGGTTCCTTGTCATTTTGATTTTAAGTTTAACCGCGATTTTTAATTCAAAGCCTGCTTCATAGTAAAAATCTGCAAATTTCCATATTAAATCGTAATATGGTAAGATTTATAGGCAACGGGGTAACTTATTTTTAAGATTTGGCTGATTTTAAAGAAACAGTAACTAAGCTATTTGAATCAGTTGATATTCAAGTCAATGGCTCTCGTCTGTGTGACCCTCAAATTCATAATGAACTTTTCTATTCACGCGTTTTAAGTGGCGGTTCACTCGCGCTTGGCGAAAGCTATATGGATGGATGGTGGGATTGCGAAGCATTAGATGAGTTTAGTTGTCGATTACTTCGCGGCAGAATTGATAAACAAGTCAAGGTCACAAATCCTTCTTTCCTAATGCATGCTTTAAAAGCCTATCTATTCAATGCTCAAAACATAAATCGCGCCTATATCGTTGGTGAGGAGCACTACGACACTGGAAATGATTTATTTAAATTGATGCTTGATCAAAGAATGAATTATTCATGTGGCTATTGGAAAAATGCCGTTAACTTAGAACAATCTCAAGTCAATAAATTAGATTTAGCTTGCAGAAAACTTCATCTGAAGTCTGGTATGCGCGTGCTTGAAATTGGCTGTGGTTGGGGCGCTTTCGCAAAATATGCGACAGAAAATTACGGCATTAGTGTGCATGGAATCACTGTATCAAAAGAGCAAATGAATTATGCTCAAAAATCTTGTGAAGGGCTAGATGTTACCTTTGAATTAAAAGATTATAGGGCGTTAAATACAAAATATGATGCAATCGTTTCAATAGGAATGTTTGAGCATGTGGGGTATAAAAATTATCGAGATTATATGGAAGTTGTTCATAGATGCCTCAGTGACAAAGGGTTATTTTTGCTACATACAATTGGACGTAATACACCATCACGATCCACTGACCCATGGACAAATAAATATATTTTCCCTAATGGAATGGTTCCCTCTCCGGCTCAGATTAGTGGGGCTGCGCAGGGCATTTTTGTTATTGAGGACTGGCATAACTTTGGGCAGGATTATGATAAAACCTTAACGGCATGGAATGAAAATTTTCAAGTTAACTATGATCATTTAAAAGAAAAATATGACGATAGATTTAAGCGAATGTGGGAGTATTACCTGTTAATGTGTGCTGGCACCTTTCGCTCCAGGAGAAACCAATTATGGCAACTAGTGATGTCTAAAAATGGCATAAAAGGCGGTTACGATTACAAGAATCATGCCCGATTTAATAGCCAAAAAGACCATCAATCATAGCCACTGCATTACAACCAGCATCATAAGCCAAGCCTTGATTTTCAAAATTAATACCACCAATACCAACAATAGGTATATTGATATCTTTTTTTATATTTGTGATTTTAGAAAGGGGACAATGAATCGCTTTTGGCTTATTGGTTGATTTAAATATTGCTCCCAGAGCGACATAGTCAGCACTATTATTTTCAGCATCGATCGCAAGCTCATTACTATCATGACAGGTTACCCCAATGATATACTTCTTGCCTAGAATCTCTCTCGCTAATCTAGCATTAATATCATTCTGACCAATATGAATGCCATCTGCACCTACTTTCTGGCAAAGGTTAATATCATCGTTGATAATAAATAAAGTATTATATTGTTTACATAACTCAAGCAATTTATTGGCTTCATCTAGCTTATTTTTTATGTCCAGATTCTTGCGGCGGTATTGGAGAATATTAACTTTATGTTTTTTAATTGCATTCTCAATAAGGGTGATATCAAAACCTTTATCTGGAGTAATTGCGTACAATCCTTGTATTCTTTGATTTAGCATATTATGGCAATATTTCAAACTAAGAAAATTCAATCATTTATTGTTTTCATTATAGTCTTGGCAGCTATTCTTTGGATATTTCAAGATAATATATTAAATATTTCTGTATTTAAAAAAACCACTGAAGTATCTGAGTTGAGTGAAGAGCAGATTAAAGATACTCCTTACCTTGAAAAAATTGACAACTTTATTATCAAGGAATATTCTAGTGACCAAGTTCTGTTGCATACTATTGAGGCTGATGTATACAAAAGCTTTAAAGACTCACCAGTTCAATTAGAAATTGTAACAGTGACAACTTTTGATGAGAAGCAAAATGAAACCTTAACTCTAACCTCTAATCGAGCAGTCATATTTAAGTCAGGATCGATCCATTTTATTGGAGAGGTAGAAATAAAAACGCTCAGCGGTATTTCTCATGAAATTGATACTGAACTCTTAGTTGTTAAAGGAGATCAAATTAAAAGTAATAGAGACGTTTTTTATCTAGGAGAGAATGCAAAAATCAAAGCACAAGGACTGGATATGAATACTAAAAGTGACTTAGTGAATTTAAATGGAGATGTTGAGATCCTCCAAGATAGTGGTGCAACCTTAACTACAAAAAACTTATTAATTAGTCATCGCTCAGGTGAAAAAAGATATGAAAGTAATGAAAAGACTATTTATAAATCGAATGAAAATATTGTGAATACAGATAGGGGTGTTGATATTAATATGAAAACAGAGCAAACTAAACTGCTTGGGGATGTAACAGTTGTTAATGGTTTTGGGAGCTCACTTACTAGTTATGATCTCATCATTGATCAATCAAACGATGGTGAGATTTTTAAGTCCAATTCGCCTACACGTTTTCAATCAAATGCGGTTGACATAAAGGCAAAAAAAATGCATTATGATGCTATTGCAAAAAAACTTAAATTAACGGATGAGGTTAAAGCGACTTATGAATAAATTGGCTCTAATGATTGCTTTATTTTTATCAACCTATACATTCGCTTTGACTGAGGATGCGCAGCAGCCTATAGAGATTGAAGCTGATTCAGTAATGGTCGATGAAACGTCTGGGTTCAACGAGTTTATTGGCAATGCAGAAGTCAAGCAAGGCTCTCTAGTGATGACTGCTGAAATCATTCAGGTCCAAACTAATGCTGATGGGGTTGAAACAATGAAGGCAAAAGGAACGCTGGAACAGCCTGCTAAGTATATTCAAAGTCAAGAAAATCAGGCGCGCTTTATCGAGGCAACTGCGACTCTTATAACTTATGACGTGAATGAAGGAATGATTTTTTTAGTTGGTGATGCCTATTTAGTTCAGGGCTTTGATTCATTTAGTGGAGACTCTCTGACATACGATATTAACAACGACAAGGTCCTTGTAAAGGGTTCAGAAGATGGAACCAAAAGAGTAAAGTTTAAAATTGACCTTTAAGAATTAGCTGACCAATGCAGTTGAAATTCTTTCTTTAACTTCTTCAAGTGTGCCAACGCCATTTATTGCTATGAACTTTGTGCCTGTTTCAGGTTTTTCTGAATCATTTTGATAATATTTAACTAAGGGCTCAGTTTGCTTATGGTAAATCTTTAGCCGGCCTCTTACAATATCTTCTTTATCATCGACCCTTTGAATGAGTTCTCCTCCAGTAATGTCATCTTTACCAGACTCTTGAGGGGGATTAAATTTAACATGGTATGTTCTGCCAGAGGAAAGGTGAACACGACGTCCCGACATTCTGACAACAATATCATCATCTGGGACCTTGACCTCAACACAGTAATCAATCCTTATTCCTTCCAATTTGAGTGCATTTGCCTGATTTATAGTTCTAGGAAACCCATCTAATAAATAACCATTATGACAGTCAGGCAACTGTATTCTGTCTTTAACAAGTGCTATGATTAGATCATCAGGAACAAGATTTCCTGCGTCTATAGTTTTTTTAGCCTCTACCCCAACAGGTGATCCAGAATTTACAGCAGCGCGCAGCATATCCCCAGTTGAAATCTGAGGAATATTAAATTTTTCACAAATATGTGCCGCTTGAGTGCCTTTTCCTGCACCTGGCGGGCCTAATAAAATAACATTCATTTGAGCGCCTTTTATTTAAACTTCAAAGGGTGGTAACTTTTTCCCAACTTTAATTTTTTTCATTACAACGTAGTCTGGCAATCCGTTATTATACGGTGGATAATTCTCACCTTCAATAAGCGGAAGTAAATATTCACGACATGCATTTGTTATAGAAAATCCATCTTCGGAGATATAGCTTTCTGGCATCATTTTCTCTACATTTGCAATATCTTTTAATTCTCCATATCCAATTTCCCACTGATAAGGGTTGTTTGATTTTCTAACTATTGAGGGCATGATTGAATTTTTGCCATCAAGAGCCATTTCAACTGCCGCCTTTCCAAGAGCATACGCTTGCTCAACATCAGAGTTTGAAGCTAGATGCCTAGCTGCACGCTGAAGGTAATCTGCTACAGCCCAATGAAATTTATAGCCTAAAGCTTTTTTGATTATGTTAGCAACAACTGGAGCCGCGCCACCCAGCTGCGCATGACCAAAATCATCTCTAGTACCCTGTTCAGCAAGGAATGTTCCATCAGGCCACTTAGTTCCCTCTGAAACAACAATGGTGCAATACCCATACTCTTTAACATTTTGATCAACTTTAGCCAGAAACTTTTCTTCATTGAAGTCAACTTCAGGGAACAGAATAACTACAGGTATCGAAGAGTCAACAAGTCCTCCCGCTGCTGCTATCCATCCGGCATGGCGACCCATCACTTCAAGGACAAAGATTTTAGTAGAAGTGGCAGCCATTGATGCAACATCAAAGCTTGCCTCCATAGTAGAGACCGCAATATACTTCGCGACCGACCCAAAACCTGGACAATTGTCAGTCACCGGCAGATCATTATCTACAGTTTTAGGAATGTGAATAGCTTGAATTGGAAAGCCCATACTTTCAGATAGTTGAGAGACTTTCAGGCAGGTATCAGCTGAATCACCACCACCGTTATAGAAAAAATAACCAATATTGTGTGCCTTAAAAACTTTAATTAAGCGCTCGTATTCAGCTTTATTTGCTTCCAGTGATTTCATCTTGTAGCGACAAGACCCAAAGCCACCTGAGGGCGTATGATTTAAAGCAGCGATATCTGCATCTGATTCAGCAGATGTATCAATGAGATTTTCTGTTAGTGCCCCTATGATGCCATTCTCTCCGGCGTAGACAGTGCCAATTTTATCTGAATGTTTTCGGGCTGTTTCAATTACACCACTAGCTGAAGCATTAATTACGGCTGTTACTCCGCCAGATTGTGCATAAAAGGCATTTTTCATAATATTCCGATATTTTTAATAGTTAAAAAGATTAAGAATTGGATTTAGTATAGAAGTCATATACAAAACTTATAGATTTTTATGTTAAACATATGAGTATATCATTTGATATAAATGTGGCTCTGAATAATTCTAAACTAGAGTTTAATTCTATTAATTAGAGATTTTAAAGTCCACAAACAATATGAATGTGTCAATTTGTTTCACCACCTGTAGTAAGTAAATATATTAAAGAGTCTTGTGTCAAAGGTCTTTCATTTTAAAAGCCCAAACTTCTGAAGCTCTTTATCAGTTATATTTCTTGGAGTACTTCAATTCTTGTTTGAAAACACCTTGACCATAGCAGATAAATCATGCCCTCCTATGTTTTGATCAATTGTCTCTTTAAACATCAAACTTAATCCTTGATGGAATCTTGTATCCACCCCAAGTTTATCTGAGATTTTCAATAATTTTAAATGTGCGTCATACCAAGTTGAAACGGATGCCTGTGTATTTTCAGTATCCTGGTTGGCTATAGCATCCAAAATACGCAGCGGCTCTGTTTGCATGCGTGCAAAATTATGAACAGTTTGTTCTCTATACGATTTTAAAGGGACATCGCCCTTTAAACATAAGGCAGCACCATTTATTAGGCCAGCTGAAAAACCCAATACACTAGACATAATTGCATTACCTAAGACTACAGGAGCGGAAAGACTCTCACCAAGGTAACTAATCTTTGGAGACATTAGTCTTAAAATTGAGTCACATGACTCAATCACATCTGATTTGCCAGCAAGAATAATTGACGCAAGCTCTGTGCCAATTTGTTCTGGAAAACATAAAATAGAACCCTCTATTAGCTCCACATCAAGATCTTTCATAATTAAAGAGTTTGCTTCAACTTCAGCCATACTTCCAGTTGACAATTGGATTAGAATGGAGCTTTTTAAGCTGGAGCGTACATTTTCATAGTCAATAATCTCTTTCCATGCGTCATAATCTGACAAGCACACAATGACTATATCGCATGATTCAATTGCCTTGTGCGGTTGAGTATAAGTTATAGCTCCTTTTTGAGCTAATGTTTCAATCTTTTCTGGGGTTCTATTCCAAACATGAATCTCTATTTCATTTTCAAGAAGGGTTTGAGCTAATGCAGTTCCCATAGCGCCTATACCAACTAATGCAACTCGATTGTTTTTTTTGATCATAGATTACCTATTTAATGAAGTACTTAAGTTAAGTGCTATATTTTAATTACTAAAATTACAGTTCAAATAGAAGTTCAAATTTTATTTGGTATGTGAGGGGTATATAAATATTTATGCTATTGAGTTAGGCTGCCTCTCAATGCTTAAGAGTATGTATAAGGTCTTATTTTGGAGTGACCTCCATGAAATTTACTATATTGATAAATCCAGGAACATGCTTTTTTGGAATTTTAGTGCTGGGCCTACTGATTGCAATTACATTTTTAATATTATATCTTGAAGCAGATTCAAGGACATCTAAAGAGTCGTCAAAAAATACTGACCTCTCTTTGTTAAAGTTAATTTGATTACTTAATTCTTCCCAAAATTTTTGCTCTTGTTTTGGAACTCCATAGTCATGCGAAGAGATGATTTCATCAAAATAATCATGAAGTCCAGATTTTTGCATCTTAAGCTTTATTCCTTTTCTATGAGCATTGGTAACAAGGTATATGCGCTTATTATGCTTTTTTACAGTTTGAAGGAAATTCAAAGCGTGATCATGAACTTGAATTAAATGAGAAATATCACCCTTTAGTTTCATAATATCTAAGTTAAGTGTCTCTTCCCAGTAATCGAGACAATACCAAGTCAGCTTTCCTTCTTGTGAATTAATCATAGATATGATTACTTCTTTAGCTTCATCTATTTTGATGTTATGTTTTTTTGAGTAAATTTCTGGAATATATTCAAGCCAAAATTCAAGATCAAAATTTAAGTCTAAAAGCGTTCCATCAAGATCAAGCAAGACAGTATCAATCAGATTCCAGTCTATGTTTAGATTACTTTCTGCGCCATGTTGTTCCATTTACACTATCCTCAAGAATAATCCCAAGTTCTAGAAGCTCATCACGAATTTGATCTGACAACGCAAAGTCTTTTGATGCTCTTGCGGATTCTCTTTGTAAAATTTTGTTTGAAATTTCATCTTCTGATAATTCAGAGCCCTGTTTTAAGTAATCTTCAGCATTGTATTCAAGAATACCTAGAGAGTTACCAAGCTTAATTAGTTGTTTGGCTAAACCATATGCTTTTTCATGGTTTATGGCTTTCTCAATATTGATTTGTTTTGCAATTTCGAAAAGTATACTCAGTGCAATAGGGGTATTGAAATCATCATTTAGTGCAGCGTTGAAGCGTGCTTCATAATCTGCTTCAGGGCCAATGTCATCTGCAGTTGTAGATAGACCTTTTGTAGCGTTGTATAGTCTTTTTAGTCCAGATTTGGCGCTTTCAATATTGGTGTCACTAAAATTTAAAGGCGAGCGATAATGACTACTTATAAGAAAATACCGGAGCGTTTCACCATCATACTTTTCTAAAACATCACGAATAGTAAAAAAATTATTTAGAGATTTGCTCATCTTTTCGTCGTCAATATTGACAAATCCAACGTGCATCCAGGTATTCACAAATTTACAGTTATTTGAGCCCTCAGATTGAGCGATTTCATTTTCATGATGAGGGAACGTTAAGTCCATTCCACCGCCATGAATATCAAAATGGTTTGAAATAAAGTGATTTGACATCGCTGAGCATTCAATATGCCACCCAGGTCTTCCATCTCCCCAAGGTGAAGGCCAACTGGGCTCATCAGACTTTGCTTTTTTCCAAAGAACAAAGTCAAGTGGGTCATCTTTATCACTCTCAACGTCTACCCTTGCACCCGCTACAAGATCATCTAAATTTTTACCAGAGAGCTTGCCATAATCCTTAAATTTTCTGACCGAATAAAATACGTCACCATTTTTACCTTGATAAGCTAATCCCTGTTTTGAAAGAGATTCAATCATTTCTATCATCTTATCGATAGATTCAGTAGCACGTGGTTCTATGTCCGGACTCAAAACACCTAGCGCCCTTTCGTCCTCATGCATTGCATCAATGAATCTATTTGTTAGTGAGTAGATATCTTCATTATTTTCGGCAGCCCTCGCAATAATTTTGTCATCAATATCTGTAATATTTCTTACATACTTAACGCTTAAAAAATTCCGCCTTAGGTGCCGAGTAATCACGTCAAACATAACTAATACTCTGGCATGACCCATATGACAAAAGTCATAAACTGTCATTCCACAAACATAAATCCCAATATTATTTGTGTCAATAGGCTGGAACTCTTCTTTTTGGTTGGTGAGTGTGTTATAAATTTTGAGCATTGCGATATTTTATACTGGATTTCCTGGGTTAATATTAATACCCGTTATATTAGTTCTCATATGGCCAACAGTTTTAATTTTGATTATCAATTAATCACTTACAAAATGTATAATTATTTTTCTCAATAGTAATTTAAAGAAAGTATGCAAAATACTTTGTACAAGGTCAGCATATTATGAAAAAACTTCAATGCAAAATGTGTGGATGGGTTTATGATGAAGCGAAAGGAATTCCAGATGAAGGGATCATTCCTGGCACAGCTTGGGCTGATATACCTGAAGACTGGACTTGTCCAGTTTGTGGTTCTGGAAAGGAAGACTTTGAAATGGTAGAAATTTAGGTATTGAGGGTTCGAAACCTAAGATGAGGTTTCTGTTTGCGAAAATGAAATAAGGAATAAATAATGTCAAAAGTACTAATTTTGCCTGGTGACGGCATTGGAACTGAAATTGTTGCTCAAGCTGTCAAAGTCATAGATTCATTAAACTCGAATCATTCAATGGGAATGACTCTTGAAGATGGGCTTATAGGAGGTATTGCCTATGATGAGACTGGAACACCTCTTCCTGATGAGACTATAAAAGTTGCAAAAGAGTGTGACTCCATACTTTTAGGTGCTGTTGGAGGACCAAAGTGGGAGCCTTTAGAGAGGGCTTTGAGGCCAGAGCGAGGGTTGTTAGGCATACGTTCAGAGCTCGAATTATTTTCAAATTTGAGACCTGCTATTTTATATCCTCAGTTAGCAAATGCTTCAAGCCTTAAGACTGAAATTGTATCTGGCTTAGACTTAATGATTGTCCGTGAACTTGTAGGAGGGATTTATTTTGGTGAGCCAAGGGGTGTTGAAATAAAAGATGGTGAACGTTTTGGAATAAACTCTGCAACATATTATGAATCTGAAATTGCACGAATTGGACATTCTGCTTTTCAAATTGCTCAAAAAAGAGGAAAGCGTGTATGTTCAGTCGATAAGGCGAATGTTCTGGAAGTATGCGAACTATGGAGAGAGGTAATGGAGGAAGTTTCTAAGGACTATCCTGATGTTTCGCTTTCTCATATGTATGTTGATAACGCTGCTATGCAACTCGTTAGAGATCCCAAACAATTTGATGTAATGGTAACGAGTAATCTTTTTGGCGATGTATTGTCGGATTGTGCAGCAATGCTAACAGGTTCAATTGGAATGCTTCCATCCGCTTCATTAGATCAAAATAACTTTGGAATGTATGAGCCTATCCATGGCTCAGCACCTGATATTTCAGGGAAGGATATAGCAAACCCTCTTGCCACGATATTGTCTGTTTCGATGATGCTTAGGTATTCACTTAATCAAGGAGAATTGGCTGACAAAATTAACTCAGCGGTAAGCAAAGTTTTAGATAAAGGCTACAGAACAAAGGATATTGCTTCTGATGGGGACAAAGTGGTTGGGACAGAGCAGATGGGTGATCTAGTCATTGAAGAGCTTGAGACTTAGTAAAGAACTTCCTCACTGTCAATAGAGCGCCATAAAAACCAGCAGGCTACGCTTCTATATGGCCTCCATGTTTCTGAAATTGCAATTATTTTTTCTAAGCTGAGGGGTTTTCCTTCTCCATAAATCTGATTCATTGCTCTTATTATTCCAATATCCTTAATAGGAAATATATCTTTTTCCAATAGGTAAAACATTCCAAACATTTCTGCAGTCCAAGGGCCAACTCCCTTGATAGTGATTAATTCATCATAAATACTTTCGAATGAGCGATTTTCCCAATATAAGTGGTCTTTAATTGAGAAGTTTATAAAATGATTGCAAATATTGATTATGTATTGAACTTTTTGTTTTGATAATCCACAAGACTTAAGTTCTTCGAAGCTCATCAAAATTACATTTTCTGGTTTTATTTTGCCAATTTTTTTTTCTAACTTTCCCCATACACTTGCAGCAGCTTGAACTGAGATTTGTTGCCCAACTATTGATCGAAGTAGAGTTTCTAAAGCCTCACCACGAGAAGAAATACTGTATTGCTGATGTTCGAGAATTAACTTTGCTAACTTAGGGTCAGTGTGTGTTAAGAATTCTTTAGATTGCTGCCAATAAGCTGGGAGAGACATTTATAAATTTAAAAAGTGTTTTGATAAGAGGATAAAGTTAGTTGTTTTCTTTAACTGAGAATGTAGTATAGATGACATTGTCGTATAATTTATACTAATTTTTAACAACATATAAGACAGGGAACACTATGAGTAAAAAAAGAAATGTGACTTTTGTTGGTCTAGGAACGATGGGCTATCCTATGGCTGGACATTTATCAAGGTCTGAGTTATTTAATGTAAGTGTTTTTAATCGAACCTCAGAAAAATCTGCCCAATGGGGAGAAGCATATGAAGGAAGGGTTGCATTAACTATTGAAGACGCCGTAAAAGATGCAGATGTGGTTATTACATGCACTGGAAGAGATGAAGATATGATGGAAATCGTTTTTTCAGATGATGGAATGATGCCATACCTTAAAAAGGGCTCCATTTTTATTGATCATACTACAACATCCTTTAAGCTAGCAAAACACCTAAATGAATCACTAAAAGATAAGAATATATCATTTATTGATGCTCCAGTTAGTGGAGGAGAAGCTGGAGCTATTAATGGAGTTTTAAGCGTTATGGCCGGCGGTGACGCTCACATATTGGATGCATGTGACTCAATCATTAAAACATATTCTAAAAGTATCACACTGATGGGAGATTCTGGGTCTGGCCAATTAGCAAAAATGGTTAACCAAATTTGTATAGCGGGTTTGTTACAAGGATTATCCGAGGGATTGCTTTTTGCTGAATCTGAGAACTTGAATATGGATAAGTTGCTGTCTGCTATTTCAGGAGGCGCAGCTCAGTCTTGGCAAATGGTGAATAGAGGCAAAACAATGCATCAAAGAGAGTTTGATTTTGGTTTTGCTATTAAGTGGATGGTGAAGGATTTAGGCTACTGTTTAGATCAAGCAGATGGAAACAATACAAAACTAACTTTTACTCAAGAGGTCTATGACCGTTATACTAATTTAATGGATAAAGGCCATACCTATAGTGATACCTCTGCTTTAATGATGTTTGATGAGTTGAATAAATAGGTAACAAACCAAGTAATGATTAAAGCTTCACTCACTGAAAAGCAATTGATTGATTTTAATAATAATGGATTTCTAACAGTTGATAATTTCATAGAATTGCAGTATTTAGAAGACCTTAAAACAAGAATCAATCTTCTCTTTAAAGGAAACTTTGAAACTGGTATTGAGCCAGATGAGTGGAATTGGAGGCAAGAAAGAGACCCAAGCGATGTTACACGACAAATTTGTAATGCTTGGAAATCCGATAGTCTTATAAAGCGTTTAGTTTGTAGCTCAATTATTGGAGAGAGCGTTTCGAAATTAATGAGCTGGAAGGGAGCAAGACTTGTTCAAGATAACGTTTTATGGAAGCCACCGCAAGGAAAAGCTTTAAATTTTCATCAGGATGCTGCATATGATGACTGGATAATTCCACAAACTATGGTGACTTGCTGGATGCCTTTAGATGATACCTTTGCAGAAAATGGAACACTAGAGTTTGCAAGGGGATCACACAAATGGGATCTATGTCCACCATCTGAGGACTTTCATGCCCCAAATGATTATAAAAAAGAGCTCCATAATTATTTAAATAAAAATGATAAAACTCTTTATATTGATTCAGTTCAAGTTCCTGCCGGGGGTGCTTCATTTCACCATGGCCATACTTGGCATGGTTCAGGGCCAAACAAGTCAAATAGCCATCGAAGAGCAATAGTCGCACATTGCGTCCCAATTGATGCTAAATTTCATCCAACTAATTGTGGGGGAACTGGAAAAATTTATAAAAAATATAAATTGAATGAAAGTGATGAGTTACCTGATAGTTTTTTTCCTCCCTTGTGGCAGGAAAATTAAAGAGTTTATTTATTCTTTGCATCAAAATTTTTTAAAAGAAATGGCATAATATTGGATATGAGAAAAAAGCCAAAATTAACAAATATTCATACTGTTGCTCAGAGTCGAATCTTCAATCTTGAGTCACTTGATGTCGAATTTTCTAATGGCGCAACTCGTGTCTATGAGAGGCTTATGTCTCGAGGAAATGGAGCAGTTCTAGTTATCCCAATGCTTGATGATGATACTGTCCTCATGATTTATGAGTTTTCTGGAGGCACTGAGCGCTATGAATTAGGACTTACCAAAGGGAAAATAGATAAGGGTGAAACTCCAATTGAGGCTGCGGGTAGAGAGCTAAAAGAAGAAATCGGGTTTGGCGCAAATAAGCTAACCTTTCTCAAAACAATCACACTTGCGCCTGGGTATCAGTCAAGTGAGACGCACATCGTGCTCGCTGAAGATCTGTTTGAGGAAACTGCAGAGGGAGATGAGCCTGAACCTCTAGAAATCGTCCCTAAAAAACTTTCTGAGTTAGAGGAACTAACCTATAACGAAGACTTAACTGAAGCAAGGAGCATTCTAGCTCTTTATATGGTAAGAGATATCATTAATAATCGATCAGTGTGATAGATATACCGCAGTCATTTTGGCTGGATGAAGATCAATTAAAATTCCCTGAAATAGAGTTAGCGCTCAAAGAGCCAAATGGATTAATCGCTATAGGCGGTGATTTATCATTAAATAGACTCTTGGAGGCTTACTCCAGAGGTATATTCCCTTGGTATGGTAAAGATGAACCTATACTCTGGTATTCTCCAGATCCCAGAATGATTATTACGCCGAACTCATTTCACCTATCAAAAAGTTTAAAAAAAACAATTAATTCATCAAGATTTGATGTTTTAGTTGATACATCATTCAATAATATAATTAGACAATGTCAAGAGGCTCCTAGGTTTGGTCAGTCAGGAACATGGATCGATGATGAGATGGTCAAAGCTTATACAAATTTGTACAAGGAAGGCTATGCGCACTCATACGAAGTGTTTGAGAATGGAGAGCTTGTGGGTGGGTTATATGGGGTTGCATTAGGAGGGGTTTTTTTTGGTGAGTCCATGTTTTCATTGGTAAGCAATGCTTCAAAAGTAGCATTCGCATTTTTATTGCAAAATAGCCATTATCAATTAATAGATTGTCAAGTGGAGAATCGACATTTAGAAAGTTTGGGTGCCTACAATATCCCAAGAGATTTGTTTATGCAACAGCTTAAGGCCTTTGTGTAAAATATACTCCATTAAATTAGGGATTATTACGCTATGACAAACCATATTAAATTCGTTTTACTGGTCTCACTTGTTATTACGTTAGCAGCATGTGGCAGAATGGGTGATCTAGTCCCAATAAAAGATACAGTTGAATCAACTACTAGTACTTACTAGCGAAAAATCCATTGAACGCATTCAATTTCCAAAATAAAAATCTTTATGCTGAGTCTGTGCCCGTTTCAGACTTAATGAACTTGTACGGCTCGCCACTTTATATTTATTCAAAAAGTCAAATAGAATTCAATTGGAAGGTTTTTGAAAATTCATTTGGAGCCCATCCTCATCTTATTTGTTATGCTGTAAAGGCTAATTCTAATCTTGCAGTATTAAATATTCTTGCTAATCTAGGATCTGGTTTCGATATTGTTTCCCTTGGAGAGCTAGAGAGAGTTATTGCTTCAGGTGGAGATCCAGCTAAATGCGTTTTTTCAGGTGTTGCAAAAACTGAAAACTCAATACGAAAAGCACTTGAGTATGGAATTTACTGTTTCAATGTAGAGTCTGAGGGAGAACTAGAACAGATTGAATCAGTGGCATCCTCTTTGAATGTTCGTGCCTCAATTTCAATCCGAGTCAATCCAGATGTAGATGCAAAGACTCATCCATATATTTCAACAGGTCTGACTGAAAATAAGTTTGGTGTGAGTGCTGAAGTGGCTTTGTCTATGTATAAAAAAGCAAGCCTTTCTGATTATCTTGATGTCTGCGGACTTGATTACCATATTGGCTCTCAAATTACAGATCAATCTCCATTTATCGAGGCTCTTGAAAAAGCATTAGATCTGATTGAAGAGCTCAAATCAGAAAACATAGATTTAGACCACATTGATATTGGAGGTGGAGTAGGTATAACCTATGATCAAGAAAAAATAATCAGTATTGAGGATTACATCAATAGGGTAATCAGCAAAGTTGGAAGTATGAAAATTTTGGCTGAACCTGGGCGATCAATTGTTGGAAATGCAGGTATTTTTGTAACAAAAGTTGAATACTTGAAGCAAAATGATATTAAGTCATTTGCAATTGTAGATGGTGCAATGAATGATCTGATTAGGCCTGCTCTTTATAGTTCATATCATGAGGCGGTTTCAATACAAGAAAAATCAAAGGGCGTTACTGACTCATGGGATATCGTCGGACCAGTTTGTGAAACTTCAGATTTCTTGGCTAAGGATAGAGAACTAACTTTAGAAAAAGGAGACTATATTGCAATTTTAACTGCAGGTGCGTATGGTTTTGTTTTGAGTTCAAATTATAACTCGAGACCCAGAGTGCCTGAAGTTATGGTGAGTGAAAAGAGCCATAGTTTGGTGCGAAAAAGAGAAACTATCGAATCACTATTTGAGAATGAAACTATATTTAAAGATGAAGTTAACTAATAATCAAAAAAAGTACTTAAGATCTTTGGCGCATGATTTAAAGCCATTTGTAATGATTGGTCAGCATGGATTAAGTGAGTCAGTTATTGCTGAGATTGAGTCAACTATGCTTAAACATGAACTCATTAAAATCAAACTAAGGGTAAGCGATCGTGATGAAAAGCAAGGGATAATCAACAAGATTATTAAGTTTTCTGAAGCTGAATTAGTCCAAGTTATTGGGGGCGTAATAGTTATTTATAGGCCTTTTGAAGACAACCCTGATATTATCTTACCTAGATCATAATAAATTTAACAGAGCTTATTGTATTCTTATAATACTTAATTGAAATGAAAATTGCCCTCAGTGCTGCAGAAACTTCAGGCGATCTGATTGCTTCATCTTTGGTCGTTGCTTTAAAAAACAATGATCACCATTGTGAAATAGACGGACTGGCCGGCGACAAGATGATTGAAGCAGGTTGCAATAGTTTGTGGCATACTGATGAAGTAAATGTGATGGGTCTCAGTGAGGTGTTGAAGAAGCTGCCATCCGTCTTAAAGTTAAGAACTAAAGTCACTAATCACTACATTTCTAATAAGCCCGATGTATTTATTGGTGTTGATTCACCAGACTTCAACTTCAGGATTGAGCATTCATTAAAGAAAGAAGGCGTTAAAACAATTCATTTTATTAGCCCCTCAGTTTGGGCTTGGCGTTCTAAACGAATTAAAAAAATTAAAGCTTCAACTGACCTAGTATTATGTCTTTTCCCTTTTGAAGTGGATTTCTTCACACAGCATAATCAAAAAGCTATTTTTGTTGGTCATCCACTAGCTGAAACCTTAAAACCAAGGAAGAAATATAAACCAAACAAAAGCGTTTTATTAATGCCAGGCTCAAGAGAGTCAGAAATTAAAACGCTTTTGCCAGAATTGATTGAGGCTGTAAGGGTAATGCAGTCTAGAGACTCCGAACTAACTTTTAATCTATCTCTTGCCAATGCTAATCATAGAGATTGGGTTGAGAAAAGTATAGAGGGTTTATCTATAAAAATCAGCATTGGTGATGCTCACAAAAAAATTATTGATTCTGATCTAGTTCTAGTTGCATCTGGCACTGCAGCACTTGAGGTGGCCTTACTAGCAGTTCCAATGGTTGTTATTTATAAGCTCTCCTATTTAAGTTATCAAATAGTAAAGCGTCTACTTAATACCAAAGAAGTTTCACTTCCCAATAAGATTTTAGGAAAAAGAGTTGTACCTGAATTAATTCAAAATGATGCGAACGGTCAAAATATTTCTGATCATGCTATGACATTACTAGGGTCTGATAATAGCAAGCTTGTTAGCGAATTAGAAAAGATTCATGTTCTATTAAATCATGATTCTAGCTCCAAATCTGCTGAGGCAATAATTGAGTTTATTAATGAAAAATGACATTGAAAAAATCGTTGAACTTGCACTATCTGAAGATATTGGTGAAGGAGATGTCTCATCAGTTTTAATTGATAATAAGATTATCGAGGCTGAAATAATTTGCAGAGATGATGCAATAATTTGTGGAGTTGAATTCTTTAATTTATGTTTTTTATCAATTGATCCAAAAATTCAAATACATTGGAAGGTTGAAGATGGCTCAAGGGTCAAGTCAGGTGACAAAATATGCGGCCTTAAAGGCAATACAAAAACGATAGTAACTGCCGAAAGAGCCGCACTTAACTTTTTGCAAATATTAAGTGCTACTGCAACACAAACTAGCTACCTTGTCAGTCTCATAAATAGTACGAATGCAAAATTACTTGATACAAGAAAAACAATACCTGGGCTTAGAAAGGCGCAAAAATATGCGGTTAAGTGTGGTGGTGGGGTGAATCATAGGATGGGTTTGTATGACTGTATCATGCTAAAAGAGAATCATATATTATCAATTGGCTCTTTAGAGCAATTGATTAAAAATGCAATCAATCAATTTCCAAAAACACCTATTATTGTTGAAGTGGAGTCTCTTGAAGAACTTCAATCAGCGCTCCTTATGAAAGGTATAAAGCGAATTCTGTGCGATAATTTTAGTCTTCAAGATCTTCGAGAAGCTGTGAAAATTTCAGAAGGAATTTGCCCTTTAGAGGCATCGGGCGGCATTACTGAGATTAATATTTTGGACTATGCAAATACAGGCGTGGACTATATTTCAATTGGCTCAATTACAAAAGATATAAAGTCAATTGATTTGTCTTTAAGGTTTAGTTCCTAGGCTATTGCTCTAAATGCTGGGCTAATAATGTCTTTTGTAGAATTGTATTGTAAGGCGTTATCATTGAGGTCAGTTACTTTGCCTCCTGCCCCTTCAAGTATCCAAACTCCTGCAGCAGTATCCCATTCAGAGCACCGACCAAATTTTGGATAGTAATGATAAATTCCTTCTGCAATAAGACAAAACTTGAGCGCACTACCCAGCTTAAAAGTTTCAAAATTTGTTTTATATTTGAGATGCTCTTTTAGCCCTTTATTGTTATTTGAGTATCTACCAACAACAATTTTTTCCCACCTTTTTGGCTTTGATGTAAGTATTGTAGAAGTTGTTTTATTGACTAGCTTAACAGAAGCATTATTTTCAAATCGATAATAGTGCACTTTATTGAAGGGTGAATAAATTAGTCCAAAAACAGGATAATTATCTCGAATAAGGGCAATAATAATGCAAAAATCAGGAGAGCCATCAATAAAATCTCTAGTTCCATCTAGAGGATCAATCAACCAATATTCATCCCATGATTTTCTAGTTGAAAAGGGAATGTGCGATGATTCTTCTGAGAGGATTGGAGTGTGAGGTGTTAATTTTTGTAATGTGTTAACTATCAATTCATGGGAGGCTTTGTCTGCTAGGGTCACAGGCGTGTTATCAGCTTTGATAGAGTAATCACTGGAATTAGCTCTAAGGTCCATAATAATTTCACCGGCTTGAGCAGTTAAATTGATGAGCTGTGAAAGAATTTTAGAGTTCATTGTTTTCATTATATCATCGAGAGTCGTAATTATTTATTCTCAGCTTCGATCTTAAGTAAAATTTATTCCTCTATAATTATTTATCAAATTTGAATATGAAAAAGCATGTACTAGCAATGGGAGGTGGTGGATTTACCTCGAAACCTGAAAATCTAAAGTTAGATGAATATCTCCTATCTTTATCCAATAAAAAAAATCCAAAAGTGTGCTTTATTCCTACTGCAAGTGGAGATGATGAGAGCTATAGAAGAAGATTTTATTCTTCTTATAAAAAACTAAACTGTGAGACAAGCCATTTGTCACTCTATTGGCCTCCTGAGGGAGATTTAAGAGAATTTGTTTTAGATAAAGATATCTTTTATGTTGGTGGTGGAAATACTCGCAATCTGATGGTTCTATGGAAAGAGTGGAGTCTTGATAAATATTTATACGAGGCCTGGGACAATGGAGCGATTATGGCAGGTCTCAGTGCAGGCTCAATTTGCTGGTTTGAAAAAGGATTGACTGACTCAGTAACGGGAAAGCTCTTACCATTAGATTGTTTAGGTTTTTTACCAAACAGCAACTGCCCGCATTTTGATAGTGAGTCACAAAGGAGACCTGAATACCACAAAGCCATTTTAAATGGATCAATGATGGAAGGTATTGCTTGTGATGATGGAGTGGCTGCACATTTTGTTGATGGAAAACTCAAACGTTGCGTTTCATCCCTTCCCAATGCAAAGGCTTACAATGTTAGTGCAGAGAATGGAAAAATTAATGAATCCATTATTGAGCCAAAATACTTGTAGGGATTTAAATTAATTTTGGCATTAAAAAACCTAGTTAAAACTAGGTTTTTTTATTTTGGTGGGCCTACTTGGACTTGAACCAAGGACCAATCGATTATGAGTCGACTGCTCTAACCAACTGAGCTATAGGCCCGGGTAAAGAGCTACTCCAAAAAGCTTTGAAGCTTATGAGCACGAGAAGGATGGCGCAATTTTCTGAGTGCTTTTGCTTCAATTTGACGGATTCTTTCACGTGTCACATCAAATTGTCTTCCAACTTCCTCTAGAGTGTGATCAGTACTCATGTCGATTCCAAATCGCATTTTAAGTACTTTTGCTTCACGAGGTGATAAGTTCGCTAATAGATCACCAGTAGTTTCTTTCAAACTTTCACGAGTAGTTACTTCAACAGGTGAAGAAAGTTTTTCGTCTTCAATAAAATCACCAATTGTTGAGTCTTCGTCATCACCTACCGGGTTTTCCATAGATAACGGCTCTTTAGCAATTTTAAGAATTTTATTAATTTTATATTCAGGAAGTTCCATTTCTACTGAAAGCTCTTCAGGTGTAGCCTCTCTTCCAAATCTTTGAAGAAGTTGGCGTCTTACACGGTTGAGCTTATTAATTGTCTCAATCATATGGACTGGTATCCTAATCGTGCGCGCTTGATCGGCAATTGACCTTGTAATAGCTTGACGAATCCACCAAGTTGCATACGTTGAAAATTTGTAACCTCTGCGATATTCAAATTTATCAACAGCCTTCATGAGGCCAACATTACCTTCCTGGATAAGATCTAAAAACTGTAAGCCACGGTTAGCATATTTTTTTGCAATCGAGATCACTAACCTTAAATTAGCTTCAATCATCTGACTCTTAGCATTTTTAGCTTTTCTATCGCCCTGGCGAAGCTTTTTATTTATTTCCTTAAGCTCAGCAATAGTCAGTTGCATTGCTTCTTCGTTTTCTAAGAGACTTTTTTGAGAATAGTAAATCTCATTCTTATTTTTTTCTAGTGACTTTAATGTTGCTTTATCAATTCCAGCAGTTTTGAGCCAATCGAAGTTAGTTTCATTGCCAGGAAATGACTTATAAAAAACTTCGGTGGTCATTCCAGCATCAAGGCAAGCATTGCGAATTAAATTCTCTTCTTTTTTAACTTGTGCAACTCTTGTTGAAACGAGCTCCATCATCGTGCTTACAAGTTTTGGTGCAAGTCTTAATTCAGAAATACAGCTTGAAAATTTGTGCCTGGCTTTAACAGTCTTTGCATCAAGGTAGCCATTTTTTTCACAAGACTTAACGTAACTGTTGTGAGATTTTTGAACTTTATCGAAGCGCTCATAGACTTCTCCTTCGTCTGGTCCAGTGTACTCTAGCTCGTCGAACTCATCTTCCTCATCCTCTAGCTCTTCAGGATCTTCATCAAGGTCCATTGCATCTAATTTCGCTTGTTTTTCATCAAGAAGGGCTTGCTTTTCAACAATGAGAGCTTGCTTTTCTTCGAATTCTTCGGCATCACCTTGATACCCTATAACCACATCAGTCATCTTACACTTACCTTCTTCAAGTCTTGTGTATGCCTTAAAGAAATAATCAGATATTTCAGGGTAAAGAGAAATCGCCTGCATAATTTGATAGACACCCGCCTCAATTTCCTTAGCAATTCTTACTTCATCACTTTGCTCTAAAAGCTCAACAACGCCCATCTCTCTCATATACATTCTGACAGGATCTGTGGTTCTACCAAACTCAGAGTCTAAAGCTGCAAGAGCTGCAACAGCAACCTCTGCTGAATTTGCCTCTGCCTTTCCACCTTCCTGCATCACGAGGGTATCTGCATCTGGCGCTTCATCAGCGACTACAATATCAAGCTCCTCCAGAATAGTTACAATTGGTTCAACTTGTTCAGGGGTTAATAAGTCTTCTGGAAGGAGATCGTTTATTTCAGAATAAGTCAGATAGCCTTGTTCTTTTCCTATCGTTATGAGACTATTAAGTGCAATTTTATGAGCTTCGGTAGTTGTTTTCATAGCATTGTTTTTTAAAAACAGAGGGGGAATTATACCTAAATCGTATAAGGTTTTTTAACCATTAATTTATTGATATAACAGCGTTTAGTTAGTTTGATTCAGCAAAAATTGTACTGATTGACTGCTCATCACTGATTCTACGAATGACATCAGCAAGTGTTGTTGCAATGGATAGTTGTCTTACCTTGCTACATTTGTTAGCGTTACCATTTAATGGGATCGTATTTGTAATAACTAATTCATCCAACTTTGAGTTAGAGATATTATCTATTGCACCGCCAGATAGGACTGCGTGTGTCGCATACGCAACAACTTTTTTGGCGCCCTTTTCTTTTAGTATTTCAGCAGCTTGGCAGAGCGTACCTGCAGTATCAACCATATCATCGATCATGATGCAGGTCCTTCCAGAGACATCACCAATAACGTTCATTACTTTGACCAAGTTTGGCTCTGGGCGTCTTTTATCAATAATGGCAAGATCAGCATCATTAATTCTCTTAGCTGCAGCTCTTGCTCTTGCTACTCCACCTACATCAGGCGACACCACGACCACATCCTCATAGTTTTGATCTAATATATCCTGGACAAGGACGGGCTGCGCATAAATATTGTCTATGGGTATGTTAAAAAAGCCCTGGATCTGGTCTGCATGGAGGTCCATTGTTAGTATGCGATCAACACCCGATGTTTCTATCATCTGTGCTACAAGTTTTGCGGTAATTGGGACTCTGGTGAGGCGCGAACGTCTGTCTTGTCTAGAATATCCAAGGTAGGGAACAACGGCTGTAATTCTTCCTGCTGAAGAGCGTTTGAGGGCATCAACCATTATCAATAGTTCCATTAAAGTTTCTGCCGATGAAGGTCCACAAGTAGGCTGAATCACAAAAACGTCACAGCCACGGACATTGTCAAGAATTTCTACCTGAGACTCACCATCACTAAATTGACCTACAAAAGCCTTGCTTTGATTTATGTTTAGATTTGCAATAATTTCGGACGAAAGATCAGGGTTTGCATTACCACTGAAGATTTTAATTCTTTCTAAAGACATCTAATAGATTCTTATTGTTTAAGGTGGTAATTATACAAAGAAATCATATGACTAAAGATAATAGTTTTTCTAGAAAACAAAAGTTTTATAGGAGTTCACTAATATAGGGCTTGATATCTTCAGGTTCCACTGTTGCGCTGAAGCGCTTATAAGGCGTACCATCACGATCAATGAGAAATTTAGTGAAATTCCACTTAATGCTGTCATTAAGTTTGCCTTTTAGTTCAGATTTTAAATATTTATATACTGGGTGCGCATTGGAGCCATTTACCTCGATTTTTTCGGATAAGGGGAAAGTAACTCCATAATTAAGGTCACAAAAACTTTGTATTTCCTCAGAAGTCCCTGGTTCTTGTTTTCCAAATTGATTACAAGGGAATCCAATAATTTCAAGACCGGCGTCCTTATATTCTTGATATAGGTCTTCTAAGCCCTTGTAGTGATAAGTTAAACCACAATTACTTGCAGTATTTACAATTAAAACAACTTTTCCCTCAAAGCTTTTAAATGAAACCTCTTTTCCGACGATATTCTTAAAATTAAATTGATGTATGCTCATCTTTAGCTATCCTTTTTAGTAAAAAAAATTAAATTGTACTCACTTCAAATGAATCTGATGTGTTGAGTTGATGAAGATGAACTATTGATGGGTAACAAAAAATTTGGCTGGGATGGCAGGATTCGAACCTGCGAATGACGGGATCAAAACCCGTTGCCTTACCGCTTGGCGACATCCCAATTGTATAGTGGTGATTTATCAATCGCTTTCGCGACAAAACCAACCCACTTTGATGGCAATTCTTCTTTTGCTATCAATGCATCACTTTCATTTTCAAAAGCAACAAAAACACATGAACCGCTTCCTGTCATCCTAGCAATATCAATATGATTTTGAGTGGAATCTAGATGCCTTAGAGCATCTTTAATGCCACCTTCCAAGTCAATTGCAGCATCCAGACAGTCATTATGTGGATTTGAGACTAATGAAAAATCAGACATTTTCCTTTGTACTGGTGTCATTGTCAATGCTTTATGGCTGAATATTTCTTGAGTGGAGACGTGTTTATTGATTGAAACAACTAAATAGAAGTATTTTGGTAAATTCAGAGGGTAGAGAATTTCACCAATTCCCTCTGCCCAAGAGCTTTGACCTTCTATAAATACTGGAACATCTGCTCCAATACCCTTACCTATATCTATGAGCTTTTGTTTTGTTAACTCAAGACCCCAAAGATGATTCAATGCCATGAGTGCGGTCGCTGCATTTGAACTCCCCCCTCCGAGCCCTCCGCCCGAAGGAATCTTCTTTTTTATTCGAATATCAACACCCAAATTGACCCCACTCAATTTTTGTAACTTTTTAGCACTCTTGATCATTAAGTCATTGGCCAGAGGAATATCTTCGTTACCAAGGGTACGGTTAATTTTTCCATCCTCTCTTACACTAAAATTTATCTCATCATAAAAACCCAAGAGTTGAAAAATGGTCTGTAGATTGTGATAACCATCATCTCTTTTTGAGTTGATGTGTAGGAACAAATTGATTTTTGCGGGTGATAGGTAAGTCAATTTAAGGTTTGATAAAGTGCTCTCTGTAGTATTTCAATTCATCGATGGAGTCATAGATATCTGACAAAGCTAAGTGCCTAGATTTTTTGAATGAGCTAGAAATGATGTCTGGTTTCCAGCGTACAGCTAGTTCTTTTAGTGTTGAGACATCAATATGCCGATAATGAAAAAACTTTTCAAGGTCAGGCATATAGTTATACAAAAATCTTCTGTCTTGACAAATTGAATTACCACACATGGGAGAAGCACCCGAATCAACATATTGAGAGAGAAAATCAAGGGTTTGGGATTCCGCTTCGGCGACTGATATTGAACTATCCTTAACCCTTTGAACTAATCCAGAGCGGTTGTGTTGATTGGTGTTCCATTCATCCATGCCATCTAATAATTCAGTCTTTTGATTGATAGCTAAAGATGGGCCTTCATCAATAACATTAAGA
Organism: Candidatus Pseudothioglobus singularis PS1; assembly: GCF_001281385.1. Taxonomy (NCBI): domain Bacteria; kingdom Pseudomonadati; phylum Pseudomonadota; class Gammaproteobacteria; family Pseudothioglobaceae (SeqCode); genus Pseudothioglobus (SeqCode); species Pseudothioglobus singularis (SeqCode). The sequence continues at coordinate 161,462 of NZ_CP006911.1, forward strand.
TTAGCATCCGTTACAACTGTTGCAATTTCAATGATCACATCACTTTCAGGAATTAACCCTGTCATTTCAAGATCGATCCAGATTAGATTTGTTTTTTTATTCATTATTAACTATTACTTGCAAGAGTGTAAGCATCAAGCTTATCTTGCGCAGATCCATCTGACAAAATTTGGTTAGCTTTTGTGACGCCTTCATCGAATGAATTCACAAGGCCACTCACATAAATCGCAGCGCCTGCATTTAATGCAATGATATCTCTAGCGACACCCTTCCTCCCAGAAAACGCTTCATTGATTAAAGCGAGAGATTGCTCAGCATTTTCAGCTTTAATTGAATTTAGGTTTCCTTCCTCAAGCCCAAAATCACAAGGGTGAACAGTATAAGTCGAAATATTATTATCTTTTAATTCTGCAACATAAGTCGTGTTAGCAATGGAGAACTCATCAAGACCATCTTCGGAATGCACGACCATTACGTGTCGTGAATTGAGACCTTTTAAAACATTGGCAATTGGCTCAACCAAGCTTTTATTATAAACTCCCATAATTTGATTTGGCGCTTTGGCTGGATTAGTCAAAGGGCCCAACACATTAAATATCGTTCTGACTGCCAGCTCTTTGCGAGGACCAATTGCATGTTTCATAGCACTATGATGAGCCGGTGCAAACATAAACCCTAAACCAATTTCCTCGATACAGTGACTGATTAATTCTGGACTTATATTGAGGTTAATACCAGCCGCTTCCAATACATCTGCACTTCCAGATTTTGAAGATATCGAGCGATTACCATGTTTTGCAACTTTTCCACCGGCCGCTGCGACTACAAAGGCTGAAGCTGTTGAGATGTTGAATAGACCAAGGCCATCTCCTCCAGTTCCACAGGTATCAACTAGGTAATCATTACTACTTAATTCTACTGATGTAGCAAGAGCACGCATTACTTTAGCACTGGCAGTAATTTCCTCAATTGTCTCACCCTTCATTGACAGCCCAACTAGAAACGCACCAATCTGTGCATCGGTCGTTTGGCCAGTCATGATGCTATTCATGACATCATGCATTTCACCTTCATTTAAATTTTGTTTAGAAATAACTGCCTTGATAGCTTCGCTAATATTCATAATTATCGCTGGCTCATTAAATATTCAATTTCATCAATATCTTTAACTGCTTTTTTGGAGAGGACATGATTTCCTGCTTCAGTCACTAGGACATCATCTTCTATTCTGACTCCAATGCCCCAGTACTTAGATTCAATTTTATCATCCCTGCGAATATAAATTCCAGGCTCAACAGTTGTTACCATACCACTTTTAAACTCACGGAACTCATCATTGATTAGTTTAACACCCACATCATGGACATCGAGCCCAAGCCAATGCCCCGTTCCATGCATATAAAACTTGGTCAAATCTTCAGGGGATTTCATAATGCCTAGCTTTATAAGGCCATCTGTTATGATTTGACAAGCAGTCTCATGCGGCTTGTTGCAGCTTACTCCAGGTTTAATAGAATCAATAGCAGATTTTTGTGCACTTAAAACAATGCCATATATCTCTTTTTGGGCCTCACTAAACTTTCCATTAATTGGAAAAGTCCTTGTAATATCTGAAGCATAACCATTGATTTCACAACCTGCATCAATAAGCAGTAGATCCCCATCTTGAAGTTCTTGGTTGTTCTCATTGTAATGCAAAATGCATGCATTCTCTCCACTTGCAACGATTGGAGGATAGGAGTGCTCAGAGTTGCCGTTTGTAAATTGTGAATCAAACACAGAAGCAACATTATGTTCATATAGTCCAGGTGAGGCCACTCTCATGGCACTCATATGAGCTTCAGATGCTAAATCAGCAGCATCCTGCATATTTTTTACTTCTTCCTTATCTTTTATTAATCGCATTTCTGAAATACAAGGATTTAAGGGCTTTAAACTGCTTTCAAAAAGAGAATGAATGCGTTGATTATGAATATTTGTGCTTGAATTGTCTTTCCAACCACCACTTCCTGGGGCATCAAAATATATGACAGATCTTTTCTGAGTGAAAGAGTCAATATTATCAAAGAAAGTATCAATATCATAAGCTTGATCCACTAATAAAGTTTCAGGAGCAAGTGCAACACCAAGTCTGATTCCATTCCAGATCTCTTTAGTTTCATCCTTCGGTCTCAAAAACATCACATAGCTTTCTTTACTAAATACCGCTATTGCATCGGGCTCTGTAAAACCAGTAAGATACCAAAAATTACTATCGGGGCGAAATGGATAAGTCACATCACTGTTTCTTTTTTGTTCACTATTGGTCGACACAATGACTACTGCGTCTCGACCCAGCATGCTTAACAACTCCTCTCTTCTTTTTTGATGTATCATTTTGTTTGGTGTATTAATTCTTAGATATATAACGCAAGAAAGATACCATGAAAACGATACGACTTTATCAAAATACACCTTTTACCGAAGGTAAAACTGCTGAATTAGATAGTGACAATAGTCACCATTTAAATAAGGTTTTACGTTTTCCAGTTGGCAAAAATATTACCGTGTTTAATGGTGATGGTTTTGATTACACAGCGTTAGTTCAAGACGCGAAAAAAACAACCAGTCTTAAAGTCATTTCTAAGGCACGAAATAATACAGAATCAAAATTAGATTTAACACTCGCCCAAGGAATTGCAAAGGGCGAAAAAATGGATTTTTTGATTCAAAAAGCGGTTGAGTTGGGAGTGACTAGAATAATCCCAATGAAATTAGAGCGGTGTGTTGTCAGGCTGAGCGATGAAAAAGTTCAAAAAAAAATTGATCACTGGCAAAAAATTGCTAACCATGCCTGTGAACAATCAGGCCGTTCAGTCATTGTCAGTCTGTCTGACCCACTCTCACTCGAAGAGTTATTAGAGGAGACGAATCATAATGGCTTTGTTTTGCATCATCGTGCAAAAATTAGCCTGAGTCAGCTTAAGGAAACGTCAAAAGCAACAATACTTATTGGTCCTGAAGGGGGCCTGACTGAAAAAGAAGTTAGTGATTCTGAGGTCGCTGGATATCAGTCAATCCTTATTGGAAAGAGGGTTTTAAGAACAGAAACTGCTTCTCTAGCAGCAATTGCTAATATGCAATTGCTATGGGGAAGTTAATAGGTAATAAAGGAAACCCTAGTCAATGTTGCCTAATTCTTGACTCAGCTCTCTAGCCCGGTCATAGGCAGCTCTGGTTGCAGCTGCAACGATTCCCTCAAAGTTCTGATCTTGAAAGGTTTCAATCGCTGACTGCGTGGTTCCATTTGGCGATGTGACTTCTGCACGAAGCGTGCGAGAGTCTTTGCCAGAGTTCGTGGCCATTATGCTTGCACCAAGACTGGTCTTGATACTCAAAGCGTCAGCTGTTTCTTCATCCAGCCCCAAGGCCATAGCAGCCTGTTTCATGGACTGCATCATTAAGAAAAAATAAGCGGGCCCACTACCTGATATCGCTGTAATTGCATCCAAAAGGTTTTCCTCATTGACCCAAAAACACTCACCTACAGCCGATAGCAACAAGTTTACTGACTCTTTTTGAGTGTCATTAACGAGTTCATTTGCAAAAAGACCTGTCACTCCAGATTGAAAAAGAGCGGGCGTATTAGGCATTGTCCTTACGAGTGCAAAGTCACCGCCAAGCCAACGATTAATATCTTTACTTTTAATACCAGCTACAATGGAGACAAAGAGCTGATCTGATGAAGCCTTATTTTTGAGCTCATGACAAACAACTGAGAGTACTTGAGGCTTAACAGCAAAAACGACAATATCACTATTGGTGAGAAGTGAGACATTATCAGAGTAAGTAGTCACACCCAGTTCAGAGCTACGTTTTTCAAGAAGCTCAAGGTTTGCATCACTAACATTAATATTTTTGGCTTCAAATCCATCACTCAAAAGCCCTTTAATAAGAGCATATGCCATATTGCCAGCGCCAATAAATCCAATGACTGTTTTGTTTTCCATATAAAATATCTTTGTATTGAATGCTTAATTCAATTCTACCAAACTTGCAATAAATAAAGAACATTAATGACAATATTTCAGCCAAAACTAGTAATGATCGATGTTGATGGAACTTTGGTCGATAGCGTTCCTGATTTAGCGTATTGCGTTGATCAAATGATGCTCAGTCTGGATATGCCAGTCAGAGGAGAAGAGACAGTAAGGCATTGGGTTGGAAACGGAGTCCCTAGGCTAGTTGAAAGAGCTTTGACTGGTGAATTGGATGGCTCTCCAAGTAAAGAGGCTTTTGACAAAGCGTATCCCATTTTTTTAGATTTGTATGCCCAAAATTCATCGGTCAGGTCTACTCTCTACGAGGGCGTAATGGAGGGCTTAGATTATTTAAAATCTAAAGATTACCTTTTAGGCTGCGTTACAAATAAAGCGGAGCAGTTTACGCTTCCATTACTTCAATCTTTAGGAATTATTGATTATTTTGGGATCGTTATTTCTGGCGATACTTTAGAAAAGAAAAAGCCAGACCCACTCCCTCTGATTCATGGCGCTAACTTTTTTAATATTAAGCCCAATGAGTGCCTTATGCTTGGGGATTCGGTGAGTGACGTCAAGGCGGCTAGGGCAGCAAGCTTTCAGATCATTTGTATGTCTTACGGCTATAACCATGGAAATAATATTGCTGATGAAAACCCTGATCTCGTGATTGATTCTATGGCGCAATTGCGAGACTACCTATAGTGAATATTGACGAAAATCATATCTGGCATCCTTATGCCAATATCCCAAACAAGGTGCCAACATACCACGTAGAAAGCGCCGAAGGAGTGTACCTTAACTTCAAAAATGGAGCACGCATCATTGACGGTATGAGTTCTTGGTGGTGCATGATACATGGCTATAATAATTCCTATATTAATGATGCTGTCAAGTCTCAGATTGATAAAGTGTCGCACGTAATGTTTGGGGGTCTGACTCATCAACCAGCCATTGATTTATGTGAAAAACTCATCAATTTGACGCCCAAAGGCTTAGATAAGGTGTTTTTTGCTGATTCGGGCTCTGTCTCAGTTGAGGTGTCTTTAAAAATGGCCATCCAGTACTGGCAAAATAAGGGGCAAAAAGAAAAGTCATATTTTGTAACGCCAAGGGGTGGTTACCATGGTGATACTTTCGGTGCTATGAGTGTTTGTGATCCAAATAAGGGAATGCATCACCTTTTTAGTGAGGTTTTGCCAAAGCATTACTTCGTTAATCAACCTAAACATGATAACACTGATGAAGCACTTTCTGATTTGGAGTCGAGGCTAAGTAAGAGCCATAAAAAAATCGCAGCCATGATTCTTGAGCCAATTGTTCAGGGCGCTGGAGGAATGAACATCTATGAGATGGATTATCTAAAAGGCGCTAGAGCGTTATGTGACAAGTACAACGTTCTTATGATTGTGGATGAGATAGCCACTGGTTTTGGGCGAACGGGTGAACTATTTGGCTGCAATCATGCCAATATTGAGCCTGACATTATGTGTATTGGAAAAGCTTTGACTGGTGGATATATGACAATGGCCGCCGCCATCACCAATCAAAAGGTTTCTGAAACAGTGGGCGTACTGATGCATGGACCAACCTTTATGGCTAACCCTCTGGCCTGTTCTGCAGCGATTGCAAGTATTGATCTTCTTGTAGAAAGTAACTGGAAAAAAAGAGTAAGTGAAATTGAAACTATTTTGAGAGATCAATTGATGCCTCTTCAGAGTCATCAATCTATATTTGATGTCAGGGTTCTTGGTGCAATTGGGGTGGTAGAGTTCAATGAAGAATTGGACATGAAAAAAACTCAGGAAAAGTTGATTGAGTCTGGTGTTTGGCTGAGGCCTTATGGCAGGTTACTATACACCATGCCACCCTTTGTAATATCCGATAACGAGTTGTTAGTCATTACTCAGGCTATGGCCGAGATTGTTGACGACTCAATCAAATAAATTTTCTATTCGATAGGGTCAATATCAACAAACCATCGAACTGATGAGCTCACCTTAATGGTTTCAACATGCTGGTAAAAGGTTTGAATTAGTCTTCTAAGTTGTCCCCTGTCTTCTGATTGCAAGTAAAGATTAAAGTAGTAGTAGTCTGATTTACGCTCAATTACTCCAGGAACTGGACCCCAAATTTCGACTGAATCAATCTCAATGCTATTCGTTAATTGGGCGACTTCGGTCAAAAAATTCTCAGCTAAATTTTTATTTTTAGCATTTGCACAAATCAACGCTTGATGGGCAAAAGGAGGCAGTTTCGTATCTTTGCGTTCTGATAAGAGGGTTTTAGCATACTCAATGTAACGCGAATCTTTCACATAGTTGAATATAGGATGGTTCGGATAACGCGTCTGGATATTGACCTCTCCCTTATATTTTCCTCTGCCACATCTTCCTGAGACTTGAACAAGCAGTTGAGCTAAATGTTCTGTTGCCCGAAAGTCAGTTGACATCAGCCCAACATCGACATCTAAAATACCAACAAATGCTAGATTAGAAAAGTCATGACCCTTGGCGAGCATTTGAGTTCCTACAATGATGCAGGGCTCTCCTGAGTTGATTTTTTTTAAGTGAGTTGCAAAAGCTTTTTTCTTTCGCGTGGTGTCTCTGTCAATTCTAATGACCTCTGCATTTGGAAAGAATGATTCTAGATTTTCTTCTAGCCTCTCTGTTCCATAACCAAGAATTTTGAGCTCATGGCTACTGCAATATGGACAAGAGGATTCGGGTGGTTTTTCTAGTCCACAGTGATGGCACTTAAGTCGATTAATGCTTCGGTGGTATACCAGCTTAGAATCACAACTGGTACATTCTGACTGCCAATCGCACTCTGTGCAGTAATATATAGGCGCATAACCTCTTCGGTTGATAAATAGCATGACCTGTTTGCCTTCTGAAAGGTGATGCTTGATTCTTGCGATGAGCGGCTTTGATAATGGCTCTGAGGGCTGACTTCTCATATCAATCAGATCAACACTTGGCATGATTGCCTCGCCGGGGCGAGAGGTCAGAGTAAGACGAATAAGTTTTTTTTCGATAACATTTTTCAAGGTTTCTAATGAGGGTGTTGCAGTTCCAAGTATAAGTGGAACATTGGCAAATTTAGCTCTCATAAAACTTAGATCTCTTGCGGAGTAGCGAAAGTTAGATTGCTGCTTAAAGGAGTTGTCGTGTTCCTCATCCACAATAACTAGTCCAAGATTAGGGATGGGTGTAAAAATAGCAGATCGAGTTCCAAGAATCACTTTTGCATCGCCATCCTTTGCCATCAGATAGGCGTCTTGTTTTTGAGTGTCATTGAGCTGAGAATGAACTGCAACAACTCGACCTTCTATTCTCTGTTCAAAACGGGAAATCATTTGAGGGGTTAATCCAATCTCTGGCACTAAAACAAGAACTTGTTTTCCTTTTTTTAAAAGCTGCTCAGTGATACTGAGGTAGACCTCTGTCTTGCCACTGCCAGTGACGCCATGAAGCAAAAAGCCATTAAACTCTGAGGAATTCTTGATCACCTCAGAGATAGCAAAGGTCTGCTCATTAGTCAGTTCAAAGCCGCTTGATAAGACTTTGTCATGCACTTCACCCGGCTTTTTAATGACAGCTGGCTTACCATTTCTTAGATTTTTTGGAATCGCATTGGAAAGCACTTCTCCAATTGGGTGGTGGTAATAGTTAGCAGACCAAGATAAAAATGTAAGAATCTCTTTCGATAAGAGTACTTCGTGATCTATCACTTCTTCAACTTCTCTAAGCTTTGTAAAGCTGCTCTTGTCTTTGTGAGAGAGGACAATGCCTGTCACTTTTTTATTTCCAAAGGGAACTTTTACTCTTGAGCCAATGCCGACTTTATCTTTACACAGGTAATCAAACGTATTGTGTAATGGGACCGGAATTGCAACTTCTGTGATTTGCATCAATTAAAAAAGTTTTAGGGATAAAATAAGTATTTTAGCAATATTAACTTGCCATGGTAGTTATTCAAAATATCATTAACGATTCAAATGTTGACGAAGAGAACCTTAGTCAGGTTTGTCAGGATTTTTTAAATGAAAATGCTTTAGAGGAATCTGAGTTATTAATTCGTCTTGTTTCTCCTGTTGAGATTCAAGTCCTTAATAAAGAGTATAGAGATAAGAATCAGGTCACCAATGTGCTCTCTTTCCAGAGCGACATTCCAGAGGAAGTCGAAGAGTCAATCCTTGGTGATGTTGTTATTTGTGTTGATGTTGTTAGAGAAGAGGCGCTAATCGGCGACAAAAAATTTACAGACCACTTAACTCATATGGCGATTCATGGCATCCTTCACTTGATTGGACATGATCATGAAGATGTCTCTTCAGCTAATAAGATGGAGTCAATAGAGATTAATTTTTTAGGTAATCTTGGTATTAGCAACCCTTACAACTAGTGCCAAACTAGTCTGTGTTCAAGAGCGCAGCCAGTTTTTTGATGTTTTCTTCTTGTGGATTGTTTTTTCTATAAATAACGCCAATATCTCTTTTTGCTTTCGTTGATTCTAGGTCTATATTGATATTTGGATAGTGACTCAGTATTCCAAAGTCAATTGCCATCCTTGGCAGGAAGCTCACCCCAATATTAGTATCTACCATAGCAACAAGTGTAGAAATGCTGGTACACGAGAAGTTTGATATGTGTTTAGTTGAAATCTCGTTATTTTGTAAAATGTGTGAACGAAGGCAATGGCCTTGTTCCAGCATCAATAAGGAGCCGTTATCGATTACTTTCGACTTTCGATTTTTGTGTTGAATAAAATAAATAGGATCAGCAAAAACTTGAAAACTTTCAATAAAATCAGGCAGCTCATAGGGAAACGCAAAGATTGCAAAATCGATTTTAGCTTGATCGAGATGTTTTACTAAGTTCTCACTTGTGTCTTCCTTAAATGAAACTTTAAGTTTTGGGTGAGAATGGGTTAAATTGGATAGAAAATTTGGAAGAATATAAGTCGATATTGTTGGAATAACTCCGATCGTGATTTCAGATTCAAAAAAATCTAAATTTGAAGTGCTTACCAAAACGTTCATTTCTGCCAAAACTGACATTGCTTGTTTAGTGATACGATTTCCGGCCGATGTAAAGCGAACATTCTTGTTGTCTCGCTCAACTAACTTGACCTGAAGGTCATTTTCAAGTTTTGAAATCCCAGCGCTAAAGGTTGAGGCACTGACAAAACATTCCTTGGCAGCATTTGAAAAGTGATTCGTTTTTTTCAATGCAACTAGATACTGTAAATTTTTAATTGAGGGTGTCATTTTTATATTCGTTTTTACCGAATATTATATACAGTATTATTCAATTTAATTTTATATAAATGAATGGTATGATTGTGGCTCATTTAAACTATCGGAGCTAAAAAATGAATTTAAGTGGAAGTAAAACAGAACAATCTTTAAAGGATGCATTTGCTGGAGAATCTCAAGCAAATAGACGCTATTTATATTTTGCAAATCAATGTGACGTTTTAGGAGAGCCAGATATGGCTGCTCTTTTCAGATCAACTGCTGAAGGTGAAACGGGTCATGCGCACGGACACATGGAGCACTTAATTGAGGGTGGAGTTGGTGATCCAGGTACTGATATGCCAGCTAAAGAAGTCAAAGATATGCTTGCTAGTGCAGTTCATGGAGAAACTCATGAGTACACTGACATGTATCCAGGAATGGCTAAAACAGCCAGAGAAGAGGGATTTGATGAAATTGCTGATTGGTTTGAAACCTTAGCGAAAGCTGAGCGTTCTCATGCTAACCGTTATCAAAAAGCTTTAGATAGTATCTAAAGTCACTACTACCACAGATCTAGTCTGTGGTAGTAATAACCCTTAAAACCTAATAAATATGTCTAAATTCAAAGAAGGCAATTTAGAGGCTCCAACACGTCACCCTCTAAATTGGAAAGATAAAGATTTTTATGATGAAGATTCTCTCAACAATGAGCTTGAGAGGGTATTTGATATCTGTCACGGCTGCAGACGATGTGTAAGTTTATGTAAGTCTTTTCCTACACTATTTGACTTGATCGATGAGTCTAAAACTTTTGAGGTAGATGGTGTCGATAAGGCTGATTATAAAAAAGTTGTGGATCAATGTTATTTGTGCGATTTGTGCTATATAGCTAAATGTCCATATGTGCCGCCACACGACTTTAATGTTGATTTTCCGCATCTTATGCTTAGAGCGAAAGCCATTCAATTTAAAAAGGGCGAAACTAAGTTATCACATAAAATCTTAACATCGCCTCAAAAGGTTGGTGCTATTGCATCGAAGCCAGTTATATCGCCTGTGGTTAACTGGTCAAATAAAAATAAAACTCTCAGAAAGGTTACTCAAAAGGTACTCGGCGTTCATGAGAATGCGGTTGTGCCAACTTACCACTCTAAGAGTTTATCTAAGGTCTTTGTTGAAGAGAGCTCTGATAGTCAATTCAAGGTAGCAATTTTTGGAACCTGTTATGGAGAATACAATGATCCAAAAACAGTCATTGACCTAGTCGATGTATTAAGACATAACAATGTTGAGGTGAAGCTAATCAAAAAAACTCAGTGTTGCGGAATGCCCAAAATGGAGCTTGGAGATCTTGACTCAGTCGAGAAGTATGCCAATGAAAATATTGAGCCATTAATGGAGCTAGTCAAAGATGGCTACAAGCTTATTGCGCCTATACCCTCTTGCGTCTTAATGTTTAAGAATGAACTACCAATGATATTGAATGAAAATGAAGATATAAAAGCTATTTCTGATGCATTCTATGACCCCTTTGAGTACCTTTCATTGCTAATAGAAAACAATCATTTTGATGACAAATTTAAGGCCATTGATAAAGAGATTCTTTATCCCATGGCATGCCATCAAAGAGTTCAAAATATTGGAGCGCATACAAAAAAAATCCTAGGTTTAATTCCTGATTTAGACGTCAATATTGCAGAAAGATGTTCAGGACATGATGGTACCTATGGTGTGAGAAAAGAGACACATACTTACTCAGTCAAAATTGGAATGCCAGTTGCCAAAAAAATTACCGACACTACCGACCTTGTTGTTAGTGATTGCGTTATGGCAGGTAACCATGTTGCACATATTGCTACACAAGATATAGAATCTATTCATCCGATTAGCCTAGTGAAGTTGGCTTATGATTTATAAACACAATTTGAGGAAATAATTATGTTAGAAAGACAAGACCTATTAACTCTTGAAGAGTATGCAGAAAAGCGTTCATCGATTCGCCAGGAAACAATCCAGGTTAAAAAGCTTAGAGAAGTTCACTTGGGTGAGCATATTAGGATGATATTTGAAAACAAGCAAACTGTTCAATACCAAGTTCAAGAAATGCTTCGAATCGAGAAAATTTTTGAATCAAGTGAGATTCAAGATGAGCTGGATGTATACAATGCACTTGTACCCAATGGCGCCAATCTAAAAGCAACAATGATGATTGAGTATTCAGATGTTGCAGAGCGCATTGTTGCTCTAACAGAGCTCATTGGCGTTGAAAAAAGTATTTATTTCCAAGTAGGCAACCATGAAAAAGCCTTCCCGATTTGTAATGAAGATTTGGAGAGAGAGACCGACGTTAAAACTTCAGCGGTCCACTTTATGAGATTCGAGTTTACCCAGGAGATGATTGATGATTTCATTGCAGGGTCAACTATAAAGGTAGGGTCTACGCATCCAAACTATGATTATGAAATGACCCTAGACACAGAATCACAGAAAGTTTTAAGTGGTGATTTTACTAGCTAAAAATTATAATTTAAGCCTCAGACATTTCGCCTATTGACTCCATGCCAACAAGAGTTTCATTGATGTAATACATCCTCAATTTGTCTCTTTCCCAAGGCGGAATGTTTGCACTCTGAAGTACTTTTTTTAGAGAGCTTGAGTGCTTTTTATCCTTGAGTCTGACTCTTTGACCGTCCTGACGAAATCGAATTGTAAAATTAGCTTGATCCTTTAGTTTATTAAAGAGAGGGCAATCTTCATTGGATCTATCAGGCTCACCATCAAAAAAATATAACTCATTGTCATATCTTCTGACTTCATAAAGATGCCATTTTAAAATCACTTTGGCATCATCCTTCGCCCTTAAAACAGAAATGAGTTCAGTTAGCACTTTATTGGATGGCATCAAGAAGCCCCTTTGTGCAATGTAATATCTTAATATATTAGCAACTCTTCTTTCTGGGAGCTCAGTTAAAGGCAGCACTTGAATTTTATGATTAATGACAAGATTGAACTTTTCGATATCAATTTCAGCAAGATCGTTTATTAGTTTTAATGCCTCAGACTGGTGATAAGCGCTTCTAGAAATATTTTTTATTACTCCTTTAAAACTGGAATCAAGTTTTGGAATAAACTCTAATCTTAGGAGATTTCTTTTGAAATTTAAATTAATATTGCTATCATCTTCTACCCAGTCGAGATTATATTTTGTTGCATAGTCAACAATTAATTGCTTAGAAATGTTTAAGAAGGGACGGTATAAGAATGCGTCAGCAAAGCTCTTTATTTTTGGCATGGATGCCAAGCCCGCTACCCCACTTCCTCTAAATAGTTGAAGTAAAAAAGTCTCAGATTGATCCTCCTGATGATGCGCAGTACACAGAACTTCATTTTTAGATAATTCTGATTTTAGTGAATTATAGCGTTTTTTACGAGCATTTTCTTCGATGTTAGACGAAGTTTTAATATTAATGTCTATGCTTTTAAACTCAACCCCTTGTTTGTGGCATTGTTCTTTACAGAATAAAGACCAGTCTTTGCTGTGCTTCGAAAGGTTATGATTGATATGGACTGCTCTTATATTGCCAGGGTAATGAGAGTTTAAGAAATGGAGCAGGACCACTGAGTCGATCCCTCCACTTAAGGCAATGACAATATTTTTGTCTATAAGGAAAGGATCTTTATTCGCTAAATCTTCCAAAGCTAAGTAATTTTTCGTGCCTATCTTCTAAAAGTTTTTCAATAGGTAAATCAGCTAGATTTTTAAGCTCTTTGATGAGTGCTTTTTTTAGAAATTTAGAGGCTTTTTCAGGGTCTCTATGAATTCCGCCCAATGGTTCAGGGATCACCTTTTCAATTAACTTATTTTTTTTCAAATGCTTACTAGTAAGCTTAAGAGACTCTGCAGCAATGGGAGCTTTAGATGCATCTTTATATAGTATAGATGCGCAGCCTTCAGGAGAGATGACTGAGTAAATGCTATACTCAAACATCATCATCGTGTCACAAAGTCCAATAGCAAGCGCACCGCCCGAGCCACCTTCACCAATCACAACCGATAGAATTGGCGTTTTTAAAGTTGACATTTCGAATAAGTTTTTTGCGATTGCTTCACTCTGTCCGCGCTCCTCTGCGCCAATACCAGGATAAGCGCCTGGAGTATCTATAAAAGTAATGACAGGCAAGCCAAATTTCTCAGCCATCTTCATAAGTCTAAGTGCCTTTCGGTAGCCCTCAGGCCTAGTCATTCCAAAATTATGGTAAATTTTTTCTTTTGTAGATCGGCCTTTTTGTTGACCAAGAAACATAAATGTTAGGTCATCTATTTTTGCAATACCGCCTATCAAAGAATGGTCATTTGCATAGGCTCGATCTCCACATAGCTCTGTAAACTCATCAAAAATATTATCAATGTAGTCCAAGGTATAAAGTCTTTGAGGGTGCCTAGCTAATTGAGAGATTTGCCAATCAGTAAGTGACGAAAAAATTTTCTTTGTTAAGAGTTCACTTTTTGATTTAAGTGAATCCATCTCTTTGGAAATATCGACATCATCCTTAATGCTTTCAAGGGCATCAATTTTGTCTTCCAGCTCTGCGATTGGCTGTTCAAAGTCTAAATAGTTTAAGTTCATTTAATGCACTTATTGTGAAAGGAAATTTAATGATAATTATAGCAGATGCAATGTTTATAATCTTGCAATGGATTTGCTTACCCTACTTTCTCTGATGATTGCTACTTTCGTTTATGCAATTTCACCCGGCCCTGGTTTATTTGCAGTGTTGGCGATTTCTACTCGATTTGGCCCAATCCCTGCAATTTGGGTTTCCATAGGCCACACAGTTGGTGATATTATTTATGTAGCTCTTGCAATGCTAGCTCTCAATGCCTTAGCTGAGGTGATTAATGAGAGTATGCTCTATGTGAAAATTCTTGGAGCATCATATTTAATCTTTATTGGCTATCAACAATTCCGTTCAAAAGGGATTAGTTTTGAACCTTCAAGTAAAAAGAGCTCAGTCATAAAGCTTTTAATAGCTGGGTTTGTTGTTGGAGTAACCAACCCAAAAACAATTATCTTCTACCTGTCCTTCCTTCCAATCTTTATAGACTTAAATAATCTGACTTTAAATACAGAAGTTCAGGTGATAGTATCAATTGGATTGACTGTTTTTTTTGTTTTAAGTTTGGCAAATATTTTAGGTGTTAGACTTAGACGTTATATTGAAAATCCCGATAGCATCAGGAAGATAAATCAAGTGACTGGCGTGACTATGATTCTTGTTGGTGTTTTTGTCGCACTGTATTGAATATAAAAGGATGTAGATGTTCCAATCTGAAAAAACAATGACACTAGTGATGCTTCTTGTTCCATTGGTATGGGCCTTATCAGGCGTCTCTGTAAAATACTTATCTTTTTATATCAGCGAAGATGAAGTCGTTGTGTATCGTTTTTTTCTATCAGCCTTATCGACCTTTCCTCTGCTTGTATGGATGAAAATTCCTATAAAAATTAGTTTAAAAAACTTTGTCATTTGCATTCTTTTGGCTTTTTTTCTGATCGGAAACTATAGAACCTACTTTATGGGGATGCAGAGAGGCGCAGTTGGTTTAGGCGCGGCTCTAGTAACCGTTTTGATTCCAATTTTTGTCTATGTTATGATGATTTTTTCTAAAAAATCTAAACCTGTTTTAAAAGATTGGCTTGCATTGACAATTGGAGCAATAGGTGTCGCTTTAATGCTTGATATAGAACAAATGAATCTCGAAAAACTCATAAGTGGGGGCAATATCTATTTTGTATTAGCTGGTCTAACCTATGCCTTATTCACGGTAGCTGCGTCTTATATGAGAAATATTCATGTCTTGACTATTAACTTTTATGTTTGTCTTATAGGCTTCTTAATCGATTGGAACTTATCTTATGATAGCAATCATCTGTTCACTTTAGGAGCCATGGATTATATATTTTGGGTTAATATTTTTTTCGTGTCATTTATTGCTGGAACTGCAATAACAGCACTCTACTATATGGGCATTAGAATTATTGGCTCCAAAAAGAGTTCTGCTTTTAGTATATTAACTCCATTCTTTGCAATCGCATTGGGCGCAATTTTCTTTGAAGAAATGATTACTATAAAAAATGCTATTGGAATTCTAATGGCCGTTTCGGCTCTCGCTGTTCTTAACGATCTGAAGATTAAAAATCTAATTCCTTTTCGATAATTATGGGTAGCAATAAATTATGGAAATAAATATTTTTTTAGTCCTTGGCTTTACTCTTTTCATTTTTGCAGTGACCCCTGGTCCTGGGACTTTAGCACTTCTCTCTATTTCTACTTCGAGAGGTCTAGCCTCGGCAATATTCTTTTCAATTGGAATGACGCTGGGTGATTTGTCTTATTTAACCATTGTTATTTTTTCTTTAAATGCTCTTGCTGATTTGATTACACCTGTTACAAATGCGGTCCAATATTTCGGTGCATGCTATTTATTTTATTTGGGTTACTCTCAGTGGAGGGCTGGAAAATTCAGTATGGACAATGACATTTCAGCTCAATCTCATTTGAAAGAACTTCTGATGGGCTTCCTCTTAGCTGGAACTAATCCAAAGGTGATGATTTTTTATTTATCTGTCCTTCCATCTCTAATTGATCTCAATCAGGTGAGTTTATCTTATGGACTCAAAATTGTAGCCACTGTTGCTATTTCACTATTGTTTGGCTTACTATTTATTGGTATTCTAGGAAAAAAATTAAGGCAACTAATAAGTAGTGACAAAATGGCCTTGAGAGTAAACAGGATTTTTGGAGTAATAATGATTGGTGTTGGGTTTAGCCTTTTTTATTTCTAAAGACTGGGCCCTTCATTTCTCATAAATATAGTTAAAAGCTCTCGCTCACAGATATCAAACTAATGCTACTTTAAATTAAATTACTTACTTCCAAAAGCTAAGCAAACTTTTTTAGAGATAGATATTAAGGCTTTTAAATAACTTTCAATATTATCGTCAGTGAATCGAGTTGTAAGCCCTGACAAGGAGATTACTCCAATCAGCTCTCCATCGCGCCCCAAAATAGGAACTGTAATACCTGCAATATCCGGGTCACGCTCTCCATGACTAATATAGTATCCCTGATCTTTTATAATTTTAGACTGAGATGTTTTAGGATTTACAAACGCTTCTAGCACCTTTCCAGAAGAACCAAGATTAAGGGGATTTATTTCTCCTTCATCGATATGATATCGCATCCTTCTTTTAGAATTTTCACAATAAAGAACTACACTTGAATTTCCTCGCAAGACATGAAATGCAGCAGTCTCTTCTGTTTTTTTAACAAGTTCTGTTAAAGCTGGACGAATAATATCTCCTAGTTGAAGGTTGTCACGGTAAACCGAACTTCGATGCCAAAGAGACGCACCAAGGTGAAAAATACCATCATAATCACGAGTAAGATAACCAAATTTTTCAAGTGAAGCACTAAGTCGCAATATTGTGGCTTTATTTAGACCAGTTCTTTGGGCAAGCTCTTTAAGTGCTAGACCATTGTCACCCATATTAAATGCCTCCAGAAGACTCAGAGCTCTTTCAACCGACTCAACACCACTTTTAATAGGCCTAGATTTTTCTTTTGAATTTGTCATTTATATATTATTTATTTGGACAGGATATAAAAAATGTTACTAGAAAATTTGAAAGAATTGTATAAGTAAAAATTAATAATAAGCTTAACATAATTTCAGAAATACTAAGTCAAAACCAAATTATTTTATAAATTTTTACTTGACTTCTTTTTGATTATACAGCAAAATGAAACAATGTTTCGTAGAATGAAACTTTTAGTTTTAAATTATGAGACAATATCCAAACTAAATTTTTAATTTGGAAAATAACTAAAGGAGATTTCAAATGAATAAGTATTTAAAAATAGTGTGCTTAACACTATTAATGGGAATGGGATTTGGCCTTAGTAATATCGCTAAAGCCGACGGACATTCTGTCATGTTTGCTTCATGGGGTGGATCTTTTCAAGATGCACTTAGAACAACTATGCTTACACCAGCAGCAGAAAAATTAGGTATTGAGGTTGAAGAGGATACGACAAACGGCATACAAGACGTACGCAGTCAAATTAGTGCTGGCGCAGTCTCTTGGGATGTTACTGAACAAGAGCTGTCAGTTTGTGAGACACTAAAACAGGAAGACTCACTTGAGCCACTGGATTATAGTCTTATTAATTCTGCAGGCATTCCTCCAGAGCTTGTCAACAGTCACTATGTGGGCTTGCTTGCATTTACAAAGGTAATATCATATAGGCAAGATAAGTTTGGTGATAATGGACCACAAAGCTGGGCAGATTTTTGGGATGTTGAAAAATTCCCAGGAAAGCGTGGTATGCATGGAAAAGTTAACTACAACTTAGAAGCTGCTCTTATGGCTGATGGTGTGCCTAAGAGTGAAATTTATAATGTTCTTTCTACTAAGAAAGGTCAGGAGCGTGCTTGGGCTAAACTTGCTGAAATTGTTCCACATGTGACAGTATGGTATCGTGGTGGAGCTCAGTCTGCACAACTTATGCGTGATGGTGAGGTTGATATGATTCATATGGGACAAAATCATGTGGGATATATTAATGAATCTGGTATCGGAGTGAATTTCACCTTTGATGGTGGAACGATGGATGTTGATTGTCTTCTTGTACCAAAAGGAGCACCCAACAAAGATAATGCGATGCGTTTAATTAATGAAATGGTTAGCGCAGAAGCACAGGCAAGACTGGTCAAGATTATGCCTTTTGGAACTGCGAATAGTGGAGCCTATAGTGTTGGCATTCTAACAGAAGATGAAGCAACTAAACTGCCTACATACCCTGATAACTATGCTCAGCAACTAGTCATTGATCCAAGCTTTTATATCGGACAGCTCAGTGAGTTAACTGAAAGATTTGATATGTTGATCCAGCAGTAATAATCAATGTTGTTCTCCTTGGGCGCGTTGGTTATTCCAGCACGCCCATTATTCTGTTACACTAGGGTTAATAATGTCATCAGAAGTCAACATTAATAAATCGGTTGTTTTTATCCCTGGTGCGCTTTGCAGCGATGAAATCTTCGCTGATCAAATCTCAGGTATCAGTCCACCTTTCAATGCAGTCTTGATAGATACTAGGCAGACCAAAACGATAACTGAAATGGCAAATACCATTTTGGCGCAAGCCCCAGATAATTTTTCCCTAGTTGGAATAAGTATGGGCGGCTATGTAGTATTGGAAGTTCTACGTATTGCACCTGATAGAGTTTGGGGAGTGGTGCTAATCTCCACTTCGGCGAGAGCTGAAATGCCAGATCAGGCTGAAGAGCGAAAACGATGGATAGATAGAATAGAATCTGGTCAGTATGAAGATTTTGTTGACGAAATAGTAGATGATTGTATATCTGGCAAAGGTAAGCTGAATAATGCAAGAGAACGTTTTCATGAGATGGTCAACGCCCATTCAATCGACACGATTAGTCGACAAATGAGCGCCTGTGCAATGAGACCAGATTTCCAAAAAAACCTAAAAGACATTAAATGTCCACTCTTATTGATTGGAGGTAGTGATGATTCAGAATTTTTCTTAAATGGACTTAAGGAAATATCAGTAAAAGTAATTTACAGCGAAATTTTAATTTTGCCAAACTGTGGACATTTGCCAACGATTGAGAGCCCCATCAGAACGACAAATGCAATAAAAAAATTCCTTGTAAAGGCTGAGAAAAGCCTATCTTAATAAATCATATAGCAAAATTTTTTAATAAGAAAAACTTAAATTTTTACTTGACTTTTTATTCACTATACATCAAAATGAAACTACGTTTCGTATAATGAAACTTTTAGTTTTATATTATGAGACAATATCCAAACTAAATTTTTAATTTGGAAAATAACTAAAGGAGATTTCAAATGAATAAGTATTTAAAAATAGTGTGCTTAACACTATTAATGGGAATGGGATTTGGCCTTAGTAATATCGCTAAAGCCGACGGACATTCTGTCATGTTTGCTTCATGGGGTGGATCTTTTCAAGATGCGCTTAGATCTTCAATGCTAGCTCCCGCTGCCCAAGATTTAGGTATTGAAGTTAAAGAAGATACAACCAATGGTATTCAAGATGTCCGTGCTCAGATTTCAGCTAATGCTGTTGCCTGGGATGTAGCGGAAATGGAATTATCTGCTTGTGAAACACTTTCAAGAGATGGTATGTTAGAGCCTATCGACTACAAAATGGTGGATGCTTCAGGAATCCCATCTGATTTGCGACAAGATAACTATATTGGCTTTATTAACTTCACTAAAGTCATTGCCTACAGAAAAGATAAGTTTGGTGATAATGGACCACAAAGCTGGGCAGATTTTTGGGATGTTGAAAAATTCCCAGGAAAGCGTGGTATGCATGGAAAAGTTAACTACAACTTAGAAGCTGCTCTTATGGCTGATGGTGTGCCTAAGAGTGAAATTTATAATGTTCTTTCTACTAAGAAAGGTCAGGAGCGTGCTTGGGCTAAACTTGCTGAAATTGTTCCACATGTGACAGTATGGTATCGTGGTGGTTCTCAATCAGCGCAGATTCTTCGCGATGGTGAAGTTGATGTAGTCCATATGGGTCATAATCGAGTTGAGAGTGTTGCAAACTCTGGCGTTGATGTAGCTTATACTTTCCAAGATGGCACGATGGATGTTGATTGTCTTCTCGTTCCAAAAGGTGCGCCAAATTATTCTAATGCAATGAAGCTTATAAACTCTGTATTATCAGCTTCATCTCAAGCTACATTAGCTAAAACAATGCCTCTTGGCCCTGTAAACAAGTATGCATTTGATGCAGGTGTACTAAGCATTGAACAAGCAAAAAATGTTAATACTCATCCAGATAATTATGACAAGCAATTGTTAGTTGATCCAAATTTCTATATTGGTCAACTAGATGTTCTAACAGAGCGCTTTGATACACTAATCCAGCAATAGAAAGGATAAAATATTAGGGTGTAGTAAAGTTTCTGCACCCAATATATCTGTTTAATTTTTAATTTTTTTTAGGATTTAACCTAGGATAATGAGTATGTCAAATACCGATCATGAAAATCAAAAATCTTTGCCTATTGGCATCAAAAGTTTAAGCAAATCCTATGGTGATGTCTACGCACTAGAGGATGTTTCATTAGACATTAAAGCTGGTGAATTTATCACACTACTTGGTCCATCTGGATCAGGAAAAACAACTTTACTGATGACTATAGCAGGTTTTGTTAGTCCAGATCAAGGCAGTATTTACTTTGGCCAGCAAGAGATGACTATGACACCCCCTCATATGAGAGGATTGGGGATGGTATTCCAGAATTACGCTCTATTTCCATTTATGTCGGTTGCTGAAAATGTTGGTTATCCACTTCGTGTTCGTGGAATGTCTGAGACTGATCAAAAAAAGAAAATTGACGCAGCTCTTGAAATGGTTCAACTGGAAGGATATGGTGAGCGAAGAATCCATCAGCTTTCTGGTGGTCAAAAGCAGCGCGTAGCTCTCGCTCGTGCAATGGTCTTTGAGCCTAAGATTATTTTGATGGATGAGCCTCTATCCGCCTTAGACAAAAAGTTACGAGAGCATATGCAAATAGAACTTAAGGCACTTCATCAAAAACTTGAAGCAACTATTGTTTATGTAACTCATGACCAGCGAGAAGCATTGACTATGTCAGATCGTATTGCAGTTATTAATAATGGGCGTCTTGTTCAGGTTGATGCTCCAAAGGCACTTTATGATAATCCTAAAGACCTATTTGTTGCTGACTTCATTGGAGAATCAGTTCTTCTTCAACTAGAGAATTCAAAAGATGGCCTTATTTTAAGAGGCCAGCCTTTAAAGATGAATAACCCTCAGCCGAAAGGAGTTGATCCATACTGTCTTGTTATTCGTCCAGAGCTTTTAGTTATGTCCAATTCAAAGGCTGATACAGTGAACGATCTTTCAGGAATAGTCAGTGCATCAGTCTATCAAGGAGAAAGTGTACTGGTATTGGTAGACCTAGGTAAGGATACTAAAATTAGTGTCAGATTGCCTGCCAGCAAGTCACAAAGTAGCAACAATATTCCTGAAGTAGGTAAGCCAATTCAACTTGGCCTTCATGCTGAAGATGTCATTATCGTTGAGGGAACTGTTGAATGAATATAGTTGCCAATAATCATTTAGAAGGAGTTAATAGCAAGGCTCTTGCAAAAGCACGTCGAAAAGAGGGCAGGTTATTTTTTAATCTATCACTTCCATCTCTTATCACCATTTTGATTGTTGTATTTATTCCAGTATTCTGGCTTTCATCTCTCTCATTTTTTGACCGTGCTGGTGTTTTCTCTTGGGAAAATTATGATCGAATTTTTCAAAGCCAACTCTATATCAAAACATTCATAGTTACCCTCAAAATTAGTTTTATTACTCTGTTCTTTTGTATACTTCTCGGGTATCCACTATGTTACTGGTTATCGCAACTTCCTGACCGATTGGCAGGAATTCTTATGGTTTTTGTTTTGTTACCATTTTGGACTTCAATTCTTGTTCGAACATATGCCTGGCTGGTTATTCTTCAACGCAATGGAATTATTAACGACACCCTTATTTCAATCGGCTGGATTGATGAACCCCTTCAATTAGCGCATAATTTAACCGGAAGTATTATTGGTATGGTTCATATTTTATTACCATTTTTTATCCTTCCACTATTCGCTTCGATGCGTTCAATTGATACTAATTTCATTAGAGCTGCAATTAGTCTAGGGTCAACTCCTCGTGGAGCATTCTGGCGAGTTTTCTTTAAAATGTCTTTGCCTGGTTTTTTTGCTGGCACAGTTCTGGTATTTGTTCTCGCATTGGGTACTTATGTAACCCCCGCATTGCTTGGCGGTGGAAAAATACAGATGCTTGCTCAACGAATAGATTCAACTATTATGCTGTATTCGAACTGGGGCGCAGCAAGTGCTCTAGGTGTAGTTCTTCTGATTTTGGCGTTTGCCACTATCTGGATTTTCAATCGTGCCTTTGGCATTGATAAATTATTTATGAGGTAGGAAGAATGGCTGCAATCGAAATGGTAGGTAAAAGAAAATATAATAATCTCTGGCTGGGAGTTGCTGGAGTTTGCATACTTTTTTTTCTTTCACTTCCCACGTTAATCGTAATTCCGATGTCTTTTTCTGGAGCCTCTTATCTAGAATTTCCTCCTGAGTCTTGGTCGTTTCGTTGGTATGAGTCTTATTTTGGATCGAGTGAGTGGATGAGATCTACAAAAACGTCCTTGCTCGTAGCCTTTTTGACTACACTTATTGCAACTCCATTAGGTTCTTTGGCAGCATACGGTTTAACATTTACTTCTGCAAGAGTAAGGAATGCTTCTCAGCTTCTTGTCGTCATTCCAATCCTGGTGCCAGTTATACTTATTGCGATTGGTGTATTTCATCTTTATGCAAAACTGGGTCTAAATTACACAATCACTGGAATCGTTATTGCCCATACTTCATTAGCAGTTCCATTTGTTATCATTACTGTACTTGCTGGGTTAAAAAATTATGATTTTAATCAAGAACTTGCTGCTCGAAGCCTTGGCGCATCTCGTCCAAGAGCTCTATTAACGATTACACTTCCACAAGTTAAGTTTTCAATCCAGACGGGCGCATTGCTTGCTTTTATAACCTCACTCGATGAGGTAGTTGTTTCGATGTTTGTTTCGGGTGGAGAAAATGCGACAATCACTCGTCGTATGTTTAATTCTTTGAGAGACCAAGTGGACCCAACAATTGCTGCAATATCAACTTGTCTGATTTTTGTCTCTGTCAGCGCTTTAGTTACTGTAATTATTTTTAATAGAAATCAAAATAAGGATCAATCATGATTACTCAGAGCATATCAATAATATTTTTGCAGCTATTTAATTTTAGGTTGAAATCTTATGAGTAAAAATTTTGGTGAATCTACAACTGCTAGTGCTACTTATGCTGGATTTTCTGAGAAAAATCTAGAAGAAGTTACTAAAGGAAGTATTGTTGTTTTTGGCGCACCTGCTGATTCCACTTTGCCTAGACGAAGTGGATCTTCAAATGGGCCTAAAGCAATTCGTCAAGCGACTATGAATGCTCTGACCAGTTATTTTAACTCACCATCAAAAACAGTGGTCTCACTTGACACAGGAAAGACCAGGCGTTTTAAGAGTGAAGTGATTGGTATTGATCTGGGTGATCTTTCTGACTGCATTGAAGTAACAACAGAGACTTTGAAACAAATTGATCAGTTAACTGCTGGAGTGCATGATCAGGGTGGATTGCCAGTTCTCTTGGGAGGGGATGGACGAATTCTAGAGGGAATGACTACTGGACTGCAAAGCTCCTCTAGTGAATTAGGGCTTCTCGTGATATCAAACCGACTCGATATTCCAAAAGCAAATGGTTTGACCTCTAAAACCCTTTCATCACTGCTCTCAATTAGTTCTAAATCTGACAACTATCCTATCCTTACTATAGGTACTAATGGCATTCAGCCTCATGAAAACTGGAAAGAAATAAAAAAGGTTCATGGAAACATTATTTCAGCTGAAGATATTCATGATCAAGGAGAAGAGATTGCTTTAAATGCGATTCAGCAATTCTCTCTTAAGAATAATCAAATTTTATGCGTAATAGATGCTGGAGTTTTAGATACTGGATTCGCAGCTGGAACTCCTGGCCTTAATGTAGGCGGTTTGACTCCATTGCAGCTAATAGAGATTCTATCTAAAGCTAATATAGCTTCAAAGTTAGTTGGCATTTGTGTATCAAATGTTGCACCTTTGCTTGATGCTCGAGGCCATACTCAATATGCTGTAGCTGAGGCACTTTTAGCAGTAATGGGTGAGCGACTTTTTGAGGAAATTTGAAGATGAGTTCAGTAGATTCAATTCTTTCAATGCAATCAGTGCCCTCCTTTTTTGGTGCTCCTATTGGAGATATAGAAGATCTTTCTGAAGAAAAAATAGCTCTTACTGGGCTTTTTTGTGATCATTTTTCGGGTGGTGAGCCTGGCGCAAGATATGCAGCTCGGCAATTAAGGTATGCATCTTTACCTCTGCTAATACATGGTCAAAATATTTCTCCATCTAATAATATTATTGATATTGGCGAACTCAATGTTTTTCCTATTGAGCCAATGAAAACGCAATCAATTCTTAAAGAACAGAGTTTTAGAATTCACCAAACAGGAGCTAAACTTCTCGCACTTGGTGGAGACTATAGCCTTATTCCTGCTTTAGTTTCTGGCCAGTTAAAGGCAAGGCCTGATAGTGATTTAAAGATTATTAGAATTTCACGTAATTTGGATACAGTAGAAATCTCAAATCCTCAACAAAAACCACTTAATCGTTCATGTGCAACAAGACAGCTTGGTGACTACTGCGGTGGATCAAAATCAATTGCTCTTTTAGGGGTTAGCGATTCAAGCTCCTTGGAGGAGTATGAATATTTAGTTGATAGTTTTGTTCGTTCTGCGCAACAACTTTCTTCATCTTTAGCTGGGCTAACAGAGCAAATACTTGATGGCTTGCCAGGCAAAAATATTAGTTTCTATCTTAGTGTAGATGTCGATGTTCTTTCAATTCCCTCTATTCGCTCTAACTCTCCATACCTTGGAACTGGGCTGACACCAAAGCAGTTGACTTCACTCATTCTTGAATTAGGAAAACTGCCCATTATTGGTGCCGATGTAACCGGATACATACCAGATCTAGATATTTCTGGGAGTGCAGCTAGTGTCACTGTTGTTGAAATTATTAGAAGTGTTATTGAAGCAATGTCTCAGGAGAGCGTCCTATGCCGTTGAGAACTGCTCCATTACCTCGTATGGCTGGCCATTTATCATTTATGAGATCAGTAAGGGCAAAGGTTGAAGACTTATCATCAGGAACGTTAGCAGTCATTGGTGTTCCAATGGAAGGTAGTAAAAATCTTAAATCTGGTGCACGTTTTTCTCCCTTATCGATAAGAGAAACTTCAGTCTATTTTGGTTGGTATGCGAACCCACAATTTAGTAATCCAATCAACATTGATGAGCATGAGGTATTTGATACATCATCAATCAACGAGCGATTATTTGATCTTGGAGATATTCCAATTTTAGGGCAAACTAAATTAAAAGCTGAAGAGCTTATTAATCATTCTATTGCACAAATATATAATCGTAATGCAACAAGTATTGTCCTTGGTGGGGATAGTAGCATTATTTCTCCTGTTTGCAGAGGTATTGCAAATGGAAAGTCTGCTGCATATATTCAAATTGGAGGGAAGACACCAGGCACTTCGAATATAAAGCTTGATCATCAATCTTCTGCGCCTCTTTGTTCTCTCTTGGCAAGTGGTGAAGTCAAGCTGGAAGATACATGTATTCTAGCCCCAGCTGAGAATCCATCTGTAGAATTTTTGAAGGAGCTATCAGGCGTTGGGGCAAAAATATTTTCATCAAGCCAACTTAAAGATATGAACTCTAAGGAGATTGCCGATTTAAGCCTAACATTATCGAACCGTGAGTTACCAGTAATCGTTAATCTGGATCTATCATCGGTATCTTCAGAGCTTCATGGTATGTCTGAACAGCCAATATTTAATGGAATGAGCCTAAAGTTGTTAAGGCAAGTGCTAGTCGCACTCGCTAGTGCACCAATAGCTACCTTAATTTTGACGGGTCATAACCCTACAATAAATGGACTAAGCGTTGTCAAAACTGGCCAGCGCCTAATTGTTACTGCACTAGTTGGATACCTCTGTTCACGTCTTGGACTTATGAATGATTTCAACTCAAATGAAAATTAAAAAAAGGAGCAAACTCTAACTTATGTCAAATTATCCAAAAATGAATCCCGTTGCTCGCTCTCTTTTTAGCGCACCACTTGGATCTCCAGAAGAGATTCAGTCTGGAACACTTGGGGTTGTGGGAATGCCATCTGACTGGACACACTCAAGCCGTGTTGGAACTCGCTTTGGTCCAGATGCACTGAGGGCAGCAACTACAGAAATATCTAAATTGATGTCAAATGAACAAACTGAATTTTTCGATCCTATTTTGAAAAATGTGCTTCGAAACCGTCAAGATAAATGGATTATTGATTGTGGTGATGCTGATATTTTTCCAGATTGTGTGGAAGATACGACTGAGTCTATTGCCTCAATGACACAAGCTATTACAGCTGCCGGGGGAATACCTCTTGCATTAGGCGGTGATCATTATAATGGTTATCCGGCATGTCTTGGATATTCGCGAGGCCTTTTAAATCGTGATCCAAATCGAAAGTTTGGCTACATTCAGATTGATGGGCACTTAGATTTTACAAATCGTCTTGGAGCATGGGGTACTCATAATCATGCCACTAATGGACGACGCATTTCTGAATTTTCTAATATTATTCAACCCAACATGGTATGGATTGGTATATCAGGTTGGATCGATGGGGGCGAATATGAGCTGATTAAAAGCATGGGTGGAAAGGTTTTCTCTTCTCAGGATGTTCATCGCCTAGGCGCTTCCAAGGTTATGGAGCTTGCCATTAAACATGCAACAAGAGGGTGCGAAAGCCTTTATGTTTCTCTTTGCATTGATGCGATGGATGCTGGCTATTTACCTGGAACAGGTTCTGTTGTCCATAGTGGAATTACGCCAAGACAGTATTGCCAAATGCTTGATATCCTCTCAGAAGCGCCGTTTGATGGTTTGGACATTGTAGAAACTTGCCCCCCACTAGACCCATCTGGACGCACAGAACAAATTGCGGGACACCTTCTCTTGCGAACTCTTCGCAGGCATATGTTTGAAATTAGTGAATAAAACTAATTATGCATATATTTGAAGGTATTAAATCTTTTGGGGCGTTATATCATGACAATGAGCCTCAACCTCTTCCATCTCGCCCATGGATTGTTGATTTCTCAATACTACAAAAACCTTTTGTGGGCATGGAGCCTGGCAATATTTCAGAGTTTGAACCCGCACCAGATTGGAGTCGATGGTGGTTAGGAGATACATCAAGCAACCCTAAAAATACCTTAAACTGGGTTGTCCTTAAAGACACTATTAGGCGACTATATATTTGTGATCGCATGATTCTTGTCCGAGTTAGTTGGCAAGATTTATTTGATGCGGGGTATGTTGATGGAATTAAGCTGGTGATTGATGGGAAAACTTTCAAATGTCGTTTGATGTCTGGAGGGAGTGATTTTCATTTAGATAATGATGGCCTCAGTGGCGGACATCCAGCTGATAATGAGTGGGATCGTTTTGTCTCAGGTCGAGAAAAAATTAAGGGACTTCCATCATTGACTTCCATTGATAAGACTGGAGTCTTAAGTGATGAGGTGCTACAATCACCTCATAATCAATTCTGGAATTGGGTTGGTGCTGTTAGCTGGACTTCCACACCATATGTAAATCGAGATACTGCTCGCTGTTGTCGTGGTTATCAGGCTGGCCAATTTTTTTATTTAAACACCTATGATCATCGGCATGAGGATATCGGTTGGCGACCTATTTTAGAGGAATTACTATGAGTAACCAAATTACCAATGAACAAGACATAAAACATAACTTCATTGCAGGTGAGTGGCGTTCTAGCTCAGAATATATGCAAAACATTAATCCATCGGATACTAATGATGTAATCGCTACATACGCAACTGCAACTAGCAATGATGTTCAGGATGCTGTTTCAGCGGCAGTCTCTGCACTGCCACTTTGGTCATCCAGTACATCTGGGGAGAGGTTTGACATTCTCGATGCAATCGGTTCTGAGATTATTCAGCGCAAAGGTGAACTAGGCGATCTTCTTGCACGTGAAGAGGGAAAGACACTGAAAGAGGCCGTGGCAGAGGCTCATCGTGCGGGTAGTCTTTTTAAGTTTTTTGCAGCAGAGGTATATCGTTCAGAGTCAGAGGGTTATCGTTCTCTTCGTGAGGGTATATCACTTGAGATTCAGCGTGAACCAATCGGTGTAGTTGCAGCAATAACACCCTGGAACTTTCCATTGGCGATTCCTGCCTGGAAAATTGCGCCAGCACTTGCTTATGGTAATACTGTTGTTTTCAAACCTTCCGAACTAGTCTGCGGTTCTGCTTGGGCTCTTGCTGAGATTATTTCCCGGGCAGGTTTGCCAGATGGAGTGTTTAATCTTCTAATGGGACAAGGAACAGAAACTGGTGCAGCATTAGTGGAACATCCAAATGTTGCAGGCGTTTCTTTTACTGGATCTTCAGTTGTTGGACGCAAGATTGGAGCTAGTGTATTTGCCCGAGGTGGCAAGATGCAACTAGAAATGGGTGGCAAGAATCCACTCATCGTGCTTGATGATGCTGACCTAGAAAAAGCTGTTGAGTTTGCAATTAATGGTGCATTCTTTTCTGCTGGACAAAGATGTACCGCATCATCTCGTCTCATAGTAACTGAGAATATTCATGATTCTTTTATTGATGCAATGTCAAAGCGTATGGAGCTTCTTAGGATTGGTGATGCCCGAAACCCAAAAACTGATATTGGTCCTGTTGTGAGTGAGGCTCAGCTTAAGAAAAACCTTGAATACCTTCGCATTGGTTTGAA
Organism: Candidatus Pseudothioglobus singularis PS1; assembly: GCF_001281385.1. Taxonomy (NCBI): domain Bacteria; kingdom Pseudomonadati; phylum Pseudomonadota; class Gammaproteobacteria; family Pseudothioglobaceae (SeqCode); genus Pseudothioglobus (SeqCode); species Pseudothioglobus singularis (SeqCode). The sequence continues at coordinate 190,340 of NZ_CP006911.1, forward strand.
CGATGGTGCTAAGCACTTAATGGGTGGAGACCAGGTTGAACAGACAACACCTGGATGGTATTTATCACCAGCACTTTTTATTAATGCTAAGAGCGAAATGAAAATTTGTCGTGAGGAAATATTTGGACCAATCGCTGCTGTAATTTCTGTGAGCGATTATGACGAAGCACTCTCTGTAGCTAATGACTCTGAATTTGGCCTATCGGCAGGTATAGTTTCAAATGACCGCTTGATAATTGACCACTTCATAGATAATATTCAAGCTGGAATGGTACAAATTAATCTTCCAACTGCTGGTATGGATTTTCATGCACCAATAACTGGTCGAAAAAATTCATCATTTGGACCTCCTGAAAAGAGTAGTTATTGCCGAGAGTTTTTTACCAACACTAAGGTAATCCATGCAAATTATGGTAAACGCTTAAATTCTAAAAGGGAGGGCTCATGAAATCTTTAGAGGGCTATCGTGTACTTGATCTTTCAAATGTCCTTTCTGGTCCATTCTGTGCCTGTCAACTTGCACATCTTGGAGCAGAGGTAATAAAAATTGAATTGCCTGTAAGGGGTGACTTAGCAAGGCAATTGGGTTTGGATATTGAGCTGAATCAAAAACTTATGGGAGCTACTTTTCTTGCTCAAAATTCAGGCAAGCGCTCAATTACTATTAATCTCAAATCTTCAGAAGGAATTAATTTATTTAAACGCCTTGTAGAAACTGCTGATGTAGTAGTTGAAAATTTCAGGCCAGGAGTCATGAATCGTCTTGGGGTTGGCTATGAAGTGCTTCGAGATTTGAATCCAGATCTAATTTATTGTGCAATATCAGGATTTGGTCAGGAAGGTGCTCTGAAGAGTCGACCAGCATATGATCAAATTATCCAGGGTATGTCAGGCACTATGAATATTACAGGTGATAAAGATTCAGCCCCTTTGAGGGTTGGTTATCCCATAGCTGATACAATTGGCGGATTGACAGCTGCCTTCGCGATTTCAGCAGCACTTGCAAAACAAGGTGGCAACCGTGGTACCTTTATAGATGTTTCAATGTTGGAGTCTGTAATGTGTACGATGGGTTTTCAGATTTCAAACTACTTTAATGCATATCAAGAACCTCAAGCGATGGGTAATGAGAATTTTACGAGTAGCCCATCTGGGACTTTTAAAACTAGCTCTGGACAGATCAACATTGCAGCAAATAAACAGGAACAGTTTGAAGCCACATGTCAAGTCCTAGGGCTTAATGAGTTACTTGAAAATCCTAAATTTGCTACTAGAGAGGCGCGTCTTGAAAATCGCTCAGAACTATCTGATATTCTCAACCTAACACTTATGACTCGATCTACGGATGAGTGGACTGAACTATTAAATGATAAAGGAGTCCCTTGTGGTCCAATTTTGACTGTTCCAGAGGCTCTAGCTCAACCTCAGATTGCAGATCGAGGTATGGTTGGAACTTATAATGATGTTCCAGGAGTAGGTCGTGATATTAAAATTACGCGAACCGGTATCAAGCTTGATGGAAATGCTCCAACTGTAGATAACCCACCTCCAATGCTTGGTGAACATACTGATGAGATTCTTGGTGAACTTGGTTTGACCGAAACTGAAATAAAAACGCTAAAAGAACAAAAAGCAATATGAATAAAATTGACATTGAAGTGAGTGAAGTTGGACCAAGAGATGGGTTGCAAAGTATCAGTCAAATTATGCCCACTGAGGCTAAAAAGCTCTGGATTAAAGCTTTGGCTTTAGCAGGCATTCCCGAGATAGAGGTCGGTTCATTTGTTCCAGTACGGATATTCCCACAGTTTGCTGACATGATGGAAGTCGCTCAGTATGCAAGAACTATTGAAGGACTCAAAGTGGCTGTTTTAGTTCCAAACTTGAAGGGAGCTGAGAATGCGATAAAGGCAGATGTCCATAAGCTTACAATTCCCATGTCAGTTAGTGAGACTCATAGTCTGCGAAATGTCAATCGAACGCATGAACAGATGTTGGACGAAGTGAAAAGTATAGTTAACCTAATTAGACAGCTACCTGTCGATGAAAGACCTGTTATTGAAGGTGCGCTTTCAACTGCTTTCGGTTGCACAATAGAGGGCAGTGTTCCAGAAGATCGAGTAGTGGAGTTAGCAGAAGCGTTAATGGAGGCTGGATGTGATGAGGTAGGTCTTTCGGATACTACCGGATACGCAAATCCCGTGCAAGTTAAGCGTTTGATAGGGAAAGTCTGGACTGCCATTGGGCGCGAGCATCTTACAGGGATTCATTTGCACAATACACGTGGACAAGGATTGGCGAATGTTTTAGCTGCTGTGGAAGTAGGACTAACCACCATTGACTCATCTATGGGAGGTATTGGTGGATGCCCAGCAGCACCAGGTGCCAGCGGTAATATTGTTACTGAGGATTTGGTTTTCTTATTAGAGGCAATGGGGCTAAAAACAGGTATTGATTTTGATAAGCTCATGGCCGCTAGAAATGTCGTTGCAACAGCGCTACCAGATGTTGAATTGTATGGTTTTACACCGGATGCTGGTTTACCTCTTAGCTAATACACCTTAAACTAATTGGGTATCAGCATCTATATCACGAGACAATAAATCTGTCATGATTGCTGTTCTCATTTCATCAGTATAATCAAACCAATCAAAAATTTCATTCATGTGACGTTTGCAACCAACGCAGAAGTTGTTTTTATTGTATTTACAAATACTAACACAAGGACTTTTGATTTGTTTTAGTCTAGCTTGTTCACTCATAGCTTATTTTTTTTGAAATGCATTTTAGTTGAGTTTTCATTTACGAGCGAAGTTTTTCATTGTCGTTGTCGTATGCAGCATTCATAGAGACATGGCATTTTCGACTTCCTAAAGAGGTTTCTACTCTGAGAGTCTTTCCTTCAGAGCAGTGACTCGGATTGAGGTAGGCAAATGCGACACTATGGCTAACTCTATAGCCATAAGCTCCACTGGTAATGATTCCAGATAGTTCATCACCATCAAACACAGCCTCATTTCCAAAACACTCGGCTGGAATCTCATCATCAAAGATCAGATAGGCTAGCTGAGTTTCTACCCCTTTTGATTGGCGTTCTTTAATATTATCAGAGCCAATAAAATTACGACTCAGATCTAAGAACCTGTCCATTCCTGCTTCGAGCGCAGATATCTCTTCGGTAAACTCAGCGCCATATGCTCTATACATTTTCTCAAGTCTCATGCTGTTAAAAGCTTGACCACCAAAATCTCTTATCCCGAAAGGGGAGCCCATTTCAAATAAAGATTCATAGATGGAGATTAACTGCCAGCTTGGCATATGGAGCTCCCACCCCAGCTCTCCAGCATAAGAAACGCGCATTGCAAAAACGTCTGCTGAGTCGATTTTAATGGTTTTACAGCTTAGCCAAGAAAACCCAGTATTGCTAAGATCTTCCTGAGTACATTGGCTTAAAACATTTCTGGCTTCAGGGCCAGTCAATAAAAGTCCGCCCCATTCCTCAGTTAAGTTTTCAATCGTTACATCGAGTTCACCGACGTGCCATTCAAGCCACTGATAATCTTTGACTTCAGATCCAATGGCGCCCATTAATAGAAATTCTTCTTGACTAATACGACTAATCGTTTGCTCCGCCCTTATACCTCCATTCGGAGCATGAAAAAGTGTCAAACCAATTCTTCCATCCTTTGCAGGCAGTTTGTTGCAAGACAATTTGTCAAGAAAATCAAAGGCATCTTTACCAGTGATTCTAAATTTTGCTGTGCCACTAATGTCGGTAACGCCGCAAGAGTCTTGAACTGCTTTGCACTCCTCTTTGATGGCTTCATGTGCTTCAGTGTGAGCCCAGGATAAGGTTTCACCCCTGATCTCATCTGTTGCAAACCAAGATGGCTTTTCAAAGCCTGTATTGACTGTATGAATTGCACCTTTTTGGACTAAGACTGTGTGCAGAGGGCTCACCCTGATAGGCCTGCCATGTGGGCGATTATCATTGGGCGCCGCGTAGGCATACATGCGTTCATAGGACTCAATGGCTCTCGTTGTGCAGTAATTTTTATCTGCCCACGTGTCAAATCTTCGACTATCAAGAGAGGACATATTGAGCTCTGTTTGACCATGAACCATCCACTGCGCTAAATACTTTCCTATCCCGCCTTGAGCAATACCAATACTAGCACCACAAAGATTCCAAAAGTTTTTGAGACCTTTCGCGGGTCCAACAAGAAGATTATCATCAGGTGTGTGAGTAATGAGGCCATTGATCACTGTACTAATTCCTACCTCCTTGAAGAGAGGAAAAATATCCATGCATCTTTCCAGCCAAGGCATCAGTCTTTCTAAGTCTCCTTCAAAGAGCTCCCTGTCAAATGACCAGTCGACGCCTTCCAGAGCCCATGGCTTAGAGCCTCTGGTTTCGTAAGGACCAATTAAGAAGCCACTCCCTTCTTGCCTAATATAGGAGGCTGCAATTGAATCTCGAGTCACCGGAAGTTCTTTAGTGAGTGCGGCAATTTCTGGATGGCTATCAGTTATTAAGTACTGATGCTGAAGATTGACTAAAGGCACATATGATCCAACCATCGCTCCAACTTGAGGTGAAAAACAACCACCAGCATTGACGACGTGCTGGGCAATGATATTTCCTTGCTCTGTTATAACTTCGTATTCTCCAGAAGGAAGAATATTGATATCAGTAACCCTGTTAAAGTTGCTCACCTCTGCCCCAGCCTTTTTAGCCAGTTGAGCTAGTTGAGTGACAACTGTTGTGGGATCTACATGACCATCATTTGGGGTGTATAAGATGTTTCTCGCACTGCTAAAATCCATCATTGGATTGATGATTGATGCTTCTTCTTTTGAAACAAAATGCATTTCACAGCCAATATGGTTTGCGCGACTGATTATATTATTAAACCACTGCTCCTCAACCTCAGTATGACCCACTCGTAGGGATCCTGTTTTATGGAATGATGAAGGGAGCCCTGTTTTTTCAGGCAGAATTTCATCATACAACTTGATGGTGTACTCATGAATATTAGAGAGCGTATGGTTTCCGTTAAAGTTTGGACATAAACCGGCAGCGTGCCAGGTAGAGCCACTTGTGAGTTCACCTTTTTCAATTAAAACAACATCTGTCCATCCCTCTAGACCTAGGTGATACATTAGGTTAACTCCTAATGACCCACCACCAATGATTACAACTTGTGCATGTGACTTCATATTAATGACCTTTTCTATAGAGGCTTGCGACCAATCTCTTTTCTAGTTAATTTAATATTGAACTTGTCGCGTATTTTTTTATCCACAGCATCACTGACATGACCTGGAAAATATTCTGACAATATTTCTTTTTTTTGCTGAATTGCTTTTTCTAAAATAATGGGTTTTCCCATATCTGCCCAATCATTTGGGCTGTCTCTATCGCTGAGCTCGGGGTAGATGTATTCACTTTGCATAACATCAATAGTTTGATCTGAGCCAAGATAGTGAGCTTTGTCATTCAAACAAACATCTTTAATAGTTTCAAAGCAAAGCGACTCTTCACTGTCGTCACTAAATCCTTTGGTCATTCTCATAGAGGCGCCCAGTAAATCATTGTCTAAAAGCAAACTTTCTGGACATGTTCCAAGGAGGCTCGCATACATACCTGCAGATTCATAAACAATATTCGCACCAGCGATTGCAGTCACTGCATGCGTTGAAGCCCTCTCAGAACCGGCCTGAAAGTCAGGAAATTTTGAGTCTGTCATTCCTGCTGGCGTTCCCGTTGGCAGATTAAAGTGATTGCCCATTTGCGCGCATGCAGCAGAAATTAATCCTTGCTCTGGAGAGCCGCCACACATTGAGCCAGTTCTTAGATCGGAGACAAACGGCCAAGTACCTAAAATAGCTGGAGCGCCCGGCTTAATTGCATTCACATAAACGAGTCCTCCGAGGCATTCAGCCCAGGCTTGAGATACTACTCCTGGAAGTAATGGCGGCGCTGTAGCACCAGCCTGGCCAGCAGACAGAAGTAATATTGGCATACCACCCTCAACTCCAACGCGGACACATTCTAATGACTCTTCTGCAAATTTCATTGGCGGTACTACGTGACAGTTGCTCATGCTTACAAAGGGTCTCTCCCTCCATTTCTCTTCACTTCCAGCAATAATATGAAGCATTTCGAGGGCATCAGTCACATGCTTAGATTCAGTAAAACTAACGCCAGCGTGTTTTTCAGTTCCCATTGCTACGCAGTAGACTGAGTTTTGATCCATCTCACGAGGACTGGCAATATCCCTAAGAACGCAGGTACGCTGAAACATATGAATATGCTCACATTGGTCAGCTATCCTTGCCATATCATACAAGTCTTGACTTTCAGATTCTCTGTATTCGTTATTTTCAGGATCTGCAATGAGTACGGCTGCGCCAGCAGTTGAAAAATGAACTCTTGAGCCGCTCAGATCAAGGTCATGTTTTGGTGATTGGCCAAAAAGAGTTAGGTTTCTTTGTGATAGATTGATCGCCTTATCAACAATCTCTCTTGACATTCTCAATCTGCCATCATCACCTAAAGTGGCGCCAAACTCGACACACTTTTCTATGCAGTGGGGTGTTGCATCTCCAAACCCAATCTCCTCAAGAATGCGATAAATGTTGGCTTCGATTGCTGTAACTTGCTTTTCACTAAGTGGCTTGTATCTGCCGCCTATTTCTCCAGCTTTGACCGGTTTTTCTTCTTCTGTTAGAGGCGCATTTCTTAATGCGATCCTGGCTTCTCTTCCACCCGATTTTCTTCTAGACATAACTGAAACATGAGTTTGTAATATGACATCATTTTGATACGAAATTTAACTACTGTCAATTGTTTTTTTAACAGTTATTTTCTAGAGAAAAACTTTAGCAAAATTTAGAGAGATATGGATTAAAAATTAAACGTCTTTCCCGCTCTCAAAATTGAACTGAGCACCTTTTCTAATGCCAGATGGCCATCTCGAGGTAATCGTTTTAAGTTGCGTGTAAAACCTTACGCCTTCCATCCCATGAATGGATGAACCGCCAAAAAGGGATCTCTTCCAGCCGCCAAAACTATGCATTGCAACAGGAACTGGGATGGGTATGTTAACGCCAACCATGCCTACTTTGACATTCGTTGTAAAGTGACGAGCCGTATCACCATCTCTTGTAAATATCGCTGTGCCGTTACCATACTCATGGTCATTGACTAGCTTAAGTGCTTCATCATAAGTTGATACTCTTACAACAGAGAGAACTGGGCCAAAGATTTCATCAGTGTAGATTGACATGTCAGAGGTGACATGATCAAAAAGACACCCTCCAACAAAGAAGCCATCTCTTTCAGTCTCAGACCTGCCATCAACCTTAAGATCTGCACCAGCATTTATTCCAGCATCAATATAGGAGACAATTTTTTCCTGACTTTCTTTAGAGACCACTGGACCCATCTCAACACCAGGCTCATTGTAAGAGCCAATTTTTAGTGACTTAACTTTAGGTGTAAGTGACTCAATAAGGGTGTCTGCTGTCTCATCACCAACAGCAACAACGACAGAAATCGCCATACACCTCTCACCTGCAGAGCCATAGGCTGCCCCGATGATTGCGTCACTACTTTGATCTAAATCAGCATCGGGCATCACTATCATGTGATTTTTAGCGCCGCATAATGCCTGAACGCGTTTATTATTTTTTGATCCTTCTTGATAGATATACTCGCCCACACCGGTAGAGCCAACAAAGCTCACTGCTCTGACTTGAGGGTTGGTTAGGATCTCATCGACTGCTTCTTTATCGCCAACGATTGTATTTAATACGCCATTAGGTAGTCCTGCTTCATGCATCAGTTCGGTCAGTCTTAACCCACATGACGGGACTTTCTCTGAGAGCTTTAATACGAACGTGTTGCCGCAAGCAATCGCTACTGGGTACATCCACATCGGCACCATCGCAGGGAAGTTAAACGGAACAATACCCGCACAGACCCCAAGCGCTTGACGCAGATTATGGCTATCAATGCCTCTGGAGACATCCGCACTAAAGTCAGACTTTAGGTGATTGTTAATTGCCGTGCAGTACTCCACAATCTCAAGACCTCTTCCCACTTCACCTTGTGCATCTGCAAATGTTTTTCCGTGTTCCTGTGAAACTAATTCTGCAAGCTCATCGGTGTGCTTAATAATAAGCTCGCGATAGGTAAACATGATTTGAGCCCGTTTAGAGGGAGGAACTTGACTCCATTCTTCAAAGGCATCACTGGCTACTTGAATGGCCTTGGCAGTATCTTTTGCGCTAGCAGCTTCAATGGTTTTTGTGACTTTGCCAGTGGCAGGATTAAAAACACTTAGTGTTCGACCTGATGATCCTGAAACTTTTTCTCCATTAATGAAATGTTTTAAAAGATGATTAGACATAATATTGATTATTAATTATTTGAGCACACTATACCAAGAACTTGATTTATTTTGATATTAATTCACTTGCAGGAAGTCTTTTAAAGGGCTTTTTATAAAACTAGAAAACAAATAAGATTATAACATATGTTCTATTTTTTAAATAATAGAAAACATATATATCTCTTCATGTATACTAAATTTATTGAAGTTTTTAAAACCCTTCAATATTGGGATCAATTTTGATCTCAAAAAAACTTATAGAAAGGAGATACAAAATTATGTTGAAAATTAATAAATATGTCTCAAGTCTATTTCTTTCAGTTTTTGTTCTTTTTGGAACGACTGTAGGAAGTACGGCTGCGATGGCAGATGGAGAAAAGTTTGTATTAATTAGCCATGCACCAGACTCTGATTCATGGTGGAATACAATTAAAAATGCAATTGGAATTGCCGGTGAACAAATGGGAGTCGATGTTGATTACCGTAACCCAACTACAGGAGATCTTGCTGATATGGCTCGTATCGTTGAGCAAGCTGCTGCAAGTAACCCTGACGGCATTATTGTTACGATTGCTGATTATGACGTCCTAAAAGGACCAATTACTTCAGCTATAGCAAAAGGAATCCCAGTTGTAACAATTAACTCTGGTACTCGTGAGCAATCTGAAATGCTAGGTGCTTTAGCACACATTGGTCAGCCTGAGTATGATGCTGGTTTTGGTGCTGGTAAGAGAGCAAAAGCTGCTGGAGTAACTAAGTTTTTATGTGTAAATCACTTCTTCACAAACCCGGTATCAGTTGATCGTTGCCAGGGATATGCAGATGCACTTGGTGTAGATCTAGGCGATCAAATGATTGATTCAGGCCAAGATCCAACTGAAATTAAAAACAAGGTCATGGCTCATCTTAGATCACACCCTGATACAGATGCAATTCTTACTTTAGGTCCAACTTCTGCTCATCCAACGCTTTCAGCTCTTGATGATATGGGGCGTTCGGGAGATATGTACTTTGGAACTTTTGATCTGTCAGGTGAAATTGCCGCTGCTGTTAAATCAGGCGTTATTTCTTTCGCGATTGATCAACAGCCGTACCTCCAAGGTTACCTTCCAGTTGTTTTCTTGACTAACATGTCAAGATATGGAGTATGGCCTTCTGGTGCAATTAACTCTGGTCCTGGATTTATCACTAAGAGTAACATTAGCTTAGTTGAAAAATATGCAGGCGTTTACCGTTAATAGTTAATTTAGTTTATTAACGTGCTACCCATCATAATTTCAAAATGGTGGGTAGCATTTTTTTTATCTTCATCAGATTTAAAATTCAATTTAATTCTTTTAGATTAATCAATAGGATCTAATCATGTCTACAACTGAAAAAAAAATTTCATCATTGCGTTCCAAATTTAGTGTCGCATTACTTCGTCCTGACTTAGGAGCCATTGTTGGCGTTGTATTAGTTTTTCTATTCTTCTTTTTAGTAGCACGAGATACTGGCATGTTCTCATTAGAGGGTTCTATGAATTGGGGAATCGTGTCTTCACAGTTTATTATTATTGCTGTTGGCGCTTGCCTTCTCATGATAGCTGGAGAATTTGATCTATCAGTTGGATCAATGATCGGTTTTGCCGGAATTGTTATAGCAGTGACCTCAGTAGTTTGGGGTTGGCCAGTATGGCTCAGTATCATTACAGCGTTCGTTGTTTCGATGGCTATAGGCGCATTAATTGGCTACATTACAGTCAAAACAAATTTACCTTCTTTTATTGTGAGTCTTGCATTTTTATATATCCTGCGAGGCATGACAATCTTTATTGCAATCATAAGTACGAAAAAAACCATTATTGGTGGAGTTACAGAGGTAGCTGAAAATGACTGGTTAGCGCCAATTTTTGGTGGCGAGATATTTACAGGCGTATTTGACTGGCTTGCTGAGCAAGGCATCATTCAAACCTTTGTCGCTGGTACAAAGGCTGGTCAGCCAGTTGTATCAGGCATCCCAATGATGATGGTTTGGGCTATAGGACTCGTTATTTTTGCACATTTTTTATTAACAAAGACGCGTTTTGGTAACTGGATCTATGCCTCAGGCGGTGATGCGCAAGCTGCTCGTCACATCGGAGTTCCAGTTAATAGAGTTAAAATATTGATGTTTGTTTTTACTGCCTTTTGTGCGACTGTATTTGCAACTACTCAGGTAATTGAGTTTGGTTCAGCTTCAGCGGATAGAGGAATTCTTAAAGAGTTTGAGGCGATCATTTCAGTTGTTATAGGTGGCGCTTTATTAACGGGTGGTTACGGCTCAGTTATTGGAGCTGCTCTAGGTGCAGTTATATTTGGAGTGGTTCAACAAGGCTTATTCTTTATTGGAGTAGAGAGTTCTTTGTTTAGAGTGTTCTTAGGCGTTCTTCTATTGTTAGCAGTGATCCTTAATACACATGTTCGTAAATTAATTACAGGAGCAAAATGATGAGTGACTTACCGTTAATGGAACTTAAAGATATCCATAAGAGCTTCGGAAATGTAGATGCTCTTAAAGGTGTTTCAATCTCTATTAAAGCTGGAGAATGTCATTGTTTGCTGGGTGATAACGGAGCAGGTAAATCGACATTTATTAAAATCATGTCTGGTGTGCATCAGCCAACAAGTGGACAGATAAGTATTAATGGACAAGATACTGAAATAAATAACCCTCGCGAAGCAATTGATGTTGGAATTGCTACAGTTTATCAAGACTTAGCCTTAATTCCTTTGATGTCAGTGTCTCGTAATTTTTGGCTCGGAAGAGAATTGACAAAAAAAGTGGGCCCAATCACTGTCATGGATTTTGAGAAATGCAACTCAATTTTGATGACTGAAATGGACAAAATGGGAATTCAATTGCGTGATCCCACTCAATCAATTGGGACTCTGTCTGGTGGCGAAAGGCAAACGGTTGCTATCGCCCGTGCTGTGCTGTTTGGCGCCAAAATACTGATACTTGATGAGCCAACTTCAGCACTGGGAGTTTATCAAACCTCAAATGTGCTAAAAACTATTGAAAGGGTTCGAGAAAAAGGTGTTGCAGTAATCTTTATTTCTCATAATGTTTCCCATGCTTTAGCAGTGGGGGATAAGTTTACGGTTTTATCTCGAGGTGAGACGCTAGGTACTGCGAAAGCAGGTGAAATTGATTTCCAAGAATTACAAGCCATGATGTCTGGTAATAAAGAATTATCAGTATTAAAAAAATAGAGGTTAATTATGAAAATATGTCTAATCGGCGCAGGTCGCATAGGAGCAGTTCATGCTATCGCGATAGCCAGTGACGAAAATGCTAATCTCCACTCTGTTGTCGATTTTCATCAAGAGTCCGCTGAGAAGCTTGCGAATAAATACAATGCCATCACTCTTTCAATGGATGAGGCATTTGAAAACAATGAAATAGACGCCTTTATTATTGCTAGTAGTACCTCTACTCATGCCGATCTTATTGAAAAATGTGCCAAGGTAGGTAAACCAGTTTTTTGTGAAAAGCCTATAGATTTGAGCCTTGATAGGGCACTATCATGCGCTAAGGCAGTTGAAGAGAGTGGCATCGTATGTATGCTAGGGTTTAATAGACGTTTTGATCCTCATATGGCAAGTTTGAAAAGCCAAGTTGATGCAAATGCAATTGGTTCAGTTCAGTCTTTAGTGATAACCTCTCATGACCCTGAGCCACCTTCGATGGAGTATATCGCAGGTTCTGGCGGTTTATTTCTCGACATGATGATTCACGATTTTGACATGGCTTGTTGGATTTTAGATGATTCACCCAGCAGTATTTATGTTGCAGCAAATGCTGTAAATGATGCTATTGCAGGCCAGGGTGATGTGGATACAGCAAGTGTAATCATGAATATGAAAAAGGGTGCAATTGTTACGATTATGAATGGTAGACAGGCTTCCTTTGGATATGATCAAAGAGTTGAAGCTTTTGGTGAGACAGGCATGTTACAAGTAAAAAATGCCCTTGAGGATAACGTTGTTTTAAGTAATTCATCTGGAATTAGGCAGGCTAAAAACCAACACTTTTTTTTAGAAAGGTATGGAAAAGCGTTCCACAACGAACTTGTGCATTTTATGGATTCTTTTCAGTCAGGCGTTCAACCAAGTGTGAACATTTCAGATGGAGTTCTTGCTCTAAAAATTGCAGAAGCCGCCAAAGAGTCACTGCTAAGTGGAAATTCAATTAACTTATAAACTTAAATAAATGCCACCAGAAAATATTAATGATTTGAATAGCTTGCTTCAAGAAAGTTATCCAGAACTAAGCAAAAAAATGAAGTTAATTGCTTTTTATATCATTGACCAGCCCCAAAACCTTGCCATAAATACGTTAGCAGTTATTGCATCAGAGATTGGCGTTTATCCTTCAACTTTAGTTCGTTTTGCTAAACACTTTGGTTTTAGCGGTTTTGCTGAATTACAGGATCTATTTAAAGTCAAAATCTCACAATCTGCCATCAATTATCGGCAACGTATTACTGATGTTAAGAAAGTCACTGAGAACAATGTTGTGCCCGACAGCTCAAATATATTTAATGAAATCACTAGGCGAAATATTGCTGCGACTGAGCTGCTTTCTGAAAATATTGATAGAGAAGTAATTGAGGAATCGGTTCAAGCTTTATGTAATGCTAATGAAGTGATTCTTTGCGGAACAAACAGAGCTCAGCCTGTAGCCAATTATTTTTACTACATGTTAAATAATCTTGGAATTAGGTGCCGTATTGCAAATAATACCAATGAAGTTGAGAACTTATCAAGCTGGCTTGATGATAAAACAGTATTTATTGCTATTACCTATAATCCCTACAATAATCTAACAACTGAAGCTGTTAAGGAAGCAAAGCAAGCTAATGCAAAGGTAATTTTGCTTACAGATACAGAACTCAATCCAATAGCTCATTTGGCAGATTTTTTATTTAGTATTCATGAGGCTGAAATCCATACTTTCAGGTCACTAGGCGCAACGATGTGTCTCGTTCAGGCTATATGTATTTCTATTGGATACCATCAACAAGGAAACTAAATGTCATTATTAAGTCGACCAAAACATATTAAAGATAGTTGTTATCAAAAAATTACACCAAAATCAGCAAATTGGGATTATGTTGGTTTTGAGGCTCATGACCTAAATGAGATGGAGATTCTTGATTGGAAGGATCAGAAAAATGAATCATGCTTGGTCATTCTGTCTGGACTGGCAAACATCATTGTTGATGATGAAGAGTTCTTGAACATTGGCGAGAGAATGAGCGTTTTTGATGACTTAAACCCTCATGCTATATATGTTCCTAACAACAAACAAATTAAAGTCACCGCTTTAACTAAATTGGAATTAGCAATAGCAGTTGCACCTGGATTTGGTAATTTTCCAGCTCGACATATTAAGCCTGATGACATGGATAGTGAGGTTCGTGGTGAGGGAAGCAACACTAGATTTATATGTAACATACTTCCTGAGAAAGAAAAGGCTGACAGTCTTCTTGTTGTTGAGGTCAAAACCCCTTCAGGAAATTGGTCAAGCTATCCACCTCACAAACATGATTCAGATAACATTCCAGTCGAAACATATCTAGAAGAAACATACTATCATCGGATTAACCCACCCCAAGGGTTTGCTTTCCAGAGGGTTTATACAGATGACCTTTCAATTGATGAAACGATGGCAGTTGAAGATAAGTGTGTTGTTCTTGTTCCAAAAGGCTACCATCCAGTTGGGGTTCCTCATGGATATGATTCATATTATTTGAATGTCATGGCAGGTCCTAAAAGACAATGGATTTTTAAAAACCATCCTGATCATGAATGGATGCTAAATAAATAATGAAATCAATTGACATTATTTGTTTAGGGAGAGCTGCTGTTGATTTTTACGGTCAACAGATTGGATCCTCATTAGAAAATATGGGGAGTTTTGCCAAATATCTGGGCGGCTCTTCTGCAAACATTGCTTATGGCTGCTCTAAACTGGGCTTAAGTTCAGCAATGCTTACTCGAGTGGGTAATGAGCATATGGGTCGTTTTGTGCGCAACGAACTTGAAAGTGTTGGCGTAGATACGTCCCATGTCATTACAGATAGAGAGCGATTAACTGGATTAGTTGTCCTTGGCATTCAAGACAAAGAAACTTTCCCACTAATTTTCTATCGTAAAGACTGTGCTGATATGGCTATCAGTGAAGATGACTTTACAAAAGAGTTTATTGCGAGCAGTAGAGCATTACTCATTACAGGAACTCACTTTTCATCTGATAAAACTTATAAAACAAGCATGAAAGCAATCGAGTATGCAAAAGAATCTGATACCCAGGTCATTGTTGATATTGATTATCGACCTGTTCTTTGGGGGCTTACTGAATTGGGAGATGGAGAGTCTCGATTTGTTGCGAGTAATGATGTCAGTCTCCATTTACAAACGATTCTTCCATATTGTGATGTGATTGTTGGAACTGAAGAAGAGATTCACATTGCTGGAGGTAGTGAAGATACCATTGCTGCATTGAGCAAGATACGTGAGCTTAGTAATTCAATTATTGTTCTTAAACTTGGCCCATTGGGATGTACTGTTATAACTAGTGACATTCCAAATAGCATCAATGATTTCAATGTTGTCAAAGGGAACCCTGTCGATATTCTTAATGTTTTGGGTGCGGGTGATGCATTCATGTCAGGCTTTTTACGAGGATATCTTCGAGGTGAGAGTCTCGAAAAGAGTGCTAATTATGCTAACGCGTCTGGCGCATTAGTTGTGTCACGTCACGGCTGCGCTCCAGCAATTCCTGGAGAAAATGAGTTACTTTACTACATTGAAAATGCAGCCAATATTCCAGACCCAACATCAGACATAACCTTAAATCATCTCCACAGAGTGAGTTTTAGAAGCAAAGAAGAGCAAGAAATTTTTGGATTTGCTTTTGATCATCGAAAACAACTTGCTGATCTTGCAGAAATTTATGGAGAGGGTTTAAGCAGAATTACAGAACTTAAAAAACTATTTATTAGATCAGTTGAAAACACTATAGAAAAATTAAATATTCCAGAAAAAAATATTGGTGTATTAATTGACGATACTTATGGTGAAGATGCCCTGAATTCAATTGCTGAAAAAGCATGGTGGATTGGAAGACCTGTAGAGCTGCCAGGATCACGACCTTTAAAGTTTGAAGGCCAGCAGTCTATTGGCTCAAAGTTGCAGTCATGGCCTCTATCACACGTTGTTAAGTGCTTATTTTATTACCACCCAGATGACTCAGATGAGCTCAAAATTAAGCAAGAACAAAAAGTTAAAGAGCTCTATTTTGCTTGTATTCAAAGTGGACATCAATTGTTACTTGAGGTTATTCCTCCTTCAGAATACGAAATGGATGAAGAAATAATTCCAACTGTTTTAAAGCAATTTTATGACCTAGAAATTAAGCCTGACTGGTGGAAATTGCCAGCTCTTAAGGATAAATCTTGGGTTCAGGTAAGTGATGTTATAAATTCATATGATTCTCATTGCCAAGGTGTATTATTATTAGGTCTCTCTGCGCCAATCGATACTGTTAGAGAATCATTTAGTGTGGCGGCAAAATATAATATTTGTAAGGGCTTTACAGTGGGCCGAACTATTTTTTATGAGCCAGCTAAGCTTTGGATGCAACATAAAATAAGTGATCAAGAGTTAGTTGATTTTGTTTCAACTAATTACAATGAATTGATTCAATCTTGGAAAAAATATAAAGAGGAAATATAAAAATGAAAACTATTAGACTAACAATGACTCAGGCTATAGTTAAATACTTATCGTCCCAATTTATTGAAACAGAGGAAGGTATTCAGCCAATATTTGCCGGTGTGTTTGCTATTTTTGGGCATGGAAATGTAGCAGGAATTGGGCAAGCCCTTAATGAATGTCAAGACAAGCTGCCAACATATCGAGGACATAGTGAGCAAGGTATGGTCCATTCTGCAATTGCCTATGCTAAGGCTAATAACCGTCAAAGAATGATGGCGTGTACAAGCTCAATCGGCCCTGGGGCAACTAACATGGTTACAGCAGCTGCACTCGCTCACGTTAATCGATTGCCTGTTTTACTTTTGCCAGGAGATTACTTTGCAAGTAGAACGCCAGACCCTGTCCTTCAGCAGTTAGAAGATTTTTCTGACCCCACAGTAAGCGTGAATGACTGTTTTAGGCCAGTCAGCAGATACTTTGACCGAATCATGAGGCCTGAGCAAATAATTAACAGCCTACCTGTTGCAATTCAAACATTACTAGATCCTGAAAATTGTGGCCCAGTTACACTCTCATTGCCTCAAGATGTTCAGGCAGAAGCGTTTGACTATCCTGAAGCTTTTTTCAAAAAGCGAACACATAAGATTCGCAAGATAAAAGTTGATGATGATGAGTTAAATCGTGCAGTTGACATTTTAAAAAACTCAAAAAAGCCTCTAATCATTGCTGGTGGTGGAGTTCATTATGCTAAAGCTTGTGATGTGCTCAAAGCATTTTCTAAAAAATATCAAATTCCAGTTGCAGAGACATCTGCAGGGAAAGGCGCAGTGACATGGGACCACCCAGGTTATGTTGGTGCAATTGGTGTGACTGGATCAAGTGCAGCTAATAATTTAGCAAGAGAAGCCGATACGGTCTTAGCTATAGGCACAAGACTCAATGATTTTATATCGGGTTCAAGGGCGTTATTTTCTGATAAAACACTTATACAACTTAATGTTGCTAGATTTGATACGATCAAGCACAATGCTTTTTCTTTGTGGGGGGATGCAAAGTTAGGAATCAGTAATTTAGATGAATGTCTTAATGAATGGAAGGTGTCTGACAACTGGTTTAAAGAAGCAGAAGCAGAAGCCTCAAATTGGAATAACTATTATGATGACATTACAGCAATTAATAGCTCTTCCGCTGCCGAGGGCAGTTTACCAACAGATGCACAAGTACTTGGCGAAGTTAAGCGAAATGGTGAAGCAAGTGACATTGTGGTTTGTGCGGCTGGGAGTTTGCCTGGAGAGCTTCACAAGCTTTGGAGAACTGAACAAACTGGAGGGTACCACTCTGAATACGGATTTTCCTGTATGGGGTATGAGATAGCTGGAGGACTGGGCGTAAAAATGGCAGAGCCAGATCGTGAAGTCATTGTACTTGTGGGTGATGGATCATATTTAATGCTTAATTCAGAGCTAGCAACCAGCATCATGTTGGGCCACAAAATTATTGCTGTCATCCTTGATAATAGAGGTTTTTCATGTATCAATCGACTGCAAAATGCAACTGGAAATACCTCATTTAATAATTTATTGAAGGATTGTAAGAGTATCGATGATGGGCATCCAGAAATTAATTTTGCAATGCATGCACAGTCTCTCGGAGCAAACTCAGAGCATGTTGAAAATATTGATGAATTAGCTGCTGCACTTAATCGCGCTAGATCATCAACTAAATCTTATGTTATTAGTTTGGTTACTGACTCTCATAAAATTAGTCCTGAGGGCGGATGTTGGTGGGAAGTAGCTGTACCTGAGGTATCTTCAAATGAAAAAAGTGAACAAATTCTTAGTTCATATAAGGAATCTAAAACAAAACAGCCATACTAGAAATGAAAGAAGAAGTAGTAAAAACAAATCAACAAGTTTACTTCAGTCAATCTGATATCGATTATGATGATTTAGCTAAAATCTGTTCTCAAAAAACTCTTCAAGAGGATTATCCCTTTGCTGATTCAGTTTCAAATAATGTTGTTATTTATGATGCAAATTACCTTGAGACATTTATTGGCGATTCAGAAAATGAATTAAGATTAAAAACAGAGCTGCATCAGGTTTTGGAAGGAGGCCCTGGGGTTTTTGTTATTCGAAATCTTTATAGGCATGATGCAATTGACCAGAGTAATAATATCTTTGAAAAAATCGTTGAAAGCGAAGGTAATACTAGTAATGATCATTTTGCCTCTGGAACAAATACAAGAATCTGGAATGCCTTTCAAAAAGTTGCTTTAGAGGATCCTAACGCATTTATTAGTTATTATTCAAACAACCTCTTAAAGTTAGTTGCAGAATCCTGGTGTGGGCCAAATTCTCAAATGACTGCTCAAGTTAACATTGTAAGGCCTGGTGGTGAAATGCAAAAACCACATCGTGATTATCATTTAGGCTTTCAAGAAAACCAAATTGTTGAACTCTTTCCTATTTCAGCTCATCGCCTTTCAAATTACTTAACTCTTCAAGGCGGGGTCGCTCATACTGATATGCCATTAGCGTCCGGACCAACCATGGTTTTGCCATATTCACAGCAATATGAACTGGGCTACCTTGCCTGGAGAGATAATGCATGTACTGACTTTTTTAATGACAATGCAGTTCAAAATCAAATGAATAAAGGCGACGGCATTTTTTTTAATCCTGCTTTATTACATGGAGCAGGGTCAAACACTACAAAAGACTTTCATAGAATTGGTAACCTTTTGCAAATTTCATCGCCTTTTGGAAAGACTATGGAGAGAATAGATTATTTAAAAATCATTAACCGAATTTATCCTTTATTGCTGGAGCATTCAATTAATAAAACTCTTTCAGAAAAACTAATTGAGAATGTCCTTGTGTGTGCAACAGACGGTTATGCGTTCCCTACAAATCTTGATAATGATAAAAATTCAAATTCTAAGTTGCAGGGAATGACTATGTTTGAACTAACTAAGCAATCACTTCTAGATTTGGTTAATCTAGAAAACTTTAGCTTAAAGCTTTTGGAGCATCAAAAAATTAGATTTACTAATTAAACAATATTAACAATAATTTGGAGAATTAAGATGAGTGTAAAACTTGGTGTTAGTCCGATTTCATGGACTAACGATGATATGCCTGAACTGGGTAAAGATACTACCGTAGAGCATTGCCTTAAAGAAGGAAAGCAAGCTGGTTTTAGTGGATTTGAATTAGGAGGAAAATGGCCTAAGGACTCAGCAATATTAACACCGTTATTTGATAAATATGACATGGACGTAGTTTCTAGTTGGTTTTGTGGAGGCTTATTAGCGGACTCTTTAGAAGGTGAAATAGAGAGAATAACCCCACATATGAATCTTCTTAAAGATATGGGGACCGAGGTAATTGTTTATTGTGAAATGGACTCTTGTGTTCATGGAGATATTAGTTCGCCGCTTTCAAAACGCCCTGTCCTTGATAATGAACAATGGGAAGAGTGGACTGATAAGTTGAGTCAGTTGGCTAAATATACGTTGTCACATGGATTGAAGCTTGCTTATCATCATCATATGGGAACAGTAGTTCAAGTCGAGGAAGAAGTAGACAAGTTAATGGCTATGACGACCCATGATCTTGGATTGGTATTTGATACTGGTCATTTAATTTATGCAGGCGCTGACCCTTTAGAGGTTTATAAAAAACATAGTGGAAGGGTTATGCATATTCACTGCAAAGATGTTCGAAGTGAGATATTAAATCGTTCACTAGAAACTGACTCAAGTTTTTTAAATTCAGTTTTGAATGGGGTATATACAGTCCCTGGCGATGGTGATTTTAATTTTCCTGAGCTATTTAAAATGGTGAGTGATAACAATTTTAATGGATGGGTGGTTGTAGAGGCTGAACAAGACCCAGCAAAAGCACATCCACTAACCTATGTCACAATGGGCTATGAAAATATTAAAAGTTATTGTGATAAATTTGGAATTCAAATAGAGGAAAAAGAATGAAAACTATTGGTGTAGGAGTTATTGGTACCGCTTTTATGGGCAAAGCCCATTCTATTGCTTATGCAGCTGCAGGAAGTGTTTTTGGAGATGCCTTAAGACCTAGACTAGAGATTATTTGTGATTACAATCCTGAAAGAGCCGAAGTAATGAGAACTGAAATGGGTTTCTCTCGGTGCACTAGTAATTGGATGGATGTTGTGAATGACCCTGAAGTACAGTTGATTTCAGTCTGTGTTCCCAATTCGCTTCATAAAGAAATTTCTGTGGCTGCACTCAAGCTTGGTAAGCATGTTTGGTGTGAAAAACCAATGTCTACTAATTTAGCTGATTCTGAAGCTATGTTGGCTGCTGCTCAAGCCAGTAAGGCTCAAACTATTCTAGGCTACAACTATACTCAAAACCCTGCAGTTCAAAGTGCTAGAGAGCTTATTGAAGAAGGAGCTATAGGCCGAGTAATTGGATTTCATGGGATATATGATGTTGATAATGAGGCTGATCCAGATCGCCCTCATTCTTGGCGCATGAATAGAGAAGCCTCTGGTTCTGGTGCAAATGCTGACGTTATGTGTCATTTGGTTAGTATGGCTCATTATATGACTGGTAGCTCAATAACTAGGCTAGTGGGAGATTACGATACTGTTCACAAAGAGCGAACTGATCCTCAAAATCCAAGCCAAACATTACCTGTTGATAATGATGATGTTTGTACTGCATTGGCTCACTTTGAGAGTGGCATTAAAGGAACTTTGAGAGTAAGCAGAGTGGCCTGGGGAAGAAAGTGCGGATTAAGTTGGGAAATACATGGGTCACAGGGGATGATCTGTCATGATCAAGAGCGTTTGAATGAAATTAAGCTTTACACTAGAAGCGATGATCCGAGGCAAGAAGGCTTCAAAACGATTTTGAGTGGCCCTGCTCAGCCACCTTATGATGCTTTTTTACCGAATGCAGGACACAGTCTAGGCTTTATCGATGTCAAGGTATGTGAACTTAAACATTTACTAGACTCAATTGAAACTGGCAAGCCAGTATGGCCAAACTTTGAAGATGGTTTAAAAATTGAAAGAGTGATGGATGCAATAGACCGCTCCGCAATGACTGGACAGTGGCTTGATGTCTAAATCCAAACCGCTCAATATGCACTACTCAGAAAAACGATACTATGATGCGCTAGTGGTAGGGCGAGCTGGGCTTGATCTTTATCCTCAGCCTGCAGGAAGCAAGACTCGAGATGCAGAATACTTTGCAAGTGATGTAGGTGGGTCTGGAGCAAATATAGCTATTGCTATGAGGCGTGTAGGAGGGAAAGTGGGACTTATTTCAGCGATATCTGATGATCCTGTTGGAGAGTTTGTTAGAAAGAGGCTTGATTTGGAAGGTGTCGAACTTCAGTTTATGCAAACTACCTTTGGGGATGAGCGAACTAGTTTGGCAATTGCTGAAGTGCGTCAAGAGGACTGCGAAGTAGTAATATATCGTAATAACCCTGCAGACCTCAGAGTCGTCTTTGATGACAATATATCACTTGCCATTGATCAGAGCAGTAATCTAGTTGTAACTGGTACGAGCTTGATTGAGGCTGATTCACGAAAACAAACTTTAAAAATGATGGCGCATGCGTATAAAAATAAATGCAAAGTTTGGTTAGATTTAGATTATCGAAAATGGAATTGGCCAGATCAAGAAACGACGCGTTTGGTTTATCAAGAGGCTGCACTGCTTGCAAATGTATTGGTTGGCAATGAAGAAGAATTTAAAATTCTTCAAGAAGATATTAATTTACAAATCAGCCAGAGTGGCTCAAAAAATCAACTCATGATTCTTAAACGAGGCAAGGATGGCTGCAGTCTTTTTTTTGGTGAAGATCGACTTGATACAGGAATTTATAGCTTACCAGCTCTTAAACCCTATGGTTCAGGTGATGCCTTTCTGGGCAATGTCATAATGAATTATATGTCTTCTGAGGACTGGCAATTGGCAATAGAAGCTGGAAGTGCTGCTGCAGCTTTAGTAGTGTCAAAACAAGGATGCTCAAGTGCAATGCCAAAAATAGAAGAAATTGAACTATTACAAAAAAACACAACCATTAAACCAAAAACAATTTGGAGTTAAATATGCATATCCCCCATCATAACAACAACAACAAGGCAATCGTAGACTGCAATAATGAAATAGTGCCTCTATGCTATTTCAATATTGTAAAGCTGAGTGTTGGAGAATCTTTCACTTATCAGCTCTCTGATTATGAGACGTGTATTGTTCCTGCAACAGGAAGTGTTGATGTACAAGTTCAAGGTCAAACTTTTAAAGCAGTTGGAAAACGAAACCATATTTGGGAAGCTGACCCTGAAGGTGTCTATGTTCCAGTCGGTTGTGAAGCTAAATTAGTCTGCATCAGTGATGAGGTTGAAGTTTTTATTTCAGGCGCTAAGCATGATCAAACTCATGATGCTTTTGTCATTAGGCAAAAAGATATTGACAAAGTTCAGTATGGATCTGATGACACTAAAACCCATCGTAAAATCAAACATATATTAGGAAAAGATCCAGCTGGAAAGGTTGGAAAGTTATTAGTAAGTGAATTATTCACTGTTGGAGAAGGAGGCTGGTCTGGCTTTCCACCTCATAAACATGAGACAGATATGCTGCCAGATGAGAGTCGGCATAATGAAGTTTATAACTTTAGATTTAATCCTTCAAATGGTTTTGGTGCTCAATTTTTAACGCCTGATGGAGAGGATTTTGGGCCTATCTATCACGTACGAGACGGGTCTACATTTTTCTTTGACAAGGGTTATCATCCCTGCGTTGCGGCACCTGGCTTTGAAATGTATTACTTTACTATTCTAGCTGGTGAGACTCAAAGGCCGTTACATATGAACTATCAAAAAGAATATGCTTATCAGCTTGAAACCATTCCTGGCATGCAAGACATGCTTAATAAATTTAAATAATGATTTCAAATCTTAAAGATATTCTTTTACCAGCCAGTAACCAAGGTTACGCAGTCGCATGCTTTAATGTTTTTGGCTTTGAGGACTCAAAGGCAGTTGTAGATGCTGCTGAAGCTAGAAATGCATCTGTCATTCTTTCAATCAATCTTGATATGCGTCAGTTTATGTCTATGGAGCAAATTATTGGAATGCTAAGACCTATGGCTGAGAGCTCAAAAGCGCCCGTTTGTATTCACCTTGATCATACGTATGAAGTTGAGGTGGTGAAGCAAGCAATAGATGCCGGGTTTACCTCAGTAATGTTTGATGGCTCTCAATTACCAATTGCTGAAAATATCGCTCATATACGTGATGTGGTTTCTTATGCCTATCCAAAAGGTGTATCGGTTGAGGCTGAGGTAGGTTCTGTTCCATATGCATCAGGAAGAGATCATATCAAGTCAGCATTAACTGAGGTTTCAGATGCTTTAGCTATGGAACAACAGGGCAGTCCTGATGCACTGGCAATTTCAATTGGCAATGTCCATCGCCTAGAGAGCGGATCTGTAGAAATTGATATGAAGCGTTTTAATGAACTTGAAAAGGTACTAAGCATTCCCTTAGTTATTCATGGAACAAGTGGTTTAGATGATAAAGATATTAAAATATTATCAAAGCGTCACGTCACTAAATTTAATGTTGGAACAGTTTTGAGAAAAAGTTTTGGAAGTTCATTAAGAGCTACACTGAACTCTAATCCGGAGCTATTTGATAGAATCACAATCATGCAACAAGTGATTCCCGATTTAAAAGATACAGCAACAAAGGTTATTGATCTGCTTGGCCAATAAAACCAGGATTAATCATCTCCTACTTAGACATTGCTTTTGAAAGACTTCTAATGACTTCTTCTGTCTCTTGCCAATCAATGCATCCATCAGTGACTGATACGCCATATTGCATGTCATCTTTATTATCTAATATTTTTTGTTTGCCCGAGAATAAGTTGCTTTCAAGCATTACACCAAAAATTGATTTATTACCTAAAAGTATTTGACTTTTAATGTCTTCAATAACTCTACCTTGATTTCTATAGTCTTGATTTGAGTTATCATGAGAGCAGTCAATCATGATTCTTTCAGCTAAACCGTTTTCTTTGAGAAGTTTTTCACAATTTTTGACAGCTTCTCCATCATAATTAGGCTTGGCTCCGCCTCTAAGGATTATATGAGAAGACTTATTTCCTTTAGCTTTAAATGTTGATATCTGGCCTTGATCATTAATCCCTAGAAAACTTTGTTTTGAAGAGCAGGCTTTAATGGCATTAATAGCCATAGTTAAATTTCCATCGGTACCATTTTTAAAACCAACTGGCATCGAGAGTCCACTTGACATTTCTCGATGCGTTTGTGATTCAGTTGTTCTTGCCCCAATCGCACACCATGAAATCAAGTCAGCTAAGTACTGAGGTGTGATCGGGTTAAGTGCCTCAGTCCCAGTGGGAATATTTTTTTCTGCAAGCCATGCTAAAAGCTCACGCCCCTGGCGAAGACCCTTTTCTACATCTAGCGAGTTGTCCATATCTGGGTCACTAATTAAGCCCTTCCAGCCAACAGTCGTTCTTGGCTTTTCAAAATAAACTCTCATAACGATGAAAATTGATTTTTCAACCTCTCTTTGAAGGGTCAGTAATTTTAGAGCATACTCTTTGGCAGCATTAATATCATGAATTGAACATGGCCCAACAATTACAATTAATCTGTCATCATTTCCTAAAAAAATGTCTTCAACAGTATTTCGACTCGATAAAATGTTCTCTTTGCCTTGCTCGCTGACAGAGATTTGTTGTCTCAACTCAATCGGTGAGGTAATAACCGTTTCGGTTTCAATATTTTTATTGTGAATTTGATTAGTCATGTAAGTCTATTTTATTACTGTGACCAGAGATTTAAACATAAATCTAAAGTTTGTTTTATAAAGTTTGTGCTACCTATGAAGTTATTAATTAAAAAATTGCTGTTATTTTCACTTATTTTTCTTGTTGGTTGTAGTTCAACGACTTTTGTGTATAACCGGATTGATTTTTTATTACCTTGGTATCTTGAAAGTTATGTGGACCTTAACCGAGAGCAAAAACAAGATTTAAAGGAGTTATTAATTCCATTTTTTAAATGGCATAGGGAGGAAGAATTACCAAGTTATGTAGCTATTATTGAGGACTTAGAGTTGACTCTTGATTCTTCATTGGCGTTTGAGAGTATCTCTGAAATAACTAATGATGTTGAAGAATCTTGGTTCAGACTGGAAGATAGAATGCTTTTGTGGGCAATACCTATGACGAGAGATCTGTCTGAAAAACAAATAGATGGGTTTATTCAAACTATGGAAACTAAAACCGAGCAGCGGGAAAATGAATACTTAAGTCGTAATTTGCTAACCTATCAGAATGATAACTATAAGCGTTTAAGAAAAAACTTAAGGCGCTTTATGGGGGGGCTCAATAAAGATCAGCTTGACCTGATTGCGACCGCAAGTAAAAAAATGATTAGAGTAGATAGCCAATGGATTGATAACCGAAAGGCTCTCATTGAAAAACTTAAGGTCATTCTTAAGAGAGGTGATGGCTGGGAACTGGCTCTTGAAAATATAACTCACAGGGACGATTTAGTAGCTCAGAATTATCGTAAAACTTATGCGCACAACATTTCAGTAAACCAAAACCTTCTTATTGAAATATTAAATTCACGCACTGATAAACAAGATCTGAAACTACGCACGCAACTTTCAAGATATAAAACTGATATTAATAATTTGATTAAGCAATAATAGATTACCAGCGTCTTTTCATTCTCCCTCTAAAGATATCTGATCCCCAGTTAAGAAGAAGCCCAAGGAGGGCTGCGCCTGCAAGCCATAGATAAGGAAGGCTACCATTAGATTTGAATATTATTGCTCTATAAGCGCTTCCAATTGAATCAAAAGGAATCCAGGTCCCAATGAGCTCTAACCACTCTGGCGCTGCGCTCAAAGGAATCATAGTTCCACTCAGCACTGATTGATAAAAGACAATTGGAAGAATTAAAACCATCGCGGAAAGTCCGATAATAGTAAAAATTCCAAGGAAAAGCCAACTCAAACAGACACTAATCAGCCAAGGCGCTAGCCAAAGCATGATGAATGACCCCCATTGCAGAGTAGAAGTTGTCACAACGATTGCTAAAACCAAGCTGGAAGCTCCCATTGTCATTATTGGAATAACAGTTCTTACATAGGCTCTATTCAGAAGAGTCATTTGATTAGTGGCAAGAAAAAGCAGAACGGATCCAACCATCGCAGTCAGCCAGGTCACAAAATTCATGACAAAGGGCGACGGCATAGAGGCAAGGCTTTGAGCTTTATACAAAGTTTCATTTTCAATCATGATCGGAATCTCAAGGCTGGACTGCTCATTTTTAATTTTTGATAAACGAAGGTTTGAAACAAAAGTAGAGAGTCCCATCTGGAACATTGATGGGAGCTGCTTCGCAATCTGAGTTTCAGAGACAGTTAAGTGTTCTGTACTGATAACTTTGACAGCTATGCTGCGATCACTTAATGCTAGTTCTGAAAAATTTTCTGGAAAAATAATGACTGAAGAAATACTACCTTTAGACAGTGCTTCTTTCGCCTCATCCGCAGTCTTAAATAAACCCACTCTGAAGGGTAATGATCTAGACAATGATTTTATTGCCTGAGTTGAAATTCGAGGAATCGTTATACTTGTATCTAGGTTTACTATCCCGAGTTTAAAGTTCGATGCAATTTTTTCGGGATCGTTCGGAGCTGTCAGATTGAATAAAGAAAAGATTAATGAGATAAGGATTGGGACAATAACCGCTGCCCTAAATAATTTGCTACGACGAAAATCATTAAGTGAGGAGGGCATTAAACTGAACCAAAATAAATTAAACAATACATAAACTCGCCTATTTAGTCAAACTGGAATGGTTGTCTTCAAGAATCATTTCAGCTGCTTTCTCTGCAATCATCATGGTTGGTGCGTTCGTATTGCCAGATACAAGTTCAGGCATGATTGAGGCATCAACAACTCTTAATCCAGAGACTCCATGAACCCTGAGACGATCATCAACTACACTTTCTTCATCATGTCCCATCTTACAGGTGCCGACAGGATGATAAATACTTTGACTATGATTTTTAGCCACTTCTAATAACTCCTCATCCGATTCAAAGGAATAGCCGGGAACATATTCATCAAGAATATTATTTTTAATCGAATTAGCCTTCGCAATTTTTCTTGCAACTTTAATAGAGTCAATTGCAATTTGTCTATCAGATTCTGTCGACAGATAGTTTGGAATGATTGTTGGGAGATCGTTTGGATTTGAAGATTTAATTGAAACTTCTCCTCTACTTTCCGGCCTTAAGTTACAAATAGACATTGTAAATGCAGAAAATGGATGAACACCATCTCCAGGTTTATCAGCACTTAATGGCTGCATATGAAATTGTATATTAGGCCTTGAGCCGTCCAGGGAGGTATTGGTAAAGGCAAAGACTTGACTTGCGCTCAGTGTTAATGGACCCGTTCTAAAAAGCATATACTGAAGACCAATCAGCCCTTTCTTCCACCATGTGTTGAGTTCATCATTCAAGGTTCTTGTGTTAGTTTTATAAACCATCCTAACCTGGAGATGGTCCTGCAAGTTTTTTCCAACTGAAGGATTGTTATGAATTGTTTTGATACCCAGTTCACTTAAGTGTTTATCATCCCCGATTCCAGAAAGTTGTAATATTTGTGGTGAACTAATTGCTCCTGCAGACAGAATAACTTCTTTATTTGCATGAATTATCTGATTAGATTGTCCTTTATTTTGAGAACATTCAACACCAATCGCCTTTGACCCTTCAAAAATTACTTTTCCCAGTTGTGTATTGGTAACAATGGTCAAATTTTTTCTAGATCTAATTTTTCTGTTTAAAAATGAACGGTATGAGCTTCTTCTGAAGCCTTTATGTGTTGTTTGTTGAAAATAGCCAACCCCTTCTTGCTTCTCTCCATTGCAATCTGAGTTGAAAGGAATCCCTACTTCTTCAGAGGCTTGGATAAAAAGGTCAGCTATTTCTCTTCGAAGTCGGAGATTAGAAACTTTAAGTTCTCCATCAATACCATGGAATTCATTTGCACCATTTTCTTGACACTCAAACTTTTTAAAATAAGGAAGAACATCTTTATATGACCAGCCTTTATTTCCCAGCTTCTCCCAGTTATCATAGTCATGTCTATCGCCTCGGATATAGAGAAGTCCGTTAAGGGCACTGGAGCCTCCAAGTACTTTTCCTCTTGGCCAATCAATCCTTCTGTTATTTAAACCTTTGTCCTTTTCAAGCTTATACATCCAATCAAATTTGGGATTATTCATGGTTTTGAAATACCCAACTGGGACATGAAGCCAGATGTTATTGTCTCTTCGACCAGCCTCAATCAATAGAACCTTGTTTTCTGGGTTTAGAGAGAGTCGGTTGGCGAGCAAGCATCCTGCTGAGCCTGCACCAATAACAATGTAATCGTATTCCTTAAGCATTTTTATATGTGGTATTTATTATCACTACCTATTAAATGTAGTTTTATTTTTTTAATAAAGATTAGACTTACTGGACTTCAATTATAGGTAAAACTTTAAAGCATCTAGTTATGAATAAAAAAATAGATTGACTTACGTTTTTTTTATAAATAGATTGAAACATATATATCAATTGATGTATACTGGTTGTTAGCTAAATGCATATTATATTGTGTGTTTAACTACTTATATATAAATTATTAGGAGATTTTATGTTTAAAAGTAAAGTTGGTTTATTGGCCGCTGCTGTCGTTGCGTTTAGTTCAAGCGCTATGGCTGATGGTCATATCCATTTAAAAATACAATCTGTATTAAACTCTACTGGTAGTGAAGTTGGCTATGTTAGAGATTTTGCAGAAGATGTTGCTGCATTGACTGATGGCAGAGTAACGATGGAAGTCCTCCCTGGAGGTTCTGTTGTACCTAACTCTGACCTTATTGATGCTGTAGACGCTGGTCTAATTGATGGCGGATTTGCATGGACTCACTACTGGTCTGGTAAGCACCCAGCAGCAATGCTGTTTGGCTCACCAATCGCTGGAGCTGGCCTTGGTATTGATAATATCGCATGGCTTTCTTGGTTCCACAGTGCGGGTGGTAAAGAGTTATACGATCAATTATGGGACGAGATGGACCTAAACGTTGTTGGTTTGATGCTTCAACCAGTTGGTCCTGAAGCGCTAGGTTGGTTTAAAGAGCCAATCAATAGTATGGATGACTTCCGTAAGCTAAGATTCCGTGCACCTCCAGGAATCCCAGGTCAAACATATAAAGATATTGGTGTTGCAGCTGTAGCTATGGGTGGTGGTGATATTCTTCCAGCACTTGAGAAAGGCGTAATTGACGCAGCAGAATGGTGCTGCCCAGAGCCGGACAGAGACTTTGGTTTCCAGAAAGTTCTTAAGTACTATTACCTACAAGGACTTCACCAGAACGTTGTGAATGCTGATATGTATATCAACGGTGACAGATGGAATGAAATTTCTCCACGTGACCAAAGAGCGATCCATGTTGCTGCAAGAGCTGCAAGACTTGACTCTATGTCAAATCGTATCTATGCAAACGGTATTGCAATGGCAGACTTGCTAGAGCAAGGCGTTCAGCTAATGGATACGCCTGATGACTACTTCGTAGAGTTTATGGCTGCTGCGAATGCAACACTTCAAAAGAACGCTGATGAAAATGCATTCTTTGCTGAAGTATGGGCATCACAGAGAGATTTCGCTGAAAAAGCGGTACCTTTCTGGTCAGGAGCTCAGTCTTCTAACGCTAAGTTAGGTTTAGCTTTTGCGAAAACTTTACAGTAAAGATTTTTCGTAAAACTTAAAAACTAAGTTGCCAATAGTGAAAACTGTTGGCAACTTTTTTTTATCTAAATATGTTTTTTCTAACTTCAGGTTCTCCTTTATCCTGAAGTTAGAAAAGCCATATTAATAGAAGGGTTTTATTTAATGAATCCTAAAATTTGTTACAATAGCTGTAGTGTTTTTTAGTTTTATAATTAGGTGCATTTATGTCAGAAAAAGAAGATATTGGTGAATTAGACATTACAGATGAAATGATCGCTGAGGGCAGATCATATACCGGTGTCATGCCGGATGATATGCCTAAGTTAATGGCAAAAACGATTCTCAGTATTGATCTCTTTAGTCTCAGGGTTGGTCAGATTGCATGCTGGTTGACCGTTCCAGTATTCACTGCCATGTTTATTGAGGTTGTGGGAAGACACTTCTTTGGCTCTCCAACAATGTGGGCATATGATATTAGCAGAATGGGTGCGGGAGCAATGTTTATGCTCGGTGCTGGTTATGCTTTATCCAAAGGCGTTCATATACGAGCAGACTTTATGTATCGAGATTGGTCGGTCAAGACTCAAGCAATCATTGATTTAACGCTCTACTTATTATTTTATTTTCCTGGGATTATTGGTGCAGCATGGGCGTGCTACAAGTATGCCTATAAATCTTGGTCGATCATGGAAAGAGGAATGGATACTGCCTGGATGCCTTACATGTATCCAATTAAGTTTGCCCTATTTATTGGATTTATTTTCCTATTAATTCAAGGTGTTTCAGAGGTGCTTAAGTGCGTGTATGCAATAAAAAATAGGAGATGGCCGTGAGTCCAGAAGTTCTAGGCATTGTCCTAATATTAACCATGTTGTTTGCCATATTTATTGGCTTTCCAATCTCATTTACATTAATTTTCTTAGGGGTCTTCTTTGGCTACATAGGTTTTGGGGATCTTGTTTTTTATTTAATGACCTTCCAGTTTTCTGGGAGTATGCTTGAGCAAACCCTTGCAGCAATTCCATTGTTCACCTTTATGGGTATTCTCATGGAGAAGGCCAACCTCATGGAGAGGTTGTTCACATCCGTTCAAATGGCTCTTGCAAGAACCAAAGGTTCATTATTTGTCGCTGTTCTTTTTGTTGCAACAATCTTTGGAGCGGCAACAGGAATTGTAGGTGCTTCGGTTACTATTCTTGGAATTATGTCTGCGAAGACAATGAATAGATCGGGTTATGACGTGCGTTTAGCAGCAGGAACGATTACGGCTGGCGGTACGCTGGGTATATTAATTCCGCCGAGTATTATGCTTGTTGTTATGGGCCCAATACTCAACGTTCCAGTAACAGATTTGTTTGCAGCAGCAATTATGCCTGGCCTTATGTTGGCTGTCCTTTATACAGGTTACACGCTGATTAGATGTCACCTAAACCCTAATTTAGGCCCAGTCGTTCCAGAGGACTTGATTCCAGATTCTATGAAAGAGGTTTGGGTGGAGTTCTTTAAAGGCTTGGTGCCACCCGTTCTTTTAGTCGGGTCATCTCTAGGAAGTATATTGGCTGGTTGGGCAACACCAACTGAAGGTGCTGCGATGGGAGCTGTTGGTTCAATATTACTAACTCTAGCCTACCGTAAGCTTACTTTTGAGTCTTTTAAAAGCTCTCTTCTAAAAACTTTAGAGATCACTACTTTAATTATGGTTTTGGTGTGTGCTTCTAACTTCTTTGGATCAGTATTTTCAAGACTGGGTACGCCAACAATGATCACAGAATATTTGATGCTGCTTGATCTTCCGCCAACTGCGATTCTGTTAATCATAATGGCCTTTATTTTCTTGTTAGCCTGGCCATTAGAATGGGTTCCAATTGTGCTCATCATTATTCCAATTGTCTTGCCTCTTATTGAACAACTAGGATTTAATCTTACTTGGTTTGGAATACTGGTCGCTGTTAATCTCCAGACGGCATGGCTGTCACCTCCTGTTGCCTTATCCGCCTACTTCCTCAAGGGAGTGGTCCCAGAGTGGGATTTGGCAGATATCTATAAAGGGATGATGCAGTTTATGGCGATTCAGGTTGTTGGACTTGCACTGATCATTATCTTTCCGCAAATTGTACTTTGGTTACCAACTTACCTCTATGGATAAAAAGAGTGCGGTTCAAAAAGGTTTGGTTGAAAAGTAATTAAGAATTAATTACTGAAAAATTGAATTACAATGATTCACCGAATGTACTATTTTGAGAGTGAATGTACTCGATATCACTCGTATGAACGTATGATGTTCGAATCTCAATAGTTTCATTGTGATAGGTTTGACCAATCCGATCTATTTTAAGAATAGGTGAACCTAACTCAATATTCAGCAGCTTAGAGATTTTCTCATTAGAAGTGATCGCTTTTAGTTTTTCTGAACAGTTAGTGATAAAGATATTAAATTTATTCTGATATAGATTGTAAATTGTATTTGCTCTATTTTTAAAAATCTCTTCATTAAGTCCAGGAAATTTATCCTGAGAGATAATAATTTTATCAACGATATAGAATTTCTTATTCAGGCCTAGCTTGTTATAAATTCTATAAATAGCACTTCCAGTAGGAATATTTAAAGATTCAGCTTCAGCTTTAGATGCCTTCTTAGTCTCAAAAGAGATAAATTCGACAGTTGGACTTTCTTGTTTTTCAGTTCCATTTAAAGCAAAGTGAAAATACTCAAAAAGGAAACTGCTATTATCGTGCTGAAAGACAAAGGTCCCGAGACCTTGCTTGCGAATAAGAAAGCCTTCCTTTTCTAGAACGCCTACCGCTTTCCTGATTGTGCCAATAGATACCTGAAAAAGTTCAACGAGTGTCTTTTCATTTGGAATGAGTTGCCCAGGTCTGAGTTCATCTCTGTAAAGGCAATTGAATAGTTCATTGCGAATTTGTAGCCAAAGAGGCGTTTTACTGTCTCTATCGATATCAAATTTGAGATCAGTAATGCTCATAGATTAATTAATAAAAATCATTTAAAAAGAAGGCTTTAAGATCACCTTGGCTGACGCCATTGTACCATTGTGTAAACTTTGAAAAGCTAAATTCGTTTCTGATAATGGCATCTCTTCAATCCAGGATAAATCTCCAAAATCTCCATTTTCAATTGACTTTAATGCAGATCTAAAGTCCTCCATGTTGTAGGTATAACATCCCACAAGCTTTATTTCTTGGAGGGTTATTTTTCGAATATCAATGTTGCTACTCCAGCTAAGCAGTCCAACATTAACCACTACGCCTCCAGCTCTGACAGAGGAAACGGATAGCGCATTTGTTTTCTCACTTCCCACGCAATCAATCACGACATCATATGTGTCTTCCTTGACTGAGTCAGTAATTGGGTTAACAGGGTTAACACCAACATGATCTTTAACACAAGAATGACGAGCCTCATTCGTTTCAAGGACAGTCATTGTGACGCCATGAGACTTCAGTAAAAGTGCAGCTAGAAGACCAATAGCACCCGCACCGACAACAAGCACATTACACTCGCTGATTGGTTTGAAGGAGCTCTCTATGGCAAGATTGACAGCGTGGACTACTGTGGCTGCAGGCTCAGTCAGCGCTACATGGTTTGAGTTCATGGTATTGGGCGCATGAACAAGGCATTGATTGGGTATCGTCATGTATTGAGCAAAAGCACCTTGTCTGCTCATTCCTATCATATCTCTATCGCTACATAAGTTATCTCTACCCTGGAGGCAGTATTCACATTTTCCACACGTAATAAGTGGATTACCTGTTACCTTTTGTCCTTTATGGGTACCCTCAACAATCTCACCACAGAACTCATGTCCCAAAATTAATCCAGGATTTCTTCTTGGATCCTTTCCATGGAATGCGTGCATATCAGAGCCACAAATACCAACCGACTCAATGCGCAGAAGAACATCATCATCGCGGTCAATTTGGGTAGAGTGATAATCATTTATAAAGGTCATTTCGTTAGGTGCGGTATATACCACTGCTTCCATTTTATCTATCATGCTGCTGAAAATCCTCCATCAAGAAATATAGTTTGACCCGTGACATATGAGTTAGCATCACTACACAAAAAGACGCTTATTCCAAATATATCCTTTTCTTCGCCGTTACGACCCATCATCGTTTTATCAGCTAAAGTTTGTAATTTACCCGGGTCTTGGAATAATGATTCCGTTAAGTTGGTTCTAAAAAACCCTGGAGCTATGGCATTCACTAGCACACCATCTTTAGAGTAAGCTTGCGCTAAAGCGCGTGTTAGTTGCATAATTCCACCTTTACTTGCGCCATATGGAATGCTATTATCAAAAGCCCTAAGAGATTGAAGTGAGGCGATATTTATAATTCTACCCCAATTATTTTCTCTCATTGAGTCTGCAACAAGTTGACTTAAATGGAAGGGTGCTGTTAAGTTAATATCGATTGTTTTTTGCCATTCATCAAGCGTAAGATCCTCAGCTGAAGTTCGCAGATTAATTCCTGCTGCATTCACTAAAATGTCTATTCGGTTGGACTCTTGATGGATCAGGGAGACAACATTTTCAAGGGCTTCACTGGAAGTGACATCCAGTTGAATGAATCGCCCCTCAGTGCCCTGATCTTTTAATTCTTTGAGCGTTTCATCTGCATTATCTCGACTACTCGCAATCCAGACAAATGCGCCTGCTTTTGCAAGCGCAAGTGCCATCATTTTTCCTAATCCGCTAGTACCACCAGTTATCAGAGCAACTTTATTCTCAAGAGAAAAGTCTGACAAGCTCATGCTTTACTCTAATACTGGAGCGCCAAGATCAAAAGTCTCTTCAGGGAAGTATTTACTAAGTCTGATATCAGAGGCTCTTGCATGACCCTCCATCCCTTCCAGTCTGGAAATTCTCGAAGATGCCTGTGCAACCTGACGGGTTGATTCACGATCCATACGCTGCCATGTTAATACCTTCAAGAATTTGTGTGCTGAAAGCCCACCTGAGTATCGACCTGCTGCCTTCGTTGGAAGAATGTGGTTTGGACCTGAAGCTTTATCACCAAAGGTAACTGTAGTCTCTTCTCCAAGGAATAATGAGCCGTAGCAAGTCAAGTTTTCAAGCCACCAGTCAAGGTCCTTGCATTGAACTTCAAGATGTTCTGCAGCATACTCATCAGAAATTTTAACTACTTCTTCATCAGAGTCACAAACAATCACTTCTCCATAATCTCTCCAAGCACAGAAGGCTGCATCTTGAGCTGTTGGAGGTAGTTTTTCAATATACTCTGGTATCAGATCCATTACTTTTTCAGCAAGAGCCTCTGAGGTAGTGAATAGCCAACCAGGAGACTCATGACCATGCTCCATCTGACCAACTAGATCAATAGCAACAACATCTGCATCAGCATCTTCATCTGCAATGACTGCGACTTCTGATGGCCCAGCAAAAACATCGATTCCAACTTCACCAAATAAAGTTCTCTTCGCTTCTGCTACAAACTTGTTTCCAGGCCCAACAATAATATCTGCTTTCTTCCCAGTAAATAGACCATAAGCCATACTTGCAATCGCCTGAACACCGCCAAGCGTCATCACATGATCTGCTCCAGCAGTTTTCATTGCATAGAGGACATATGGATGAATACTCTTGCCTTTGTATGGCGTAGAGCAAGCAATAATGCAAGGAACTCCGGCAGCCTTTGCAGTGGCAATACTCATATACGCAGATGCAATATGGGCATACCTTCCAGTTGGAACATAGCAGCCTGCTACGTTAACTGGAAGTAATCTTTGGCCAGCTTCAACGCCGTTATTTTTAGTATGGAACTCTTCTATTGAGTCACGCTGAGCTTTTGCAAACGTGTAAACCTGCTGACAAGCAAAATCAATATCATCCTTGACGTCTTGTGGAACGTCAGCTGTAATTTCGTCAATTTCAGCAGCAGATAGTAAAATATCACCTGTCCAGGAATCTAATTTTTCAGCATAATCTCTGACAGCTTGCTCACCATTTTTATCAATGTTAGCGAGCATATCATGGACAACCTTTTGTGCTTCGAGTACATTTGATTCTGCAGACTTATCAGCTTTCTTTAAGTATTTCATATAATTTTTTAATCCAATTAAATTTAATTTATGCGCTTTCGTACAGGCGCGTTAATACAAACTCTTGATGACCCAGGATTTCTGCTGCAGTCATTCTTCCATTTGAAGTATGGATAAGAGATTCAAGAAGCATATCACCAGCTTGATCCATATTGATATCACGCTTTAATAAAGCAGTTACATCAACATCAACATGCTCTGACATTGTTCTTACTGTCCTTGGATTTGCGCAAACTTTAATAACAGGCAAGATTGGGTTTCCAATAATGTTTCCTTGACCTGTAGGGAATAAATGAGCGACATAGCCAGAGGCAGCACATAGGGTTACCATCTCTGCAGCAGCAGAAGAAGAATCCATAAACCACAAGCCTTTACTGGTAGGCATTTCAGCCTTATCTAAAACACCATCAACGACACATTTTTTACCAATTTTTTGAATATTTCCAAGTGCCTTTTCTTCAATTGTTGTTAGGCCCCCTTCAATATTACCTTTAGTCGGCTGTGAGTCTGACAAGTCATCTGTTTTAAAACGCTCAATCATATCTTGATAGCGATTAAACATAAACATAAATTGATCGGCAACAGCATCATTTGCACATCTTGCTTTAACTAAATGCTCACCACCTGTAATCTCTGATGTTTCACCAAAAAGCAGGGTGCTTTGTTTTTCATAAAGCTTGTCAAATGCATTTCCAACTGTTGGATTTGCTCCAAAGCCTGAGGTTGTATCTGACTCACCACATTTTGTTGATACCCATATTTCACTGATATCACAAGGCTCTCTTTGAAGTCCTGAAGCGTAATGAACCATGTCATACGCAGCTTTAGAAGCATCAGCAATTGTTTGGATATCACCTTTCTTTTCAATAGAGAAGCCTTGAACTGGCTTACCCGTTGCAGCAATACCATCAACAATTTTTTGAGTCCAGCCTGGCTCAATTCCTATGACAACAACTGCAGCAACATTTGGGTTAGCACCTGTTCCAATCATGGTTCTGAAATGGAGGTCTAAATCCTCACCAAATTGCAGCCTACCATATGGATGAGGCAGTGCAATCGTCCCTTTAATATTATTACTAACAGCTTCACAAGCAGC
The DNA here is from genome assembly GCF_001281385.1 of Candidatus Pseudothioglobus singularis PS1. Taxonomy (NCBI): domain Bacteria; kingdom Pseudomonadati; phylum Pseudomonadota; class Gammaproteobacteria; family Pseudothioglobaceae (SeqCode); genus Pseudothioglobus (SeqCode); species Pseudothioglobus singularis (SeqCode). Next base: position 227,502 of record NZ_CP006911.1, read on the forward strand.
ATTTGAAATATCGTCAACAGGGAGGATTACTACATAGTTGCGTATTCCAACTCTATTATTGTCACGTCTATAGCCGTAGATTTTTTGATCTAAATTTATCATTACCACCTCTTTGTTTTAACGTTATGAACATGTAGATGGTCACCAACTGCAATTTTTGCAATTGTTCTGCCAATATCTACACCATATTTGATGACTGTATCATCTTCATTAAGGTCTTTGATCGCAAGTTTATGACCAATAGGAATATCTTGATTGATCTTAATGTCTATTAAGACATCTTGATCCATTATCCACCCCGTTATAGTGTCATTTGCTTTTAGACCTTCAACTGTAACAACGCCGACGGAATCGTCTTCGTCATGAACTATAAATTGAATCATGCCTACTCCTTTCTAAATAATTAAAAAAAATCTGTGATTAAATTTTGCAATAAAATTTAATGAGAAGTATATTATATCATATATATGAATTTTTTTTACTGAGATATTGAAAAAAATTGTAAATTATCGATATAAAATTTAGTTTTATTCTGAAATATCTCGGCATAAAATTCAAAGTAATAGAATTAGATTTCTAAAGTAATAATTTAATCAATAGAGGTTAAAAATGAAAAATTTTTTCTTAATTATTTTGTTGAGCTTGGCTCCTTTATCAGTTTTATCTGAAGTGGGAGATCTCTATTACTGTGAGATGACTCAGGCAGTTGAAATAAAAGAGGGTAAGCTGATTAATTATATTCCCCAAAAATTTAAATTTAGAATTATCAAAAGTGATTTAATAGAGTTTGGACAAGAGGCAAATTACTTTAGTGGTCTTGAGCTCAAGGTGCTCGAATTTGCATCTAATGGAGAAGAGTTTTACGGAGAAAATTTTGAATATTCGTATGGAAGTTTTTATTTTGCTGATGTTTTTAGGCGGCCATCAGCGGGTATAAACAAACTTACAGCAACAATGCTAAGTGCAGAATGCGCTGTTGTAGATGATTATTCTGTATAGTCAACAACTATTAACCCGTTTATATTTGAAATTATGATTTCAAGAGCTGTAAAAACAAATCGACTTGTTAGGTTATTTGGTTTGACTAAGGTCCCCATGATTTGGTATTGTCGCCCAAGGGTCATTGAGCATAATGATGAAAAGATTGAAATTAGAATGCCTCTTAAAAGAAGAACAAAAAATCATTTAGGAAGCATGTACTTTGGCGTCCTGGCAGTTGGTGCAGACATTACTGGTGGGTTTCTTGCTATGAATCCAATCCAAGAGAGTGGGCGTAATATTGCTTTAATCTTTAAAGACTTTAAGGCCGACTTTCTTAAAAGACCTGAGGGTGATGTTCATTTCATATGTAAAGATGGACTGGCAATAAAAGAGTTGGTTAATCAAGTTGCGCATTCCACTGAAAGGCATAACTATACATTGAGTATTGAAGCTATAGTACCATCTATCTCCTCTGATGTAGTCGCAAGGTTTGAGCTTACACTTTCCTTGAAAGACAAAACTTAAAGTATGCATCAAAATCCTATCAATAATGACCCTCAAAATGCTAATATCAAGCCAGCGTTGCTTGAGTTATCTCAATTTAAACTTGCGCTCATAATCACCATTCTTTGTGTATTATTTTTTCTAATTATTCAGCCAAATCTAATGAAATTTTTGTTATTTTCATCGCCCATGTTGTGGGAGTGCATGTAGTCTAGATTCGCAATATAAAAAATTTATAAAATCCTTATTTTTGATAGGGTTTATCTGTGATAATTCACTTTTGAAACTATAGGGTAAAGTTAATGGTTTATATTGATTTAGCTCCCACGGAGCTTATTAGTGAGTCATTGAATCGAAGTGAGGGTTCCCTCACAAATACGGGCGCTTTATTAGTTGAGACTGGAAACCGATCTGGCAGAAGCCCAAACGATCGTTTCATTGTTGATGAGCCTTCGACATCAGAATTTATTGAATGGAGTGAGGTCAATAGACCTTTTTCTGAAGAAAATTTCAACGCTTTGTGGACTAAAGTTGAGAATCATTTGTCCAAAAATGACTCCTTCAGATCACACCTTCATGTAGGTGCTCACTCTGAACATTACCTTCCAGTTGAGGTCAATACGGAGACTGCTTGGCAGGGCTTGTTTGGACGAAATATGTTTATAAAGCCTGATACCTTTAACCCAAAAGGTAAAGAGCTATGGTCTATTCTGAATGTTGCATCCTATGTCTGTGATCCTCAAACAGACGGCACAAATTCCGATGGCGTTGTTATTATTAATTTTGCTCAAAAGAAGGTCTTACTTGCTGGAATGAGATACGCAGGTGAGATGAAAAAAGCAATGTTTTCAGTACAAAACTTTTTACTCCCTGAAAAAGACGTTTTACCAATGCATTGCTCTGCAAATGTTGGAGAAAATGGTGATACAGCTTTATTTTTTGGTCTATCAGGAACTGGAAAGACGACCCTATCAGCTGACCCTGAGCGTTATTTGATTGGAGACGATGAGCATGGCTGGTCCACAGGTTCAGTGTTTAACATCGAGGGAGGTTGTTATGCAAAAACCATTAACCTTTCCCAAAAAAATGAACCTATTATTTGGGATGCTATCCATCATGGCGCCATTGTTGAAAATGTAAAAGTTGATCACAATGGTCTAGCTGATTATGACGATACGACTATTTCTGAGAATGGTCGGTGTTCGTATCCATTAGAGCATGTTAAAAAACGTGTTAAAGAAAACTCAGCAGGCGAACCAAGGGTTGTTATTTTCTTAACCTGTGATGTATCTGGAGTACTTCCACCTGTCTCAATTCTGAGTAAAGAGGCGGCAGCTTATCATTTTCTTTCAGGGTACACTGCGCGAGTAGGCTCAACAGAGCTAGGCGCTCAAGCTGGCATAAATCCAGCCTTCTCGTCATGCTTTGGAGCGCCGTTTATGCCAAGATCGCCAGGAAGCTATGCCAATCTGCTTATTAAACGACTTGCAGAGTTTGATACTCAAGTTTACCTGGTGAATACTGGTTGGACTGGGGGCTCGGGTGCTCCTGGAGGATCTGGATCGAGATTCCCAATCCCGGTCACTCGGGCAATAGTCTCAGCATGTCAGAGCGGTGATTTACTTAATTCAAAGGTCAGGCATCTTGACGATTTAAATCTGGATATTCCGTTGTCAATACCAGGAGTAGATGATACTTATCTCAACCCGCGTGATACCTGGGAGAATAAGTTGGACTATGATAATGAGTCATCAAAACTTGCAAAGTTGTTTTCTGAAAACTTTAAACAGTTTAATGTTGATGAGTCAATTATTGCTGCAGGACCTATAGAAGTTAGTAAATAAAATTCTGTATAAGTAAAACCACAACTGCGATGATAATGGCAGCAATGACGACTGGTGGGGTGTTTTTCATAAATGAATTATAAATATTCTTTCTGTACTTTTTCATGTAAATAACACCTTTTAGCCAAAGATTTTCTATATTATTTTATGGCTTAAATCATTTAATATTCGAAGTCATAATGGCAATCAAAGCGTTTTCACGTCCTTTCACACAGCAAGAGTCAATTAGCCAAGAGGCCATTGATGCTGCAGTGGAGGTCCTTAAGTCTGGCAGACTTCATCGATATAATACCGTTGAAGATGAGCTTTCAGAGGTTTCCCTTTTGGAGCAAGAATATGCTAATTATCAAGGATCAAAATACTGTTTAGCATGTGCGTCAGGTGGTTATGCTATGAGTGTTGCCCTTAGAGCTGCGGGCCTTCAGCCTGGGGAGAGTGTTCTCACAAATACCTTTACTCTTGCGCCTGTTCCTGGCTCAATTTCTAATGCGGGCGGAAAACCAATTTTCATAGAGATTACAAAAGACCTTGTCTTAGATCTAGATGATTTATCTAAGAAAGCCAATTCAAGTGGTGCACGTTTTTTACTGATCTCTCATATGCGTGGTCACCTCGTTGATATGGATCAGTTAATGAAAATTGTCAATGAAAATAATTTAATACTTATTGAGGATTGTGCTCATACTATGGGTGCCCAATGGGGTAAACAAAAGAGCGGTAATTTTGGGCTTGCTGGTTGCTTTAGTACTCAAACCTATAAGCATTTGAATTCTGGTGAGGGCGGACTCTTGACATCAAATGATGAGGAGTTTATGGCCCGTGCAATAATATATTCTGGGTCCTATATGCTTTATGAAAGGCATGGGGCCTCTCCAAAGGCAGAGGTATTTGAAAATATTAGGCTTGAAACCCCAAACTATTCAGGGCGCATGGACAATCTCAGGGCCTCCATTCTTAGGCCGCAACTAGGTAATCTAGATAATAATGTTGAGCGTTGGAATGAGCGCTACCAGTTAGTTGAGAGTAAGTTAAGACAAGTCAAAGGAATTGAGGTTCCAGTTCGCTTTAAAGAAGAGAGATACGTTGGAAGCTCAATCCAGTTTAGAATTCCAGGAATTTCAAACTCTGAAGCCAAAACGTTTATTGAGAGTAATAAGAAACTAGGTGTTGAGCTGAAATGGTTTGGAAATGATGACCCAAATGGGTTTACAAGTAATCATAAGAGCTGGAAATATGTGAGCTCCCAAGAGCTCAAAAAATCAGATGAAATCTTGTCTTGTTTATTTGACTTAAGGTTGCCGTTAACGTTTACTCTTGTTGACTGTTCTCATTTGTCAGAGGTTATTATTGAATGCGCGGGTCAGCTTCTTGATCAGTAGTTACCGCTTTCTTGAAGAGCCATATTGCCTCCAGCAATCCATCCAGAGGTCCATGCGCTTTGAAAGTTGAATCCTCCAGTGATACCATCAATATCCATAACTTCACCAGAAAAAAATAATCCCGAGCAAATTTTGCTTTCCATCGTTTTTAGATTAATTTCTTTGAGGTCGACTCCGCCGCATTCGACAAACTCTTCTTTGAATCGACTTTTTCCAAGAATACTGAGTTCACAGTGAATCAAATTTTCTATAATTTGATTTAATTCATTTTTGCTAATTTCAGACCAATTTTTTTCTTTTGAAATTGAGCATTTAACAAGAAGCTGCAGCCAAAATCTTTTGGTTAGGGCTTTTGGATAGGCATTACCAATTGAGGTTTTAGTGTTGCTATTTTTAATATCTTTTAGAAGGTTTTCAGCATCACTCAAATTTTCAATGCTTAGCCAATTCACAATAATTTTAGCTTTGTAGTCAGCATGCATCATTTCACGTGCAGCCCAGGCTGATAGCTTTAAGAGGGCAGGACCACTCAAGCCCCAGTGGGTGATTAGCAGAGCGCCAGTTTCAGCAAAGGGCTTTGCGTTTTCAATGTTAAGGGTTAGTGTTGCATTAGTAAAAGAGGTGCCGGATAAGTTTTCTAAGACGGGATCGGCAATTTTGAACGTGAAAAGAGATGGAGCAATTTCTGTTATTGAGTGGCCAAGAGATTTTGCAAGATCGTATCCTAATGGCTTGCTACCAGTAGCAATTAAAACTGAATCAGCTATGAATGACTCATCCTTATTTATAGATAAAGCTATTTTTCCATTCTGAAGTTTATTTATAGCAGTAACATTCGTTTTATTTTTTAATTTAACTTTGTGTTTATGAGTTTCTTTGAGAAAGCAGTCAATAATGGTTTCTGAGTTATCTGTTACTGGAAACATGCGCCCGTCACTTTCATGCTTAAGGGCAACTCCACGATTTTCAAACCACTCAATGGTATTGGATGCATGAAATTTTTGTAAGGGAGAGAGGAGTTCTTTCTGTCCACGTGGATATTTTAGGCTGAAATCTTTGATATCAAAAAGATGATGAGTTACATTGCAGCGACCACCACCTGAAATTCTAACCTTTCTTAAAAAACTTGTGGTTGCTTCAAAGACGCAAATATTAACATCAATATCTTTTTCTTTGGCAATTTCAGCGCAGCGAATCGAGGCAAAAATTCCACTTGCACCTCCTCCAATGATTGCGATGGTTTTCTTTTTTGTTGGGCTCATTGTAATTGAATATTAATTTGATGATCCCGGATGTGATTAATTCAGTACCACCTTACCATACCTATAATTCCTGCTGTCGCATAAAAGAATTGAAGAAAGAGAATTCCTTTATGTTGACCCAGATATGCCCAATAGCCTATGGAGATGGCTGATATAAGAAGTAAAAGAAAGCCAGCAAATTCAACGCCAACATTCAACGCCACCATCATCGAATACAAAATTGCTGTAATCACTCCAAACCATTCAAAAACTTTACTTTTCATAATAACGCCTTCTAGATTAATTCAGTTGAGACAGCTATAACTGCAATAGCCAAAAGAGCAAGTGTTTGCAGAACTAGCAGTGCGATTGATTTACCACCCAATTCCATCATTGATTTTAGGGAAGTTGTTACCCCGAGACCTGCAATCGCGAATACTAAGGACCACTGTGAAACACCGGCAAGGAATTCAGAGAGAATTGAGGGTATAAAACCACTACTATTGATCACTAAGCACATTGCAAATGCAAGTGCAAACCAAGGGAAGGCTTTAGGGCTGATATTGCTGGTTGCATCGCCTCTTTTCAATAAAATGGCTATCACAATCACAATGATAGGGAGCATTGAGATCCGAAGCAGTTTAATAAATGTGGCTATATCCCCTGTCTCATTGGATACAGCATAACCAGCACCAACAACTTGAGCAACATCATGAATCGTTGAGCCGATTAGAATTCCAATTTCAACCTCACTAAACTCAGCCATTGAGAAAAGGATGGGATAGATAATCATTGCGATCGTTGATAAAGAGGTCACACAGACAACAACAAACAAGGTGTCACGATGCCTGTCTTTCCAGTTTGGAAAGACTGAGGCAACAGCGAGTGCAGCAGCAGCACCACAAATTGCAACAGCACTGGCAGTTAAAAGTGCAAACAGATGTCGTCTTCCCATCAACCTTGCAATAAGCCAGCTGACGCCAATAGATAAGAGAACTAGAATAGGAACAAACAAAAGAGCGTTTGTTCCAAGCCCTAAAATTTGATCAAGTGTGACTCTGAAGCCTAATAATGCAACACCAAAACGCAAAATCTTTTTACTTGAAAATTCAATGCCTGGAGCACAACGTTCATCACTTGAGAGAAAGTTAAACGCTATTCCAATGAGAAGAGCAAACAACATGACTGGTGCTTTGTAATGAAGACTCAGAAATCCAGCCGCGGCCGCAATGGTTCCAACAACAATTAGACCTGGTGAAAGAATATTAAGTCGGTTCTGTATGTTGAGTAATGCTGATTTCATATTATCAGACGCTATGGCAGATCATTAAAAGATAGGATATCTGTCACAAGTATAGCACTGCTGAAATCATTATCCTTCGCAAACGCTCCCGGAAAGCCAATACACTTAATTGAGGCTGCTAATGCAGATTGCATACTGACTTCAGTATCTTCAATAGCAACACAGTCCTCTGCTTTTAAATTAAGCTCTGAAAGGGCTTTTAGATAGATGTCAGGACTTGGTTTTGTATTTGAAACCATTTTGTCGTTGCCAATGAAGTTGAAATTGCTTCTATGAAGTTGATTCTTAAGCGCTTGAAAGACGGCATCTACATTGTCTTTGGAGGTGCTAGTCACAAATGCTAGCTTTATCCCATTTTCAAGCGCTTGATCTATAAAGTTAGCAACGCCAGGTCGAAGCAAGACATCTCCACTAGCCATAAGGCCATCAAAGATTTTAGTTTTTTCCTCATGCAGTTTGCTTGCATCCACCTCAATGCCTTGATGAGCCGCAAAGTCTTCAATTCTTTGACGACCACCAGATTTTTTTAGTAAATCTTGATATTGCGCTGGACTCCAATTCCAGTCTAGTCCATTTTCAGAAAACGCTTGATTGAATGCATTTCGTTGAAGCTCTGAAGTTTCAATAAGTGTTCCAATTGATCCAAATAGGATTGCTTTGTAATTCATTGTTTTGCCCTTAAAAAGTTGTAATAGTTCTATAGTGAAGTATTCACGTATCTACTTTTTAGATACACAAAAGTGCAGCATTTTAATTAAAAATGCTTATTATCGCAAGACATAAATGGTGGAGATGGGGGGAATTGAACCCCCGTCCGAAAACTTTCAGTCAAGAAGTCTACATGCTTAGTAAAGGTCTATTGAGTTAACTTTTTACCACCCGACCCACAGGGATGTAGAAAGCGATTTTAGTTTAGGTTTTAACCCTATTATCCTAAAATAATAATAGTGGCGAGTCTGTTAGCGACCGTTATCCTAAAAGTACAGACAACTCCTAAGTAACGGTTAGCATTATGCTGCTAAAGCGTAGTTGTCTTCGTTTGCAACTATTATTTAAAGAACGTTTTTACGAGCAATCTTTGTCCTCGACATGCATCCTTGAAATCCAACTCCTCGTCGAAGCCATGTCATCCCCAGATGGGTATATTATACTCTTGATTAATTGAATTTAGCTAATTGTCACTCTAGCAAATTTTCTTTTGCCTACTTGAAATACGAGCGTGCCTTCGTCAAGTGCCAAGTCTTTATCAGTAAGCTTTTCACCATCAACTTTTACGGCGCCCTGCTTAATCATTCGAAATGCCTCTGAGGTTGAACTAACAAGATTAGAGTCTTTTAGAAGGTTTGCTACCTTAATTCCCTTAGAAAAGGTGAATTCATCCATTTCATCTGGAATTTGGTTTTTTGCGAACCTATCTATAAAGTTTTGCTGCGCTTTGAGTGCTTGATCTTTGTCATGGAATCGCGTAATTATCTCTTCCGCTAATCGAAACTTAACGTTTCTTGGGTTTTCACCATCCTCTACTTCTTTTTTCCAGGATTCAATGGTTTCAAGTGATTCAAAGCTTAACAGTTCAAGATAGCGCCACATAAGATCATCTGAAATCGACATGATTTTGCCAAACATGCTATCAGGATCTTCATCAATACCAATATAGTTGCCGAGTGACTTGCTCATTTTCTGAACGCCATCAAGGCCTTCTAAAATAGGCATTGTCAGGATGACTTGAGGCTCCATATTGGTCTGCTTTTGAAGCTCTCTGCCAACCAAAAGATTAAATTTTTGATCAGAGCCTCCTAGCTCGATATCAGCTCTCAGTGCAACAGAGTCATAACCCTGAACGAGAGGATATAAAAATTCATGAATCGAAATTGCTTGGCCGCCTTTGTAGCGTTTGGAAAAGTCATCACGCTCAAGCATTCTTGCAACGGTCTGTCTTGATGCCAGTGATATCATTTCTGCAGAGCTCATTTTGCCCATCCACTCAGAGTTAAAGGCAATCCTAGTTTTATCCTTATCCAAGATCTTAAAGACTTGATCTTCATAGCTTTTGGCATTTTCAAGGACGTCTGCTTTTGTGAGCGGTTTGCGGGTTACATTTTTTCCGGTAGGATCTCCTATCATGCCTGTAAAGTCACCAATCAAGAAAATAATTTCGTGACCCAGATCTTGAAGCTGCTTCATTTTATTGATGACGACAGTGTGCCCCAGATGAAGATCTGGTGCAGTTGGATCCATTCCCAGCTTGACTCTTAAGGGTTTGTTTTTTTCAAGTTTCTTCTTAAGCTCTTCAAGAGGTAGTATTTCATCTGCTCCTCTTTGAATAATTGCTAGTGTTTCGTCTATTGTCATTTTAAATGCTCTCTATGGTCTTATTTGTCCGTCACCCATGACGATGTATTTTTGTGATGTAAGTCCCTCTAGCCCTACTGGACCTCTGACATGGAATTTACCTGTACTGATTCCAATTTCAGCGCCAAAACCATACTCAAATCCATCTGCAAAACCTGTAGAAGCGTTGACCATAACAGAGGATGAGTCAACTTCGGATAGGAATTTTTTTGAATTGACATTATTCTCAGTCACAATTGCATCGGTATGGGCAGACCCATATGTATTAATGTGAGATATGGCCTCGTCGACTGAATCAACAATCTTCATCGAAAGAATCGGCGCTAAGTACTCTTCACTCCAGTCATCCTCAGTTGCTTTTTTAATAACATTTGATAGCATCTGAGATTTTTCACAGCCCCTAATTTCAACTTCTTTTTTAATGAAAAGCTCGATTAATTTTGATAGGGCTTCGGAGTCAAAATCTTTATGAACGAGAAGGGTTTCAGTAGCGTTACAAACTCCGTATCTTCTAGTCTTACCATTGAAGGCAATATCAACTCCTTTTTGAGGGTCTGCATCTTTGTCTAAATAAGTGTGACAGACTCCATCCAGATGTTTGATAACTGGCATTCTGGCATTCATACTAATATTTTTGATGAGACCTTTGCCGCCTCTTGGAATGATTGCATCGACATAATCACTTGCACTAACGAGTTCAGTGACTGCTTCGCGATCAGTAACCTTAATCAGTTGCACTGAGTTCGGATCAAGTCTTGCCTCTTCGAGACCTCTCTCGATGCAAGAATAAAAGGCTATGTTTGAGTTGATAGCCTCAGAGCCACCTCTTAGTATGATGGCATTGCCAGATTTAATGCACAGTCCTGCAGCGTCAACTGTGACGTTTGGACGAGACTCATAAATCATCCCTATGACGCCCAAAGGAACCATCATTTTTCCAATTTTGATGCCACTTGGTCTTTCCTTAAAGTCAGAGATTTGTCCTATCGGATCAACCAAGGTTGAGATTTGATGAAGTCCTTCAACAACGCTATCGAGTCTCTCATCATTAAGCATTAGTCGATCTAAAAGCGCATCATCAATACTATTTTCTCTAGCAGCTTTTAAGTCTAAGTCATTGGCATCTAAGATAAATTGTTTGTTCTGTTGGATTTGACTGGCAATATTGATTAATGCATTATTCTTTTGATCAGTGCTGGCAATTCTTAAAGTTTCAGAGGCTAACCTAGCCTTCTGGCCAATTATTTTAATTAATTCAGCTATTGAGCCCATTGCTTTTTCCTGATAAAGAAGTAACTACGCCTTGTAGTTCGTCATAAACGTTTAGATTATCCATACCTTTGAGAGAGCGGTCAATACGACCCAGGGTTAGGAGGAGTTTTTGAAGCGACTGGTAGCTATGCTTTTTGAGCGCATTCGATATTAAAGGCTTTCTTTTTTGCCAGACCCTGTGATTACTAAGAACACTTTCAATGGTCTGGTTGGTTTTGAGTTCAATAGCCATCGTCACTAGGTTTTTAATTTCTCGGTAGAGCGATGAGATCAGAATGATGGGTGGGGTCGCATCTTCGACAAGTGATTTAAAAATTTTGTTTACTTTTTCGCTGTCACCTTGAAGGGCTGAGTCGATCATTCCAAAAACTGAATACTGAGATTGCTGATCAATCTGATTCAAGTATTCCTGTAGATTGATATTGCCATCAGGGTAGGCAATTTTAAGTTTTTGGATCTCCTGCATAGTGGCTAAAAGATTTCCTTCAGTGCAGTAAGCTATAGCGTTGGCAACATCATGATTAGAATTTAAACCGAGTTGCGACATGTTAGTTGAAATCCAGCCCACAAGTTGATTGCTTTGAACTTCCCAATGCTGTATGACAATTCCATTACTATTAAGTGACTTAAACCATTTACTTTTTTGCTGAGCCATATCTAATTTTCCAGAGGAAATTAATAGCAAAATATCATCTGGCAAACTTTCAGCGAGCTCTGTGAGTGCTTTAGACCCTTTCACTCCAATTTTTCCAGTTGTTAGGCGGCACTCAATAATCCTTTTTTCAGCAAACAAAGATGGACTTGAAATTAGACTAAATATTGAATCCCAAGAAAAGTTGCCATCAATGTCAAACCTAAATCGCTCACTGTATCCATTTGTCTTTGCTGAATCCTTGATTAAAGATAAAGACTGCTCCACGAGGAGTATTTCTGCTCCAAATACGAAATAAATTGAAGCGAGTTGATTTGAAAGATTATTTTGAAGTTGTTCAGGTTTAATATTCATTTAGTATCTATAGTTACTCTGGCTTCTTATACAGAAGTAAATTAAGTATGCCCTCATTCATTATGTCATAGTTATAAAAAATATTGATTAAACCTTGAAAAATGCCATCAAACACTATATATAAAAAACAATAGGGTATATTTACCTTTCTAATTTAGGATAAATTTAAGTTTATGTATAAGAATATTTTACTATGGTTGGTCCTTGGAAGTGTGCTTGCATCGCTTTTTGGGCAATTTAATGTAGCTGATGAAAAGAATGAGATTAGTTACTCTCAATTCATTCAAAGTGTTAAGCAAGGAAGTGTCTCAAGCGTTAAGATTGCAGGTAGTAATATTAGCGGTGTAACCGCTCTTGGTGAAAGGTTTGAAACCTATAGCCCTGGCGATCTTGGGCTGATGGGTGACTTATTAAACAACGGCGTTTCAGTTGAGGCGACGCCTCCTGCCAAAGAAAGCTTTGTAAAACAGCTAATTATTTCCTTGGCACCTATACTGCTTCTTATTGGAGTCATCATGTATACGATGAGAGGTGCTGGAGGATCAATGGGCGGTAAAAACCCAATGTCATTTGGTAAATCAAAAGCGCGTTTAATCACAAAGGATGAGTCTCACGTCACTTTTGATGATGTTGCTGGTGTAGATGAAGCTAAAGAAGAGGTTGGAGAGCTCGTCGACTTTCTATCGGACCCTAGTAAGTTCACTAAAGTGGGTGGTAAGATTCCTAAGGGCGTTCTTATGGTCGGTCCTCCAGGTACAGGTAAAACACTTTTGGCAAAAGCAGTTGCCGGTGAGGCAGATGTCCCATTCTTTTTCATTTCTGGATCAGATTTTGTAGAAATGTTTGTAGGTGTTGGTGCTTCTCGAGTAAGAGATATGTTTGATCAAGCAAAGAAAAATGCTCCTTGCATTATATTTATTGATGAGATTGATGCTGTAGGTCGTCAGCGAGGCGCTGGAATGGGCGGTGGTCATGATGAACGTGAGCAGACACTTAATCAAATGCTAGTTGAAATGGATGGATTTGAGGGTTCAGAAGGCATCATTGTGGTTGCTGCAACTAACCGACCTGACGTTCTTGATCCTGCACTTTTAAGACCTGGTAGATTTGACAGAACGGTGACTGTTGGTCTTCCTGACATTAATGGACGCGATGCCATCTTGAAAGTTCACATGAGAAAACTGCCGATTGCAAAAAATGTCAAGTCGATGGATATTGCTAGAGGGACTCCTGGTTTTTCTGGTGCAGACCTTGCTAATCTAGCGAATGAAGCAGCACTCATTGCTGCTCGATTTAGTAAAAAGCTTGTTGGTATGAGAGAATTTGAAAAGGCTAAAGATAAAATTATGATGGGCGCTGAGCGAAAAGGCATGGTGATGGATGCCTCTGAAAAAGAAATGACTGCATACCATGAGGCTGGCCACGCTATTGTGGGCCGTTTAATGCCAGAGCATGATCCTGTTTATAAGGTAAGTATCATTCCAAGAGGAAGGGCACTTGGTGTTACGATGTTTCTTCCTGAAAAAGACAGCTACAGTATTTCAAAACGCAAACTTAATTCACAGGTGGCCTCTTTGTTTGGTGGACGAATTGCTGAAGAGGTTGTGTATGGTGAGGATGCTGTCACTACAGGTGCAAGTAACGATATTGAGCGTGCTACTGAAATAGCTCACAAGATGGTTAAGCTTTGGGGTATGTCCAGTGTTATGGGACCAATGGCTTACGGTGAAGATGAGGGTGAAGTCTTTTTGGGACGCCAGGTTACAAAGCATAAACATATTTCAGATGAAACGTTTACCAAGGTAGATAGTGAAATACGAAAGATTATCGATAGGAACTACTCAACAGCCTATAAGATTATTGAGGACAACAGAGATATATTGGACGCAATGGCTGCAGCGCTTGTTGAGTTTGAAACGATTGATACGAGTCAAATAGATGATTTAATGGCAAGAGTTCCTATGAGGGAGCCTGCAGATGTTGTTGATTCTGAAGAGGTTTCTTCGGAACTTGGGACAGGAGGTAAAGATTCAAAAAGCTCTAAATCTTCATTAGATACTAAGACTGATGCAGATGGTGGTACTGAGCAGTTTGCATAATTTATCCTCGCTATGATTGTCTCTGAGCCAATCATTATGGGTGTTCTCAATGTAACACCCGACTCCTTTTCTGATGGCGGAAAGTTTTTTGATGCTAACTCAGCTATTGATCAGGCTTCATCAATGGTCCAGGAAGGTGCTGGCATTATTGATATTGGTGGTGAGTCGACAAGACCTGGTGCTAAAGCTGTCAGTGTCCAAGATGAGCTTAACCGCGTCATTCCCGTTATCGAAGCTCTAAAAGGAAAAATTAATGTCCCAATCTCGATTGATACCTCTAAGCCAGAGGTTATGGAGAGAGCTGTTGGAGCCGGCGCCAGTATTATCAATGATGTCAATGCACTTCGCGCTGATGGTGCCTTGGATATGGCTGCAAAACTTAAAACTGATATATGCCTCATGCATATGCAGGGAAGTCCAAGAACGATGCAGAATAATCCTACTTATGAAGATGTAGTCAGGGATATAAAAGTATTCTTTAAGGAAAGAATTAATGCTTGCAAACTAGCGGGTATAGAGCTCAGTTCAATCTCATTAGATCCTGGATTTGGCTTTGGAAAGAACTTAGGTCATAATATAGCTTTGTTAAAGAATCTCTCAGAGTTTCATGAATTTGGCGTATCCATTCTTGCGGGACTCTCTAGAAAATCAATGATTGGAACCCTTTTGGGAGACAAAGACGTTGACTCAAGAATGATTGGGAGCGTGACAGCAGCATTAATTGCTGTCGAAAATGGGGCTGATATTATAAGAGTCCACGATGTTGCAGAGACGAGTGATGCACTCAGAGTCTGGCAACAAATTAAGAATTTTAGGGGGTAATTTTGAGTAATTTTTTTGGGACTGATGGGATTCGTGGCGAAGTTGGTAAGGCGCCGATCACAGCCGACTTTTTACTAAAAGTGGGTTGGGCCGTAGGCTCTGTTTTAAGAGAGAGTGGAAGTGCTAGCGTCATTATTGGAAAGGATACCCGAGTTTCAGGCTATCTATTTGAGTCAGCGCTCGAAGCTGGATTCCTATCTGCTGGCGTCAACGTTGGCATGCTTGGGCCGATGCCCTCTCCTGCTATTGCGTACCTGACGCAAGCATTCGGAGCAACAGCGGGCGTCGTTATCAGTGCATCTCACAACCCATACCATGATAATGGAGTAAAGTTTTTTTCATCTAAAGGCGTCAAGCTGAGTGACGATATTCAAAAAGCAATTGAAAAGAAGCTTTCAATGCCAATGGTCAGCGTTAATTCAGCTACCATTGGAAAAGCAAAGCGCTATGGGCAAGCAGTTGGTAGATATATCGAGTTTTGTAAGTCAACATTTGATAAATCGTGCGACTTATCCAACTTAAAGATTGTTATTGATTGTGCCAATGGCGCAACTTACCATATTGCTGAAGACGTTTTTACTGAGCTCGGCGCCTCAGTCACAATGATTAATAATACGCCAGACGGTTACAATATAAACCGTGAGTGCGGGGCAACTGATACGCTTCATCTCCAGCACGAGGTGATAGAAAACAGTGCTGATCTGGGAATCGCTTTCGATGGCGATGGAGATAGGCTGATTATGGTTGATCATAAAGGTGAAAAAGTAGATGGTGATGAGTTAGTCTTTATTATTGCGAATGCCTGGCAAAAAAGAGGTGAACTAAAATCCAACACCGTTGTCGGCACTAAGATGACAAATTTAGGAATTCGCAACGCATTAACAGACAATGGAATGAAGTTCATTGAGGCTGACGTCGGAGACAGACATGTCATGAATCACTTAATTAAAAACAAAGCTATTTTGGGCGGGGAAGGCTCTGGACATATTATCTGCTTAAATAAGTCTACCTCTGGAGACGCTATCATAGCAGCCCTTCAGGTTTTGGAGATTGTTGTAAAAGCTGGGCAATCTCTTTTCGATCTCAAAAGCGAAATGACTAAATACCCTCAAGTTCTAATTAATATTAAAACTGAGAGTAAGGTCAACCTAAATGACTCAAAACTATTAGAGTTAATTGGTACTGTTGAGTCAAAGCTCTCTGACAAAGGTCGACTTTTAGTTAGAGAATCTGGAACTGAGCCTCTGGTTCGCGTTATGGTTGAATGTGTGGATAATGCCCTGGCTACTGAATCTGCAAAACAAATATCAGAAGCAATTCAGTCAATGTAATTACAAAGTAATTACTATATTATATTTAGCATAATTTAAGATTATGGTTTTCACTCCAGTTGACATAATCATCATTTCACTCATCTTTATTTGGATTGGTTTTGTAAGAACAGGCCTTGGTTTTGGCGGCGCAGTCTTAGGTCTTCCACTATTAATGTTGGTTGGAGGGTCTCCAATTGATTGGCTCCCCATTATTGGGATACATTTACTATTTTTTTCAGGAATTGCGCTCGCAAGATCACTAAAAATAGTCGATTGGGGTTATTTAAAGCAGTCACTGCCATGGATTCTGCCTGCAAAAATTATTGGTGTTATAGGTCTAATCAGTCTTCCACCAACCTTAATGACAGTCATAGTTTATTTGATAACATCTTTTTATGCATTGACATGGATCATGAACTTTCAAATTGCATCTCGTAGGGGCTGGGGAAGTCGATTGCTGCTTATGCTTGGTGGTTACATTTCTGGAACATCACTCAATGGTGCGCCATTATTAGTCGCTGTCTACATGCAAAATATTGATCTCAAAAGGCTTAGAAATACTTTGTTTGTTCTATGGTTTTTATTAGTTACAATAAAGATGGGGGCATTTTTGATGGTTGACGTATACATTAACTGGCAGTTTTCTTTGATGTTAATTCCAGTCGCAGGACTTGGACACTTTGTTGGACTCAAAGTACATGATCAAATCATTAATAACGATATCCAGTTCAAAAGATGGATAGGTAGTGCGCTAATTGTTATATGTATAGTAGGTCTATCAAAAGTAATCTTTTAATGGCATTACTTATAACGAGCTAATCCATTGTGTTGATAGGTATTTCGGTTGTGCTTTTAATTTCTTCAATAGCAAAATTAGAAGTCACCTTTAGAAATTTAACTTTTTCAATTAAGTTTTTATAAAAATTGTCATAGCTCTCTATGTCGCTCACAACCACTTTAAGAAGGTAGTCTGTTTCACCGCTCATACGATAACATTCAATGACTTCAGGGATCTCTTTAACGGTATCAGCAAAAACACTAATTCTTTCTTGGTTATGATTAGTTACAGTGACACCAACCATCGCAGTGACATTGGAGCCAACCCTCTTTCGATTAACCAGAGCAACCGTTTTATTTATATAGCCATTATTTTTAAGCTGGTTGATTCTCTTCCAGCAGGGTGTTGTTGATAAATGTACCTCAGAGGAAAGATCTTGGATTGTGAGTTCAGCGTTATGCTGTAGTAGTTTTAATAGTTTAATATCGATTGCGTCCATAATGTTATCTAAAAAAGGTACAAAATATAATATTATTCTTTATATGATATATTTCTAAGAAAAAATTCCTTTTTTATTTCTTTTTATAATTGAAAATAGAATATTTTACTATAATTCTGCGTAATATATTAATTATTCAAAAAGATGTATCAATACAGCGTAGAGGATAAGCAGTTTTTAGTTGAGCGAGTCGATCAATTTGAAAAGCAATTAAAGCGGCACTTGTCTGGTGAACTAGATGAAGATAAATTCAGAAGCTTAAGGCTTAGGAATGGTCTCTACATGGAGCTTCACGCGCACATGCTAAGAATTGCAATTCCTTATGGTATCTTGGCTTCAGATCAGCTCAGAGCGCTTGCAGATGTTGCTGACAAGTATGACCGTGGTTTTGGACACTTTACAACGCGGCAAAATATTCAGTTCAATTGGATACAGCTCCCTGAGATTGCCAATTTACTTCGTGATTTAACAGATTCCGGACTCCATGCAATCCAAACCAGCGGTAAAGCCACAAGGAATATCACTGCAGACCCTTTATCGGGCTTAACTGAAGGAGAGATTGAAGATGCGAGGCCATATTGTGAGCTGATTAGGCGATGGTTTAACCTGCATCCAGAATTCTCATGGCTTCCTGGTAAATTTAAAATTGCTATTAATGGCGCAAAGCTTGATGAAACTGCATTAAGAATCCATGACCTAGGCTTAAGATTGGTTCGAAATGAAAATGGAGATCTAGGCTTTAGCGTTTTCGTGGGAGGTGGTTTAGGGGCAGCAGCTATGATCGCCGCTGAAACAGCATCCTTTGTTCCAGTTGTTGACATACTAAGCTACCTAGAATCATCACTGAGAATATACAATTTAAAGGGTCGCAGAGACCATCAAAAGAAACTGCGCATTAAGTTCCTTGTTCGAGAATTAGGTGCAACTGAGTTTTCAAAATTGGTTGATGAAGATTGGCAACAAACTAAAGATGATCCTGATTTGAAATTAAATTTAAACGAATTAGAGAGCCTAAAGAAAGATTTCGCTTTACCAATTAAGCCTATTGATCTTGATGGTTTTAAGGACAAAGTCGACTTCAATTACAGTATTTGGAAGAAAAACAATGTCCGAAGCCATAAAGTTTCTGGCTACAGCATTGTCAATATCTCTCTTACCAAGCTGGGAACTGCCCCGGGAGATGCAACATCAGCGCAGATGAGAATTCTTGCAAAACTCGCTGATGAGTTCAGTTCGGGAGAGATTAGAACAACCAAAAGGCAAACGATTGTGTTTCCTTTTGTTCGAAAAGATCAAGTATTTGACCTATGGAAATCATTAGAGCAGTATGACCTCTCAAGTCCTCACCAAGGGACACTGGCTCAGATTGTTGCCTGCCCAGGAAGGGATTATTGTGATTTAGCAAAGGCGGTCTCTATCCCAATAGCTACAAGGGTTCAAGAGCGATTCAATGATATGAATAGGTTACTTGATATTGGAGATTTAAAGATTAATATTTCTGGCTGTGAGAATTCATGTGCCCACCACCATATCGCTGATATTGGTCTTTTGGGTATGCAAAAAAATGGTGAAGAGTACTATCAAATTACCCTGGCAGGAGAGACACTTCATGAGACTAACATTGGTAAAAAGTTAGGCCCCTCTGTAAGCGGGGAAACAATAGTTGATGCCGTTGAAGACATCGTCAATGTATACATAGACAACCGTCAGCAGGAAGAAAAATTTACTGATGTATTTAAGCGGATTGGTATAACACCCTTTAAGGAGAAGGTCTATGGATGAAATAAAAAATCCAATCAGTCTCATTAATAAAGATTATGAAACGATAAACCTTGTTACATTTGAAGAGTGGCTCGAAGACAGCGACAAATTATCGAGGCTTGGTGTTGGCCTAATATTAGATCCCTCGAACGATGTTGGATTAATAAAAGAAAGCCTCGACTCTATTGAATTAATTGCTTTAGATTTTAGAAACTTTGATGATGGAAGAGGCTACTCTCAAGCTTACTTTTTGAGCAAAAGGTGGAAGTTTAAAGGTGAGATTGTTGGTATCAATGCCCACCTTGATCAACTTCAGTTTATGATCAGGTCTGGCATTACGAGTTATCAGTTACTCGAGTCTTACAAGGGTTTTAATGAGGAAGATTACTCTAACGGATTCAGTATTTGCTACCAGGCTGCAGCAAACAACAATGGCCTCAATTTAAAGTATTAATTTAAGAGTATAATAAAACCGTTTTTTTAACAAAAAATGTTGATAAATTAAGGAAAGAATTTATGTCAGTAATGACCGAAAAAGTAACCCATGTACACCACTGGAATGATAACTTATTTAGTTTTCGAACCACTAGAGATCCAGGCTATAGATTTAAAAACGGTCATTTCACAATGATTGGACTTCCATCAGATGATCGCCCTTTAATGAGGGCTTACAGCATTACAAGTTCTAATCATGAGGAAGAGCTGGAATTCTTCAGTATTAAGGTTCAGGATGGAGCGCTCACCTCAAAGCTACAAAACCTTCAGGTAGGTGACGAGGTTCTGGTTGGAAAGCGCTCAACAGGAACCTTAGTTCCGGATAATATGCTGCCTGGACGCTTCCTTTATTTGTTAGCTACTGGCACTGGGCTGGCTCCCTTTATGAGCATCATTAAGGACCCCGAAATTTATGATCAATTTGAACGCATTATTTTGGCTCATGGTGTTCGTGAGGTTTCAGAGCTAGCTTATTCTGACTATATTGAAAATGTTCTTCCCAATGATGAATACTTGGGAGAAATGGTGCGTGACAAACTCGTTTATTATCCAACTGTAACGCGTGAGCCATACAAGAATAATGGACGTCTGACAACGCTTATGGAGTGTGGCAAGTTATTTTTAGATTTGGATCAGCCACATCCTACATTGGAAGATGATCGCTTTATGATGTGTGGTAGTCCAAGTATGCTTAAAGATTTAGTTGCCATTTTAGAGTCCAAGGGTTTTATTGAGGCGCGCAATATCAATCCAGGGCACTTTGTTATTGAGCGTGCTTTTGTAGAATCCTAGATTTTAATTAGTCTTTCAGTCTTTTTCACTCGCAATTACTAAATGTCTCTTATGGCAAAGCCAGTTGTGGCTTTTCATTCATAGTGAAAGAAGAAAGTTAACTATATTTAGTTTAAAATTACTAAGTATATGAATGAGAATTTTTTAGTTCTTTTAGGCTTAGGAAATACCGCAAAAGCTGAAGGAAAATCCTTAGTAGGGCAAATAGATGCAGTCTTACCTCAGACGCAATGTACCCAGTGCGACTTTGATGGATGTAAGCCGTATGCTGAAGCAATTGCAGCGGGAGAAGCTGAAATAAATCAGTGCCCACCTGGGGGTCAGGATGGAATTAACGCTCTTGCAGAACTTCTAGGGCGAGAAACGCTGCCATTAAATAAAGCTCATGGAGAAACAAAACCGAGGCGAATAGCTGTGGTTGATGAAAAAGTCTGTATAGGATGTACTCTCTGTATACAGGCTTGTCCAGTAGATGCTTTTGTAGGCTCTTCAAAGGTTATGACGCAGGTGATTGCAGAAGAATGTACTGGCTGCGATTTATGCTTGCCCGTTTGCCCAGTTGACTGTATAGATATGATTGAGTCTAACCCAATTGAACGTGGAAATAATATACTGCAGAATGAAACTTTAAACATTAGGCAAGATCAAGAGAGGGCAATCCGAGACAATTGGAGAAACAGATTTGAGTTTCATCAATCTCGTATAGAGAGAAACAAGCGCGAAAGAGATGAGCTATTAAAATCAAAAATGATTGCCTTAAAAGAAAAAATGGCAAAGGATAAGGCTCAAAAAGAAAAAATTAATGCAGCAATGCTGCGAATCAAAAATGCAAAGGAAAAAAATGAAACTAAGTGACTTTGATTTCGAGTTGCCTGAATCATTAATTGCTCAACACCCAAGCCACAAAAGAACTGACTCACGCCTTCTGGTGAGGGGTCATGATTTAGTTGACAGTCATTTTGCTGACTTAGGCCTATTTCTTAAGCCAAAAGATTTACTTATTCTTAATGATACAAGAGTTATTCCAGCAAGATTATTTGGTCACAAAGAGTCAGGTGGAAAAGTTGAGGTGTTAATAGAAAGATTAATTAATGAAAGGGAGGCCAGGGCGATGATTAAATCAAGCAGGTCTCCTAAGTTGGGAAGTTACATCATTCTAGAAAATGACTGCCAGTTTCAGGTGACCTCAAAGAATGATGGAATATATAACATCTACTTTGATACAGGCTCTATCCTTGAAACGCTCAATGAAATTGGACATATGCCATTGCCACCTTATATTGTTAGAGATGACTCAAATGAGGATGCCAAAAGGTATCAGACAGTCTATGCAAAAAATGATGGCGCCGTTGCAGCTCCTACGGCAGGACTTCACTTTGATGATGAACTACTAGCTAATCTGAAGGAGCAGGGCGTTGATCATGCTTTCGTAACCCTTCATGTTGGAGCTGGAACTTTTCAGCCTGTCAAAGTTGAAAATATTAAAGCTCACAAAATGCATAGTGAGCAGTACGAAATTAATCAGGACACCGTAGACAAGATAGAGAGAGCCAAGGTAGAGGGAGGTCGTGTAATAGCGGTAGGTACAACTGCTGTAAGAACGTTAGAGTCTGCATCTTTGGGCGGCAACCTTAGAAGCCAAAAAAGTGATACCGAGATATTTATTTATCCGGGCTTTAAGTTTCAAGTGGTTGACGCAATGATCACAAACTTCCACTTACCAAAATCATCATTACTTATGCTGGTTAGCGCCTTTATAGGTTTTGAAGAGATGCATCAAACGTATCAGCACGCTATCAGTAAAGAGTACCGTTTCTTTAGTTACGGCGATGCTATGCTTTTAGAAAAAAGCTAGACTCTTGGGTTTGTTGAAAGGTGCTTTGAAAGCAGAAAAATTAGGAAGGCTAATATTGGTAAAAGCAAAAAGCTCGTTTTAATTGAAGTGAATTCAGCAATAAGGCCTATAAATAGGGGGCCAAGCAGCATGCCGCCATATCCAAGGGTTGCAATGCTCGCAATAGCTGACCCTTGGGAAATTTCTTTGTCTTTACCTGCACGCGAAAAGGCTAGCGGAATTATGACAGCAATGCCAATGCCTATAAAGCCAAAGCCGATAACCAATGGTACAAGAGAATTAAATGTTAATACGATGATAGAGCCCAGCAAGGCAATTAATCCAGAGTAGCGCGCCGTCATATGAGCGCCAAACTTGAGTGCTATCTTGTCACCCATGAGCCTCATGGTAAACATGCAAACAGAAAAAACGGTGAACCCAAGGGCTGCACTGCTATTATTGAGTTCTGCAACACTTCTCAGAAAAATGGCGCTCCAATCTGCAACGATGCCCTCTCCGAGTGATGCAAAAAATGTGATTAAAGCAACGGGAAGCAATGCTCCTTTTGGGAACGAAATAAATGGCTCTTTATTGCTGTTTTGTTTCTTCTCTGATTTGAAAGGGATAGTAATAATGGGAAGCATGGCCAAAAAAATGACAATGGAGGTAATGGTAAAGTGCATTGGCATAGTAACTTTATAGAAAGAGGTGATGACACCTGTCCCAGCACCAATCCCTGCTCCAAGGCTCCACATTGCATGAAAAGAGGACATGAGTGGACGCTCGTCCTTTCGCTCAACTTCTGCAGCCCAAGCATTCATCGCGACGTCATCGCCGCCATGAATGACACCAAAGAAAATGATAGCGGCAGCTAGAGCCCATATTGAATTAGCAAGAGCTATAAATATCAGAGTTAGAGGAATAAAGATGCAGGTGGTCCTCTTGGTAACCGTTGAGGCTCCATAACGATCTGCAGCCCTTCCAAAAACTGAAAACGCTATAACAGCGGAAAAGCCAAGAAGAAAGATTAATAAGCCCAGTGCGCCTGGCGATAAGTTATGGAGATCTGAGATTTCAGGAATGCGAGATGCCCATGTACCAAAGACAACTCCATTGATCGCAAAAATTACTGAAACTGCAAATCTGCTATTTCTAACGAATTTCATGCAACTTTATTTAATAGATTGAATCACTATTATAAAGCTTCAAGCAATGTTTGCCCCATTAAAGCTGGGGTTGGTGAAACGCTTACACCCGCATTATTGAGCGCTTGAATTTTACTTTTTGCATCTCCCGAGCCGCCACTTATAACTGCACCTGCATGCCCCATTCTTTTTCCTTTTGGCGCTGTGAGTCCAGCAATGTAAGAAATGACAGGTTTTGTAATATTGGATTTAATGTATTCAGCTGCCTCTTCTTCAGCGCTCCCACCAATCTCTCCAACCATTACAATTGAATGGGTATCTTCATCCGCTTCAAATAATTTGAGGCAATCGATAAAGTTCATTCCTTGAACTGGATCACCACCGATACCGATGCATGTACTTTGACCGAGTCCGGCGAGTGTTGTTTGGTGGACCGCTTCATAGGTCAAGGTTCCAGATCTAGACACAATACCTACAGTACCACTCTTATGAATGTTGCCAGGCATAATACCAAGTTTGCATTCATCTGGAGTTATCACACCAGGGCAGTTGGGACCAATAAGTCTTGATTTACTGTCAGCTATAATCGCTTTAACCTTAATCATATCTTGAACAGGTATGCCCTCAGTAATGCAGGCAATTACAGGCATTTCAGCCTCAATTGCCTCAACTATGGAGGCATATGCAAATCGAGGTGGAACATAAATCATAGTGGCGCTAGCACCGGTCTCACTCATTGCATCTTTGACAGAATTAAATACCGGTTTCTCTAAGTGAGTTTGACCACCTTTTCCTGGAGTAACACCACCTACAAAGTCAGTGCCATAGGCAATAGATTGTTCAGAGTGAAAAGTACCCTGCTTGCCAGTAAAACCCTGACAAATTACTTTTGTTTGTTTATTGATTAATACGCTCATTTGGCCATCTCCACAACTTGTTTAGCGGCTTGAGTTAAGTCAGCCTCAGTAATAATGTTAAAGTTACTAGCATTTAAAATGTCTAATCCCTCTTTAGCATTTGTTCCCTCAAGTCGAACCACAATTGGAAGTGCTAGACCTACTTTTTCTATTGCTTGAAGTATGCCGTTAGCAATGAGGTCACAACGAACAATACCTCCAAAGATATTGACTAAAATTGCCTTAACGTTTTCCCCACTTTGAATTATTTCAAAAGCCTTCGCAACTCTTTCAGATGTAGTGCCGCCGCCAACATCTAAGAAATTAGCAGGTGAACCACCATGGTATTCAATTAAATCCATGGTCGCCATTGCCAGTCCAGCACCATTGACCATACATCCTACTGTTCCATCTAGTGAAATATAATTTAACTCATATTCACTCGCACTTCTCTCTTTCTCATCCTCTTGAGCAACATCTCTTAGGGCCAAAATTGATTCATTTCTATAGAGAGCATTATCATCAAAGTCAATTTTGCCATCGAGTGCCATAATTTGATTATCACCGGTAATAATGAGTGGGTTAATTTCAATTAGATTTGCATCATTCGTTGTAAAAATTTCATATAGCCCCATGAGAGTTTGAGAGAACTCATCATGAAGTGATTCGTCCAAGCCCAGCTTCACTGAAACTTCGCTGCACTCGTCTAAAGATAGTTTGCTGAGCGGATTGGTTTTCATCTTGATAATCTTATCAGGAGTATCAGAGGCAACCTTTTCAATGTCCATTCCTCCTTCTGTAGAGGCTAAAACAGTAATTCTTTCTGAGGCCCGATCAACTAGTAGACCTAAATATAATTCTTTAGCAATATCTTGGCCAGCTTCAATGATGACTTCATTAACAGGTTGTCCATTTGCATCAGTCTGAGGAGTTATCAGATTAGTTCCCAGAAGACTCTCACTCGCTTCAATCGCATCTTTGATATTTTTGCACACAATGACGCCACCACCCTTGCCTCTACCACCAGCATGAACTTGGGCTTTTACAACCCATATGGAGCCACCTAGTTTTATACAAGCAGATTCAGTATCTGTCGCATTTGAAACGACGATAAAGTTTGGCACTTTAATACCATTTTTCTTAAATAAGTCTTTAGCCTGGTGTTCATGTATATGCATATAATTAAAAGAATTAGGGTTAAAATATCAGGGAGAGTATTTTATCATTCTTCGATTGCTGACTATATTTTATTAGGCTATTTATTCGAATTATGAAAACCTCTCTAATCTATCTTATTAAAATATCAATTTAAATTTCACCACATACTATTTCAAAAAATTTTAGGATCAATAAATTATGAACTACAACACCAGCCAGTTTAAAAATGGTATGAAATTAATGCTTGAAGGCAACCCATGCTCAATTGTTAATAACGAAATTGTAAAGCCTGGAAAGGGACAAGCTTTTAATCGAGTTAAATTTAAAGACTTAATTACTGGAAAAACCTTAGAGAAAACTTTTAAATCAGGTGAGTCACTTGAGGCCGCAGATGTCATGGAATTGGAAATGCAGTATTTGTATAGTGATGGAGAAAAGTGGCATTTTATGGATCCTGCATCATTTGAACAATTTGATTTAGGTCAGGAGTCAATGGGTAGCGCCTTAAACTATCTCGTAGAGCAAGACACTTGTATTGTAACGCTTTGGAATAATAATCCAATATCAGTCAACCCACCTAATCATGTTATTTTGGAAGTTACTGATACAGATCCTGGACTCAAGGGTGATACAGCAGGTACTGGTGGAAAGCCAGCCACATTAAATACAGGTGTTGTTGTTCAAGTTCCTTTATTTGTAAGTATAGGCGATAAAGTTAAAGTTGATACAAGAACGAATGAATACTCAGGGCGTGCTTAATTGACGTCTTCATGTCTAAAGTTAAAAAAAATCTCAGGGAGTATCAAGACTTTACTCGAACAATTCGAGATTTCTTTTATTCACGTCAAGTCATCGAGGTAGTAACCCCTTCTCTATTGCAAGCGCCATCAACCGACGTTTACATTGATAGCATTGAAGTCTTGGTTAATCAGGCCCTCGCAAAATCATCCAAGTTTTACCTGCACACTTCACCAGAACTTGAAATGAAGCGACTGTTATCTAAAGGGAGTGGTGATATTTTTCAAATTTGTCAGGTTTTTAGAGACAACGAGCATGGACGAATCAACTCTAATGAGTTCACAATGCTTGAGTTTTACCGTATTAAATTTAACATACATCAACTGATGGATGAAATCATAGAGCTATTGGCTGCTCTAGGTTCAAGTGCACCCACAAAGAAGCTGTCATATGCCCAAGTATTTTTTGAGTATTCAGAAATCGATATACTCAATAGTGACATTCATGATCTCAAAGAGATAACGAATTCATTGGGTTTAAATTCTGATTACGAGTGGATTGAAGATATCCAAATGCTGCTTTTTGTTCATTTAATTGAACCAAAGCTCAAAGAGATCCCCATATGCTTAATCTATGATTTTCCAAAACAGCAGGCTGCCCTTGCCGAAATTCATGGCCCTATAGCACATCGATTTGAAATGTACATGAATGGCACTGAGATTGCCAATGGCTACCAAGAAATACAGTTTGCGAATGATTACCGAGACCGCTTTAATACTGAACTCAATAAAAGGAAGGCCTTATCTAAGCCTTTTGAGTTCCTTGATCATGGCTTCCTGGAGGACCTTGAAGAAGGCATCCCTAAATGCTCTGGAGTAGCCATTGGGATTGAGAGACTATATTCATTATTGAGTCTATAATTGAAAGTGAACTAAACATTAAAGAGGGCCTCTAAATAACTTTGGAAAATTCAAACGCACCTTTTTGGCAGACTAAGTCGCTTCAAGAAATGAGCGTTGAGGAGTGGGAGTCACTCTGCGATGGATGTGGGCGATGCTGTCTACATAAGCTAGAAGATGATAGTTCGGGGAAGGTTTACTTTACAGATGTTGCATGCCATTATCTTGATGAAGAGAGCTGCTCTTGTCCACATTATTTAGATCGTCAAAAGTATGTCCCAGATTGCTTAACTATTAATCCAGGTTGGGGTGAAAAGTTCAATTGGCTGCCAACTACCTGCGCATATCGGTTACTATATGAAGGAAAAGCCCTTCATGAGTGGCACCCACTTATCAGTGGAGACAAAAATAGCGTTCATTTAGCGGGAATTTCAGTCAGAGGAAGAACTTATAGGGATAACGAAATTAACGAAGATCAATTATTCGAACATGTTATTAAATGGGTGGAATAGATGAAAAAATTAATCACATTAATATTCAGCTTGCTCATCACTTTCAATGTTTTGGCTAACGATTGGCCACATCAAAACATTTCAAAAGCAGTCTTTGCTCTAGACATTAAAGATAGGGCACCTATCAATATTATTGAAGAGCTTGACAATTCTTTGGGTAAAATCTATTTTTTTACAAATATCCGCAACCTTCAAGGTCAGCGAGTTACGCATCGCTGGATATACAATAACAAAGTAATGGCAGATGTTGTGTTTGATGTTGGCGGACCAAGATGGAGAGTCTGGTCTTCTAAAAATTTGTGGCCAACTTGGATTGGGCTATGGAGCGTTGAAGTACTCAGTGCGGATGGTGAAGTACTTTATCAAAAAGAATTTAACTACATAAATAAATAATGAAAAAAGTTGTATTGGCATATTCAGGCGGTTTAGACACTAGCATCATTGCTAAGTGGCTCCAAGATACATATAGTTGTGAGGTCGTTACCTTCACGGCTGATATCGGTCAAGGCGAAGAAGTTGAGCCAGCCCGATTGAAGGCTGAGGCAATGGGAATCAAAGAAATTTATATTGAAGACTTGAGAGAAGAGTTTGCACGTGATTTTGTTTTTCCAATGTTTAGAGCAAATGCAATCTATGAGGGCGAGTATCTTTTAGGCACCTCTATCGCTCGACCTTTAATTTCTAAAAGACTTGTGGAGATTGCTAAAGAGGTTGGCGCTGATGCGATTTCTCATGGAGCAACTGGAAAAGGAAATGATCAGGTAAGGTTTGAATTAAATGCTTATGCTATTAACTCTGAAATTCAGATTATAGCTCCATGGCGTGAGTGGGATTTATCATCTCGTGAAAGCTTAATGGACTATGCAGAAAAGCATAATATTGAGGTTGATTATAAGAAACAATCAAAAAAATCTCCATACTCTATGGATGCAAATCTGCTCCACATATCTTATGAGGGCGATCTTTTAGAAGACCCATGGCAAGAAGCTGAAGATGAAATGTGGCGCTGGACAGTGTCACCTGAGAACGCTCCTGATAAGCCTGAATATATTGAGCTAACTTATGAAAAAGGTGACATTACAGCAATTAATGGCTCGCCTATGTCACCAGCAAAAGTAATGGAGACATTGAATCAGCTTGCTGGAGCGCATGGCATAGGACGTCTTGATATTGTTGAAAATCGTTTTGTTGGAATGAAGTCACGAGGCTGTTACGAAACTCCAGCTGGTACTATTATGCTTAAAGCGCATCGTGCGATAGAGTCATTAACCTTGGATCGTGAAGCGGCTCATCTAAAAGATGAGCTAATGCCCAAATATGCCAAACTTATTTACAATGGTTTTTGGTTTGCACCAGAGCGTGAAATGATGCAGGCAGCTATTGATGCTTCTCAGGAAAATGTGAGTGGTGTTGTCAGAGTTAAGCTATACAAGGGTAATACTTCAGTTGTTGGAAGAAAATCTGACAACAGTTTGTTTAGCGAGAAAATTGCAACATTTGAGGATGACGGAGGCGCATACAACCAAAAAGATGCGGAGGGCTTTATCAAGCTTAATGCACTAAGACTTAGATTGAAATCCCTCCAATAGTGATAAAAGTCGGCATCCTTTCTGATACTCATGGAGTAATTCATCCTGAAATTATTAAGCTCATGAACGACTGTGATTTTGTGATTCATGCAGGCGATATAGTCGATGAAGATTCTCTAAGAGTGTTAAGGCCAAAACAAAAAATAATTGCTGTTAAGGGCAATAATGATTTGCATATCAGTTCTCTTGGAGAGGTAGAGATGCTTGACCTTCCTGGCGGCAATATAGCGGTAGAGCATGGCCATATGCATGGCCATATTCAGCCAAGTCATGATTCTTTAAGGGATACTTACCCCAACGCCAAAATAGTTGTATATGGGCACACACATAAACAGGTCATTGACAAAGAAGGACCTACTTGGGTGGTCAATCCAGGTTCAGCTGGAAAGACTAGGAACTATGGCGCAGCAAAATGCCTACAGCTCACTATTAAAAATAATAATGAATGGGATATTGAGCCACAAATTTTTGATGATGTTTTCTAAGTAATCAATTAGCCTTAATCGATTGATCCACCTTCAATGATTTCATCAGCGGTTGCATCTCGAACCGACAAGACTTCAACATAAAAAATAATATCTTTTCCTGCAAGAGGATGATTTCCATCAATGGTCAATTTGCCATCTTCAATGCTTGATACAATAAAATCTTTAGTGCCACCTTTATCATTTTGCATGGTTACAGCTGCACCAATAAATCGATACTCTAAGGGTACATTATTAATTTCATCAGTAAAAATCAACTCTTCCAATTTTGCACCAAAAGCATCTTCAGCCTTAAGAAGAATCTCTACCTCATCGCCAACAGATTTGCCTTCTAATTCTTTGGTAACTTGATTGAACAGCAGCGTATTATCACCTTGAACGTAACCCAAAGGCTCTTCAACTTGCTCTATAACTTCACCATTAGTTTGGTCGATGATTCTATAGGTTAGTTCAACAAATTTATTCGTTGTAATAGTATTGCTCATATCTTCAACTAAAAAAATTAGAAAATTGTTGCGCCAAATATTTTAACTTCACCCTCTTCAATACCCAAAACAAGTCGACCTAAGAATTCTCCAGGAACCTCATCACTTGTCTGCTTGTATAGAACTGTTATGTAATCACCTCGCCTAAGACAACCTAAAAACTCTCTCTCAACTGCAAGACTAGATAGCATTTTATTTTTTGTCCATTGTTTGCCAATCTCAATTTCATTGGCACCCATTAGCATTTCTTTTGAAAAATGCTTAATAAAGCCGAGGTAGTCTCGTTTATTTGATGATACAACTAAATCATCCCATAGTGGTTCTGCTATTTCTAGAATTTCATCATTAGTTTTTTCAAGAAGGTTCATTTATTCATCCAGTAGTTAAAATTATTGAGGCCCCAAGTATGAGGCCTCAATTCACTATTTATTTTTTATTGACTAATCAACTATATGATAAAGAGGTGCTTTTTCCATTGCCCATTCACCAGTCTTTGGATCACGTCTAGAGACAGTAAGACAGTGCCAATTATCATCATCAAGTTTCATATGATCGCCTCGATAATAATATCCTGGCCAGCGTGTTTCTTCACGAAACAGAGTGTGCTGAGCAACGCACTCAGAAGTTATTGTTCTGTGTTTTAATTCCCATCCACGCATCAGTTGGTGCAAGTCCTCTGCACCAATATGTTCAAGATCTTCTTGAAGGATACCAAGCAACTCAATACCACGAGTAAGAAGATTACCATTAGTCATATAATTCACACTAATACCACCAACATATTCATCCATAATTTTTTCAAGTCTTTGAAGGCCTTGAATTGGTAATAAATAGCTAGGGGAAACTGTACCAGCAGTAATTTCGTTGCGACCAACAGTATAGTTCTCAAGAGGTTTAAAAATTATTTCTTTAAGATCATCACACTGCTTGTTACTAACTTGGATTTTATCATCACCCATATCTTGGATGTACTTAACAGCAGCTTTAGCTGCTATCCTTCCTTCCGTAAATGAGCCTGATGAGAATTTATGAGCAGTCCCACCAACTGTATCACCTGCTCCAAAAAGCCCATCTACAGTGAGCATTCTATTGTATCCCCAGAAATATTCAGGGGGAGAAATATCTTCAGGACCACTTACCCATGCACCTGAACAGGTCGCATGAGAGCCCATAACGTAAGGCTCAGAGGTGGTAAGCTCAGGATTTGTATATTTAGGATCAATATTCTGTGACGCCCAAACTACAGCTTGACCAACAGTCATACCTAGAAAGTTCTCCCAGCCAATAACCTCAAGGTGAGGGTCTTGGAAGGCTTCCATTGTAACCATATGAATTGGTCCTCTTCCAGCCTTAACCTCTTCAATAAATGCATGATTTCTTAAGCAAGTTGGTGTTGGTGTATGGTCAATGTACTCACCCACCATAGCTTTGGTATGCTCATACCACTTTGACTCATATTCCTCACCATAAGTATTTTGAGTATAAGTCTTAAGATGAAGGAAATAAGCACCAACCGGTCCATATCCATCTTTAAATCGAGTTAATACAATACGGTTTTCCATTTGCGTCATCTTAGCGCCAACTTGAATAGGAAGTGCATATGCAGAACCACTACTCCATGGAGCGTACCAAGTTCTACCCATGCCTTCACCAACTGAGCGAGGCTTGAAAATATGAGAAGCGCCACCAGCACCAACAATAACTGCTTTAGCTTTAAACACATGGTAATCACCGGTTCTACAATTAAATCCAACTGCACCACCTACGCGGTTTTCTTTAGCTTCATCCATCAATAGATGGGTAATCATTATTCGGTTATAAATTTTATCCACTGACTTACGTGCAGCTTCTGCAACGATTGGCTTATAGCTCTCTCCATGGATCATAATCTGCCATTTTCCTTCACGCTGATAGCGACCAGTCTCTTCATTTCTCATAATGGGCAGGCCCCATTCTTCAAATTTATGAACAGCTGAGTCAACATGTCGAGCCATATCAAAAGCAAGATCTTCACGAACTAGTCCCATTAAGTCATTTCTTGCATACCTTACATGGTCCTCAGGTTGGTTCTCATCCCATTGCATTCCCATGTAGCAGTTGATAGCATATAAGCCTTGAGCAACCGCACCACTTCGATCAATGTTTGCTTTTTCTGCACAAATAATTCTCATATCACGGCCCCAGTATCTCGCCTCATAGGCGGCACCAGTTCCAGCCATTCCACCACCAACAACTAGAATGTCACAGTCTTCCCAAACAGTTTTTCTTTTTGCCATTAGTAATATACTCCCTCTTTAAGCTTGTCCTTACTGATGACAGGTAAACCTTTTTCAACATTAAGTGCGTCAGGCTCAAAACACAATAGTTGTGAATCAAGGGCTGCCTGATCAGGAACTTCTAGATCACCAAGCTTAGGGATCTTCTCTCCCCATGGTTGAGTAGTGATAGGTGATACAAAATTTTTCTCACGACCATCTCTAAACTTAATTTTCCATGAGATAGTTCCTTTCTCTTCTTCACGAAGAACTCTCACGCTATGACCAAGAGGAGCAAAGTCGGCATAACCTCTTACGTCAATTGCATTTTGAGGGCATGCTTTCACACAAGAGTAGCACTCCCAACACATATTTGGTTCAATGTTAACTGCGCGACGAATAGTTTTGTCGATGTGCATGATATCTGATGGACAGATATCAACACAGTGTCCACATCCATCGCATCTTGTCATGTATACAAAAGTTGGCATAATATTTTCTCCGAAAAATTAATTATTAATAGTGACGTGGTGCTTCACGTTTGATTCCAAGGCCAAATTTCTCTGGCATATCTGCGGGCTCTGGAAGGTTTTCTCTTGATCCATCTGCCTTGGTAACTCTTTTTTGAAAAGCTGCAGCTGGCTTATAAAACATGTGTGCAAATTTTGACCACAAAACGCCACCAAAAAGAACAGTGCTTGCAATTATAAAAAGACCAAAGAATAGAGTCTGCCAAATTGCTACACCATTAGCTTGAAAATAGGACCAAATTAGTGCAAAAGTTGCCATCGCAATAAGCGACAGAACAAATAGATCTGCTCTCATTACCCTGTACCACTTATTTCCCTCTGCGGCGACATCAACTCTAATGAAGAACCAAAACCAGTAGCCACCAACACATAACATTGCAGCACCTAAATGCCATAATAATGGCCATAGTGATGGAGTTATAGAGCTTGGAGTGGAGTATGAGAATATCATGACTGCAGTCGCTATGACAAACAGCACAAATCCATACATTGTAAGAAGATGAGCGAGTCTTCTTCTAGTGCTGCAAAACTCTGAGGAGGTTAAGACTTCGTTAGTAGCAGTTTTGAAAGCAATTGAAACTTTCTCTCCTGAGCTAACTTCTCTTGTGGCAGATTTTTTTGCCTTAACTGAATTATTAAAAAAGTATTTAGCACTTTTCTTATGTACAACGTCAAAAAGAGTTGCACCAATCACAAGAAGAAACATCACAACAACATAGGTTTGCATCACAAGTGATGGAATGAAGGCTGATATTTCAGAAAATGGGTTTATAGAGATCATGTTATATTTTTCCTTTAATTAATTGCATTACGAACTACTTTTTCAAACTAAATGCACTATATTTCCGAGCGTGCAATTGTAGGTGAAATAGGCTCTAGAAGTGTGAATTTTATAGAACCAGAAAACTCATAACTAATGGACCAGTCGATATTATGTATTGTTATCATTGCCTACTTCGCAGAGTGCCCCTTAAGTTCCACTTTAACTTTGTCACTATCCTTAATTTCAGAGTAATATTTTTGGAGAATTTTAAGAACCTCTGGCCTTGAAAAGTTTTCCGGGACATCTTCGTTTTCGCTAAGGAGATGTCTTAATTTTGATCCTGAGAGAAGGAGTCTGTCTTCGTGACTGTGAGGGCAAGTTTTCATGCTGGACATTCCAGCACATTTGTTGCACCAGAAGGTCCAATCAATTTTTAATGGTTTAGTCACTAAATCAGCACCAATATCATCAAATATATTGTGAGCATCAAACGGACCATAATAATCACCAACACCAGCATGATCTCTGCCAACAATTAAGTGAGAGCAGCCATAATTTTGTCTAAATAAGGCGTGTAATAGTGCCTCCCTAGGTCCAGCATATCTCATATCTAATGGGTAGCCTGACTGAAGAACGGTATTTTTGACAAAGTAGTTTTCAATCAATGTTGATATAGCCTTTGATCGAACATCAGCAGGAATATCTCCAGGCTTAAGTTCTCCCAATGTAGAATGAATCATGACACCATCACATATTTCTATCGCAATCTTTGCCAAGTATTCATGAGACCGATGCATAGGATTTCGAGTTTGGAATGCAGCAATGCTTGACCAACCTTTTTCATCAAAATAAGAGCGGGTTTCTGAAGGGGTCATGTAAAGTTCACCGTATTGCTCAGGAAAACCGCCATCAGACAAGACTTTTACTGAGCCAGCTAGATTGTATTTACCCTGAGCCATGACAATTGCCACACCAGGATGGTCGGTATCATTTGTCTTGAAAACTTTCTTACATTCAAGTTCTTTATCGATTGTATATTTTTCTGAGATGAGCATGGTCGCAATAATCTCATTAGTTTTTTCATATACAATCGCAACTTCTTGTCCTACTTTAATATCCTCATCATCTGAAGACAGGGTTATAGGGATAGGCCAAAAAGTGCCATTTTCTAGTGCCATGTTGTGGCAAACACTTAACCAATCCGCCTGATTCATAAAGCCTTCAAGGGGAGTAAATCCTCCTATACCAAACATGATGACATCACCAAATTCTCTAGACGAGCAAATAACCTGAGTTAATGAGCTTGATTTTTTTTGTTCGATTTCTAAGTCATCACCTTCTAGGGCGAGGATTTTGAGTTCATTACTTCCATGAGGTGGAACAAGTTTGGACATATAATTTTTTTTAAGTTTTAATAAATTTTTTAGATTTTTCTATACTCATATACATGAGTTAACGATATGTTATCATAGGTTTAATTGATAGAATAAGTCAATTAAATCTTGATCTAAAAAGTACTATTTTTCTACCAAAAAAAGTATACATGAATTAATATATATGTTTTAATCTTTTTTATTGTGATTGCAACACTCATTATGACTTATATATTAAAAAAATAAAGGTTTATAAGAAATCTAAAAATGATAAAAACTGCTCTAAAAACATCTCTACCAATCCTGTTTGGCTTTGTCCCTCTGGGAATAGCGTTTGGGCTTTTATTTCAAGAATTAAACTACCCTTGGTATTTTGCATCCCTCATGGGAATTGTTGTTTATGCTGGTGCTGCACAGTTTATGGCTATTGGGCTTTTAGCTGCTGGTGTTGGTCTGTTTGAAATGGCAATGTCAACTTTCTTACTTAACTCTAGACATATGTTTTATGGGATCGCTTTTCTTGAAAGCTTTGGTAATTGGAACTTAAGAAAGTTATATATGATTTTTGGACTTACAGATGAAACATATGCACTCATGACTTCTATCAATGTTCCTAAAGGTTTTAATAAAAAAAAGTATTTCTTTTTCATTACTTTATTTGCCCAAATTTACTGGGTTTTAGGCTGCACTATTGGCGCATTATCTTCAGAGATTTTATCTTTCAATACTGAAGGTATGGAGTTTGCAGCTACGGCCTTATTTGTAGTTTTGCTTATCGAACAATGGATCATGGTTAAAAGATTATTGCCTTTTATGATTGGCTTTATAGCCTCTTTTATCGCACTAATGTTTTTTATCGATCACATGCTTATTGTGGCGATTATTATCTCAATTGGATCAATCCTTATATTTCGACTAGTAAACAAATCTCATTATGAATGAAATAGAATATCTTTTGGCTGTGATGTTGGTGATGGCAATCTCAACCTATCTCACAAGGCTTACTCCCTTCTTGATGTTTACCCCTGGAAAAGAGAATGCTAAGCTCAATTTTGTAGCAAAAAATACTCCACCAATGGTAATGATGATTCTTGTCATTTATATGTTGAAAGAGGTTGATTACCTATCGACTGAAATTTTTTATACTTTATTTGCTCTTGCTGTTACTGTAGGTCTTCAAATTTTAAAGAGAAACGCATTATTAAGTATTGTTTCTGGGACTATTGTTTATATGTTTTTTGTTCAAATGTAATATGGACCATAATGAATTAATATATCTTCAGAACTATAAGCTCATAGGAATTACTATATAATCTACCACCCACCGAATATCAACACTTTTTAAGCCGTAACATTTATGATTCAATTAGCAAAAATTTTTCCATTTATAGTTTGGTTTAGGCTGACCACTTTGGAGACAATTAAGGCTGATTTTTTCGCAGGTTTGACTGGTGCGATTATTGTTCTTCCCCAAAGTGTTGCGTTTGCAACAATTGCTGGAATGCCCCCAGAATATGGTCTATATACTGCAATGGTGGTCCCGATTATTGCTGCACTTTTTGGGTCGTCTTTTCATCTTGTCTCTGGCCCAACAACAGCAATCTCAATCGTTGTTTTTGCAGCAGTCAGTAAGTATGCTGAGCCAGGCACTGAAGAGTTTGTTTCATTGGCTTTGACGCTTACTTTTTTAGCAGGTGTCTATCAACTTGTATTCGGTTTGGCTAAATTTGGTCTTTTGATAAACTTTGTTTCTCATAACGTAGTAATTGGATTTACAGCAGGAGCTGCATTACTAATTGCAAGTAGTCAAATTCCATATATTGTCGGAATTGACATAGCTAGAGGGGAAGATTTTATACACACTTGGTTTGATATATATTGGGGTGTTGGTGAGTTCAATATATATTTATTAATTGTTGGGCTAGGAACATTAATGAGTGCAATTTTGGTTAAAATTTTAAGGCCAAAGTATCCCAACCTTTTAATCGGTATGCTTGTTGGTGGTGTTCTTGCATTTTATTTAAGTGGACTGACCGACACGATAAAAACTGTTGGAGCGATGCCTGCTTATTTTCCACCATTATCAACACCAGACTTTTCATTAAATTCATTAAAGGAGCTTGCTCCTGAAGCATTTGCTATAGCACTATTGGGGCTTATTGAGGCATCATCTATTGGAAGGTCAATAGCAACAAAATCAAACCAAAGAATTGATGCTAATCAGGAGTTTGTTGGTCAAGGCGCTTCTAATATTGTTGGAAGTTTTCTTTCCAGCTATGCATCCTCTGGCTCCTTTACCAGGTCAGGTGTAAACTTTGAAGCTGGGGCAAGAACGCCACTATCTGCTATCCTGGCAGCACTTTTTTTAATGGTAATTGTTCTTCTGGTGGCTCCCTTAATTGCCTATTTGCCACTTGCAGCAATGGCAGGAATTATTTTGCTAGTTGCCTACAATCTTGTTGACTTTAAAAATATCAGAAAAACCTTTAAGTATAGCAAGTCGGAAAGTGTGATCTTTACAGCTACATTTCTTGCTACTTTATTGTTTGAGTTAGAGTTTGCAATCTATTTAGGAGTGCTATTATCTTTAATGCTCTTTATTGCCAAAACTTCAACCCCAGATGTTCATACACTTGCATTTGCTACGCCGCCTGGTGAGGGTGATAGGAGACTGCAAAGCATTCGAAAAGCGCCTTTAGTACAGTGTCCACAACTCAAAATCATTCGAATTGATATGTCAATCTATTTTGGATCCATAAATCATATTCAAAAACAGCTCAGCAGAATTGTTGACAACCAAAGAATCTATCATATTTTGATTGTAGCAAGTGGAGTTAACTTTATTGACCTTGCTGGAATTGAGGCACTTTTGAATGAGAACAAGCGTCTTAAAGCTCAAAATGGAAGTCTATATTTTGTTGCCGTTAAGTCGACTGCCTTCGAGTTTATGGAGAAGGTTAACTTTGTCAATGAGATAGGACGTGAGAACTTCTTTGACACTAAATCGGAAGCAATTAAGGTTCTTTATGATAGGCTTGATAAGAGCAAGTGCGAAAAATGTCAAGCGCTTGTTTTTAATGAATGTCACTAAGATGCAAAGATAATTGGAGGCTGGGACCGGAGTCGAACCGGTCTAAAAGGCTTTGCAGGCCCCTGCATAACCGCTTTGCTACCCAGCCATTTTAGCTTTAACTAAAAAAAGCCTGTTTTCTACAGGCCAAAAACGCAGTTAGAATTTGGAGCGGGAAACGAGATTCGAACTCGCGACATTCACGTTGGCAACGTGATGCTCTACCAGCTGAGCTATTCCCGCACAAGGTGAGAAATTATAGTGTTTTTTTTCTAACTGTCAAATGTTTTTATGCCGGCAACAAGATATTTTATACCAGACCATAAAGTGAGAAATGTAGCAAAAAACAACAGTACAAAACCCATTATATTTATCTCTTCTTCTGAAAAAGTGAAGAGTGGTTGATGAATCAGCAGAAAAATTATCGCCACCATTTGAACAAGGGTTTTAGATTTACCAATCCAAGATACTGCAACATTGGCCCTTTGGCCAATCTCGCTCATCCATTCTCTTAAGGCAGAAACAAGAATTTCTCTAGAGATAATAATGACTGAAGGTATTGTTACAAACCACGTGTGATAATAGTCGACTAAAAGAATAAGCGCTGTACAAACTAATAATTTGTCTGCAACCGGATCGAGAAATGCTCCAAGTTTAGAGACCTGATTAAGCCTTCTTGCTAAAAAACCATCTATAAAATCGGTTGCACTTATAAGCACGAATATTGAAACAATTGAGTAATGAACCCAGCTAAGACTATTTTCGGATAGCGACTCTAGAATTTCACCCGGCCTACCTTCTACATAGTCCGGTTGTAAGTAAAATAAACCAATGAAAACTGGAATTAAGCAGATTCTTGATAGGGTGATTAGGTTTGGGAGAGTCATCATAATGTTAATTCTATCAAAGACTCATTGCGTTTAGAATAAACTTTATAAGGTTGGCGCGCTCGGCAGGAGTCGAACCTG
This sequence comes from Candidatus Pseudothioglobus singularis PS1, assembly GCF_001281385.1. Classification (NCBI taxonomy): domain Bacteria; kingdom Pseudomonadati; phylum Pseudomonadota; class Gammaproteobacteria; family Pseudothioglobaceae (SeqCode); genus Pseudothioglobus (SeqCode); species Pseudothioglobus singularis (SeqCode). Next base: position 266,643 of record NZ_CP006911.1, read on the forward strand.
CAACCGCTCGGTTCGTAGCCGAGTACTCTATCCAGTTGAGCTACGAGCGCAGCTGCGTAATTATCGCCATGTTTCATCTAAAGGTCAAGAAGAGTTTTCGCTATTTACTAAATTATCAACTAATTCATTTAGCCGCATCATCCTTGATCCTTTAATTAGTATTGTGGAGCCTTGATGATTAGTTTGAATTGACTTAAAAATAGAGTTTATATCTTCAAACTGTTGGCCCTGATATTCTTTAGCGTCTTCTCCAATTGTTAACAGATGATCAATCTTGGATTGACGAACATAGTTACCGATTTCTTGATGCAATTTTTGTGAATCTATACCGAGTTCACCCATAGATCCAAGCACCAAAACTTTCTCCCCAGAAAAATTACCAATACAATCTATTGCAGCCTTCATTGACTCTGGGTTTGCGTTATAGCTATCGTCAAGTATCTTAAAATTCTCAAGTTCAATCAACTCTAGTCGGCCTTTTTCTGGCAGGGTATTTTCAAGGCCTTTTTTAATAACATCTGGCTCAATTCCAAGTGCAATGGCACAAGCAGCAGCAGCCAATGCATTGTCAACCTGATGCAGTCCAATCATAGAAAGATTTACATTCAAAGAAGCATTACTATGGTTAAGATTGAAGTTGATGCGAGATTTGGATCCAGTGATTTCACTTGGATATATCCCGCTACCCTTACCAAAAAAGGTGAGACTCTGGGTGTTAGACATTTCATGCCAGGTTTCTTTGTGCGGAGAGGCAATATTTATTAGGGCTACACCATCTTTAGTTAATGATTCTAATATTTCTCCTTTAGCTTTTACTAGGTTTTCTTCGCTTCCAAATTCACCTAAATGAGCGTTATTCGCATTGGTAATGATTGAAATATTTGGACTCGCAATGGAGCATAATAGTGAGATTTCATGTTGATGATTTGCACCCATCTCAATAATGCAGTACTTGTGCCTCTCTTCCAGCTCAAGGAGTGTTTTTGGAACACCAAGGTGATTGTTAAGATTGCCTTTTGTTGATAGAGTAGGCGCAGCAATCGACAAAATAGAGTTGAGCATATTCTTAGTCGAAGTTTTGCCATTACTTCCCGTGATTGCAATGACAATGGGGGAGTGAGATTGGCGATGCCAGGCCGCAATATCTTGGTAAGCCTTCTCAGTATTTTTGACTTGGATCACAGGTAAGTTTGAATGAATTTTCTTATGAGCAATGATTGCAATTGCGCCTAACTCTTCTGCGTTTTGTGCAAAGGTATGGGCATCAAAATTTGGACCCTCCAGTGCGATGAAAAGTTTCCCATTGATATCTGCCCTGGTATCAGTACAGACCCCATTAAACTCTCTAGCTTCGTTACTATTTAACTTGCCATTTACAACCTCAGCAATTTTTTGGATATTAGTTGAGAGCATTCAATACTTCCTCAATGTCACTAAACTGAAGAGTTTTGGACCCTATAACTTGAGTCGTTTCATGACCTTTACCGGCTACCAGCAGTGCCTCTTCTTCACCAAGTGTCTGGACGGCTGATTTGATTGCATCACCCCGATCTAAGATGACCTGAACATCATTTTCAACTTTTGTTCCTGCCAGAATATCATTCACGATTGACTGAGGGTCCTCACTCCTAGGATTGTCATTAGTTAAGATAATGCTGTCAGCAGTCTCACTCGCTATCTTGCCCATAATCTGTCTTTTGCCTTTATCTCTATCACCACCACAGCCAAATAGGACCCTAATTTTGAATTCTGGGTAGTGTGTCTTAAGTGTAGAAAGGGCATTATCGAGTGCATCTGGCGTATGGGCATAGTCTACCCAAATGTGAGAGTTTTCTAGCTGCTGCATTCTTCCGGGCGGCGGTGAAAGCTCTGCCAGAAAAGGAATAATTTGATCGTCACTGTATCCCAAGCATTTGACACTTTGATAAGCAGCCATCGCATTCGAAAGATTAAACTCTCCAACTAAGGGCAACTCAAAGACGTAATTATTGAGCTGACAAATAAAACCATTCTCACTATTCTTAAAGAATTCTAAATCATCAAGCCCAAACGTTATTGGATTCTTGTCCGAGGCATTATCTAAAAAGTATTGATGGCTTTCATCATCCCGATTAATAATAGCTTTTTTTGAGAAGCCATTCTTAAATAGTTTGACTTTGGCCTCTCGATAATTGTCCATTGTCTCATGGTAATCAAGATGATCTTGAGTCAGGTTAGTAAAAATGCCCTGAATAAATGAAAGCCCCTCAAGTCGATCTTGTATGAGCGCATGAGAAGAGGCCTCAATGATGGCTAGCTTTATTCCCTGATTCCAGTATTCTTCAAGTGAACTGTATATTGAGAAGATGTCTGGCGTTGTATTAACACTCTTCTTATCCACCTTGCTGATTCCCAGAGTTCCGATGACGCCATTATCAACCTCTAAGAAATCTAGTAACTGCGAAATGTAATGACTGACAGAGGTCTTGCCATTTGTTCCAGTAACTGCAATGAGATCAACATTCTTTGCTTGTGTGTAAAAATTTTGAGCAAGCTTAGATAGGTGCGTCTTGAGGTTATCAATGCGTATAGTGGGAACATCACATTCAAAGTCTTTTCCCTCTATTAAAACTGCTACGCAGCCATTCTCAATGGCGCTGTCGATATACTCTACACCATGACTATTCTCACCTTGAAGCGCAATAAATAAATCACCTTTAGAAAGTGTATTCGAATTAAGCGAAATCCCAGAAACGTCGAATATTTCAGCTGTTTGATGAATGCTAGATAAAAGGGTTTTAATGTCCATTGTTATTAAAACCTATTAAGGTAATTTATACTTATTAAAATAATTTTGCTTGAATCAAAGTATGCATGTTGATTGCGCCAACTATATTGTTACTTGAGTCAACAACTGGCAATGAGTTTAAGCTGTATTTCTCCATCAACTTCATTGCGATTAATGCAGGTTCTTGTGGCTCAATGGACTTGCAATCTATGGTCATGACATCTCCAATGGCTACCTTCTGAAAATCGACATTGGACTCCAACGCCCTTCTTAAGTCACCATCTGTAAAGATCCCTATAAGCTTTTCATTTTCAGAAATGAGAACCATTCCAAGCGCCTTTTCACTCATCACTAAAAGGCTATCAATAAGGAGCGTCTCTTTAGAGACCATTGGAATATCTTTCCCTGATTTCATAATGCTGGAAACAAGGGTAAGGAGTCTTCTGCCTAGAGATCCTGAAGGATGAGACATGGCAAAATCTTCTGATGTGAAATTGTTTGAAGAGATAAGCGATACAGCAATGGCATCCCCCATCACCAAGGCAACTGTCGTGCTCGAAGTTGGCGCTAAATTGTGAGGGCACGCTTCCTTATCAACGCTGACATCCAAATGAAAATCACTTGATGAGGCGATTGAAGAGTTAGCATTCCCTGTCATACTGATAATAGGTACATTCATTCTTTTGATGCCTGGGAGCAGTGCAATAATCTCATCTGACTCCCCAGAATAAGAAATCATAATAACAACATCGTCATGACTCACCATCCCAAGATCACCGTGACCAGCTTCTCCTGGGTGTAAGTAGAAAGCAGGAGTCCCTGTAGATGCCAAGGTTGAAGAGATTTTTTTAGCAATATGGCCAGACTTACCCATTCCAATCAGAACAACTTTCCCCATACAGCTTTTGAGAGTATGACAAACGTCGATAAAATTTTGATCAATTCTGTCCTTTAAAAGTAAAACAGAGTCAGACTCAGTTTGAATGACTTCTTTAGCAATATCGATTAATGATTTACCCACAGGCTCAGTAGAATTGGTCTTTGTTATGTATATAGATTATAAATATTATTTAACAAGAATGGGTTATATAATCTCGATATGGAAAATTTTTTATTATTTATATTGTCTGAGCTAAGTTAGTGGAATTAAAAAATAAAGTTCTATTTGTTTGCATGGGTAATATTTGTCGCTCACCTACAGCAGAGGGTGCTTTTAGATCAATTGTTGAAAAAAATACTAAGTCACAATATTTTGAAATAGACTCAGCTGGGACGCATGCATATCATATAGGTAATTCACCTGATCAAAGATCCCAACAAGCTGCGATTAAAAATGGTATTGATTTGTCAAGCCAGAGAGCACGTCAAGTTCATGAGAGTGACTTTTATTACTATGACTTTATTATTGCCATGGATTCTGACAACCTTGGGAGATTGAAATCAATCTGCCCTAAGGATAGTTATTCAAAGATTAAATTAATGTTAGATTATTCTAATGATTACCCTGGCGCTAGTGTTCCTGACCCCTACTATGAAGGGAAATTTGATGAAGTCTTCAAAATGGTCCACTCAGCCTGTTTGTCTTTTTATGAAAGTATCGAAAAAAAGACCAATATTCATTGACATCGTAGATACCACCAAAGTATAATTGCCGGCTTTATTCACCCCAAAGTGGGCGAAAAACTAAATATACATTGGAGTATAAACCTTTATGTCAACGATTAACCAATTGGTACGAAAGCCGAGAAGTAAGAAGATAGTTAAAACTGGTGTTCCTGCATTAGACAGCTGCCCGCAAAAGCGTGGGGTATGCACTCGAGTCTATACTACAACTCCAAAAAAACCAAACTCTGCTCTTAGAAAGGTTGCTCGTGTAAGACTGACTAACTCTGCTGAAGTTACTACTTACATCGGTGGTGAAGGTCACAATCTTCAAGAGCACTCTGTGATTCTTATCCGTGGTGGTCGTGTAAAGGATTTACCTGGTGTTCGTTACCACACTGTTCGTGGTGCACTAGATACAACAGGTGTTGATGGAAGAATGCAAGGCCGTTCAAAATACGGTACTAAGAGACCTAAAAAATAATTTTTAAGAGAATACTAATATGAGAAGAAGAGCCGCACCAAAAAGACAAATATTACCAGATCCTAAGTACGGCGATCTCGTACTAGCTAAATTTGTAAACATTCTGATGCTTGATGGTAAGAAATCAGTTGCAGAAAAGATTGTTTATGATGCATTGGATACAATCGAATCTAAAGGTAACGCTGAGCCAATCGAAACATTTAAAAAGGCATTAGACAATATTGGTCCTCAAGTTGAAATCAAGTCTCGCCGTGTTGGTGGTTCAACTTATCAAGTTCCAGTCGAAGTTAGATCAGATCGTAAGGTCGCTTTGGCAATGCGCTGGATTATAGAAGCCTCAAGAAAACGTGGTGAAAAAGGTATGAAGCTTAGATTAGCTGGAGAGGTTCTTGATGCAGTTCAGAATCGTGGTACTGCATTCAAGAAGAAAGAAGACACTCATAGAATGGCAGAAGCAAACAAAGCTTTTGCTCATTTCCGCTGGTAATTTAAGGAATCAATCATGGCAAGAATCACACCTATTAATCGTTATCGTAATGTCGGAATCATGGCACATATTGATGCCGGAAAGACAACTACAACTGAACGTATTCTTTTATATACAGGTCGTACTCACAAAATTGGTGAGGTTCACGACGGAAGTGCAACAATGGACTGGATGGAGCAGGAGCAAGAAAGAGGGATTACAATTACTTCAGCTGCAACAACATGTTTCTGGAATGGTATGGATGGTCAATTTGATGATCATCGTGTCAATATTATTGATACCCCAGGACACGTGGACTTTACGATTGAAGTCGAAAGGTCACTTAAAGTATTAGACGGCGCTTGCGCCGTTGTTTGTGCGGTTGGCGGAGTAGAGCCTCAATCAGAAACAGTTTGGAGACAAGCTAACAAATATAACGTTCCAAGAATCGGCTTTGTTAATAAGATGGACCGAGCAGGTGCAGATTTCTTGAGAGTTGTTGAACAAGTTAAAACTAGATTAGGTGCTAACCCTGTTCCAATGCAAATTGCTATTGGTGCAGAGGATGCTTTCGAGGGTGTTGTTGACCTTATTAGAATGAAAGCAATTTATTGGAATGAAGCAGACCAAGGAGCTACCTATGAAGTAAAGGATGTACCTGCTGAGCTTCAGGACCTAGCCGATGAGAAGCGTGAATTCATGATTGAATCTGCGGCTGAGGCAACAGAAGAATTAATGGAAAGTTATCTTGAAGAAGGTACTCTGACTGATGACGAAATTAAAGAAGGTATCCGTTTACAAACAATTGCGAATGAAATCATTCCTATGTTTTGTGGTACTGCATTTAAAAACAAAGGCGTTCAGGCTGTTCTAGACGCAATGATTATGTATATGCCTTCTCCGTTAGATGTTGAGCCAATTAGTGGAATCTTAGATGATGCAGCTGAAACTGTTGCGCCAAGAATTCCAACAGATACTGAGCCGTTTGCTGCATTAGCTTTCAAAATTGCGACTGACCCGTTCGTGGGCAACTTAACTTTCTTCAGAGTTTACTCAGGTGTCTTGAAGTCAGGTGATTTTGTATACAACTCATCGAAAGACAAGAAAGAGCGCATCGGTCGTATTGTACAAATGCACTCTAATGACCGTGAAGAGATTAAGGAAGTAAGAGCCGGAGACATCGCAGCTGCGATTGGTCTTAAAGATGTGACTACTGGTGATACATTGTGTGACATGAAGGACAAAATTGTTCTTGAAAGAATGGAATTTCCTGAGCCGGTTATTGCTGTTGCTGTTGAACCTAAAACTAAGGTTGACCAAGAGAAGATGGGTATTGCTCTAGGTAAGCTCGCTAACGAAGATCCATCGTTCAGAGTTTCATCAGATGAAGAGTCTGGCCAAACTATTATTGCTGGTATGGGCGAACTTCACTTAGACATCATCGTTGATCGTATGATGCGTGAGTTTGATGTTGAGTGTAATGTTGGTGCGCCTCAAGTGGCATACCGTGAAACAATTACGACTCTAGTCGAGCACGAACATAAGTTTGCTAAACAGTCTGGTGGTCGTGGTCAGTACGGACATGTCTATCTGCGAATAGAGCCTCAAGAGCCAGGAACTGGCTATGAGTTTGTTGATGAAATTAAAGGTGGTGTTATTCCTAAGGAATATGTTCCAGCGGTCAACAAAGGTGTTCAGGAGCAGATGCAGAATGGTGTTATTGCTGGCTTCCCATTAGTTGACGTTAAGGTAACAGTCTATGACGGCTCATACCATGATGTTGACTCTAATGAAATGGCATTTAAAATTGCTGCTTCAATGTGTATCAGAGAGGGTGTGAAACTTGCTAATCCTCAACTGCTTGAGCCTATGATGAAAGTTGAAGTTTCAACACCTGAAGATTACATGGGTGATGTGATGGGTGATCTCAACCGTCGCAGAGGTATTGTAAGTGCGATGGATGATACGCCTGCTGGAAAGCAAATTAGAGCTGAAGTACCTTTAGCTGAAATGTTTGGCTATGCGACAGACCTTCGTTCTATGTCACAAGGACGTGCAAACTATTCAATGGAGTTTGCTAAATATACTGCGGCTCCAAGAAATGTTGCAGAAGATGTTATTGAAAAATTAAATTCTTAATCGGGGATTAAAAATGGCAAAAGAAAAATTTGAAAGAACCAAACCACACGTAAATGTGGGAACAATTGGTCACGTTGACCATGGTAAAACGACTTTAACTGCAGCCCTTACTAAGGTGATGGCTGAAGCCCGTGGCGGTGAGTTCAAGGATTACGCAGATATTGATAATGCTCCTGAAGAAAGAGAGCGTGGTATCACTATCTCAACAGCACACGTAGAGTATGAGTCAGAAGCTCGTCACTACGCACACGTTGACTGTCCAGGACACGCTGACTATGTAAAGAACATGATTACAGGCGCTGCACAGATGGACGGCGCTATTATTGTAATCGCTGCTACTGATGGACCAATGGCTCAAACACGTGAGCACATTCTATTGTCTCGTCAGGTCGGTGTTCCATATATTGTTGTTTACATGAATAAAGCGGATATGGTTGACGATGAAGAACTCGTTGAACTTGTTGAAATGGAAATCCGTGAGCTTCTAACAGAATATGAATTCCCAGGTGATGACACGCCGGTTGTTTTTGGTTCAGCACTAAAAGCACTCGAGGGTGACACATCAGATATCGGTGTTCCTTCAATCCTGAAGTTGGTTGAAGCGTTAGACACTTATATCCCAACACCAGAGCGTGATACAGATAAGACATTCCTTATGCCAATTGAGGACGTGTTCTCAATCTCAGGTCGTGGAACGGTTGTTACTGGTCGTATCGAGCGCGGCGTTGTAAACGTGGGTGATGAAATCGAAATCGTAGGTATTAAAGACACTCAGTTGACAACTTGTACAGGTGTTGAAATGTTTAGAAAGTTGCTTGACTCAGGTGAAGCAGGTGATAACGTCGGTGTTCTTCTTCGTGGTACCAAGCGTGAAGAAGTTGAGCGTGGTCAAGTACTCGCTAAGAAAGGTACGATCAACCCGCACACTAAGTTTGAAGCTGAAGTCTATATCTTAAGCAAAGAAGAAGGTGGCCGTCATACGCCATTCTTCAACAACTATCGTCCACAGTTCTACTTCAGAACAACAGACGTAACTGGCGCATGTGAATTACCATCAGGTACTGAAATGGTGATGCCAGGCGACAATGTGAAGATGACAGTTGAGTTACTTGCTCCAATTGCAATGGAAGAGGGTTTAAGATTTGCAATTAGAGAAGGCGGACGCACGGTAGGTGCTGGAGTCGTCTCGAAGATAACAAGTTAGTTAAATTAAGACCGTCGAATTATTGTATAATCGACGGTTTTTTCGTTTCGGAAGTTAGATAAGGCAAATAGGCAAATGAGCAATCAAAATATTAGAATTAAATTAAAGGCATTTGATCATCGTTTAATCGATAAATCAGCCGTAGAGATTGTAGAGACAGCTAAGCGCACAGGTGCTAGTGTAAGGGGCCCAATCCCTTTGCCTACAAAGAAAGAACGCTTTACTGTATTGACTTCTCCGCATGTTAACAAAGATGCTAGAGATCAGTACGAGTTAAAAACATATGTTAGGTTGATGGATGTAATCAGTCCAACTGATAAAACCGTAGACGCTTTGATGAAATTAGATCTGGCTGCGGGAGTTGACGTAAAAATTCAACTTAACTAATAGATATAGATAGGATTAAGAAAATGGCAATTGCATTAGTAGGACAAAAAGTAGGAATGACGCGACTTATGGCTGATGATGGTTCAGCAGCATCTGTAAGTGTTATAAAAATAGAACCTAATCGCATAGTGCAGACTAAGTCAGTTGATACTGATGGTTACAATGCAGTGCAAGTGACTACTGGTAGGAAGATGAACAAGAAAGGTGAAGCCAAAATTGGACGCGTCAGTAGTTCTCTTAAGGGTCACTACGCTAAGGCATCTCAAGAAATAGGCCATGGCCTATGGGAGATGAGAGTAAGCGATACTGAAATCTCAGCAATGCCTAATCTTGATATTTCATTTTTTGGTGCAGGACACTTCGTTAATGTTACCGGCCAATCTAAAGGTAAAGGTTTTCAAGGTGGTGTAAAGCGCCATAACTTTAGTATGCAGGATGCAACACACGGTAACTCTATATCTCACCGTGCTATTGGATCTACTGGTCAGTGCCAAGAGCCTGGCCGTGTATTTAAAGGTAAAAAAATGGCGGGTCAAATGGGTAACGCTCAGGTGACTGAAGAGTGCCTTGAGATTTTAAGAGTTGATAGTGATCGTAACTTGTTATTAGTTAAGGGCGCGATTCCAGGGTCAAAAAATGGCTTTGTGAGAGTGTTTTTGTCAGACAAGAAAAATACTGCTAATTCTAAAGTAACCAAAGAGCTTTCAGATAAGTTAGCTAATGAAGCCGCAGAAGCTGAAGCAGCAAAAGCAGAGGTTGAGGCAGCAAAAGCTGCAGCAGAAGCTCCAGTTGAAGAAATGGCTCCAGCAGAAGAAGCGGCTCCAGTAGAGTCGCCAAAAGCAGAGTCAGCTGATGAAGCTGACGAGGGCAAAGATAAAGAAGCTGAAGCTTAAAAAAATAGAATATATATAGGTCTAGTGATGAAAGTAAAAGTATTGAATCTAAAAACAAACAAATCTACTTCACAAGAAGTTTCTGAAGATATTTTTGGCCGTGACTACAATGAGTCACTAGTACATCAAATTACGACTGCTTATATGGCAGGTGGAAGAAGTGGAACGAAGGCGCAAAAAAATCGCTCAGCAGTGAGTGGTGGTGGTAAAAAACCTTGGAAACAAAAAGGTACTGGCCGTGCAAGAGCGGGAACTTCAAGAGGACCGATTTGGAGAAGTGGTGGAGTAACTTTTGCAGCACAGCCACGCAACTATTCTCAAAAAGTAAATAAAAAAATGTACAAGGGTGCAATCAGCGTTATTTTTTCTGAGCTCCTTCGCAATGACCGTTTGAAAGTTGTTTCAGATCTTGAAATTAAAGAGCCTAAAACAAAAAATATTACATCACTTATGAAATCCTTAGATTTAAAGGATGCTCTTTTGATGACAGACGAGTTAGATGAGAACTTATACTTGTCTTCACGTAATTTGTACCATGTCGGCGTTTGTGATACACAAAGCATCGATCCAGTCAGTTTAATTGGTTATGAGAATGTAGTTTTAACTAAAGCTGCGTTAAAGAAAGTTGAGGCAATGTTATGAATCAAGAAAAAGTATTGAGCGTCCTCCTTGGGCCAATCGTTTCTGAAAAAACTACTCTAGCTACGGCTAACAATCAGTACGTTTTTAAAGTTAGAACTGATAGCAATAAAAGAGAAATAAGTGCAGCAGTCGAGGAATTGTTTGGTGTTACTGTTGAAGGCGTTACGACTTCAAATGTAAAAGGAAAAAAGAAAATTTACAGAGGTAAAACTGGACAGCGTGTTAATTGGAAAAAAGCAGTCGTTAGGGTATCTGAAGGTCAGATGATCGACGCTACTGCATCATAGAGAATTTATTATGGCAACAGTTATTAAAAGAAAACCAACTTCACCAGGCAGACGATTTGTTGTAAGTGTTGTTGATAATGACTTGCATAAAGGTAAGCCTTTTGCTGCATTAACAGAAAGTAAAAATAGAATTAATGGCCGTAATAACCGCGGAAAGATTACTGTAAGGCATAGAGGTGGAGGCCATAAGCAAAGATATCGTATTATTGACTTTAAGCGCAATAAGGATGATATTGAAGCAGCAGTTGAAAGAATTGAGTACGATCCAAATCGTAGTGCAAACATCGCTCTAGTCTTATACGCTGATGGTGAGAGACGTTATATTATTGCGCCGAAAGGCGTCAAGTCAGGAGACAAGATCGTCTCTGGAAATTCAGTTGCAATCCAAAAGGGTAACAGTCTTCCTTTGAGCAACATACCTCTAGGTAGTGTTATTCATTGCGTCGAGTTAAAGCCTAAGAAAGGTGCACAGATTGCTAGAAGTGCTGGTACTTCAGTTCAATTGGTTGCGAAGGAAGGTAATTACGTAACAATCAGATTACGTTCTGGTGAGGTTAGAAAAGTTTTGGCTGAGTGTCGTGCGACTCTTGGTGAAGTATCTAAATCAGAGCATAGCTTAAGAAAACTTGGAAAAGCTGGTGCCACTCGTTGGAGAGGAGTTAGGCCTACAGTTCGTGGTGTTGTTATGAACCCTGTCGATCACCCACATGGTGGTGGTGAAGGTAAGACAAGTGGTGGAAGACACCCAGTTTCTCCATGGGGTACACCAACGAAAGGTTACAAAACAAGAACTAATAAACGTACTGACAAGCTTATTGTCCGTAGAAGAAAATAAAGGGTAATTATGGCAAGATCACTTAGAAAAGGTCCATTTGTAGATGAGCATTTAATTCAAAAAGTTTTAAAGGCTCAAGATAGTAATGATAGAAAACCAATTAAAACATGGTCACGCCGTTCAGTAATCGTGCCTGAGATGATTGGTCTTACAATAGCTATTCATAATGGCCGAGTTCATGTTCCTGTTTCGATTAACGAGAATATGATTGGACATAAGTTAGGCGAATTTGCCACAACAAGAACATTTAAAAGTCACTCAGGTGATAGAAAGTAGTTTTAGCAAAGGGTTATAAAAATGAAAGAAGTTAAAGCAATTCATAAGTATGCAAAAATCTCTGCCTTCAAGGTGAGATTAATTGCTGATCAGATCAGAAACAAGCCTGTTGAAGAGGCTTTGAATATTTTGACATTTAGCAATAAAAAAGCAGCAGTCTTAGTCAAGAAGGTTTTAAGTTCTGCAATTTCTAACGCTGAGCATAATGATGGTCTAGATATTGATGAGTTAAAAGTGAGTAGTGTTTTCGTAAACGAGGGCTCTACAATGAAGCGAATTCGTCCAAGAGCAAAAGGAAGAGCGAATCGAATTCTTAAACGAACAAGCCACATTAGTGTTGGCGTAAGCGAGTAAATAATTATGGGTCAAAAAGTAAATCCAATAGGTATTAGATTAGGAATTGTTAAGGATTGGGATTCCAAGTGGTATGCCAGCAGTAAAAACTATTCTGAGTATTTGTTATCTGATATCGCAGTAAGAGACTTTTTATTCAAGGAGTTGACTTCAGCTTCTGTAAGTCGAATTTCAATCGAAAGATTGTCTAATACTGCTAAGGTCATAATTCATACAGCTAGACCTGGAATCGTTATTGGAAAGAAAGGCGCTGATATTGAAAGACTTAAAAATATAGTCTCTGAAAAAATGGGCGTACCTGTCCATATCAGTATTGAAGAAGTTAAGCAGCCTGAGCTTGATGCTCGATTAGTTGCTGAAAATATTGCACAGCAGCTTGAAAAGCGAGTCATGTATAGACGTGCTGTCAAAAGAGTACTGGGTAACGCTACTAGACTTGGAGCACTTGGAATTAAGGTGATGGTTAGTGGTCGATTAAATGGTGCAGAAATTGCTCGTTCAGAGTGGTACCGTGAAGGACGCGTCCCTCTTCATACATTTAGAGCAGACGTCGACTACAGTAGTTTCAGAGCGAACACGCAATATGGCGTTATTGGTATTAAGGTTTGGATTTTCAAGGGCGAAATTCTTGATCATAACAAAGGCACTATTGAAGAAGTTTCAAAACGTGGTGCTACAAAACAAATTGGAAAGAAGTAAAGGAATATAGCAATGTTGCAACCTAAACGTACAAAATATAGAAAGACCATGAAAAGCCGCAATCGCGGTTTGGCAGCTGGTCACAACGTCAGCTTCGGTGAAATTGGCCTTCAGGCCACTGGAAGATGCCGAATGACTGCGAGACAAATTGAAGCTGCGCGTCGTGCAATGACGAGACATGTGAAGCGTCAAGGAAAGATCTGGATTCGTGTTTTCCCTGACAAGCCTATCACTAAGAAGCCATTGGAAGTTCGAATGGGTAAAGGTAAGGGTAGTGTTGAGTATTGGGTCGCACAGGTTAAGCCTGGACAAATGTTATTTGAAATGCAGGGTGTTGATGAGGTTGTTGCTAGGGAAGCTTTTGAGCTTGCTGCAGCGAAACTACCTGTCAAAACAGTGGTAATTAAACGGACAATAATGTAATGGATGTTAAAGAATTAAGAGATCAAGACGTAACTCAGTTAAATGAGCAGCTTATCACCTTGTTAAAGGAGCACTTCGAACTTCGTATGCAAAAAAGCACTTCTCAGTTAACTGATTTATCAAAGCTTAGCAAAACAAAAAAAGCGATTGCCCAAATTAAAACAATTATTAACGAGAAAAGCTCATGAGTGAAACTAATGCAGTAGAAAGAATTCTTACAGGAAAGGTTGTAAGTAATAGTCGCGACAAAACAATCGCTGTTTTAGTTGAGCGTAAGGTGCGTCATCCAATTTATAAAAAGTATATTAAACGCAGTACTAAAGTTCATGCTCATGATGAAAAGAATGAGTGTGGTCTTGGTGATGTCGTTAGAGTTTCTGAATCAAAGCCGTTCTCAAAAACAAAGAACTGGGCCTTGGTAGAAGTTGTTGAAAAATCAGTGAGTATTGATTAAATAGTCGCGCTAAAGAGAGAAAGAATATGATTCAAATGCAAACAAGGTTAAATATAGCTGATAACAGTGGTGGTGTTAAAGCTATGTGTATTAAAGTATTGGGTGGTTCAAAGCGCCGCTATGCAAATATAGGTGACGTCATTAAGGTCAGCATCAAAGAAGCTTCGCCTCGCGGCAAAGTGAAGAAGGGTGATGTCTATGATGCAGTAGTCGTTAGAACTGCTCAGGGTGTTCGCCGTAAAGATGGATCGCGTATTCGTTTTGATAGCAACGCAGTTGTTCTGCTTAATCCAAAATTAGAGCCAATCGGTACTCGTATATTTGGCCCTGTTACGCGAGAATTAAGAGGCGCTCAGTTTATGAAAATTGTTTCACTTGCACCAGAGGTTTTGTGATGATGAAAATTAAACAAAATGATGAAGTTATAGTTATTGCTGGAAAAGATAAAGGATCTATTGGGACAGTGACAAAAGTCCTAGGACCAAAAGTTATTGTTGAAGGTTTTAATTTAGCAAAAAAACATGTTCGTGCTAACCCTCAAGAAGGTATCCAGGGTGGGATCGAAGAGAAAGAAATGCCTTTGAGTATTTCAAACGTTGCAATCTACAACCCAACAACCAAAAAAGCAGATCGCATTGGTGTTAGGGTTAATGATAAAGGCGTTAAAGAGAGATTTTTTAAATCAAGCGGCGAAGCCGTAATTTGATATAACAAATAAATAGGTGATAAGTGTCTAGATTACAAGAACAATATAAAAAAGAAATTCTTCCTAAACTTAAGAAGGAGTTAGGTGTTTCTAATTCAATGTCAGTTCCCAAGATTGAAAAAATTACAATCAATATGGGACTAGGAAGTGCATTAGGAGATAAGAAAGTATTAGAGAGTGCACTGGAAGAGTTAGGTTTGATTTCTTCACAAAAGCCTGTCACTTGTCTTGCTAGAAAATCAGTAGCAAGTTTCAAGTTAAGAGAAGGCAACGCAATTGGATGTAAAGTGACACTAAGAAAAGAGAGAATGTATGAATTTCTAGATCGCTTAGTTAATGTTGCTATACCTCGTATTAGAGATTTCCGTGGTCTAAATGATAAGTCTTTTGATGGTCGCGGTAACTACAACATGGGAATTACAGAGCAGATCGTATTTCCTGAAATTGAGTTTGAAAAGGTAACAAAAGTGCGCGGAATGGATATAGCTATTACTACGAATGCGCAAAATGATGAAGATGCTAAGAAACTATTGGCGATGTTTAATTTCCCATTTAAAGGAGGAAATAATGGCTAAAAAGTCTATGATACATAGAGATGTAAAGCGAGCTAAGTTGGTCGAAAAATATAAAGAGAAACGTCTTGAATTAAAAAAGATAATCAAGAGTATTCATACTTCTGATGAAGATCGTTTTCAGGCAGTGATCAAATTACAATCCCTTCCTAGAGATGCTTCTCCAGTTCGTCAACGTAATCGTTGCGGTCTATCTGGGCGTCCACATGGTTTTTATAGAAAGTTTGGTTTAGCCAAATCACAACTCAGAGAGCGCACCATGAATGGTGAAGTTCCTGGTTTATCTAAAGCTAGCTGGTAGGAGGTTAATATGAGTATGTCTGATCCAATAGCTGATATGTTGACTAGAATTAGAAACGCACAATCAGTAAATAAAGAGCAAGTAAGCATCCCGGCTTCAAATTTAAAGTCTGCTATTGCTAGCGTTATGCAGGACGAAGGTTACATTACTTCTTTTGCAATTGAGGGTGATAAGGCGGCTAACAAAACTTTAGTTATCAAGTTGAAGTACTTTGATAACCAGCCGGTTATCGAGACGCTTGATAGAATTTCAAAGCCAAGCTTAAGACACTATGCGAGTAAAGATGATATGCCAAGCATTATGAATGGACTTGGTATTGTCATTGTTTCTACCCCTAAAGGTGTTATGACAGGCCAAGCTGCCAAAGCTCAAAATATTGGTGGTGAAGTCTTGTGTAGCGTTTCATAATATTGGAGATTAATAATGTCTAGAATTGCAAAAGCACCAATTACAATCCCAGAAGGCGTGAATATTACTCATGCTGATGGTGTAATGTCCGTTAAAGGGAAGCTTGGTGAAATGACAATGCATGTCAATTCTCTCGTTCAAGTATCTAATAATGATAATGTGCTAACTTTTGAGCCAAACCAGGTCAGTAAAAAATTAGAAAAAAGTGCATGGGCTCAAGCGGGAACAGTGAGAGCAAATACAGCTAACTTGATCAAAGGTGTTACAGATGGTTGGGAGAAAAAACTCACTTTAATTGGAGTTGGTTATCGTGCTAAAGCGCAAGGTAAAGTTTTGAACTTGACTCTTGGTTTTTCGCATCCCGTTAATTATCAGTTACCAGAAGGAATCTCTGTTGAGACGCCTACGCAAACTGAAGTCGTTGTGAAAGGAATTGATAAGCAGAAAGTGGGTCAAGCTGCTGCAGAAATAAGAGCATTTCGTCCACCAGAGCCATACAAAGGTAAGGGTGTTCGTTATTCAGATGAGCAGGTTGTTCGCAAAGCTGCTAAGAAAAAATAATTGATAGAAGGTAGTTAAATGAAATTATCAAAAAAAGATGCTCGCATAAGAAGAGCAACAAAATTTAGAGCTAAACATGCTGAAAGAGATCTAGAGCGTTTGTGCGTTTATAAATCTTCGCAGCATATTTATGCGCAAATTATCAGTAGTTGTGGAACGAAGACATTAGCTTCTGCATCAAGCGTTTCGTCCAAGATGAAAAATGGCGGTAATGTGGATGCGGCATCTAAGGTCGGAGATTTAATAGCAAAAGCTGCTAAAAAAGCTAAAGTTTCTAAGGTCGCATTTGATCGTTCAGGTTTCAAATACCACGGTCGCGTGAAAGCACTTGCTGATGCAGCAAGGGAAGGCGGATTAGATTTTTAATTAAGAGAACTTAAGGTTTAGAGAATGGCTGAAAATAAAAGAAATAATTACAAAGAAGAAAGTGAATTTATCGAAAAGCTGGTAAACATTCGACGCGTCGTTAAAGTTGTTAAGGGCGGTAGAATTTTTGGCTTTTCAGCTTTAGTTGTTGTCGGTGACGGTAACGGCAAGGTTGGTTATGGTACCGGTAAAGCGCGAGAGGTTCCTTTAGCTATTCAAAAAGCAATGGACAAGGCAAAAAGAGCAATGAAGCCAGTCCCACTAGTTAATGGTACGCTTCACTACCCTATTACTTCATCGGTTGGTGCTGCTAAGGTTTATTTACAGCCTGCATCTGAAGGTACTGGCGTAATTGCTGGTGGTCCAATGAGAAGTGTTTTAGAGGCAGTCGGTGTTCACAATATATTAGCAAAATGCAATGGAACTCGAAATCCTATTAGTGTTGTCAGAGCTACAGTTGAAGGTCTTACTAAAATGTCATCACCACAGATCGTTGCTGCAAAGCGCGGCAAAACTGTTGAACAAATTACTGGAGAAGTCTGATGGCTGAGGAAAAGGTAGAAAAGAAAGCAGCAGCTCCTAAGAAAGCAGCAGCTCCTAAGAAAGCAGTAGCTCCTAAGGCTGAGGCTACTAAGCCAGCTGAGACAAAGAAAGCACCTGAAAAAAAGGCTGTATCTAAAAAGCCAACAGTTAGTGTTACTTTGGTTAAAAGTTTCTATGGTCGATTACCAAAGCATCGTGCAACGGTTACTGGCCTGGGTTTAAAAAGAATTAACCATACGGTGGTTCTTGAAGATACGCCAGAAGTAAGAGGCATGATTAATAAGGTTTCTTACCTACTAAAAGTTGAGGGTTAAAGAATGAATTTAAATACATTAAAGCCTGCATTGGGTGAAAAAACTAACAGAAAGCGTGTCGGTAGAGGTATGGGTTCTGGCATGGGTAAAACCTCTGGTAGAGGTCACAAAGGACAAAAATCTCGTTCAGGTGGATTTACTAAGATTGGTTTTGAGGGTGGTCAAATGCCCCTTCAAAGGAGATTACCTAAGGTTGGTTTTAGTTCAAGAGTATCTATCATTACTTCTCAGGTTACCTTGTCACAACTCGACAAGCTAACAGAAACTGATATCAATATTGACGTCCTCAAAAAACATAACCTCGTTACTAAAAATATTTTAAGAGTCAAGGTCATGCTTTCAGGCGAAATTAACAGAGCAATCAACCTGGTTGGAATTAAGCCAACGAAGGGTGCTAGAGCAGCTATTGAAGCTGCGAAAGGAACGATAAGCGAGTAATTGATGAGCGAAGATCTACTAAAACGCATCCTCTATCTAGTCGGTGCCCTAATAGTTTTCAGATTAGGAACACATATTGTGATTCCTTTCATATCTCAGACTGCGCTTGCATCTCTGGTTGAAGATAATAGGACGGGTATTCTAGGAATGATGAACATGTTCTCTGGCGGAGCATTAGAGAGGCTCTCTATATTCACCTTAGGAATTATGCCTTACATCTCCTCTTCGATTATTATGAACCTAATGACTTCAGTTGTTCCAAGATTCGAACAGCTCAAGAAAGAGGGAGAGCGTGGCAGAAGAGTAATCACGCAGTACACCCGCATGGGAACTGTATTTTTGGCTGTTTTCCAGTCATATGGTGTCTCGATTGCACTACAATCTCAGTCAGGCGGCGGTGTTGCATTGGTTACAAACCCTGGACTAACGTTTAGTTTTGTAACAGTAGTGACGCTCACAACTGGAACCTTGTTTTTGATGTGGCTTGGTGAGCAAATCAGTGAAAAAGGTATTGGTAATGGAATTTCAATGATCATCTTTGCAGGCATTGTGGCTGGTTTGCCAGCATCATTCGGTAACACGCTGAGCATGGTTGGTACAGGAGAGTTAAGCGTATTTACAGTCGTTCTGATGCTTGCAATGGTTGTTCTTGTCATGGCTTTCGTAGTCTTCATGGAGCGTGGTCAAAGACGAATTGCCGTCAACTATGCTAAAAGACAACAAGGCAGAAAAATGGTTGGTGGTCAAACTTCATACTTACCTCTCAAAATTAACATGGCAGGCGTTATTCCGCCAATCTTTGCATCGAGCATCATTCTTTTTCCAGCAACTCTTGGTGGTTGGTTTTCTCAGTCAGAGGGAATGGGATGGTTAGCAGATATTACATCGAGCATTTCACCAGGACAGCCTTTGTATATTCTGTTTTATGGTGCTGCTATTGTCTTCTTTACGTTCTTCTATACTGCGCTTACATTTAACGCAAAAGATACGGCAGATAATTTACGTAAATCGGGTGGATTTATACCAGGTATTAGACCAGGACAGCATTCGGCTGATTATATCGATGCCGTTACTTCAAGATTGACAGCGGTCGGTGCTATCTATATTACGGCGGTGTGTTTACTGCCTGAGTTTTTAATTTTATATTGGAATGTACCTTTCTACTTTGGCGGTACGAGTCTTCTGATTATTGTTGTTGTTGTAATGGATTTTATAGCTCAAGCGCAATCTCATATGATGTCGAATCAATATGATGGCTTAATGCGTAAAGCTAATTTAAAGTAAGGGTAAGTTATGAAAGTAAGAGCATCAGTTAAAAAAATTTGTAAAGATTGCAAAATTATTAAGAGACACGGAGTCATTCGTGTTATCTGTAAAGAGCCACGTCATAAGCAAAGACAGGGCTGATTACATTGACAGAGCTGAATTTACAAAGTAAAATTGCACGATTTTTCAACTTTAAAATTTTGAGTGGAATGACCATTCAAAAATATTATTTATTTGAGGTATAGGTAAAGTATATGGCACGTATTGCAGGAATAAACATTCCAACAAATAAGCATATTGTGATTGGCTTACAATCCATTTTTGGTATTGGTGAAACGAGATCAAAGCAAATATGTGAAGCATTAAAGTTAGACCCAAGTACGAAGGTATCAGCGCTGACTGAAGATCAGTTAGAGTCGATTCGTACAGCAGTCGCTCAGTATGAAGTTGAAGGAGACTTGAGACGTGAAGTTGCCATGAGCATCAAGCGCCTTAGAGATTTAGGTTGTTATCGCGGAATTCGTCACAGAAAGGGATTACCGCTACGTGGACAAAGAACTAAAACAAACGCAAGAACTCGAAAGGGTCCGCGTCGTTTAATTAAATAATATAGGTACAAGATACTATGGCAAAAGAGCAAGCATCTAAGAAGAAATCAAAGAAGATCGTCTCAGACGGTATTGCGCATATTCATGCGACTTTTAATAATACCATTGTAATGATTACTGACCGTCACGGAAATACCCTTTGTTGGGCAACTTCTGGCGGAGCTGGTTTCAGAGGTTCAAGAAAGTCAACACCTTTTGCAGCTCAAGTAGCAGCTGGTAATTGTGGTGAAAAAGCTCAAGCTTTTGGCATGAAGAATCTTGAAGTTAGAGTAAAGGGTCCAGGTCCAGGCCGTGATTCTGCGATTCGTGGCCTTAATGCACAGGGTTTAAAAATTCAATCAATAACAGATGTGACGCCAATACCTCATAACGGTTGCCGTCCTTCGAAGAAACGTAGAGTATAAGGATAAATTATGGCAAGATATACAGGTCCTACATGTAAATTAGCACGCCGTGAGGGTGTTGACTTAGAACTTAAGAGTGGCATTAGATCGATTGACTCTAAATGCAAACTAACACAGCTCCCTGGTGTTCATGGAGCAAATGCACGTCGCCAAAAGGGAAGTGAATACGGTCTTCAGCTAAGAGAAAAGCAGAAAGTTAGACGTATTTATGGTGTTCTTGAGAAGCAATTTAGTCTCTACTATAAAAAAGCAAGCTCAAAGAAAGGGCCAACTGGTGAAAACCTTTTGTCGCTTCTAGAGTGTCGCCTTGATAACGTTGTCTACAGAATGGGTTTCGCTTCAACGCGAGCCGAAGCGAGGCAATTGGTTTCTCATAAGTCTATTGTAGTGAATGGAAAAGTTGTAAATATACCTTCTTACCAGGTCAGCGCAAATGATGAAATCGCTGTAAGAGAAAAAGCAAAAAAACAAAGCCGTATCCAACTCGCTGTTGAGATTTCTGGCCAAAGTGGATTAGCTGAATGGGTAGATGTTGATAACAAAGCACTAAAGGGTGTCTTCAAGAGCGTGCCAGCACGTGATGAATTATCTTCTGATATTTCAGAGCAATTAATCGTTGAACTATATTCTAAATAGGAATTAAATATGCAAGGAAGTGCAAGAGATTTTTTAAAACCAAAACTAGTCGATTCTGTTGAATTATCTAAGAATGAATATCGTGTTGTTCTAGAACCTTTTGAGCGTGGATTTGGCCATACATTAGGAAACTCAATAAGAAGAACTTTATTGTCCTCAATGGTTGGCTCTGCTATTACAGAAGTTGCTATTGATGGTGTTATGCATGAGTTTTCAACAATTGAAGGCGTGCAGGAAGATGTTCTAGATATCCTTCTTAACTTAAAAGAAGCATCAATCGGTCTTAATGCAAGTGAGAGCGCTACAGTAATCATTGAGAAAGAAGGTCCATGCGAGCTAACTGTTGCTGACATTGAGGCAAATGGAACTGACGTTTCAGTATTTAACCCTGAAAAAGTGATTGCAACGGTTAATGAAGGTGGAAAAATCAGAATGACTCTTGGAGTCGGTACTGGTGTTGGCTATGACGTCGCAGTTGCAAGGAATGTTGACTCTGAAACCATCGGCAGTATTCAGTTGGATGCTAGTTTTTCTCCAATCAAAAGAGTTAGTTTTACTGTTGAAGCGGCCAGGGTTGAGCAAAAAGTTAACCTTGACAGACTTAACATTGTTATCGAGACTAATGGTTCTGTTGATGCAGAAGAAGCAGTTAAAAGAGCTGCTACTATTTTGCAAGATCAATTGTCATCATTTGTTGAGCTTGAGCCAGTTATTGAAGAAGAGCCTCAACCAACATCAGATGATTTCCCACCGATGTATTTGTCTGCAGTTGATGAGTTAGAGTTGACAGTTCGTTCTGCAAACTGCTTAAAGGCAGAGCAAATCTATTACATTGGTGATTTAATTCAAAAATCAGAGCAAGACTTATTGAGAACACCTAACTTAGGCCGTAAGTCGCTTAATGAAATTAAAGAAGTTTTAACTGAAAAGAACTTAGAGCTAGGTACTGAAATTGAAAACTGGCCACCAGTTGACTTAATGAGTGAATAAGGACAAACAATGAGACACAGAAAGTCAGGAAGACAACTAAATAGAAATTCATCGCACAGGAAAGCTATGTTTAAAAATATGGCTAATTCTTTGATATTGCATGAAACAATCAAAACAACTTTGCCAAAAGCTAAAGAGCTTAGAAGAGTAATTGAGCCTTTAATTACAAGAGCAAAGGCAGACAGTGTTGCAAACCGCCGTCACATTTTCTCAAAGCTAAGAGATGATGCAATGGTTGCTAAGTTATTTACGCAATTGGGGCCTTTTTATAAGGACCGTCCTGGTGGTTATGTCCGCATTTTGAAGGCAGGCTTTCGTACCGGTGATAAAGCGCCAATGGCTTTAGTTCAGCTTGTTGACTTTGAAGGTGAAGAAGAAGTTGTAGTAGAAGCGCCAAAGAAAGAAGCTAAAGCAGCAGCGCCAAAGAAAGAAGCTAAAGCAGCAAAAAAAGAATCTTAAAGGAATTATCTTATGCC
Organism: Candidatus Pseudothioglobus singularis PS1; assembly: GCF_001281385.1. NCBI lineage: Bacteria > Pseudomonadati > Pseudomonadota > Gammaproteobacteria > Pseudothioglobaceae (SeqCode) > Pseudothioglobus (SeqCode) > Pseudothioglobus singularis (SeqCode). The sequence continues at coordinate 289,144 of NZ_CP006911.1, forward strand.
AGCAATTAAAGTAAGAGAGAACGAACCATTTGATATTGCACTTCGTCGTTTTAGACGTCTATGTGACAGAGCAGGCGTTATAACAGATGTAAGAAAGAAAGAGTTTTTCGAAAAGCCTACGTGGGTTAACAAGCGTAAAAAAGCCGCTGCAGTTAAAAGAACTCACAAGGAAATGTCAAAGAATAGAATTCATCGTAAACGCATGTACTAAAACTTGTTTTTACGACTAAAGCAAGAAAAACAATATGTCTAAGCTCAAACAACTCATTACTGATGACATGAAGTTGGCTATGAAGGCCCAAGACAAACCTGCTCTCAAAGCGATTCGTATGATCCTAGGGGCTATCAAACAAAAAGAGATAGATGAACGTATTGATTTGGATGACAACCAAGTCATGTCTGTCATTCAGAAAATGGTGAAGCAGCGCAAAGATTCAATCTCTCAATTCTCAGATGCAGGCAGAACCGATCTAGTAGAAGTTGAAGAAGCAGAGTTATTAATCATTAATAATTATATGCCTACGCAGCTAAGTGATGATGAAATTGAGGCAGCAGTGGTCAAGGCAATTTCTGACACAGGAGCTGACTCTATGAAAGATATGGGAAAACTCATGGGCATTCTAAAAGGTCAGCTAGATGGAAAGGCTGATATGGGTCAAGTCTCTCAACTCATTAAGTCAAAACTCTCTTAATTAAGCGTATCAACTGGTAACGACCTCCTCCATCACAACAAAAGTAGAACTGTTTTGAACGTGGGGGAGTGCTGAAATTTTCTCACCAAGCACTTGTCTATAGCTCTCCATATTTTCAGTTCGCACCTTTAATAAATAATCAAAATTTGAGGCAATCATATGACATTGCTCAACTTCAGGAACTTCTTTAATGGCTTTATTGAAAGCATTGAGTGCCATTGTCTTCGTATCATTAAGTTTAATTTGAACAAAGGCAATATGATTATTATCGATTAAGGCATGGTTAATGATTGCTTGATATCCCTTAATATATCCAGCAGTCTCTAACTTTTGAACACGTTTCAAGCAGGGCGTTTTGGATAGTCCAATTTGATCAGATAGATCAGTAATAGTCATTCGTCCATCGCTCTGTAAAAGCTCAAGTATTCTATGATCAAAATTATCTAAAGTAGTCATAAGTCCTATTATTTATAATATATTAGTTAATATATAAATTATATTACATAAATTATATAATAAATAACTTTAAATAATTTATTTTATAGTCATTATAACTATTACTTTTAAATTAAAATTTTAAAATATTAAGAAATTTTTTGGGCAATGAAATCTCTTGCAGACTTCAAATTTGAAGTAGACAGCTCTAATATAAGGAGCAAACTCCGCAAAGCAAGAGTTATGAGTGAAGAGGATTCATTAGATCATCTCCATTTGTTTGATTACACCAATACAGATCAACGGATTGAATTCCAAAAAAATACATCCCACTTAATTCAGCAACTGCGCTCCTCAAGCCAGCCTGACCTCTTGTCATTATTTGTATCTGAGTATAATTTGACAAGTGACGAAGGCCTCTCTTTAATGACTCTTGTTGAAGCTTTTTTAAGAGTTCCCGATAATAAGACAAGAGATAAATTATTTATTGATAAAGTTGCAATGAAGGGTTGGTCTCAGCATATTGGAACTAGTAAATCTTCTATGGTTAATATTGCAACCCTGGCATTAAATATTGCTGACAAAATGATTGCACATGGAAGCAATAAAGAAATAAAAAACAGAATCAGAAAAGCTTTGGAGATTCTCTCAAGGCCTGGTATTAGATTCAGTGCAAATAATGTCATGCAGTTTTTTGCTAAGCAATTTGTATTTGCAGAGTCTATTCATAGTGCTGTTAAAAGTCGTAATGTAAAAAATACTTTGTATTCATTTGATATGCTTGGTGAAGCTGCTTGGACAATGAAGGATGCTGATAAGTACTTTCAAGCCTACAGAAATGCATTGATTGAAATTGGGAAGCGCAACACATCAAAAACGGTGACTGATGCAAATGGTATTTCAGTCAAACTCTCTGCACTCCACCCAAAGTATGACTTTATGCACCAACAGCGAGTCATATCAGAATTACTACCCAAGGTCCTTGAGTTGGTTGAAATTGCTAAACATTACAATATAGGAATCAATATTGATGCAGAAGAGGCTGATCGTCTAGATATTTCATTAGATGTGATTGAGAGCATCATGAAAATAATTGCAAATTCCTCTTGGGAAGGGTTTGGAGTTGTTGTTCAGTCATACCAAAAAAGGGCTTCATTCGTAATTGATTGGCTTAATGATAATTGTGATAAGCATAACTTAAAAATAATGGTAAGGCTTGTGAAAGGGGCATACTGGGATAGTGAAATTAAGAAGTCTCAAATTCTGGGCGAGGTTGACTTTCCTGTATTCACTAAAAAAACAAATACTGATTATTCTTTCTTGGTCTGCTCTCAAAAACTACTAGAAATGAGAGCGAATATTTTCCCTCAATTTGCCAGTCATAATGCACACTCACTGGTCAGTGTATGCGAAATGGCAGGTAATAATGAAGGCTTTGAGGTTCAGAGGCTTCATGGAATGGGTGAGTCTTTGCATCATTCCATTTCAAATAAATATGGAGTTCCTTCAAGAGTATATGCTCCTATAGGGAGTCATAAAGAGTTGCTGGCTTATTTAATGAGACGCTTGCTGGAAAATGGAGCTAATAGTTCGTTCATTAATCACTTGTTTGATGAGAGTATTAGTCCTGAGAGTTTAGCCAGTGATGTCTTTACAATTGTAGAAGAGGATTCCGAGAAATCTCATTCCAAGATTCAACTCCCAAAGGACATCTTTAAAAATAATCGTCAAAATTCACGTAGCGTTATTCTAACTGAACAGGATGAGGTTAATCAGCTGTACCAAAATCAAAGCCCTTGGCTTGGCAAACAATGGAAAGCCAAATCAATCATTGCTGGAATGAAGATTAATGATGGTTTGAATCAAGAGGTAACTAATCCAGCTGATAAGGACGACGTTGTTGGACATGTTCTTTTTGCGAATGAGGGCCAACTAACTCAATCACTCGAATCTGCAAGAAATGCATTCGAGTCAAATATGATCGAGCATGAAATGATCCTTCAGGGCTTAGAGAGAGCGGCTAACCTCTATGAGGAAAATCAATACGAATTAATGACCCTTGCAATGCGAGAAGCTGGAAAAACTTATCAAGATGCAACAGATGAAGTGAGAGAAGCAGTTGATTTTTTACGTTACTATGCAAATTTATCAAGAATAGTGATGCCTAGCCAAAGACAAGCCAGGGGAGTTTTTGTTTGCATTAGCCCATGGAATTTTCCATTAGCAATTTTTACTGGACAAATAGCTGCAGCACTCTCTGCAGGAAACTCTGTCATTGCTAAGCCAGCAGAGAGTACTTCCCTTATTGCCTATAGGGCAAGTGAGTTATTGATTGAGGCTGGCATTCCGATTGGACGATTTCAGCTATGTTTAGGTAAAGGTTCTCAGACTGGCGCTTATCTATCAAGCAGCAATTTAATTGATGGAGTTGCTTTCACAGGCTCAACCGAAGTAGCGAAAGAAATCAAAATTAGCTTAATTGATAATGGAAACTCAGAGGCAAGAGTCATTGCTGAAACGGGAGGTTTGAATGCCATGGTCGTTGACTCTACTGCATTATGTGAACAGGTCACAAGAGACGTTATTGATGGTGCATTCAAGAGCGCTGGTCAGCGCTGCTCAGCGCTGAGAATTCTACTGCTTCAAGATGACTGCTATGAAAATACTATCAATATGATCGTAGGAGCGATGAAGGAGCTTAGTATTGGAAACCCTAAAAACCTTGATGTAGACTGCGGACCAATCATCAATTCAGCTGCTCAAATTAAACTCAAAAAATACATCACAAAAGCAAGACAAAACAATCAGGTTATTGAAGAGCTTGTTTTTGAACCTCAAAACGGCCATTTTGTTGCACCTACCTTGATTCACCTTAATTCAATTGAGGATATTCATGAAGAGCTCTTTGGTCCAATTCTGCACGTGATTTCTTATAAGAATGATGACTTAGAAACAATCATTGACCAACTCAATGCTAAAGGATATGGGCTAACTTTTGGCATTCACTCAAGAATAGATAAGAAGGTCAAAGAGATTTCATCCAGAGTAAATGTAGGTAATGTCTACATCAATCGAAATCAAATTGGAGCTGTAGTTGGCTCTCAACCCTTTGGAGGCGAAGGTTTATCTGGGACCGGTCCAAAAGCAGGAGGGCCAAACTCTTTGCATGGTTATAGCAGTAACATGTTGCGTAGTGAACAATCTAAACATAAAATGACTTTTACTCGAGAACACTTTGAGATTCAGAATCTTATCAATCCGACTCTTCAGTTAAGTAAAGATATTCTTTCACTATTAAGAGCTAAGTTCCCAAGTCTAACAGCTGAATTCCTTGAATTTTTAGATCAAGTGGTTTCTAGATATAGCCATGACATTAAACTACCAGGACCTACAGGAGAATCAAACCAACTCATCTATAAACCAAAAGGAACCGTTTTATGTATAGGCCCTAAACACAAGGACACATTAATGCAGACACTTTTATCACTTTTCCTAGGCAACTGTGTCATAAGCCAAATTAGTAAGCAGGAATATGAGTCCTTAGTCGAAATAGGCTTCAAAACAGAAAATATATCCCAACTGAATGATTCTCCCAGCTTAAGTCTAATAGAAAGTAATGCTTATAACGCGGTGCTTTACTTTGGTGATGACAATTCAGTTAATAAGCTGATTGTTACTTCTCGAAATGAACTCATTCCAGTGGTAAGTTCGATCTATGAGGCATGGGAGTTAATCAAGGAGAAGGTTATTACAATAGACACTACTGCTTCTGGCGGTAATGCAAATCTGCTAGCACTTTAACCTTAAATAACAACTTATAAGCAGATGGAGTTAAATCCGTTTGACCGATAAACCATCTGACAAAGGATGAAGGATCAGCATATCCTAGCTGATATGAAATCACTTTTACAGAGAGCCCTTCATTTAATAGATTTTTTGATTTACTAAGCTTAAAGTTATTAAGCACCTTACGAAAAGTTGTATTTTCCTTTAGTAATTGATTGCGAAGAGAATTTTTACTTAATCCAAGATGGATTGATACATCCTGAATATTTATTAAGTTGAAATGATTTTCATAATTATTCATGAGCCTCTCAACCTTCTCAGTTAGACTAATCTTTGAAGTCATGTTATTTGCTTTTGCCTCCAGAATAGTACTCAGATAATTAACCAGATTAGGATTTGAGAGGCTATTTTTTTTAAGATAATTTTTTTTACTAATTAGAAGTGATGTTTCTTCACAGGATGTAAAAACCGGACAGTTAAATACAGATTTTTCTTTAATATCGTCTATCTGAGTGACTGTTTTAGTATTAATTTGTTTGATCTGAAATCGTTTTGACCTTATAAATGATGCAAGAATAGATAGTCCAAGGTTTTCATAAATTGACGGATTTTTTATTTTTGGGTCAACAACAGATTGAATTTTAATGTGGTTTTTCTCTTCAATGATTAGAAAGTTTAGACCCTCTAATTCTGTATTAATGAAGGATTGCAAAAGCTTTAAACCTTGTTGGAGATTTTTTGAGTACACAAATACTAACCCAAATGCTTCTCCATAGTTAGGCCTTACTTGCGCCATCCGTCCAAAATTAATTGACACTAGCTCATCTTTAAAAACGGTCTGGGCATCAATGACAAAGTTTAGGAGTATTTCGACAGGTATTGAGACATTTTGATTGGTTAATAAACTCTTTGCTATTCCAACCCTTTGAAATATTGTCTCCACCTCATAAGGGTGAATTTGATGAAGTCTTTGGATACACCTCCAGACTCCGCTGAAAGTATTCATTATTGTAGATAATACATAAAGTTACAGTAATACGCATCAATTATAATAAAGTGTTAATATTATATAATAATATGATAACTATAATTTGATATTTATATCTATACTAATAAACTCACTAAATGCTTAGTAGCGTTGTTAGTTAATCCATGCTGACCAGGAATTTTTATGCTTGAAACAATATTTGAATACTCACTACTCTCTTTTCTTTTATCCATAGTCTTAATGCTGTTGGTTCTTGTTAAGACAAATATAAAGATGTGGCAGCTATGGCTTCTGGCCTTAGGATTGACTTACCCAGGCGCCGTCATTGCAAATCACTTTGGAGCACAATTCATCCTCCTTATTCTTTTTGTCATTGGTCTACTTATCGTACCAAACATTAGGATGATATTATTTACCAAGCCCCTCTTCAAAGTAATGCGTAAATCTTTACCGCCAATCGGTGTCACAGAAAGTATTGCCCTCGAGGCTGGCAGCGTTTGGTGGGATGCAGAACTCTTTCAAGGTGATCCAAATTGGAAAGAATTAACTGATCTAGAGGCTACGCAGTTGACAGATGAGGAGCAAAGCTTTATTGATAATGAGGTTGAGACATTGTGCGCGATGGTCGACTCTCATGAAATTCAATCAACACACGATCTCCCTAAGGAAGTCTGGAAGTTCATTTTTGACAAAGGATTTTTAGGTTTAATTATTCCTCAAGAGTTCAATGGAAAAGGCTTCTCTCACTTTGCCCATGCTATTATTGTTGGTAAGCTCTCTTCGGCCTCACAATTTTTAGGAATTGCAGCCATGGTTCCAAATTCTCTTGGACCGGGTGAACTGCTTTTAAAATATGGTACTGAAGAGCAAAAACAACACTACTTGCCCCGCCTTGCAAAAGGCAAAGAGATCCCATGCTTTGGATTAACATCAACAGTGGCAGGTTCTGATGCTGGATCTTTAGTTGATAATGGAATCGTTTGCTATGGCCAGTTTGATGGAAAAAAAGTACTAGGATTAAGGCTGAATTGGGAAAAACGCTACATCACTCTTGCCCCAATTGCTACTGTCATTGGTTTGGCCTTTAAGGCCTATGACCCTGATAACTTGCTTGCAGAGGACCACCCTCTTTACAAAAAAAATGACTTAGGGATTACTTGCGCATTGATTCCACGAAATACGGACGGTCTAAGTATAGGAACCCGACATAAACCAATAGGAGAGCCATTTCAAAACGGCCCCATCTTCGGTAAGGATGTCTTTATTCCAATGGACTGGGTCATTGGTGGTGACAAGATGATTGGCCATGGTTGGAGAATGCTTATGGAGTGTCTCAGCGTTGGCAGAGGAATTTCTCTTCCAGTAACAGGTGCATCTGCTACGCAAGCAATGCTTTTAACAACAAGCACATATTCACAAACGCGCGAGCAATTTGGAATACCGATTGCAAAAATGGAGGGAATCCAGGAGAAGCTTTCAAATCTTGCAACAAATGCATTTAGGGCTACCGCAAATATAAACCTCTCTACTTGGGCTCTTGATGCAGGCCACAGACCTTCCATTATTTCTGCGATTGTAAAATATAGAAATACACAACTACTTCAAAGCTCTTCAATCGATGCAATGGATGTCCATGGCGGAAGAGCGGTCATGGAGGGCAAGAGAAATTATGTATCGAATGTTTATTCAGGTGCACCCGTTGCCATTACAGTTGAGGGGGCCAACATTCTAACAAGAAGCTTGATGATTTTTGGCCAAGGCCTAATTAGATGTCATAAAACAATGCTTGATGAGTTGAGAGCACTTCATGATGAAAGCAAAGACTCTATCAAAAGGTTTGACAAAGCACTAGTCATTCATGTTGGCAGTTTTGTTAATAATATTGCCAGAGCAATTTTGTTTTCATGGTCTCGTGGACGACTAGCTAAACCTTATGGGGACCACACTACCAAGGTCTATTATCGTAATCTTTCTGTATTGTCAGCCAAGTTTGCCTGTTTAACTGATATCGCCTCTCTGCTCTTAGGTGGCTCACTTAAAAGAAAAGAAATGATATCGGGAAGGTTTGCAGATTCAATTTCAGCAATGTACGAAATTAGTTCTTGCTTAAAACTTTATGAAGAGAAGTTTCTGAATGATGATCACGCAAAGACCATACTTAAGCTTTCAATTCTTAGACTCATTCAAGAGGCAGACACTTCAATGCTTCTAAATATTGAAAGCATGCCAATCAACAGAGTGGCTAAATGGTTGTTGAGGCTTTTGTTTTTTCCATTTTCAGTTACCGCTTCTAAAATTGACGACAAGCTGATTATCAATACTTCAAGAGCTGTTCTTGATACTGAGTGGATAGAAAAAAACCTATCAACATGCATTTGCGCTAACCTTAAAGACAAGCCTGATCACCCTTTTAACATTCTTTTCAAGGGCTTTGAGGCTGGAAAAGAATTAAAAGTTTTAAGAGATAAGGCAAAAAAAGCAGGGTACAAATACCAGCCCAGCATTACATTGGAGTTTTGGCTTCAAGGACTTGTTGATAATAAAACCCTAACAATAGAAGATCGAGAGAATTGGTTAAGGTTAAATGATTTAGTTCTCGAGGCATTAAAAGTTGATGACTATGAGAGTTTGGATAAATAAAGATTTGGGGTAACTATGAAAGAATTTTTTGATAAAGCCTTTACTAAGATTGCTGTATTAGGCTCTGGAACAATGGGTGGACAAATTGCTGCCCACTTTGCCAATTTAGGTTTTGAAACTCTGATGTTTGATACCAGTGAGGAAGCGCTATCAAAATCTATAGCAATGATGAAGAAATTAAAGCCTACGCCATTTGCAAGTCCCTCAGTTCCAGGCTTACTTAAGACATCAACCTATGAAAATTTAGATGCATTATCAAGTTGTGACTTCATCATAGAGTCTATTGTAGAAAATCTAGATATCAAAAAAAAGCTTTTTAAACAAATTTCACCACATGTTAATGAGAATGCCATTCTAGTAACGAATACATCTGGTTTGTCAATTCAAAAAATAGCTGAGTCAGCACCCGATAGTTTAAGGAGTCGAATTTTTGGCGTGCATTTCTTTAATCCTCCTAGATATTTGCCGCTGGTTGAACTCATTAGAACCTCATATAGCGACGAGAGTCTTTTAATAAAGGCTGAGGGTTTTATTACTTCAGCACTTGGTAAGGAGGTTGTTTATGCAAAAGATAGTCCTGCGTTTGTTGCCAATAGGATTGGTGTTTTCTCATTTATGGCAGTTCTGAGGCACGCAGAAAACTTTAACCTTTCTGCTGACACAGTAGATGCGTTGACTGGAAAGAGAATTGGAAGGCCTGCTAGTGCTACCTTTAGGACCCTGGATGTTGTTGGCCTTGATGTCATGGCTAACGTAGTCAAAAATATATATGAAAATGCGAAAGATGATCCCTGGATTGAGTTATTTCAACTTCCAGATTGGATCGAGGCTTTAATTGAGAAAGGCTCGTTAGGAAGTAAAACCCGAAAGGGAATCTATGAAAAAGTTGGTAAAGATATATTTGTCTTTGACCCTAAGGGCGGAGAATATAGGCTCTCTGACAAAACGATTAGTCCCAAAGTTAAGAAAATAATAAAAGATAGTAGAACCATAGAAAATGCTCTTCTGGAGCTCTCTAAATGTGATGATCCACAAGCTCAATTCTTGTGGTCAGTTCATCGAGATGTATTTCATTACACTGCCTATCATCTTGAGCATGTTGCTGAAACTGCAAGATGTGTTGATTTAGCATTGAAGTCAGGATTTGCCTGGCAAAAAGGAATCTTTGAACAAGTTCAGGTGACTGGTTGGTCTGAGGTAAGAGAGTTACTGAATCAAGACATTCAGGATGGAAAAACGCTTTCAAATCAAACCTTGCCAGTATGGGTCATGGATCAAGCTTTTGTCTATTCTGACGAGGGTGCATTTAATCCAAACAAGAATCAGTTTATTCCGAGGTCTTCTCATCCGGTCTATGAAAGGCAATTAAATAAGGCACTCCTTAATGGAGAAAAGAAAGGCCATCTAGATATCTTGATAGATGGTGAATCGACTAAATTAATTGACATAGGAGACGGTGTTGCTAGCGTTTCTTTTAAGACAAAAATGAATGTTTTAAGTTCCAGTGTATTAACTGAATTACCTGAATGCCTTGATTATCTGGAAAACAATGGCTTTCACGCCCTTATTTTTAAACAGGAACAAGAACATTTTTGTGCTGGCGCTAACCTCTATGAGGTTATTTCGGCAATTAAGCTTGGTCTGCTTGAAAAGGACCCTGGACTGTCATCTAATGCAAAAAAGAAGGCTTTTGAGGTCATGCATCCTGAGCTCCCAAAACTTGGAAAACTATACTCAATTAAAAAAACGGTCCGCATGTTGCAAGATTTGTTGATGCGTCTTAAACATGGCAAAATATTAACCATAGCTGCGGTAGATGGGTTGGCTCTCGGAGGGGGCTGTGAGCTTTTACTTCACTGCAATAGAGTAGTTGCCTCAATGAACTCTTATATCGGTCTAGTGGAAGTTGGTATTGGAGGAATTCCTGCTGGTTGTGGTAGCAAGGAGATGGCGCTAAGGGCATATTTAAATAAAGAGTCTGATGATATATTTCCTCTGTTATCTAAACATTTTGAGCAGATTGCAATGGCAAAAGTCTCTGCTAGTGCTCTGGAAGCAAAGGAAATGGGATACCTGAAGACTGAAGATGTCATTATTGCTAATCCAAATGAATTACTTTACGTTGCAAAAAATCAAGCTTTAGCAATGCTAGAGTCAGGCTTCAGATCTCCATTGGATGACACATTCAAAGTAGTTGGTAAGGCTGGTTATGCAAACATCATGGCTCAAGTTGCCAACCTCTTTGAGGGAAACTTTATGTCCAAACATGATAAATATTGCATTTCTTCATTAGCCAAAGTGATGACAGGCTCGCTAGTTGAGGAGAACACTGTAGTGAATTCAAAAATGCTATTAGATCTTGAAAGAAAATACTTTGTTGAGCTTTTGGGCACGCAGAAAACTCAAGACAGAATTGAGTTTATGCTTCGAAATAGTAAACCCCTACGCAATTAACTGGAGAATATGATGAGAAAAGCTTATATTATTGATGCAAAAAGAACTCCAGTAGGAAAAGCCAGAGGATTACTATCCAAAACTAGAGCAGATGACTTATTGGTTCATGCCATACAAAGTGTGCTTAAAGCATCAGATTCAAGTGAAGAAATCAACAAAAGTATTGACGATATTATTGTTGGCTGTGCCATGCCAGAGGGCCCCCAAGGATTAAATATTGCTCGAATTGCTACACTACTTGCTGGTCTGCCAGATTCGACTCCTGCTTATACATTAAATAGATTTTGCTCGTCCGGGCTTCAATCCGTATCTAATGCTGCTGACCTAGTAAAATCTGGATCATCTGATCTGGTCATTGCTGCTGGCGTCGAAAGCATGAGTAGTGTTCCGATGACAGGCTTTAAGCCTTCAATGAACCCTAAAATTTTGTCTGATGAGAATATTTCTATTGCTTATGGTATGGGGCTGACAGCTGAGAAGGTAGTTCAGAAATATGGTATCACTAGAGAAGCCCAAGACCAATTTGCTTATGAGAGTCACCAAAAAGCTATTCATGCAAATAATAACGGCTTATTTGAGAATGAAATTGCTCCAATATCAACTGTCGAGGATAGCTATTCAGTTAAATCTAATGAGTATATAAAAAATACCAATCTTGTTTCTAAAGATGAAGGGCCCAGAAAAGATACAAGTCTAGAAATTCTAGCAAAACTTAGAACCGTATTTGCACAAGATGGTTCAGTTACGGCAGGAAACAGTTCGCAAATGTCAGATGCAGCCGCAGCTGTTCTTGTTGCCAGTGAAGAAGCTGTTGAAAAGTATAATCTAACCCCTAAGGCTGAATTTATGGGCTTTTCTGTAGCAGGTGTTCCGGCAGAAATTATGGGTATTGGTCCAGTCAAGGCAGTTCCAAAGGTTCTTAATTCTTTGAATCTTAGTCTTGATGACATTGGTTGGATAGAGCTTAATGAGGCTTTTGCTGCCCAATCCTTGGCTGTCATTAAGGAATTGAACCTTGACCCTGAAAAAGTCAATCCGCTTGGTGGAGCAATAGCACTTGGGCACCCTCTTGGAGCAACGGGCGCAATTAGAGTTGCGACGCTGATCTCAGCTATGCAAAGAGAAAAGATTGATTATGGTATGGTGACCATGTGTATTGGAACCGGAATGGGTGCAGCAGGGATTATTAAAAGATGCTAAATAGTTTATGACAAATCAAAACTACATTGACCGACTTAGACTGCCAATTATTCAGTCACCCATGTTTATTGTCTCAAACGCAAGGCTTGTAATCGCCTCATCAAAGGCAGGCATTGTTGGCTCTTTTCCGACCGCAAATTGCCGAACTTTAGAAGCTTTAGATCAAGAATTTACTAATATAAATCAAGCTCTAGGCTCTGGCAAGGATGCACTTCCATGGGCAGTAAATATCATTGTCAGTAAAATGTATGCCAGGAGTAATGATGACATTGACTTAATTCTTAAGCATAAGCCGCCTATCGTCATTACCTCACTTGGAAACCCTAAAGATGTTGTCCAAAAAGTTCATGAATATGGCGGCCTAGTATATTCAGATGTTATTAATTTGTACCACTCAAAAAAGGCAATTAGCGCAGGAGTAGACGGCCTTATTCTGGTTTGCAACGGTGCAGGCGGTCATACTGGAGACTTGTCTCCATTTGCTTTTGTATCCGAGGTAAGAAATATATTTGATGGAACCATTATAGTTGGTGGAAGTATAAGCTCTGGCGAATCAATTCTAGCGATTCAGGCGTTAGGTGCAGATTTAGCTTACATGGGAACGCGCTTTATTGCTACCGAAGAGAGTGATGCGACAGAAGACTACAAGCAAATGATTTTAAATGCCTCAGCGAGTGATATTATCAAGTCTAATAAAATTACAGGCGTTAATGGAAACTGGCTTGAGGAATCCCTTCAAAATGCTGGAATCTCTCCAAATGCTGGTGGAATTAAATCAACCATTGCCGATTTTAAGAAAATGCTTATGCCTCTTATAAAGCAGAAACTAAAGGTGGACTTTGATGTCAGCAAAGCCACTGCCAAGAGATGGAAGGACATTTTTTCTGCTGGCCAAGGCGTTGGATCTATTTCCAATGTACCAAGTGTTGAGGATTTAGTGATAGAATTAGAACAGCAGTATACTAAATCAAAAAGTCGAATCATATAGGGATAAATAGATGCTATCTAAGCCGGCCAAGAGAGATCTAAAACATAATAGAACAATCAAAGGCAAAGGCTATAAAAGAGAGGATGGGTTGTGGGATATAGAGGTCTTTCTGATTGACAGTAAAACCTACTCTTTTGAAAATATGCATCGAGGCTATATCAGTTCAGGAGAGCCTCTTCATGATATGGCGGTTAGATTGACTCTCAATGATGAAAGAAAAATTATTGATATTGAGGCAGTAATTAATGCCTCTCCTTATAATATTTGTCCACAAGCGGTTGAAAACTGTCAAAAATTGAAAGGGGAGCACTTAATTGCTGGATTCAATCGAAAAGTTATAAAAACGATGGGTGGAGAGAAGGGCTGTAGACACATTACCGATCTTTTAGCATATGCAGGAACAATTGCTTACCAAACGCTTTGGAAAGAAAAAACTGGCGGTGAAGCTAAGACTATTACTGAAGAAGAAGCTAAATCAATTGAAAAGAAGTTTGCAAACTCATGTTTTGCATTCAAAAAGGATGGAGAGGTTTATAATCAATACAAGGAAATATTAATAGGCAAACTTGAAAACAGTTAATACTGATTAAGGAGAAAAAATGGAAACAAAGATACCAAATAAACTTGAAGAAACAGAGTTTTTTAAAGAGCATGGAAATTTAGTAGAGTTCTTTGATAACTGTTGTAGAGAGCACAAAGGTAAAACAGCTTTTGAGAGTTTCGGTGTTGAATTGACCTATGAAGACCTGTCAGAAAAAGTTGACGCTTTTGCCTCATGGCTCAGCGCTAACTTTCAAGTGGGTGATAGAGTTGCAGTCATGATGCCTAATATGCTGGTTTATCCTCTTATAGTTTATGGTGCCTTAAAGGCAGGTATTGTTGTTGTCAATATTAATCCTCTTTATACCCAAAGGGAACTTGAACACGTACTAAGAGATAGTGAGGCAAAATTACTGTTGGTATGGGAGGGCGTTGCCAACGTAGCAGCAAAATCAGATCTCGCTAATGTAGAAAAAGTATTGGTAACAACTGTTGGAGATCTTCTTGGTTTCAAGGGCAAAATTATTAATTTAGTCACTAGAAAAGTAAAAAAGTTAGTCCCCAAATATCACATTGATGGTGCAACAATGTTTCTTGATGTTTTGAATAGCAATGAAGGCTCTAGTCCTGAATCATTAGATATTTCAATTGAAAGTACAGCTTTTCTTCAATATACTGGAGGAACAACAGGTGTTTCGAAAGGTGCTGTTCTGACGCACAGAAATATTCTTGCAAATATCATTCAAGCCTTCTTTACAATTGATCCCAAAATGTATGATGATTCAAGAAATGAGCAAAGAATCGCTATTTGCCCACTCCCTTTGTATCATATTTTTGCATTAACTGTGCATAACTTCATGTTGTTCCATATTGGTGGAAGAAGTGTCCTGATTACTAATCCTAGGGATCTAAAAACTTTCGTCTCAATAATGAAAAAACATAAATTTCATATGATTTCAGGTGTGAACACGCTTTATGAGGCGCTATTAAATTATGATGCCTTTAAGGAGCTAGATTTTAGTAATTTGCTCATGTCTTTGAGTGGTGGTATGGCTGCATTAGATACAACCGCAAAGAGATGGGCTGAGGTCACAAAATCTGTAATCTGGCAGGCGTATGGATTAACTGAAACATCTCCTTTAGTAAGTGTTAATGACTACAAGCAGACTGAATTTACAGGCTCTGTGGGTTTGCCTGCTGCCTATACTGAAATTGAGATTAGGGACGAGAGTGGTAATGCTCTTTCAGAAACGAATGCTGTTGGAGAGCTATGCGTCAGAGGTCCACAGGTTATGAGCGGATATTGGAAGTCCGAAGTCTCAGGTCTTGACGAGAATAACTGGTTTATGACCGGCGATATTGCTCGAATTGATGAAACTGGTAATATTTTTATTGTCGATAGAAAGAAAGACATGATTATTGTCTCAGGCTTTAACGTCTTTCCAAATGAAGTTGAGGCAGTGGTTAATGAACACCCTGCTGTTCTTGAATGCGGCTGTGTTGGAGTAGAAGGTGAGAATTCTCAAGAACTCGTGAAAGTTTTTATTGTTCTTCATGATGGACAAACTGCAACTGAGGATGAAATTATCAGTTTTTGTAGGGAAAAGTTAACTGCTTATAAAGTTCCAAAGCATATAGAATTTATCAAAGAGATTCCAAAAACAAATGTTGGTAAAGTTCTAAGAAGAGAGCTGAAAGAAAATTAATAGGCCCAATTAAATTAATAGTTATTTCAATCTATGAAATACAGAATTGAATCAGATTTCTTGGGTGAAATGAAAATACCTAGTAATGCTTATTACGGTATTCATACCATGCGAGCAGTAGATAATTTTCCAATAGCTGACGTTGCAATTTCAGTTTACCCAAATATTGTAATAGCTTATGCCATGGTTAAACTGGCTTGTGCTCGTGCCAATAACCAGCTAGGATTATTAGATAATGATATCTACCATCCAATAGTCGCTGCTTGTGAGAGGATTATCAATGGCGAGTTCCATGATCAGTTTATTGTTGAAATAATCCAGGGTGGTGCGGGAACCTCAACCAATATGAATGCTAATGAAGTTATTGCTAATGTTGCACTCGAGTTAATTGGGAAAGAAAAGGGTGACTATGAAACAATATCACCGCTTAATCATGTCAATATGTCACAGTCAACGAATGACACCTATCCGACAGCTTTATTGGTTGGATTTTTGAAAGAGTATGACCCTCTATTGGAGGCAATCAAATCTCTCTCTGAGTCTTTTCATGCAAAAGGCGTCGAATTTGCCGACGTCATTAAAATGGGACGAACACAACTCCAAGATGCTGTTCCAATGAGTCTTGGACAGGAATTTACTGCTTTCGGTAATACATTGCTAGATGATATTAAAAGACTTAATGAGATGTCTCAACTATTTTTGGAGGTCAATTTAGGTGCCACAGCTATTGGAACAGGTATTAATAGTCATCTAGATTATCCAAAAATAGCGGTAGAAGCCTTGGCAGATTTATCTGGACTCCCTTTGGTTCTTGCTCCAAATCCAATTGCTGCAACATCTGATACCAGTGCTTTTGTGTCATTCTCTTCTGTTCTTAAGCGAGTGGCCATAAAGCTTTCAAAAATCTCTAATGATTTAAGATTACTCTCTTCCGGCCCAATTGCTGGTTTTAATGAAATCAATCTTCCAGCAGTTCAAGCAGGATCTTCAATTATGCCTGGAAAAGTTAATCCGGTAATTCCAGAGGCAGTCAATCAAACCGCTTTTCAGGTTATTGGAAATGATTTGGTCATTACATTAGCAGCAGAAGCTGGCCAAATGCAGCTCAATGCATTTGAACCTGTCTTAGCTGTTAATATTCTTCGTTCATTGCGCTACATGACTAATGCAATGGTCATGCTAAGAACAAAATGTGTCAATGGAATTACTGCGAATGTTGAAGTCTGCGCAAAATATGTTGAACAGAGTCCAGGTATAGCGACTTTCTTTACACCGCATTTAGGTTACAAAGAGTCAGCACGTATCGCTAAGAAATCACTTGCAGATGGAGTTACTGTGAGAGAAATCATCATTAAAGAAGGCTTGATGACTGAAGAACAGGTGAATGAAGTTTTGCATGTTGACAACCTCACAAAACCCAATATTCAATAATTTCGTTATCGTATAACGAGTATTATAATTTCAAATGTATTTATTCTTAGTTTGGAATAAGTACAGTAAGAGTTATTTTCAATAATTAGAGGCAATATTTTGGCTAAGCTATACTTTTATTATTCTGCAATGAATGCTGGTAAATCAACTTCCCTTCTTCAGTCAGCATACAACTATAAAGAGAGGGGCATGACTCCTCTTATTCTTTCTGCAGCAATTGACAATCGTTATAGTGTAGGAAAAGTTACTTCAAGAATTGGTCTTGAAGCAGAGGCGCATCTCTTTCATAAAAATGATGACTTATTCAAAATTCTTTCTGAACAAAATCTTAAAGAGCCTATTGATTGTGTTTTGATTGATGAAAGTCAATTCCTTAGTAGAGAGCAAGTCATGCAATTGGCAAAAGCTGTTGATAGCTTTGATGTTCCAGTTTTGTGTTATGGAATTCGCACAGACTTTCGTGGAGAGCTTTTTCCTGGCAGTCAACATCTCCTTGCATGGGCCGATAATCTCATTGAATTGAAGACCATTTGTCACTGTGGAAGTAAGGCAACGATGGTGGTTCGTATTGATGAAAATGGAAACGTTATTGAGGATGGAGATCAGGTGGTTATTGGTGGTAATGATCGATACCAGTCGATGTGCAGAAAGCACTTTGCCGAACATATTTGGAAAAGCTGATCGCTAGTAAACAGACTATATGCTATGAGTGAGCTAACTATCCTCTTTTTATTGCTAGGCTCTTTTTCAGGTTTTGTAGCAGGTCTGCTTGGTATTGGTGGTGGCCTAATAATTGTGCCAATACTCCTGTATTTATTAGCACCATCAATTGATCAATCAATCTTAATGCATACTTCAATTGGTACTGCACTAGCGGTCATTGTCTTTACATCTATCTCAAGTCTTTATGCGCACCATCGTCATGGGGCTATTCTTTGGAGAAACTTTGTTAAGCTTACTCCAACAATTTTAGTGGGCTCTTATAGTGGTGCTATTTTGGCTAAATATTTAAGCTTTGATTTTCTAAGGGTGTTCTTTGCCTTATTTGAAATTTGTGTTGCTTTAATTATGTGGTTCGGCATTAGCGCATCCGGCCATGCTGATAAGTTGTCAAGGTGGGTTTGGTCATTCGCGGGGTACGTTATAGGTTTGATTTCAGCCATGGTTGGGATTGGTGGAGGAACAATGACTACCCCATTCTTGGTGTATAACAATATTCAAATAAAAAATGCAATTGCTACTTCTGCAGCGGTAGGAATGCCTATTGCTATTGCTGGAAGCATTGGTTTTATGGTAGCTGGTTCATCTCAAGTTCTTCAAACTGGCGGTATTGGTTTTGTAAACTTTGAAGCGTTAATTACAATCGCTGCTTCA
The DNA here is from genome assembly GCF_001281385.1 of Candidatus Pseudothioglobus singularis PS1. NCBI lineage: Bacteria > Pseudomonadati > Pseudomonadota > Gammaproteobacteria > Pseudothioglobaceae (SeqCode) > Pseudothioglobus (SeqCode) > Pseudothioglobus singularis (SeqCode). The sequence continues at coordinate 307,378 of NZ_CP006911.1, forward strand.
AGTGTTTTTTTTGCTCCATTAGGAGCAAAAGTGACGCACCTCATAGATAGCAATAAACTCAAAAAAGGGTTCTCAATTTTCTTGGCCTTTCTTGCAGCAATGGTTATTTTATTTTAAATAAAGATTTTCTTTTGAAATGAGTTATGACTCATCACCAGCAAAATTTAAAGCAACTGAGTTTATACAGTAACGCTTTCCAGTGGGCTGAGGTCCATCGGGAAAAACATGGCCTAAATGAGCATCACATGAGGAGCATCTTACTTCAATTCTCATATGACCTAGTGAATCATCTTCTAGCTGCTTTACACATTCACTGTTGGCGAGTTCATAAAAGCTTGGCCAGCCACTTCCTGAGTCAAATTTAGTGCTAGATTCGAATAAAAGTGCGTCGCAACAGATGCAGTGATAGTGACCAGTTTCACTATGGTTATAGTACTCACCAGAGAACGGTGGCTCTGTTCCACATTCTTGAGTGATATGATAGGCTTCGGGTGATAAATTATTCTTTTTGTCCATTCGTGTATTATAAGAGAAATTTAAGATCAACATCAATATCTAAAGTTAATATTTATGAAAGAATTTTTAGTCGGTGGTGCAATACGGGATAGAATTCTTGGTATCGCTAACGAGTCAACAGAAAAAGACTTTGTTGTAGTTGGGTCGTCTCCAGAAGAGATGAGTTCATTAGGATTTCGTCAGGTTGGGAAAGAGTTTCCAGTATTCCTTCATCCTGAAACGAAGGATGAGTATGCTCTGGCTCGTATAGAACGAAAGATTGGTAGGGGTTATAAGGGTTTTGCTTTTGATACAGCAAACTCTGTGACTTTAGAGCAGGATCTCTCTAGAAGAGATCTTACCATTAACGCCATAGCTCAAAATAAGGATGGAACTGGAGAATATATCGATCCCTTTGATGGAATTGAGGATTTAAAGCAGAAGAAACTTCGCCATGTATCTGATGCATTTACCGAGGATCCAGTGAGGGTTCTTAGGACGGCAAGATTTGCATCACGATTTGATTATCTTGGTTTTACAGTAGATCCTAAAACTCTTGACTTAATGAGAAAGATGGTCACTTCAGGTGAGGTAGATGCGCTTACTCCAGAGCGAGTTTTTAAGGAGATATCTCTTTCGATGGAGTCAAAGTCACCTTCAGTTTTCTTTGAACTTTTAATGGAGTCAGGCGCCTACCAAAGATTGTTTCCAATGCTGGAAGTTGTTCAAAATCAAAATTTTCAGATGCTAGATGTGCCAGATCAGAATCCTGAAGTAAACTTCGCTCTCTGGCTATCTAATCAAAGCAGTACTAATATTGATTTGCTCTGCGAGCACCTTAAGTGCCCAAAAGATTTTCAGCAAATTGCTGAGCTTGTATCGACATGGCATCAATTTGCATCTGAATTCCTAAATCATAGTCCTCAAGACGTATTAAATTTCTTTCTTAAAAGTGATGGGTTAAGGCGACAAAAGAGGTTTGAAATTATTCTTACCGTTTTTGATAATCTTGGGATAAATACAGACCAAATTGTTCAATTACAAGTTCTACTTAATTCAATAAAGATTTCAGATTTAAAAAATCTGAATATTGCTCAAGAGCTATTAGAAGAAAGGTTATCAGTTATTACTAGATTTCTCAAATCTGCAAAGTAGGTCATAATCACAGTAATCACAGGCATTGGATGTGGGTAAAACTTCAGCAACCCCTTCTTGAAATTTTTGACTTGCTGAATTGAGTTCTAGCTCCCACTCAGAAAGCTGTTCATTCCACTCTGGCATTCTTCTAATCGCTTGTTGACTTAATGGTAGATCAAATTTATTTTTTGTTATTGCCTTAAATTGACAATCTTTTGAGTTAACAGTTGCAAAGGCGATCCCAGCTACTGGATTAGTAATGGCGTAGATTGGAAGTTGAGCCTGATCTAAAGGATCGCCAGTTAGCTGACTTAAATTGACGTTCTGACCTGTTTTATAATCAATGATGAGATTTGTACCATCTTTCATTTGATCCATTCGATCTATTCGAGTAGAAAATTGAAGACCATTAACATCAACTTTGGACTCTGACTCTGTCTTGATGACTTTAAAGTATTCTCGATTTTTCTCAAGCTTAATATATTCATTAATAATTTTTGTAAGCCTTTCCTTTTCAATTGATTTAAAGTTTGATTGAGAAATTAAATGAATGGCTGAATTAATATGTTTGTTAATTTCTTCCTGAAGTTTGTCTTCAGGTAAGTTTTTTAAATCGGAACTAGATGGTATTGCATTGAAAAAATTCTCTAATATTTTATGAACAAGGCTGCCCTGCTCAATTCTACTGAGACCAATCTGAGGTTCATTAAATTCTTGAATATTTAGTCTACTAACAAACCCTTTGAAGCTACAACTTATTTGATCTTGGAGGGTGCTGACACCTCTTTTAATTTCAAAATTATCTATCTCTGGCGCAATAAAATCATCTACTAATTCCATTTCTTTTGGTAGCGTTTCATGAACTATAACATTAGGATAATCCTCAAAATCTATATAAGGTGATGGGAGCTCATCGCGATTATTAGAGGTTTTGGAATAGCTAATTATTAGACTGCTACTAAGGTTTAATAAGTTGTCAAGAGTTACCTCACTTTCTTTACTGATGAGTGTGAAGCTTGTCTTTGGCAAACAATATTCAATAGAAGTTTTAGGAGGAATGAATAGGGGCATTTGTATTTTTCCTGGAAGGAAGTCGCTAGTCATACTGGAGATCCAAGCATAATCAAAGAATAATCCTTCAGCTTCCAATGAACCTAATATGTAAATATTAGCAGGACCACTTTGAGGCTGGAATATAACTGCATTCATATGGGCAGTTAAAATTTCTATCACATCTTCAAGAGATGATTTTTTGTAAAATGTTGACATCTTATTAAGGATCAAGCTTTCCACTTGATACTTTTCAAAAATTTGATACTCACTACTTGAAAGTGTTCGATCTGAAACAAAGCCGCAAAGAAGTAGTATTGAGTTGACTGCCTCTAATGAATCCTCTAAAGCTAATTTATTCGCAAATTCAAGTGTGCTGATTGAAATAAAAATCTCTTTGAGCAATGAAGAGTCAGTACACAACTCAATAACTTTTTTTGATTTACTTTTTTTAGAGTCAATTTTTAGAATTTTATTCACAAGCAGTGCGCGATTATTTTGCTCACTTCGTGCGCCTTTGATATATGGTGATGTAATTACCTGAATTAACAATTCATGTTCGACAACACCATTAATAAGTTGAGAAGATAACTTCGTTATGGAAAAAAGATTTTTAATTAGAGGATAATTGCCAAGCGGAATTCCCAAAGATATGTTGTAGGGCTTTTGATGAGTTTCAATGAGGTGAGATGAGAACTCAAGATCAAAGGATGATTTCACTAGATGTTGCAAGTCATTTAAATTAGGGATGACAATACCAATTTTTTTTTCTGGATTATTGAGATTGATTTCTCTGGCCCATTTTGCTATTGTTTTTAATTCAGACTCTTGATCAGTGAATGAATAATTCTGTGAATGATTCATTATTTTACGACTTGAGAGTGGTAAGCAATTAAGAGCTTTGAAGAGCAGTCTTTGCTCGGGTGTTGGCTCATTGAAACCATATTGATAATATTGCCCTTCACTGTCTAGTGTGCTCTTAAAATTGCCCAAAGACAAGTTAAAAATATCAGTTTGATCTATGCAAAGATTGTTGTCTTTAAATTTTTCATATCTATCGATTAATTCAACGTAAAGCTTAGATGTAATGGATGGAAAAGTTTTTATTTCAGCAACTGAAATGCCATAGCTCTTAGAGAGTCTGTAGCATTTAATTAATTCATCAATAAAAGTGTCAGGATTTTTAACAGAACTATCTTTGCAAAATTTTTTTAACATGAACCTTAACTCAAGTTGGCTTAGTAGGCGATATTCTTTTGTTGGATGATTAGATCTCCAGAACTTTTCAACCCAAGATTGATAAGAGAATATTTTTGGCATTTTGGAAGTGCCACTTATAAGCGCCATTGATTGCTTAATAGCAAGGGCTTGACGATTATTCGCAGCAATAATCGTATCTTTTGACTGAATAGCTGAGAGATCTATATTAACTCTCATTATTCATTTCAAATACCTTGTCTAAATACATACAGAGTTCAGGAACACCTTCCTTTTTTAAAGATGAGAAAAGCTGGACATTAACTGAAGGAAAATCTTTGACCGCTTTCATAACTGAGAGTCTAGCGGAACTTGCAGCACCCTTTTTTAATTTATCAGATTTAGTTAATAAGATGTTTACTGAGACTTTACTGTTGATACACCATTCCAACATCATTTGGTCGAAAGGCTTAAGAGGATGGCGACAATCCATTACCAGTATAGCGGCCTTGATACATTTACGATTATCAAAGTATTGACTCATATTTTGATGCCAATCCCGCTTAACTGAATCCGGAACTTTGGCGTAGCCATAACCTGGCAGGTCAACAAGTCTTCGTTCATTATCAAGCTCAAAGAAAACAAGGTGCTGAGTTCTGCCCGGTGTCCTGCTGACTTTAGCCAATTTCTTTTGTTCAGTGAGTGTGTTGATTGCACTGGATTTTCCTGCATTAGAGCGGCCTGCAAAAATCACCTCATAGCCACTATCATTAGGACAGCCTTTAAGAGAAGGACACGATAAGAGAAATTTAGCTTGACGGTAGGAATTATGCATAATTCAAGTATTGCGAGGCTTTTAATCCATTATATAATCTTTATTTATTGAGTTCTCATTACATTCTAATCTTATAAGTAATTTTGACGACATATGGATAACGAAATATATCTAAAAAGAAAATATAAGCATTTTTCTGAAGACGATAATTTAAATGAACCTTTAGCTATATACAATGCTAAAGTGCATCGAGACTGGATTGATTACAATGGTCATATGAGTGAATCCTTTTACCTCTATGCATTTGGTGATGCGTCTGATGCTTTATTTCAATATATAGGGATTGATAATAACTATAGGCTGGCTGGACAATCCTTCTATACAGTTGAAACTCACATTAATTACTATTTGGAGGCTTCTGAGAAAGAACCCTTAACCTTTGCAACACAAATATTAGGACTAGATTCGAAAAGGCTTCACATTTTTCATCAGATGTTCCATGGAGTCACTGGAAGCCTATTAGCTACCACAGAACAAATGTTAATCCATGTAGATATGAAGAAAGCAAAAGCAAGCGAGATTAGCCCTTCTGTGTTTGCAATTCTTGAAAAAATATGGGAATCTCACCAAAAATTAACGTTACCCAAGCAAAAGGGGCGTGTAATGAGCGTTAATAAATAAATAAATTAATTTAATCTAAGGATAAAAAATGGATTTTGGACTGTCAAATGAGCAACAAATGATTATTGATTCTGTCAAAAGTTTTGTTGAAAAGGAGCTCTATCCCCATGAAGATGAAGTTGAAAAGAGCAATAAGATCAAAGATTCAGTTGTAGAGAAAATAAAGCAAAAAGCTATTGAAAGTGGTATTTATGCATGCAATATGCCTGAAATTCATGGTGGAGGTGGACTTGATACATTAACATTATGTCTTTTAGAGAAAGAATTGGGAAAAGCTAATTTTGGACTTCAGTACATTGTCGCGAGGCCAAGTAATATTTTATTGGCTTGTAAAGGGTCTCAAGTAGATAATTACCTTCTACCCACTATTCGAGGAGAAAAGGTTGACTGTCTTGCAATGACAGAGCCTAATGCTGGTTCAGATGTCCGTTCTATGAAGTGTAAAGCTGAGCGAGATGGTGAGGATTTTGTAATTAATGGGTCTAAGCATTTTATAAGTCATGCTGATATGGCTGACTTCGTAATTTTATTTGCAGCTTCAGGGGTTGAACAAACTTCAAGGGGTGAGAAAAAAAAGATTACTAGTTTTTTAGTTGATATGGGTACTCCTGGTTTTTCTGTTGAGCCTGGATATAACAGTGTCTCTCATAGAGGCTATCATAATTTTATATTGAATTTTGATAACTGCCGCGTCCACGAATCTCAAGTCCTGGGAGATGTTGATCATGGTTTTGATGTAGCTAATGAGTGGTTAGGTGCTACTCGGTTATCTGTTGCTGCTATGTGTCTTGGTAGGGCTGAAAGAGCTTTACAGATTGCCACAGAGTGGGCTGCGACACGAGAACAATTTGGTCAACGTATTGGGAAATTTCAAGGTGTCTCTTTTAAGCTTGCCGATATGTCAATGGAACTTCAGGCTGCTGAACTCTTAACGCTTAAGGCTGCTTGGAAAGATACTCAAGGAGAAATGACTAATAGTGATGCTGCTATGGCAAAACTGAAGGCTACTGAAACACTCGCAATGATTTCAGATGAGGCCATTCAAATATTAGGTGGGATGGGCTTGATGGATGAACTACCTTTGGAGAGGATATGGCGCGATCATCGAGTTGAAAGAATCTGGGATGGTACTAGCGAAATTCAAAGACACATTATTTCTAGATCACTTCTAAGGCCATTTGAGTAGTTTGTTATGAGCAGAAGTGACTTGCATCGATTAATATCTCCAAAATCAATTGCTGTAGTTGGAAATCGAGGTGCTGATTTTGCTATTAAAGAGTCTAAGAAGTTAGGTTTTAATCATCAAATATGGTCTGTGCATCCAACATTGGATAGTCTTGAAGGTATTCAATGTTATCGTGACATTAAAGATTTGCCAGAGGCTCCTGATGCAACGTTTATCGCTGTTAATGCAGAGTCAGCTATCGAAATCGTTTCTGATCTCAAGTCAATGGGCGGCGGCGGAGCAGTTTTATATGCCTCCGGATTTGCAGAGGTTGGTGATGAGGGCGTTAAACGAAATCAGAGATTAGTCGAGGCGGCAGATGGAATGCCGCTCATTGGCCCAAACTGTTACGGATTCATTAATAGCTTGGATAGATTTGCACTTTGGCCTGATGTTCATGGATGTGAGCCTGTCAAAGAGGGTGTTGCAATTATTACTCAAAGCGGTAATATTGGCCTAAATATGACTATGCAGTCTTCTGGACTTCCAATCGCCTACATGTTTACGCTAGGTAATCAATCAAACACAAATATTGCAGATATTATTCATGCAATGTTAGATGACTCAAGAGTTAATGCCATTGGGCTTCATATTGAGGGCATTAATGATATAGCATCATTTGATAATGCTGCCAGAAGAGCAATTAAAATGAAGGTGCCAATCATTGCAATTAAATCAGGAAAAACTTTAGCTTCTGCAAAGATTGCGCTCAGTCATACAAGCTCATTGACAGGGTCAGATGAATTGTTTAGTTTCTTTTTTGAAAGACTCGGTATCGCCCGAGTCAATTCAGTTCCTGAGTTTCTTGAAACTCTGAAGCTGCTCAGTGTTTTAGGAGTGATTGACCATCATGGAGTTGCCTCTATGAGCTGCTCAGGGGGTGAGGCGGGGATGATGGCCGATCTAATTGATGGCATGGAGATTACATTTCCAAGCCTCACTGATTCTCACAAAAATAAAGTCAAACAAACACTGAATGAATATGTTGAGGTAGATAATCCACTGGATTATCATACATTTGTTTGGGGTGATCGAAAAAAAACATCAGAGTGTTTTAAACAAATGATTAATGGAAGTTTTGCTGCCACTATGTTGCTTTTAGATTGGCCAAAAACGCCAGAATCTGAACAGAAAGATTGGGACACAACGCTTTTGGCCCTTTCTGATGCAATCACTGGAACAAGTGAAAAAGCAATCGTGCTTGCATCGATGGCAGACTGCATGCCGAAACGAATTATAGATGAATGCCTAAACTTTGGAATTACACCAATGGTTGGCTTAGATACTTGCCTTAAGGCGCTCAATCATTCTTACAAAATTGGCTGCGCTTTTAAGAAAAATGAAGTCCCAGAAATAAACATACTTGAAACTCAAATAGAAAATAAAAACACTAAGCAACTAACTGAATATGAGGGTAAGCAACTGATTCAGGATTATGGCGTTTCAATTCCTAAGGGAGGGATCATAACTAATGTATCTGAGGCTTTAAAGGCTGCTGAAGAAATCACTTATCCAGTTACACTTAAAATTTCTGATACTGACGTGTCCCATAAGACTGAGCTTGGAGCTGTCAGGCTAAATATTCAAGACTCTGGAATGCTGGAGAAAGCTTGCCATGATTTGTTCAAAATGGGCCCTTCTTTATTAATTGAAAGAATGATTAATGATTCTGTGTGCGAACTAATCATTGGAGTTGACTATGATCCTACATTTGGAAAGTACGTCATTATTGGCGGCGGCGGTATTTTTGTTGAAATACTAAAAGATAGCTCAGTATTGCTATTACCTGCATCAAGGAGTGATGTTCTATTGGCACTCTCAAAACTCAAAGTGTATGCCTTGCTTGAGGGTTACAGAGGGAGTCCAAAGGGGGATATAGAATCCGTTGTCGATGCGGTTATCTCAATCATTGCGTTAATTCAAAAAAATGATGTTTTAGAGTTGGACATCAATCCACTGATTGTTTTGGAAGAGAAAAAAGGTGCTGTTGCAGCTGACGTACTTATCAGGTTAAATTCAGACTAGGAACTTTATATTGAGAGAATTATGAATAATGCTGTAAATTTTGAGTTGTATGATGAAGTGATGCTCATCACTTTGGACCGTCCAAAAGCGAATGCGATTGACGCCAAAACGAGCCATATGCTTGGGGAGGTTTTCATTCGTTTTAGGGATGATGACAGCCTACGAGTTGCTATCATTACTGGCGCTGAAGATCGTTTTTTTTGTGGAGGTTGGGACTTAAAAGCGGCATCAGAGGGAGAGGCTGTTGATGCAGATTTTGGGCCTGGAGGCTTTGCAGGACTTACTGAACTATGGGATTTAGATAAGCCAGTCATTGCCGCTGTCAATGGACTAGCGGTTGGCGGCGGCTTTGAGTTGGCGCTTGCAGCAGACCTGATTATTGCATCCAGTCATGCAGAGTTTTTTGTTCCTGAGGCTACCCTGGGGATCATTCCAGATAGTGGCGGCGTCTTAAGGCTCCCTCGCAGACTTCCAAGGGCAGTGGCTATGGACATGTTAATGACTGGGCGAAGAATGAATGTTGATGAAGCCAAACATTTTGGTCTTGTTAATCGAAGTTGCGACCCGGAGCATTTAATAAATGAGGCACTTGATTGGGCTCATCAGATTGCTCAGTCTGCCCCACTATCATTGGCTGCAATAAAGTCAGTTATTCGAGAAACTGAGACTATGGATTTAGAAAGTGCATATGAGTGTATGCGATCTGGAGAGATTGAAGCTTACCAGAAGATGCTTCGTTCAGAAGATGCTAAAGAGGGGACTCTCGCTTTTTCAGAAAAACGATCCCCAAAATGGAAAGGAAAATAACAAATTAGAAATTGGTATAATCAATTGGTCTGTTTTTGATAGGGCGTTTATTAAATGAAGAAGATTTCATCTATATTTATCACTTTTATTTTTGCTACTTTCTCTGTGAGCTCACTTGCTAATAGTGAAGGAGAGGCAATGTATAGTGCATTGGGATGTGCCAGTTGCCATGGTGCAAATGGCCGCTCTAGTGACGACTCTATCCCTTCTCTAGCAGGCAAAGATGTTGATTGGATTGTTCAACAACTTGAGTATTTTCAATCTGGCGAAAGACAAAATGCGTACATGAATGCGATGGCTCCAATGGCTGAAGGCTTTGAGAGATCGATAGCAGAATATCTCTCAATTCAAGACCCTCAAAAATAAATCTTTTCTTTTAAATTTTGCATCATTAGAGGGTTTCTTATCCTCAATTTATAACGTATAATTTCACTGAATTTTTTGGAGATTGAGAATGAAAAAAATCATTATTATTTTAGCTTCTTTACTTATCACCTCTTTGAGTAATCCGATCATAGCGGCAGGAGATGCTGAAGCAGGCCAAGCAAAAACTGCTACTTGTATGGGTTGTCATGGTCTTGCAGGAAACAGTACGATTCCAAACTTTCCTAAATTAGCTGGCCAGGGTGAAACTTACATTTTAAAGCAGCTACAATATTTCAAGTCAGGTGAAAGAGAGAATGCAATGATGGCGGGTGTCGCTTCAATGCTTTCTGATCAGGACATGGAAGATATTGCAGCCTACTATTCAATTCAAACGATTAGTGAAAATTCTGCTAAGGGCTCAGAGGAAATGATTGAGCTTGGTAGAAAAATTTATGTGGGTGGCAAGATGGACACTCAAACGACAGCATGTATCGCTTGCCATGGAGCCAAAGGAAAAGGAATTCCAACAGCTGGTTTCCCGGCTGTAGCGGCTCAGCATGCAGACTATACAGCCTCTCAACTAAAGGCTTTCCGTCAGTATTCTATTAACGTACAGACCGGTTCTGAGGGCGTTGAAAGAGTCAATGCGATGATGAACAATGTTGCGATGGGCTTAACAAACGAAGAGATTGACGCATTGTCTCAGTATATCGCTGGACTCCATTAACACTTGAGAGTTGTTGGGCTAAATTTTATTTAGTCCATCCTCTCTGTATTTCCATCTACTGTCATTATTTGACCTGAAACTCTCTTGGCTTCTTCGGACAGAAGAAAGACAACCATATTGGCAATATCCTCTTTGTCAACAAATGTTTTAAGTGAGACCATACTCTCAAAATCCTCTCTGAGCTCCTTTTCATCAACGCTGAGAGATTCTGACTTTGCTTTTATGACTCGGTCAATTCGATCCCCTGAAACTGATCCAGGGCAAATCGCATTGACTCGAATATTGAACTCGCCAAGCTCCATGGCCAAGGATTTTGTCACTCCAATAATGGCCCACTTAGAGGCCGCATAAGGGGTCCTTAAAGGGAATCCAAAAATTCCTGCTGTAGAAGACAGGTTGACAATTGAGCCGCCACTCCTCTTTAGGAGAGGGATTGCATCTTTTGTAAAATAGAAATGACTATTTAAATTGGTATCGATTGTGTTTTTCCAGTCATCAACTGAGACATCTTCCATCATTCCAGTTGGCCCAGCTATACCAACATTATTAATTAAAGCGCTAATACTGGATACTTTATTTGAGAGAGATTCAAAGTATTGGGCAACTGATTCAGGGTCACTCGCATTGATATTTTCTATGAATAATCTTTTATTGATGAGTGGGTGCTTGTTGAGCTCGTCAATTTTTTTTTGATTGATGTCAGAGGCATAGACGGTGTATCCCTTCTCTAGCAATGTGTTCGCAATGCACCAGCCAATCCCATCTGCCGCTGCTGATATAACTACATTTTTGCTCACAGCGCCACAGTCTAATGTGTTTTTGTGAGTGCTACAGAGAGCTCATCTGAGGTGATATAGCCTTTCGTTGTTCCTTTTTTATCAACGACCTCGATTGTTGACCTGTCCTTTAATACCTTAGGGACTAGATCTTCAATAAAAGTATCCTCATCATATTTGTAAGTTGAAGATGGTTTTGTTGAGGATTTGTCAAATTTATCAAGCTTTGTCATGATTGTTTTAGCTCTGAGAACTTTTGAGCGATTGACATCTTTGACGAATGCTTTCACATAGTCGTCTGCAGGATTTAAGATAATGTCCTCTGGCCTGCCCACCTGAACTAGCCTTCCACCGTTCAGTATTCCAATGTGATCACCCAGTTTCAGGGATTCGTCCAGATCATGAGTGATGAATACAATTGTTTTTTTGAGTTTAGCTTGAAGGTCAACCAATTGGTTTTGCATTTCGCTTCTGATGAGAGGGTCTAATGCACTAAAAGCCTCATCCATTAAAAGAATTTCTGGGTCAGTTGCAAGGGCTCTTGCAAGTCCCACCCTCTGCTGCATGCCTCCAGAGAGTTGCGCAGGATATTGATGTTCAAATCCATCAAGCCCAACTGCACTGATTTGACCTTGAGCAATTTCGCGTCTCTGGTCCTCTGGCACCTCTTGAATCTCGAGGCCATAGGCCACATTCTCAATAATGGTTTTGTGAGGGAAAAGCCCAAAGCGCTGAAAAACCATACTCATGGTTTTTTTTCTGAACTCTAGGATTTCTTTTTCATCCAAAGTGCATACATCAACGTTATTGACTAAAACTTCACCCGCGGTAGGATCAATAAGCCTATTAATGTGCCTAATGAGGGTTGATTTTCCTGAGCCAGAAAGCCCCATGCATACAAATATTTCACCCTCCTCAATAGACAGAGAGACATTATCAAGGCCAACAGTATGACCCGTATCCTCCATCACTTGCTCTTTAGAGGCGCCATCTTTAACCATTGGCATTACTTGCTGAGGGTTAGGGCCAAATATTTTATAAATATTATTTATTTTGATTTTTGACATAATAGGGGTCTATTTTGGTGGTTGGTTTCTGTCTTGAATTTTTTTACCATAAGCCTGGGTAATTCTATCTAGCACGATCGCTAGGAGAACAATTGCAAGTCCGGCTTCAGTTGCTTTACCAACGTTTAACTGTTGGAGTCCAAGTAGAACTTCGTCACCAAGTCCCCTCGTTCCAATCATGGATGCAATTACAACCATGGCTAATGCCATCATCGTGCACTGATTAATGCCCTGCATAATATTTGGAAGGGCAAGTGGTAGCTGGACGCCCAGTAGTTTCTGTCTTTTGCTTGCACCAAAGGCCTCAGCAGCCTCAATGACTTCCGTGTCAACTAAGGTAATTCCTAGGTCAGTTAAACGAACTAGAGGCGGTACAGCATAAATAACGGTTGCAATAATTGCTGGAACTGCACCTAATCCAAAAAGCATAATGCCAGGAATGAGGTAACAAAAGCTAGGAATGGTTTGCATTAAATCTAGAACGGGTAGTATTGCATTACGAAGTTTGTTGTTTCTTGCCATTGCAATACCTAGAGGAATACCAATAACAATACATATGAGAATTCCAATAATCATGATTGAGGTTGTTTCTATGGCTTTATCCCAAAACTTGGGATGAAGGAAGCCTATAAAAAATGTACAGATTCCTACGAAAACAGTTGTTCCAACTTTTCTTCCACTAGAAAAGAACACAATTGCAACAACGAGTGCGATGACCACAGGCCAAGGCAAAACAATTAAGAATTTTTTGAGTGATAGAATCGCACCAAGAAGAAAGTCATTGATTACTTCAAAGTAAATTCCATACTTTTCGTTGAAGACCTTGAAGCCATCATTAATCCATTTCATTAATGGAATATCTAGCCATTTTGGCCAATCATAAAGCCAACTGGGATCAGTTAAGAGCTCCATTACACTGTCGGGCTTCCTTTTAGATGAGTTGTAGCTTACAACTAAAAGCCAAACAAAGATTATGGGAAAAGTAAAGTACGTGAGAAATTTTCTTATCATGATGCTTATTCTATTTAAAAAAAGAGCCCACAAGTGGGCTCTTTTTTAGATTTTATCTAACTTATAGAGCTGCAGATACTTTAGCAGCTACGTCTGCTGGTACCCAAGCTTTCCATGTGTCATCGTTCGCTAAGTACTCCATTGCAGTTAGCTCCATATCACCATCTGACTCGTCTTCATAGAATGCAAGCAGTCTATTAACTTGTGCAGTTGGTATGCTATATGCTTCGATGAATGCAGTCTCATCAGGATGAGAATCAGCCCATGCAGCAAGAACTGACTTGTCTAATGACATGTCTCTGTACTCCACTCCACAAGTTGGCTTCCATGCATCTGTTCCATTAGCCTTGATATCTTCCACAACAACTTGCATTGATGCCCAGCACTCGGCGTTAAATGGTGGCTCGGCTAGTCTTACTAAATCAACTTTGCCCATCAGACCTGTTGGCGCCCAATAGTAAGTAAAGATTGGCTGCTTTTTAGCAAACGCACCTGCGATTGCTGCATCAAGTGCACCACCTGAACCTGGATCAAAGTTAGTGTAGTATTTATCTAATCCGTAAGCTTTTTGTTTAACAAGGTTAATCGTGTAGCAAGTCCAGCCACCAATACAACTTGTCATTCTTCCCATTGAAGGGTTTTCTGGATCACTGAATAACGCAGCAACTTCAGGGTTATTCATATCTAAAACATTAGTAAGGTTGTACTTATCAGCAGTCGCTCTATCAACATAGAATGCTTGCTGAGAGTCAGGCGTATTAATTCCTAGGTTTCTTACTGTTCCTGCTGCTTCGTGACCATCATAAGTATCTTTAATGTTGTCATACCAAAGCTCAGTCACAACATCAAGCTGTCCATCATAGTGTGCAGCCATAATAGGTGTTGTGCTTCCTTTTGTTACAGAAACATCGCAACCATAGCCGTGCTCTAAGATAAAGCCAGCAATTGCCGTATGAATGTTGGCACTACTCCAGTCAAAATCAGCTAGTCTTGCCTTTCCGCAGTCAGCGCTCACAACTCCTGGCACTAGAGCAACAGAAAAAGCTGTTACAGCTAATAATTTATTTATTAGTTTCATTTTCTCTCCTTAATTTGAAAAATAAATCCACTGAAAAAAAGTGGATTAAATCAAGTTTAACTTAATTCATGTGTGATTGAAATACTATTTTTAAGAAAATAGTGTTTTTTATATACTTTATGTAGCTAATTGTAGTGATTTGATTGATTAAAATAATAATACCAACCCTGCCAGAAAAATAAGTCCAAGAATAACGTGTCTGAAAAGGGCCTCATTGATGAGTGCATAAATCTTGATGCCGATCCAAGAGCCAAGCATCAGCGCAGGAAATGCTTTCAGAAAGTTATAAAAAATATCTAAAGTCAAAAATCCAGCAAAATAAAAACTGATAACAGCGGCAATGCTGGTTATAAATATGAATGGTTCGTATGTGCCGCGCTGAGTGTTTTTTGGAAGCCTTTGAAGATTAACCCAGATTGTTGGGAGTATTCCGCCCAGTGCTGCAAAACCTCCCAGTATTCCACTGATAAAACCGATGAACTTGTCAAGAGTGGGATTACTTTTAAAGTTGATTAAAATATCTTTGCTTTTGAATTTCCAGATTGAGAAAATCACTAATATAAATCCAACAGTAGTTTTAAAGATACTCGGATCGGTCATCGTTAATATGAGGAGCCCGGTCGGTATTCCAATGACACCAAAAAAAACAAATGACTTGAGTTTAGAGAAGTCTAGAGTTTTACGTAGCTTGTAGATTGGAAGAGCGGAGACAAACAAACAGGAGACAATATTTAATGAAATTGCAGCTGAAGGTTCAAGAATATGAAGCCAAAAAGCATTGAGTACAATCCCACTTCCAAAACCCGTTGCGCCTTGGACAAGACCAGCAAAGAAGGCGCCAAAAAGCAATAATGACTGAAAAATGACTGGATCTGAAATGAGCATTGAAAATTAGTTTAATGGATGAGCTCAAGTTTATAGATTATTTTGGTATTATTTTTTTGAATTCTACAAATTAATACATAAAAGCTTTAATATTCATCAAATGAAATACGACTATATTATTGTGGGTGCAGGTTCTGCTGGTTGCGTTATTGCAAACCGCCTCAGTGAGGACCCCTCAACTCAGGTATTGCTAATTGAGGCTGGCGGTTCAGATCGCCGCTTCTTCATTCAAATGCCAATAGGATATGGAGTCACTTATCACCAGAAAGCGGTTAACTGGATGTATATGACTGAGCCAAGTCCAGATGCAGACAATAAGCCGAGTTATTGGCCAAGAGGGAAAGTCATGGGCGGTTCTAGCTCTATCAATGCGATGGTATATGTGAGAGGAAACTCTAGAGACTTTGATCAGTGGTCTGAGGCAGGAAACCCAGGCTGGTCTTACAGTGATGTTTTGCCTTATTTTAAAAAAATGGAGTCATGGCAGAACGGTCCTGATGATTATCGAGGCGGTGATGGACCTTTGAATGTCTCAGAGGTATCAAGGCAGCTTCACCCACTCTGTCAGAACTTTTTGTCTGCAGCCCAGGAGATTGGAATTGTTCTTAATAAGGATATGAATGGTGCAACACAGGAAGGGGTTGGTAACTATCAAATAACCACTCATAAAGGGCAGCGAATGTCTTCTTCGAGGGCTTACTTGTGGCCCATAAAAGGCCGCACTAATCTGACTATCATTAAGAATGCTCAGGCGACAAAGATCCTTACTCAAGACAAAAAGGCGTTCGGCATTGAGTATAAAAAGTCAGGCAAGATGCATCAGGCCATCGCCAAGTGTGAGGTTATTTTAAGTGCAGGGTCGATCAACACTCCTCACCTTCTTCAGCTTTCAGGGATTGGTCCAAAAGCCGCCTTGAGAAAGGCCTCAGTCCCCTTAGTGCATGACAGTCCTGGTGTAGGAGAAAATCTTCAGGACCATGTCGGAGTGAGCTATTTTTATAAAAGCAAAGTGCCCACCTTGAATGATCAGTTGAGGCCTGTCCTTGGAAAAATCTACCAGGGACTTCGATATATTTTTACAAGGAGAGGTCCGCTCAGCTTAAGTGTTAACCAGTCAGGCGGATTTATAAGGACACGCGATGAGCTAGAGAAGCCAAACATTCAGCTTTATTTTTCACCCGTTAGTTATTCATTGGAGTCACCCAACAAAAGAGCGATGATGAGTCCAGACCCCTTTTCAGCGATGCTCCTAGGAATTTCGAATTGCAGTCCCCGTTCAAGAGGGCGCGTTCAATTAAAGAGTAGTGATCCTTCAGAGGCGCCCGTCATTGAGCCTAATTACCTCTCTCACAGGGACGATGTTAGAGACTTATTGGAGGGCGTTAAGGTGCTCAGAAAGATAGCACAAACAGATAGCTTTAGCGGCGTGATTGGGGAAGAGTTTAGGCCCGGCCCAGAATGCCAGAGTGATAAACAAATGATTCAGCATATCAAAGAAACTGTGTGGACAGTTTTTCATCCCTCTAGTACCTGCCGAATGGGCCCAGACCCCAACAAAGATGTTGTTGATAGTCATCTCAAGGTTTATGGAATCGAGTCTCTAAGGGTGGCTGATGCCTCAATATTTCCTAAGCTAGTCTGTGGTAATATTAACGCCGCCACTATTATGGTGGGTGAAAAGGCGTCCGATCTTATTTTGCAGGATCAAGTTCATGTTTAAATCTCTCATACTATGAAAATAATTAGCGTTGAAACTTTTACAAATGAGTATGTCGGACTGGTCCGCTTGAGAACGGATGAGGGTGATGAGGGCTGGGGTCAAACCTCGACCTATAACAGTGAAATCACTGCACAAGTTGTCCACCTTCAGATCGCTCCTCATGTCCTCGGTATGAGCGCTTTAGATATCAGTGAGGTCAACAGGGAAGTCTTGGAGAGGGAGCACAAGTTTCCTGGTACCTATCTTTACAGAGCTTTGTGCGGGGTAGATACAGCGCTCTGGGATATTAAGGCTAAAAGAGCAAATAAAAGTGTCTGCCAATTGCTCGGTGGGAGCCCAAGCTCAGTTCCTGTTTATGCCTCAAGTATGCAAAGAGAGATCTCGCCTGAGGCCGAAGCAGAGAGGCTTTTAATGCTCAAGGAGGCGGATGGCTACTTTGCCTTTAAGTTTAGAATCGGAAGGGAATGTGGACACGACATCGATCAGTGGCCTGGGCGAACTGAATCCATCATTAAAGAAGTGAGGAAGACTTTGGGTGACGAGGTGTCACTTCTCGTTGATGCCAATAGCGCCTACAGTCCTAAAAAAGCGATCGAGGTTGGCCATATGCTTGAGGATTATGGCGTCAGTCATTTCGAAGAGCCCTGTCCTTACTGGGAGCCAGATTGGACTCGACAGGTTTCAGAGGCGCTTGATATCGATGTGAGTGGTGGAGAGCAGGATAACGATATGAGAGTTTGGAGGCACATGATCGATACCAGAGTCGTTGATATTGTTCAGCCCGATATTTGTTACATGGGAGGCATTACTCGGACACTTGAGGTTGCTAAATTGGCTGAAAAAAAAGGCATTCCGGTTACTCTTCATGCTGCTAATTTGTCCCTAGTAACGCTTTTTTCAGCCCACTTAATGGGCTCAATCAAAAACCCGGGAAAATACTTGGAGTTTTCAATCGAAGGGCTTGATTACTACCCTTGGCAAGATAATATTTTTAGCCCTGATTTTAAAATTGTGGATGGACATCTAGAGTTACCTCATAAACCTGGTTGGGGTGCTGAGATAAATCAAGAGTGGTTGTCGTTGGCCAATTATCAAGTAAGCTATACTGGGTCTCGCTTTTAAATCTATTTTGTATGACCTAAGCGCCCTTTTTTTTACGTTAAAAAATACTGTATAATTTGCCTTTTTTTAATAAGTTACGGATTTAGAATTAGATGAAGACTTCACTCACCACTCTTGAGGGACTTAAAAGGTCGCTTACGGTTGAATTACCGGTAGACATTTTCAATGAAAGAACAGAAAAAATTATCAAAGGCCTTGCAGGTAAAGTACGTGTTGATGGCTTTAGAAAGGGAAAGATTCCGCCTGCCGTATTAAAACAAAGATTCGGTGGAAGCGCTAAATCTGACGCTGCAACTGAGATTGTCGGTGAAACCTTGGCTGATGCATTAACGGATGCAGATGTCTCTCCAGCGACTCAACCTTCCCTAACAAATATCGATACAGAGAATGCTGACAGCTTAATTTATACGCTTGAGTTTGAAGTCTACCCTGAAATTAAAGTCAATGCTCTGTCTAAACTAACGATTGATCAGGTCAGCTCACAGGTGACTGAGGAAGATGAAGAGAGAGCTCTGCAAGACCTTCAAGACCGCTCGACTGAGTATAAGACGGTCAAGCGCAAATCGAAGGATGGTGACCGCTTAATTATTGACTTTGAGGGGCTTCTCGATGGTGAGTCATTTGAAGGTGGCGCTGCTGAAGGCTTTGAAATTGTTCTTGGAAAAGGAACAATGATTGAGGGATTCGAGAAAGGGCTTATTGACGTTGCATCTGGAAAAACTGTCGAGGTGAACGCAACATTCCCAGAGGATTATCATGTGGAGAACTTGGCCGGAAGAGAGGCCGTATTCAAGGTTAAAGTTAATGAAATTGGATCACCAATTGAGCTGAAAAGAGATGATGAATTCGCAAAGAAGTATGGTGAAAAAGATTTTGAAACGATGAAGTCAAGAATGACTAACCAAATGAAGCTTGAGCTTGATTCAAGGCTCGTTCAGCAGAACAAAGATACTGCGTTTTCAGCGCTTCTAGAAGCTAATGATTTCGAAGTTCCTGAGGGGAGTATTTCCTCTGAGGCAGAAAAACTTCAACAAGACATGGAGTCTCGCATGGAGCAGCAAGGTATGCCATCAAAAGGTAAGCTACCTGCTGAGATGTTCAATGAAGAGGCTGCAAGAAGAGTTAAATTAGGCTTGTTAATTAATAAAATTGCAACGGATTCCGAAATAACAGCTGAAAAAGATTTGGTTGATGCTAAACTTAATGAAATGTCGCTACAATATGGTGAGAGCGCACAGCAAATGATTGATTGGTATAACACAGACCCTTCAAGGCTGGCTAATATCGAGTCAATTGTTGTTGAGGATTTGGTTGCCAAACATGTTGCTGAAAAAGCAAAGGTAACTACTACAGACAAAACATTTTTAGAAATAATGAATACCCAAAACTAATATGACAATTCAAAATTTAAATCAAATCCCAATGGTTATAGAGAGCTCAGGTCGTGGAGAGAGAGCTTATGATATCTATTCAAGACTTTTAAAAGAGCGTGTTGTTTTTATGGTTGGTCCTGTTGAGGATTACACCGCTAATGTTGTGGTTGCGCAGCTCCTTTTTTTGGAGTCTGAAAACCCTGATAAAGATATTCATTTATACATTAATTCACCGGGTGGTTCGGTCACTGCAGGCCTAGCAATTTACGATACAATGCAATTTATTAAGCCTGATATTTCAACGCTTTGTATCGGACAAGCTGCAAGTATGGGTGCGCTTCTTTTGACTGCTGGAGCTAAGGGCAAAAGGTTTGCTCTTCCTCATGCTAGATGTATGATTCATCAGCCATTAGGAGGGTTCTCTGGTCAAGCAAGTGATATAGATATTCATGCTCAAGAGATTCTGAAGGTGAGAGATAATTTAAATTCAATCCTTAAAGAGCATACCGGTCAAAGTATGAAAAATATTCAAAAAGATACTGATCGCGATAATTTCATGTCTGCAAGTGAGTCTGCTAAATATGGACTTATTGATAAAGTCATTAATAAACGATAAATTGAAGTTTGCCAATGGATCAAAATACTGAAGATCTAAGTTGTTCATTTTGTTCAAAAAATAAAGATGAGGTTACTCGTCTAATCGCCGGTCCGGGCGTGTATATATGTGACGAGTGCATAGACTCTTGTTACAACTTGATACAAGAACAAACTATCAAGGATAAAAAAGATCAATACCAGGATTGGAATTACACTCCCAAAGATTTATTTAGCTCGCTAAATGAATATGTCATTGGTCAATCCCATGCAAAAAAAGTTCTCTCTGTGGCCGTTTATAATCATTATAAGCGCCTCAAAGCTGACTATATTTCCAATGATGTTGAGCTTGATAAGTCAAATATACTTTTGATTGGACCTACTGGGAGTGGAAAAACGCTTTTGGCTCAATCAATGGCTCGTTTCTTGGATGTTCCATTTGCAGTGGCAGATGCCACAACATTAACTGAGGCTGGATATGTTGGCGACGATGTAGAAAATGTCATCAAGAGCCTTCTTGCAAAATGTGATTTTGATCCAAAAAGAGCTGAGCAAGGAATTATATTTATAGATGAAATAGATAAAATTTCACGCCGCTCAGACTCTCCTTCGATCACCAGAGATGTTTCTGGGGAGGGTGTTCAGCAAGCAATGTTGAAGCTAATTGAGGGCACTATTGCCTCAGTTCCACCTCAAGGAGGAAGGAAACATCCTAATCAAGAAACGATTGATGTTGATACCTCAAAAATATTATTTATATGTGGAGGCGCTTTTGATGGGCTTGGGAAGGTTATAGATAGACGAATTGAGAAAGCAGCTGGAATTGGTTTTGCGGCCAATGTCAAAGAAAAAAGTCATAAAAAAACCTTGACTGAGCTATACAAGTTTTTAGAGCCAGATGATCTAATTAAATTTGGACTAATTCCTGAGTTAGTAGGACGCTTAGCAGTTCATACATCGTTGGATGAGCTTGATGAGGATGCTTTAATCGAAATTCTCACGAAGCCAAAAAATTCAGTAGTGAAACAGTTTCAACAATTTTTTGCTATTGAAGGAGTAAAGCTAACAATCAGGAAGAATGCTCTTGTAGCTATTGCCAAATTAGCGCTTAAGAGAAAAACAGGAGCAAGAGGTTTGAGGGCAATCTTAGAGGACTTGTTGTTAGATACAATGTATGAAATTCCATCTAACCCAAGTGTGAAAGAGGTTGTGATAGATAAAGCAGTTGTAGAGGGTTTGAAACAACCAGTAATAGTTCATCAATCTGATAATAAGAAAAGAACTATTCGCAAGGCAAGCTAATGAAATTAAATTCTGTATGCTAAAAACTCAATAATGTCTATGGAGTTGTTTGATCGTCAAAAGGATGCGGTTGGTCAAGGCGAAAGAACTATCCTAGTCCATATTGAGCTCACTTCTATTAGTCAATCACCAGATAGTGTCAATGAATTTAAACAGCTTGCTGTCTCTTCTGGACTGAATATTATTGAAACAGTTTTAGTAAAAAGAAGTTTTACTAAGGCGCAGTTTTTTATTGGAACTGGTAAAGTTGATGAACTTGCATTAAGTGTAAGTGACAATGAAATTGAACTAGTTATATTTTCGCACCAGTTATCACCATCTCAAGAACGTAACTTAGAAAAAGCATTGAAGTGCCAAGTTATGGATCGAACAGGCTTAATATTGGATATTTTTGCATTAAGAGCGAGCTCTTTTGAAGGAAAGCTGCAAGTAGAACTTGCTCAATTAAAACATCTTTCAACCAGATTAGTAAGAGGTTGGACTCACCTGGAGAGGCAAAAAGGAGGTATAGGTTTAAGAGGTCCTGGTGAAACTCAGTTAGAAACAGATAAAAGACTTGTTTCAATTCGAATTAAAAATATTAATAAGCGACTTGCAAAAGTTCATAAACAACATGATCTAGGCAGAAAATCTCGTGTAAAAAATCAGCTTCCAATGATATCTCTTGCCGGTTACACAAATGCTGGCAAGTCGACACTCTTCAATCTATTAACAAATGCTGAAGTGTATGCAGATGATAAGTTATTTGCAACTCTTGATTCTACTATTAGAAGAGTTATGTTGCCAGCATCTGGTGAGGCAGTCATCGCGGATACAGTTGGTTTTATTCAGGACTTGCCGCATGAACTTGTTGAGGCATTTAAATCAACATTAGAGGAAACTCGTCAGGCAAATGTACTTCTTCACATTGTTGATGCATCTGATCCAAATAACAGAGATAAAATTGACCAGGTCGAAGATATTATTGAGCAAATAGGTGCTCAAAAAATACCAAGAATTCTAGTAATGAATAAGATTGATGGCCTAGTCAACTTCAAACCAAGAATCGATAAAGACTCAGAAGGAAATATTTCTCGTGTTTGGCTTTCTGCTGAAACTGGAGAAGGGGTTGATCTTCTTTATGAGGCCTTATCTGAAAGTCTTAGTGGAATGATGACTTCTGCACGTATCAAGTTAGATGTTCAGTCGGCATATATAAGAAGTGAAATACATAAAGTTGGATTTATTAAAAAAGAAATAATGAACGAATTTGGTCAATGGCTACTTGAAATTAATGTAACTAGTCACTATCTAGAAAGATTACTAGATAAGCAAGGTGTTTCATTATTATGGAAGCAGAAATCACAACAGAGTCAAACAGCTTAGAGAAGCAGTCAACCCCCCTTCTACCATTAAGAGATGTAGTTGTTTTTCCTCATACCGTTATTCCACTATTTATTGGAAGGAAATCCTCTGTTAAAGCAATCACCCAAGCTATGGAAGCAGATAAAAATGTTTTTTTAGCTACGCAAAAAGATGAAGCAATTGAGGAGCCAAATAATGACGATCTTCACAAAGTTGGAACTTTGGCAACGATTCTTCAGCTTTTAAAATTGCCCGATGGGACTATAAAAGTTCTAGTTGAAGGAGTTAAACGCGCAAAAATTGAAGAGTTTGTAGATTTAGGTGAGCACACTGAAGTCGTATTAAGTGATTGTAGTTTAAGTTTTGATAACGATACAGAAATTAAAGCAATGATGCGTCTTGCATTAGAAAATTTTGAAAAATATATTAAGCTTAGTAAAAAAATCCCTGAAGAGGTTTATAAGGTTCTTAAAGAAATTACCGATGTTGAAAGATTTAGTGATGTAATTATTGCAAACTTAAGTCTCAAAGTGAGTGAAAAACAGAGTCTTCTTGAAAGTGGCCAAGCACAAGATAGACTAGAGGCAATTTTGTCCATCCTTGAAGGTGAGTTAGATGTTCTTGGTGCAGAGCAAAAAATTCAGAATAGAGTCCGTAAGCAAATGGAGTCTAATCAAAGAGACTATTACTTGAATGAACAAATGAAGTCCATTCAAAAAGAGCTCGGCACCCTTGATGATGAAAATGAAATTGAAGATTTACAAAATAGTATCAACAAAGCCAAAATGCCTAAGGAGGCTAAGAAAAAAGCTCAAAGTGAACTTAATAAACTTCAAAGAATGTCATCCCAGTCTTCTGACGCATCCATCATTAGAACCTATATAGAAAATTTGTGTTCAGTGCCTTGGAGTAAAAAAACTAAAACTAATAAAGATTTAGTCAAGGCGCAAAAGATTCTTGACTCTGATCATTATGGGCTGGATAAAGTAAAAGAAAGAATTATGGAGCACCTTGCTGTGCAAAGTCGTGTTACGCATAATAAGGCCAATATACTTTGTTTAGTTGGACCTCCTGGAGTAGGAAAGACCTCACTGGGTGAATCAATTGCAAAATCTGTGAATCGAAAATATGTTCGCATGGCTCTTGGCGGTGTAAGAGATGAGGCAGAAATTCGTGGACATAGAAGAACTTATATAGGGGCTATGCCTGGATCTATCGTTCAGAAAATGCAAAAAGTTAATGTCAAAAACCCATTATTTCTCCTAGATGAAATAGACAAAATGGCCTCTGATTTTAGAGGCGACCCAAGCTCTGCTATGCTCGAGGTTTTGGATCCTGAGCAAAATCATACTTTCAATGATCACTACCTAGAGGTTGACTATGATCTCTCTCAAGTTATGTTTGTTGCCACTGCAAATTCCTTAAACCTCCCAGAAGCATTAGTTGACAGAATGGAAATCATCCATTTGTCTGGTTATACAGAAGATGAAAAACTCGAAATTGCTAAGAGACACTTAATAGCGAAGCAAATGAAAAATAATGGTGTTAATAGTTCGGAAATAGTCTTTAAAGATTCTGCAATTATGGATATTATTCGTTACTACACTAGAGAAGCAGGTGTTCGAAATCTTGATCGTGAAATTGGCAGCATATGTAGAAAAGTCATTAAGGACGTAACGCTAAAAAAACGAAAAGCTAGAGCAATTATTAACTCTAAAAGTTTGCCAAAATTTTTAGGAATGAAGAAGTATCGATTTGGTTTAGCTGAAGAACATAATCAAATCGGCGAGGTAACAGGATTAGCATGGACTTCAGTTGGTGGTGACTTACTTACAATTGAAGCATCCTCATACAAAGGTAAGGGAAAATTAAACTATACGGGCCAACTTGGTGACGTTATGAAAGAATCAATACAAGCGGCAATGTCAGTAACTCGTTTACGTGCCGATTCTTTAGGAATTTCAGATGATTTCCATGAAAAACTGGACATTCATATCCATGTTCCAGATGGCTCAACACCGAAAGATGGGCCGAGCGCTGGAGCAGCAATGTGTACAGCTCTTGTTTCAGTTTTAACTGGTCGAAAAGTTAAGGCTGCAGTTGCAATGACTGGTGAAATTACTCTGAGGGGTGAAATAACCCCAATCGGTGGTTTGAAAGAAAAACTTCTTGCCGCAATGAGAGGAGGTATTAAAACTGTCATTATTCCCGAAGATAATGAGCGTGAGTTATCTGAGGTGCCTGAAAAAATAAAAAGTAAGCTAGAAATTGTTAAAGTTAAATGGATTGACCAGGTTTTAGATATTGCATTAGAGAAATAGTCTTATTTGGACTTACTTTTTTTTCTTAGCTGAGCATAATAGAATCCATCGAATATATCATTAGGTAATTGTTGGTTTCCTATAGGGCCTTTGCCCCAAGGAACTTTGATTTCCTCAATACTACTATCCATATTGAGGTTAATAAATTTACTTATTTGATTTTCATTTTCATCTTTTAAAATCGAACATGTAGCATATACAAGTATGCCTCCAGGTTTTAGCATTAACCATAAGTTCTTAAGAATAGAAGCTTGAACCTCGACGATATGGGAAAGGTCCCTAGGTTTTCTTATAAGTTTAATATCTGGATGCCTTCTTATCACCCCTGTTCCAGTGCATGGAGCATCTACTAAAATCTTATCAAAAAGTCTTTGATTCCACCAGTCGCCGTTTGTTGCGTCTCCTAAAATGACTTTAACATTTTTATTCTTAAGTCTTTTAATATTATCATTGACTTTGATAAGCCTTTTCTCATCAGCGTCTAATGCCAAGATCTCTGAATTAGGACAAAGCTCAGCAAGATGAGTTGTTTTACCCCCAGGTGCGCAACAGGCATCTAATATTAATTCACCATTTTTTGGAGCAATGAGCTGACCTGCTAGTTGCGCAGAAGTATCTTGAACATAGCAAGAGCCATCTCTAAAATCTGGTAATTTTTCTACATTTACTGCTTTATTAAGGGTCAAAGACTGAGGTGCAATTTTTGAGGTCTTAGATTCTATACCCCCCTCTAAAAGTTTATCTTGATATGACTTGATATTAATTGATGGATGGACTCGAAGAGACATTGGGGCTTGTTTATTATTTTCAGTAAATATCTTATGAAAATTATCAGGATATTCCTTCATAATTTTTTTTACAAGCCAACTTGGATGAGAATAGTGAGGAGTATTAAGAATATCATCTCGGTCCCTATCAATCCCTCTAAGTATTGCATTGATAAGGCCTTTAGCCCATTGCTTTTTAATTTTTTCTGCCACCTCGACTGTTTCATTGATGGCAGCATGAGTTGACACATCAGTATAAATTAGTTGATATGCCCCCATAATTATAAGAATGTGAATATCAAGATTTTTTTTGTCTAAGGTTTTTTTTAGCCGAGGAGTTATAACATCATTAAGATGATGATAGAACCTGAGTGAGCCGTAAGTGAGTGACTTTGCAAATGAAGATTCTGAGGTTTCACTAGGAAATAACGATTCAGAAAGCGTATATTTTTCAAGTGCTACAAGACAAATAGCATTATGAGCAATGACTCTTGAATTATTGTTATTGAGCAAGGGTATTCAAAAATCTATTTAAAAGCTCTTCGGGCTCTAAATAGCCAGGAATATTTAATCCATTTTCAAAAAAAATTGATGGCGTTCCATTGACGCCCAATTGTTTGGAAATTGCTAGCTGCTCTGCAACTGGATTAATACAATCTGGGCTATTTGGCAAGAATCGCTTAGTTTTATAATTGTGAATGGCAATCGCCTTATCTTCAGCACACCATATTTTTTCCATAGCGCTTTGAGCATTTGGATGAAGTTGCTCCAGAGGTGAGGCCAAATATTTCACAGTAATTCCAAGAGCATTCATTTCATTCATATTTGCATGAAGTTTAGCGCAATAGGGGCAATCAACATCTGTAAAAACATGAACAACATATTTCTCATTTTCGGATTTAAAGATTATCTTTTCATTATCGCTAATGCTGTCAAGCATATTTTGTTTGATTGCGTTAACACGATTAGTGGAAATATTTGTCATTAATTCTAGATCAGTGACTGCGCCTTGAAGCACATATCTTCCATCCATAGAAATGTAAAGTACATCAATGCTAGGATTTGTAAGAACTACTTCATAGTATCCATCAAGCTGAGAAGTGCTAATATTTTCAGTCTTAATTTCTGGAAAATAAGGCTTTAATTTATTTACAATCATGCCAACATCTGCAAAAACAATATTAGTGATAAAGATTAACGCGATAGTAAGAAACTTTTTCATGTGAAAACTAATGATTAAAGAGGTAAATTTTACAGTTTTTTGGTAGAATATACCGAGATTATAATTTCCCGGAAATTGATATGGAGTTTTTTGTTACTCACCAAGCGGTTGACCATTATAGTGGAGACTGTTCAGTTGCCTTTGTTCTCAAGGGCAAATCAAATGAAAATAGAATTATTCAAAATTATCTAGATCTACATCGATTTGAGCCAAAATTAGCAAGCACCTTGATGCTTGGAAAAGTCGAGGGCTATAAGTCAAAAAGGGTTCTAGTTGTTGGTTTAGGTGAGTCGCCACTCAGTCAAAAAAATTATATAAAGGCGCTGAAATCACTTTCTTCAGCAATGAGTGTATCAAAGGTTAAAAATGTTGTCATTCCAAGTATTGAAGTTGAGGATGCCGATGAGGCTTGGCTTCAAATTACAACAGCCAGAGTTCTAAAAAATGAAAGTTATAAGGTAAAGAAAGTAGGTGTCAAGGAAGAGATTAGTGACATTGTGCTTGAGGCAGTCAATATATATTCTCAAAACAATGGGGCATCAGAAATTCAAAAAGGCGTTGCTATTGCAAATGGTATGGCGCTTACAAGAGAGCTAGGTGACTTGCCTCCAAATATCTGCACCCCAACTTACATCGCTGAGACAGCCAAGTCTCTTGCGGAAACTTATAATCTTGAATGCGAAATCCTTGAAGAGTCAGATATGGAGTCTCTAGGAATGAATTCTTTGCTCTCTGTTTCAAAAGGCTCTATAGAGCCTGGAAAGCTTATCAGTCTAAGTTATTCTAATGCCGGCAATGAAGCTCCAATCGTTTTGGTCGGTAAAGGTGTGACTTTTGATAGTGGCGGTATTTCTTTAAAGCCTGGTCAAGGCATGGATGAGATGAAATACGATATGTGTGGCGCTGCTTCTGTGCTTGGAGCAATGAGCGCTATTGCTGAAATGAATCTTAAAGTAAATTTGACTGTTGTTGTACCAACGGTAGAAAATATGCCGGCACATAATGCCTCAAAACCAGGCGATGTTGTTAAAAGTATGTCTGGTCAAACTATTGAAATTTTAAATACAGATGCTGAAGGTCGTTTAATTTTGTGTGACGCTTTGACTTATTGTGAGAAGTTTAAGCCTAAGGCAGTTATTGATATTGCTACTCTTACAGGTGCAGTTATTATAGCTCTGGGTAAGCATCATTCTGGTGTCATGTCTAATGATCAAAAGCTTGCAGATGCCCTTAAGTCATCAGGACTGTCATCACTTGATACCGTTTGGCAGTTGCCTCTTGATGAGGAGTATGATGATTTGCTGAAATCAAATTTTGCAGATATGGCAAACATTGGAGGAAGAGAAGCAGGGACAGTAACCGCAGCATGTTTTCTAGCTCGCTATGCAAAAAATTATTCTTGGGCTCATATTGATATTGCAGGAACTGCATGGCTGGGAGGTTCTAAGAAAGGCGCAACTGGAAGACCCGTTCCTCTATTAACTCAGTATATTATGGATCAAGTATAGGAACAGATTATGCCAACATTTGAAGACGTTGAAATTATTAAAGAGGCAAATATTTACTTTGATGGTAAAGTCACAAGTCGTGTTATAAACTTCAATGATGGAACCACAAAAACGCTTGGAATAATGATGCCTGGGTCATTTGAATTCTCGACTGAAAAACATGAATTAATGGAGATTATGGCAGGAGAGCTTAATGTTTTGCTCCCTGGAAATAATGCTTGGCAAACTATCAAATCAGGAGAGTCTTTTGAAGTGCCTTCACAAAGTGTGTTCAAGTTAGAAGTTAAAACTGTCGTTGATTATTGCTGTTCATACTCATAATTAACTATTATTGACTGATCAATTAAAATTGCTATAGATTAAAAAATACGACATGGAACCTTTAGTAATCATAAATGGCGAGGTGAAGTCCAATGTTAGTATCTTTAATCGTAATATGCAGTATGGTGACGGCTTATTTGAAACCTGTGTTGCAAAAGACAATAAAGTTTTATTTTGGGATAACCACTTTGCGCGACTAAATAATGGGTGTGATAGGTTAAATATCAAAAAAATAGCGAATTCAGTTTGGCTAGAAGATATAAAAAAAGCACTCAGTCTATCTTCAGAAAAAAATTGCATTGTTAAATTAATATTGTCACGTGGTAATTCACTCAGAGGCTATAGCTATAGCAAGGATATTGAGCCAGTTAGAGTTGTAATTGTATCTCAAATGAATGAGTATAAAACTAAAGAAACTTACTCACTAGAATTTGCAATTAGTGGGTTTCACTCAAACCCAAATTTAGCAGGCATTAAGCATTGTAATAGGCTCGAACAAATTTTGGCTCGAACAAACATGTTGGCTGATGAAGCTATTATGCTTGATGAGAATCAATCGGTAGTTTCAGTAACTCAAGGCAACATCTATTTAATATTTGGTAATAAGTTGATTACCCCTAAACTAGAGAGGTGCGGTGTGATTGGCAGCAGAAGATCGATAATTTTAGAACTATCAAGATTAATCAACTTAGAGGTGATAGAGGAAGATATTTCAATTAAGCAGCTAGAGAAAGCTAATGAAGTATTCGTTTCAAATAGCCTGATTGGTATTCAGCCAGTCACTTCAATTGGCGATTATTACCTAACTAATAACCCAATAACTGAGAAAATTAGTGCTGCATATTCGTCTATTACTCAAGATATTAAATCTTGGACATGCTTGTAAATAATAAGAATAAATTCTTTTCAAGACTTGTTGCATCTATTTTTTTGCTTCTATTTATGGCTTGGATTCTTGTATCTAAGGATATAACTTCTGTCCAAACACAAATTATTCAAGTTAAATCTGGCGCTTCAATGGGAGTCGTTGCGCAAGATTTAAGCGAAAAAAAACTAATTAAGTCAAAATTATTTTTTACAACACTAAGCAGGCTACTTAGTGCTAATAAAAAATTAAAGTCTGGCTACTATGAATTAAAGCCTAACACCTCTGTATTTGAATTTATAGAGAAAATTTCAAGAGGAGATGTACTCAAAACTAAAATTACTTTAGTTGAAGGAAAAACAATTAAATACTATTTTAATCAGTTAAAAAATGATCCATCGCTCACAAAAATAGGCTCATTTGATCAAGTTATGAACTCAATTGGAGTCAAGGAGCCATATGATGGCTGGTTTTATCCTGAAACATATATCTTTAATTATGGTGAGAGTGTTGAAAATGTTTTGAAAAGATCGCATTTGGCAATGAAAATAAAGATATCAGAGATGTGGGAAAAAAGAGATAGGAGTATTCCGCTTACTTCGCCATATCAGGCCATAATCCTTGCCTCTTTAATAGAAAATGAAACTGCCTTAGATTATGAAAAACCATTAATTTCAAGTGTTTTTATAGCAAGACTGAATTTAAATATGCGACTTCAGACAGACCCAACAGTGATATACGCATTGGGAGATGCCTACTCATCTCCATTAACTCGAAGCGATTTAAAGATTGATCATCCATATAATACATACCGTAATAAAGGTTTGCCTCCAGGAGCTATATCTTCAGCTGGGCAAGCTTCATTGTATGCAGCTCTTCACCCTGCAAAGGAAAATGACTTGTATTTTGTTTCAAAGAAGGATGGAAGCCATGCATTTGCTCCAAATTATGAAAAACATAAAGAGAATATCAAGAAGTACTTAAATAATAACTAGTTTAAAATTGTATGCTATGAATAAAGGAAGGTTTATCACAATTGATGGTGTTGAGGGTGCTGGTAAAAGTACACAAATAGATCTTATTTGTAGCTATTTGCAGCGAAAAGGTATTAAAGTTGTGAGAACTCGTGAACCAGGTGGTACTGATGTTGGAGAAAAAATTCGCTCCGTATTGCTTGACGTTGACAACCAAGAAATGCACAGTGATACAGAGTTATTATTAATGTTTAGTTCTAGAAACGAGCTCATACAAAATAAAATTATCCCAGCTCTGAATAACGGTTCTTGGGTTGTCAGTGATCGTTTTACTGATGCTTCTTTTGCTTATCAAGGTGGTGGGAGGATGCTTAATTTAGATCGAATTGCTAAATTAGAAGAATGGGTCTTAGGTGACTTTCAGCCTGATCTAACTCTATTACTTGATATCAGCGTTGAGATAGGCATGACCAGAATTGAGGCTCGTGCTGCAAAAGACAGAATTGAGCTTGAGGAGAGAGCTTTTTTTGAACGTGTAAGATCTGTATTCATTAGTAGGTCTGAGGCCTTTCCTAAAAGAATTAAGTTAATTGATGCAAGTGGAACAATTAATGATATTCATGAAAAAATTAGATTACTCGTAGACTCAATATGATTCCTCCTTGGCAAAAGAGTGCCAGTGACAAGCTCGATAAAATGGTTCAGCAGAATCATTTACCTCATGCATTGCTTATTACTGGAGTTGATAAAATTGGTAAACTCAATTTGACTCAAAACTTTATTCAAAAACTTCTTTGTCCTAGCTCTTCCTGTGGCACATGCGAGTTTTGTCAATCTCTTCAAAAAGATCAGCCAGAGGAAGAGCTGGGTCACAGTGTTTTAATTCGGCGCTCTCATTACCCAAATTTAATCTA
Source organism: Candidatus Pseudothioglobus singularis PS1 (assembly GCF_001281385.1). Classification (NCBI taxonomy): domain Bacteria; kingdom Pseudomonadati; phylum Pseudomonadota; class Gammaproteobacteria; family Pseudothioglobaceae (SeqCode); genus Pseudothioglobus (SeqCode); species Pseudothioglobus singularis (SeqCode). The sequence goes on from NZ_CP006911.1 coordinate 339,027, forward strand.
CTGTAGAACTGAGCTTAATGATTCAGGCTCAATGTCAAAAGAAATTCGGGTTGATCAAATTCGTGCTTTTTGTGAGGTATTGAGTAAAACGGCTGACTCTCTTCAGATTGGCGTCATTTTTTATGCAGATCAAATGAACAATAATGCAGCTAATAGCCTATTAAAAACGTTAGAAGAGCCTAGAAAAAATACACTTATTATTTTGTTAGCACATAATATAAACCTTCTCCCAAAGACTATACTGTCTCGATGTCAAACTATTCATATTAATCCCACTTATGATCAGGAGAGCGCGGATTGGCTTTCAAATCAAATTACTGAAAACACAAGAGATGATTTTGATTCTATGCAACTTCTAGAGAGTTCCCACGGGGTTCCTCAAAAAGCACTCGATGATCTTAAAGGTGATTATTTTCTTAAATATCAGAGTTGGCAGAATTTATTGCTTGAGATTGTGCTAAGTCCAACCAAAATATCAAATACTGATATATTTGTTGATCATGAACTTGAAGTTCTTAAATGTTTACAGCATCTTTTGAATGAAGCTATTAAAATTAAAGTGTTAGATCATGAAGGAGCAAATCTAGAGCTTAATCAAGTTGTTGAAAAAACATCATTCAATAATCTATTCAAACTGCTTGATGATACAAATCGTGCTATATCAATGGCACAAACAACTATAAATATTAAATTATTATTGGATAATGTGTTGGTTGTCTGGTCACACATAACCAATTTAAAAAAGTACCCAGCGATTACTAATATTCAGGAGTATTAATGAACCAATCTTCAATTTTATTTAAAGAGGCTAAAGAATATATACCCGGAGGAGTGAACTCTCCAGTTAGGGCCTTTAATGGTGTGGGGGGAGATCCAGTTTTTTTTGATAGAGGTGAGGGTGCTTATCTTTTTGACGTAGATGGAAATTCTTATATTGATTATGTAGGCTCTTGGGGGCCCATGATCTTAGGCCATTCTAATCCAGTTATCATTGATGCAGTTAAGTCAGTTTTAGATAAAGGTTTGGGCTTTGGGGCGCCAACTCAGATTGAAACTTCACTTGCAAAAAAAGTTTGTCAGATCATGCCATCCATTGAGCTAGTTCGAATGGTCAGTTCTGGAACTGAGGCAACTATGAGTGCAATTCGATTAGCAAGGGGCTATACAAACCGAGATAAAATTTTGAAATTTGAGGGCTGCTATCACGGCCATTCTGATTCTTTGTTAGTTAAGGCAGGGTCAGGTGCTCTAACGCTAGGGGTTCCAACATCCCCCGGCGTTCCTGGTGATCTTGCAAAACATACTCTGACTCTTGAGTTCAATAATCTGGAGCTTGTCGAGGATTTATTTTCTAAGATGGGTGAGGAGATTGGATGCATAATTGTTGAACCCATTGCAGGCAATATGAATTGTATACCTCCTAAAGAAGGTTTTTTGCAGGGCTTACGCAAGATTTGTGATGAGTATGGCGCTGTTCTGATTTTTGATGAGGTGATGACAGGATTTAGAGTAGCTTTAGGGGGTGCGCAAGAAGTTTATGATGTTGTACCTGACCTTACGGCATTAGGAAAGGTAATTGGAGGTGGGCTTCCAGTTGCTGCCTTTGGGGGGAAGAGAGAAATCATGAGTCAAATAGCCCCTCTAGGCCCTGTTTATCAAGCAGGTACACTTTCAGGTAATCCACTTTCTATGGCATCAGGTATCGCTATGCTTAGCGCTCTGGAATCTGATAAATCTTTTTATCAAAACCTGGGTCTAAGAGCCTCTAATTTAGTTGATGGTATTGTATCGGCAGCTAAATCTCATAATATCCCTATGACATCTAATTATGTTGGTGGTATGTTTGGTTTATTTTTTAGTTCAGAAGAAAAAGTAAGTAATTTCTCTCAGGCATCTAGTTGTGATATTGAACTATTTAAAAAATTCTATAATGCCATGCTGAAAAAAGGTATCTATCTTGCACCTTCAGCCTATGAGGCTGGTTTTCTATCAATAGCACACTCAGATGAAGACATTACTAAAACAATAGAGACAGCCTCTTCTGTCTTTTCTTCACTATGAGCTTAGTTACAGTTGGTGCTGAATTATTGTCAGCAAAGGAACGACTTCAAAACTTCAAAAATAATGTGACCATTTTTGGGTCGGCTCGAATTCAGGAATCTGATCCGATCTATACAGATGCCTATCGGCTAGGAAAAGAATTATCAAATGCTGGATATAATGTTTTTACAGGCGGCGGTCCTGGGATTATGAGTGCTTCCAATAAGGGCTCTTATGAAGGAAAATCTAAGAGTATAGGTCTTAATATTGAGTTACCAAATGAACAATCTAGTAATCCCTATTTAGATGAAAATATTACTTTTAACTATTTCTTTTCTAGAAAAGTCATGCTTGTTAAGTACTCAAGTGCCTGTATTTATTTTCCTGGTGGGTACGGCACTGCTGATGAGTTAATGGAAGTTTTAACATTGATGCAGACTCGTAAAATGAACAAAGTTCCAATCATATTGTATGATTCTAAATTTTGGAGTTCGCTCCTATCCTGGATCGAGCAAACTGTTGATAAATCATATGTCAATCGGGAGCATTTTGAATTAATTAAGGTTGTTGATTCTATTGAAGAAATAATGACTATCGTGGAGTCAGAAGTATGTCTTTAGCAATGTTTGACCTTGATAATACGCTTATTGGTGGAGACAGTGATTATCTGTGGGGTGAGTTTTTATGCGAAAAAGGAATAATTGAAGACACGGCCTCTTTTCAAAAGATGAATGAATATTTTTATCAGCAATATGAAGTTGGTAAGTTAGATATTTATGCCTGGGCAGAATTTAGTTTTAAAGTTCTAACTGAATATTCTATAGATGAGCTTAATGATCTTCGTCAGAATTTTATTCACCAAAAAATTGAGCCTATTTTTCTTGATAAAGCTCAAAGCTGCATTAATCAGCATAAAGAAAATGGCGATACTGTTCTTGTGATTACTGCATCCAATACATTTATAACTGCTCCAATAGCTGAGATGTATGGAATAAATCATCTACTTGCCACAGAGCCTGAATTTAAAGATGGACGTTTTACAGGTAAAGTTTCAGGAGTTCCATGTTTTCAGTCAGGGAAAATTGATAATTTGATGCCTTGGATTGAAAAACATAATAAGAATTTGAAGGGCTCTTATTTCTACTCTGACTCTCACAATGACCTCCCACTTCTTGAGCTTGTGGATAATCCTGTAGCTATTAATGGCGATCCAAGATTGACTAGTACGGCAAATAAGAATGGTTGGCCAAATCTTGACTGGCGATAAACTAAATAAATAAATCTTGACTAGATTTTTGAGCGACATCCAGATAAGTTGCAGCACCAGCAAACTCTATTCCTTCAATAAATTCATCTCTTGAGAAGCCAAACATCCCCATAGTCATCTCACAGGCTATAAATTTAACACCCATTTCAACACAAATACTTCTGAGCTCCTCGATAGTTGCCATGCCATTGTTTTGAAATGTTTTTTTCATCATTTTTGTGGCGAAAAGCTCAAAGCCAGGGATATTCCAAATAATATTGGGAATTTTTGGACCAAAATCTATTGACTGAAACCACTTTGGCCCAAAAGGCATTTTCATTGGCATATCAGGATTACCCTGGGGCGAAATTCTCAGATGCGACAAGTCTTTGAGTAGAAGGTTTAACCCATAGAAAGTACAAAAAACAGTTACCTCCTTACCCATAGCAATGCCAGTTGAAGCCAAAATAAAGGGAGGATAAGCCCAGTCGAGTGTTCCTTTTGAGGCAATGAGCGTCATTTCGTTAGAGTCAGATGTCATAGAGTCTAATTCTTTTCAATATTAAAGATGATTTTATTGCCATCATCTTTTTGAGAGATTAACTTGTGGCCAAGCTGGTTACAAAAGGCAACAAAATCCTTTTTTGATCCTTGATCAGTACAAATGACCTCAATAATCTCTTTTGATTCCATTGAAGCTAGTGCTTGCTTAGTTTTTAAAATTGGCATTGGACATGCAAATCCACACATGTCTAGAGTATGATCAGCCATAGAAATCACCTCAAAAGTTAAGTAAGAATATTTTAGTAGGTTATGACTGTTATTTGATTATATTTTTTTTAACTAAAACCCCTGCAGCCATTGAAAGCAGGAACACTATGATTATTGGGTCAAAAGTTGCTATTGCAGCGATAGCTGGACCAGGGCAAAGGCCAACAAGCCCCCAACCTACTCCAAAAAGCGATGCACCAATAATAATCTTTTTATCAAGCTTTTGTTTCTTCGGTAAATCAATTTGATTACCCAGGGAAGATGTTTGTCTATTTCTCATAAGATAAAAGAATGGTCCAGCAGTAATAATACCGCCACCCATGACAAAAATAAGAGAGGCATCCCAGTTATGAGTGATGCTCAAAAACCCAATTACTTTTTCAGGATTAGTCATTCCTGAAATAACTAGACCGATTCCAAAGATAATACCTGAGACAAGGGAGATAATTTTGTCACTCATAGATAGATCCCAAACTGCTGAAGGGTGAATACTGTTAAGACTCCTATTGCAACAAATGTTGCAGTTGCAACCATAGAGTTGACTGATAATCTACCAATACCACATATTCCATGACCAGAGGTACAGCCACCTCCTAACCTAGTCCCAAAACCAACCAAAAATCCACCAGGAATAATTAAAAGGTATGAATGGGTTATTTCAAAAGCGATTGGATTATTTGGTAAGACTATATTGTAGATAATTAATGGGCCTACTACCAGCCCAATTAAAAACAAAGTATTTGAAACTCTTTGAGACGTTTGCGTAATAGCATTTTCAAAGATTCCACTAATTCCTGCTAGTCGCCCTGTGGCATAAAAATATAAAACGACAGAAAGGCCAATAATGATGCCTCCAATTAAAGCGCTAATGGGCGTAAAGTTATGCATTTCTAATTAAATCGAAATTATTCAATTCAATAATAACAGAATTCGAAGTTTTAAAGAGGTAAAGTCTATATAGTTAATCGGAGAACTTAGAATAATAATATCTTCTCAATTTAGGCCTTGAGACAATATGTGAAAAGATAGCCATAAGCAAAAAAAGAAGTAATACAATGTATTCACTTTTTGCAACATCAAATCTCATTCCAATAACTAAAGCACTAAAGAAATAAGTCTTTAAAATTGTATCTAAAAATTGAATAGGATATAACTGCCTAGATTCAGATATCAAGTATTTTAATGAGTAAAAAGCAAAGGTAAGTAAAATGGTCACTCTTAAAGCGACCATTCTATGATAAGGCATCTCTTCTCCCTCAGAAATATAAAAGGGAAAATAGAGTGAAACGTCATAAATAGCTAGAACAGATGCGACCACGCACCATAGTCCAAGAAGTGCAATGAGAGTTTTTGCAAAAAATTTTAAGAATTTATTCATAGTCACTCAATTAAGCTCATTAAAAAATCCATTTAATATTATTAAATGGAATTATTTTCTAATGGCCTTTTTTTGAATAGGGCTAGTGACCGACCTATAATTTTTTCTATTGTAACTATTAAGGCTCAATAATGTCAACCCCTTCTTGAGAGGCGAGTAGAAGTATGTCGGCACTCCGACATGCAAACAGTCCATTTGTCACCACTCCCACAATATTATTAAGTTGACTCTCAAGGGCTTTTGGGCTATCAATATTAAGATCGTGAATATCAAGTATTAGATTTCCATTGTCCGTAGTAAATTCTTCTCTCAATATTGGATTGCCGCCAATTGATTTGACAACTTCACGCTTTACATAGTTTGAGGCCATAGGAATCACTTCAATTGGTAAAGGAAATTTACCCAAAATATCAACAAGCTTTGAATCATCAGCTATACAAACAAATTGTTTAGAGGTCGTGGCTACAATTTTTTCACGAGTCAATGCACCTCCTCCACCCTTGATAAGGTTAAGGTCATGGTTTGACTCATCAGTACCATCGATATAAACTGAAATTTCGCTGACCTCATTTAGGTCAAAAACATGAATACCATGACTTTTAAGTCGATTTGCTGTTTCAATTGAGCTTGCAACAGCACCCCTTATGGAATCCTTAATTGTCGCTAGTTGATCAATAAAAAAATTTGCTGTTGAGCCTGTGCCAACGCCTATAATAGTTTCAGGAACAACATACTTAAGTGCAGCCTTAGCAACCTCATTTTTCAATTCATCTTGGGTCATGTTGCCTCCATCTTTTAGTTCAAAATTATTATACACGATGAAAAAAATTATCCTTGCAACAGGAAATCCTGGAAAGGTAAGAGAATTAAACGCCATGCTAAATGGGCATTATAGTGTTGTCTCTCAAAAAGATTTACAGGTTAAGGAAATCCCCGAGACTGGCAGTTCTTTTATTGAGAATGCATTATTAAAAGCAAGAAATGCATCGCTTCAAACTAAACTACCCGCTTTGGCTGATGATTCAGGCCTTGAGGTCGAAGTGCTGGATGGTGAGCCAGGTATTTACTCAGCTAGATATGCTAGAGAAGGCGCAACAGATGAGGAAAATGTAAAAAAGCTTTTGTTGAAAATGGAGGGCCATAATAATCGTAAAGCCCATTTTTGTTGCGCAATGGTCTATATAAATGATGAAAAAGATACAAAACCTATTATTATCGAGAGACGATGGGAGGGAGAAATTCTTAGAGAGCCCATTGGAACAAATGGTTTTGGCTATGACCCGATCTTTTATTTGAAGGACTATAGTTGCAGCTCTGCTCAACTTGAGCCAGATATTAAAAATAAAATATCGCATCGTGGACAAGCTTTAGATGATTTATTAAGTCAACTACTTAGAGCTGAATAACTTGCTTCAAATTCCACCCCTCTCCCTATACATTCATTATCCATGGTGTTTAAAAAAATGTCCATATTGTGACTTTAACTCTCATGAGGGAGAAATTCAATCTGACTACATTAGCGCTTTGATTAAAGATTTAGACGGTGATTTACAGTATGTTCAAAACAGAGCAATAGAATCAATTTTTATTGGTGGCGGAACGCCAAGCTTAATGAGTGCTGAAGATGCTAGCTATCTATTAAATGGACTGAAAGATAGGTTGAATTTTTCAGATAATGTTGAGATTACTATGGAGGTAAATCCAGGTACATTTGAAGCAGAAAAGTTTACTGAATTTCGAAGTATTGGTATTAATCGTCTATCTGTTGGCGTTCAATCATTCGAAGATAGCCAGCTCAAATTTCTAGGAAGAGTTCACAGTAGTAATGAGGCAGTCAATGCTATTATAGAAGCGCAAAGAGCCGGCTTCACAAATATAAATATTGATCTCATGTATGGCCTTAATGGCCAGAGTGTAGAGATGTGTATTGAGGACTTAAATAAAGCAATTGAGCTAAGTCCTACTCATATATCTTTTTATCAGTTAACTCTTGAGCCCAATACGTTATTTTCCAAATTCCCTCCCCGCCTTCCATCTGATGAGATTATCTGGGAAATGGGTGAAAAGGGCGCAAAACTGTTGAATAAAAAAGGCTTTAGACAGTATGAAGTTTCTGCTTATAGCTCTAATCCATCCCTACACAACCTAAATTACTGGACATTTGGAGATTACATTGGAATTGGTGCTGGTGCTCATGGAAAAATAACAGATATGAGTTCGCATCAAATATCAAGAACTTTAAAACCAAAGTCACCGAATGAATATTTGTTATCTATTAAACAAAAGAAAATGATCTCAAGGAAAAAAATAGTAGATAGCTTATCTTTTGAGTTTATGTTGAATAGCCTAAGATTAATTGATGGTTTTGATTCTGGATTGTTTGAATCTAGAACAGGATTGTCAATTGAATCAGTTCGCTCTCAAATTAAAGAAGCTGAAAAGCTCAATTTGTTAAATATAAGTGATAATTGGATCAAACCAACAAAGAAAGGATATAGCTTCCTGAATGAGCTTCAGGAAATATTTTTGTAGGTAAAGCCTGTCATTAGAGCCTGTGACTGGTAAAATCCTTTCTAGTTTTTTAAAAGTTTAAGTGATATGACCTCTCATAAAATAGCAGATGTTCTTACTGAGTCTTTGCCTTATATTCAAAGGTTTAAAGGAAAGACAATAGTCATCAAATATGGCGGAAATGCTATGGTTGATGAAAATCTAAAATCAAGTTTTGCTAGAGACATAGTCCTCATGAAGTCTGTAGGAATGAACCCTATTGTTGTTCATGGTGGCGGACCACAGATTGGAAGCACTCTCGAAAGGCTAGGAAAAAATAGTGAGTTTGTGGATGGTATGCGAGTAACAGACAGTGAGACCATGGATGTTGTTGAAATGGTCCTTGGAGGGTTGGTAAATAAGGAGATAGTTAATCTAATTCATCAGCACGGTGGAAATTCAATTGGCCTTACTGGTAAGGATGGAAGACTCATCACCGCAAAAAAACTTAAAACAGAGATGGAGCCAACGTCTGAAATTATTGATTTAGGACATGTTGGACAGGTTGATCAGATTGACGTGTCGGTAATCAACTTGCTGCTGCAAGGTGATTTTATTCCCGTTATAGCTCCAATAGGTGTTGGAAAAGATGGCTTCTCCTACAATATCAATGCTGACCTGGTTGCTGGTGCAATTGCTGAATCCCTCAATGCTGAAAAATTAATTCTTCTCACTAACACAGCCGGTCTTTTGGATTCAAATGGAGAGCTTATGACTGGAATGAGCTCATCAACAGTCAAAGAACTAATTGATAATGGGACTATTCATGGCGGCATGCTTCCTAAAATAAGTTGTGCCCTGTCAGCCGTTGAAAACGGCGTTAAAACGAGTCATATTATTGATGGTAGAGTTTCTCATGCAGTTCTTCTAGAGGTCTTTACTGATTCAGGAGTTGGTACACTAATCACAACAAATGGTTAAAACGCACAGAGACACCATTAGTGTTAATGACTGTCAAGTATTGGCACATTATCAATTTGAGGCTGATCAATATATTATTACTTTAGAGTCAAAAGAAATTGCTGACTCAACCCGTCCTGGGCAATTTGTTCATTTATCGGTTTCTGGAATGTTGGCCATGAGAAGGCCAATTTCAGTCATGTCTGTTGACGCTGATAATGGAACTTTTGATTTGCTTTATAAGATTGTAGGTGAGGGTACTAAACAACTTGCAGATAGAAAAATTGGTGATGTACTATCAGTTATTGGACCCATTGGAAATGGCTTTGAGCTCACAGATCGTAAAATCCCCCTCCTCATTGGAGGTGGCGTTGGAATGCCTCCAATGATAGCAATCGCCCAAAAAATCAAAGATAATGCCTATTATAATCCCTATGTCATATTGGGCTCTGAAGTGCCTTTTCCCTTTGAAGCAAGTCAAAGTAGTTTGAACGGATTTAACTCATCCAAATTCTATACTATGCCTCTTTTAGAGGAATGGCGGGTGCCTTGTGGTTTGGCAAGTCTTCAAGATTATGAGGGAGTTTATAAGGGTTATGTTACTGATCTTGCTAGGGAGTATTTGGATAGCCTTTCTTCGAGTGACCTTAAAGAAGTAGAGGTCTTTACATGTGGCCCTAATCCTATGCTTGAAGCCGTTTCTAAGCTCTCTAATGAATATAACCTGCCCTGTCAGGCTTCCTTAGAAGAGTACATGGCGTGCGCAGTTGGAGGCTGTGCTGGGTGTGTTGTTGAAGTTGCAACCGAGAATGGACCAGCTATGAAAAGGGTCTGTGTTGATGGGCCTGTTTTTGATGCAAAAACAGTTTTTAATGATTTCAGATAACCTAAAGCTAGTCAATTCTAGAATAGAGTCTATTCAATCTGATCAAGATGTAGAGCTTATTGCTGTCAGTAAAACAAGATCAGTTTTAGAGATTCAAGAGGCTTTTAATGCAGGCCAAATCCATTTTGGAGAAAACTACCTCCAAGAATCCTTAGAAAAAGTCAACTACTTTAAAGACTCTGGGTTAGTGTGGCATTTTATAGGCCCAATTCAATCCAATAAAACTGCATTAATATCAGAAAACTTTGATTGGGTTCATAGTGTTGATCGATTCAAAATTGCCAAAAGGCTGAGTGATCAAAGAAATCCAAATTTAGGCAAATTGAATATTCTTGTCCAAGTAAATATAGATAAAGAGAAAACAAAATCAGGAGTATTTATTGAGCAAGTTGATGAGATAGTTTCAGAGATTATTTCATTGCCTTATATTTGTTTAAGAGGCTTCATGTGTATACCTAAAGCTGAAAACTCAAGCGATAGTTTTTCAAAAATGAAAGATTTAATATCCAATTACCCTTCACTTGATACTCTATCAATGGGTATGTCTGCCGACCTTGAGGTTGCAATAAAGAATGGGGCAAATCTGGTTAGAGTTGGGACAGATATTTTTGGGCAAAGAAGCTATAATTAAACATACTTATTCATTTTTTTTTAAAGGTGTATACATGCAAGTCAGATTAATGATTACGGGTGGGACGATTGATAAAGTTTACAATCAATCAAATGGTGAGCTTGAGTTTGATAAGACTCATTTCCCTGAAATGATAAAAAGGTCCAGAATAGAGGTCAATATCATTCCTCAGGAGCTGACCCTGATTGACAGTTTAGATATGGTTGATTCCGATCGAAATTTAATTTTAGAGAGCTGTGAGAAATGCGATGAGCAATTTATATTAATTACCCATGGCACTGATACGATGTGTGACACTGCAAAGCTATTGGGAGAGCGGGACATGAAGAAGACTATTGTCCTATTTGGCTCTATGGTGCCTTATGCAGTTAATAATTCTGACGCACTATTCAATTTTGGCTGTGCATTAGGATCTGTTCAGCTTTTAGGTTCTGGTGTCTATATTGCTATGAATGGAAGAGTTTTACCGTGGAGCGATGTTGAAAAAAATAGAAGCTTAGGAGTCTTTCAGAATCTAAAGTAATTATTTTCTTTATTCAAGGCTGTCGAGCATATACTGAACTGTTATCTTTATGTCGTTATCACTGCAATCCATACAAGTTCCCTTAGCTGGCATTCCGCCCTTTCCAGCTATTGCTGATAAGGTGAGTTTTTCTAGTCCAAGGTCTATTCTTGGTGCCCAGTCTTCTAATGAGGCAAACTTAGGTGAACCCATTACTCCGGATGTATGACAGCCAGCACATTTGCTGTTATAAATTTCTTCTCCAGAGCGCACTGCAGTTTCAACGATTTCTGCTGATGCAACTTGAGTGCTAGTATCGATGCGAACTTCACCTACTGGTTTGATTCTCTCTAAAACGCTATTTTCCACCATAGTTTCACTATTGGATGAATCACCACTCGTCGAGTTAAGTGCTTTAAAGCCAATAAAAATCATGGCAATTGCCCAAACGATTAGCATTAGTTTTGTCGAACCCGAAGTACCTTGATTCATTGCGTCTTCCCTTAGATTAGATTAAATTCCGCGATATTATACATTTGGTTATAATATCTTGGAGTTGAATGCAACAAAAATATGCTAAAAAAAACCCTCCTAAGAAGCCTTAATATTCTAAAGATTAGTACTTGGGTGACAGCATTCATGGCCCTAGCTGTATTGGCAGTCGTTGCTTTTCTGATTATGTTTCCTCAGACCATCAAGGGTCAGATTGAAAGTCGTCTTTCTGAAATTAGTGGTCTGGATGTTCGTATTGAAAAAATTTCTCTTGAATTTCAGGAAAATGAACTTTTTTTAGCAGTCAAAGAGCTACAAATTAGTTCAGATAGCTTGAAGCCAATTGCTAAGGTTGATGTTTTACGATGGAATGTTGATCTTATGGCCCTCTATAAAGGCATCGAGATACCTGGTCATATTGATGTTAATGAGTTGTTAATTGACACTTCAAATATCGATGATTATGTTGGAATAATGAATGCAGAGTCAGTGTTATCTAACATTGGCGTATCTGGTTTATTAGCTCTTCAATCTCTTTCTATTAATAGAACTAAGCTCATAGGTCAGCAGTCACTTGACCTTGCACCAATTGAATTAAAGAGAAATAAACAAAAGATTAGCCTTTCTATGAGAGATCAGTCGATTTTTAGTACTTCGCAAGTTCCAAAGCTTGGCAGCATGGTCAACATTAATACAAGTATTGATGTTGCAAAAGCAAGAGAAGAGCGTGTTGCCGTGATTCCTTTTTCCCTTCAAAATGAAGATTTTAATCTTTCAGCACAAGTTAAAATTTTTAATCAACAAGATCAAGTTTATCTTGAATTTGAGAGTTATATTGATCAGATAGAGGTATCAAAAATTAATCAGAATATCCCAGAGTCGCTCTCTTCTTCAGAGGGAGCTCGATGGATAGACGAAGTTTTAAAAGATGGATTTTTGACAGACATTATGTTGACAACTCGATTTAACATGTCGGGAGAGATAGAGGCTCCAAATACTAAATTTTCTGCCAATCTTTCGAAGGCAACTATAAATGCAAATCCCAATTGGCCATCTATTGAAGATATAAATGCAAAAGTGACTTTTTCAAATGATTATTTAAAGATTGTAGGAAATCAAGCTAGAGTTGAGGGCATCGATTTAAGTTACCTAAGCATAACTACTAGAGATTTTAATCAGCCAGATGCAAAATTATCTCTCAATGCGCGATTTGATTCAAACAGTCAAAAAGTTGAACAGTTTATTAGAGAAACTTCAGTATCAGATAAGATTAAAGCTTATCTCAATGAGTTTGAGCTGATTGGAAAGCTTTGGGGAAATATTAACCTAGTTGCTCCACTTCAAAAAAATACTGATCAAAAGCCAGAGTTAACTTTTGATATGTTTGCATCTGAGAATTCACTCAGTCTTTTTGATGGAGAAATTAATGTTGATGGATTTAATTCTCAAATCTCTTTTAAAGACGGTCTCATTAGAACAAAAGGTAAAGGGTTAATTGGAGGCGAGCTTTTTCAAATGTCATTAAATCCTAAAGATTGGATTAATGAGGACAATTCGGCTTTAAAAGTTAAGTTGACTCATTTGAGTAGTTCGATTGATGCTTTTATTAGCAAGCGCTCGTCTGTTGAATGGAGCAGTATTATGAAATCAGAAGATTTATATGCTGATCTGACTTTATTGATAGATAATGATGGCAAATATATTCTTAACCTTAAGGATCTCAATATTTCAAGCCTTGATAATATAAATGATTGGAAACTATCACCTAAAATTTTTCCAAGCTTACATCTGTCTCTTAAAGACTCCAAGGTTAATAATAAAATAGTTCCCAATTTTGAGGCTGATCTCATCAATCATGATTATGTGATGGAAATCAAAAACCTGGTTTTTGAAAATATTGGCCTCAGTGAAGAAGATTTAGTTTTTAATGGAAGCTGGTTAAACGGAAAAACAGCTTTAAGAGCTAAAGCTTCAAGTCAAAATTTGTCAAGTTTTTTGAATAAATTTGGGGTTAATGAGCCTGTTATTGGTGGTGGTTTTAGTGTCGATTTACGGTTATATTGTGATTGTGAGCCATGGCAAGTTGCTCCAAAGAATGTAACTGGCTATATGCAAGCAGAGGTTGCAGAGGGGGTTTTTACGAACCAAGATCCCAATCTTTTTAAATTGATTTCATTTATTAATTTAGAGACCATTGCAAATCGTTTTAGGTTAACTAGAAGTGAATTAAGAGAGGCGGGCTATGTTTATGACCAGATCAACGCTAAATTATTATTTAATGACGGAGTTGCAAAAGTGGACTACTTCCTTGTAGAGAGTGAAGAGAGTGATATTGAGTTAACTGGTTCAGTTGATTTAATTAAAAGAGACTATAATTTAGCAGCAAACGTTCAGCCAGCAATTGCTAACACGATCCCTTTAGCCACTTATTTAGCTGGAGGAGGTCTTGCTGGTTTTGGGGTTTGGGCTGCAGATAAGATGCTTTTTGGTGGTGAAGTAATGAGTGGACTTCTAGATAACACTGTTGAGATAACTTTTGTTATTTCAGGTCCATGGTCTGAGCCAATTATTGAAAAATTAGATGGAGTTAAAGTTTTATGATTAATCAACTATTAAATGATCACAAAATTAATGAGGTTGAAATATACAATCTACTGAGTTCTCTGTCAGGCACTGGTTCAGATTACTCTGATTTATATTTTCAGCATTCTGTTGCAGAATCCTGGGTTCTTGACGAAGGGATAGTCAAGGATGGCTCCTATAATATCAGTCATGGTGTTGGAGCAAGATGTGTATCAGGTGATAAAACGGGATTTTCTTATTCAGATGATCTAAACTTGAAGGCCATTCAAGGCGCAGTAGATTTTGCAAAAGGCATATCCAGTAGTAAGCCTCATTCATCACCTAAACTTCTAAAGAGCACTAATTATCCCTCTAAATATTCTGCCATTAGTCCCCTTGATAGTTTGACTTCTGAGCAAAAAGTTGACCTATTGAGACAAATCAATACTATAGCAAGAAAAGAACCTAAAGTGGTCCAGGTTAGTGCTTCACTTTCTGGAGCCTATACTGAAGTTTTAATAGCCTCCACTGATGGTGTTTACGAGATTGACTGCAGACCAATGGTAAGAGTAAGCGTTTCAGTTATTGTAGAGCATAATGGAAGGGTTGAGCAGTCTTCAAGTGGCGGTGGTGGACGATATGATTACAGCTATTTTGCTGAAAACTCATTGGCCGAAGTTTATACGAAAGAGGCAATCCGTTTGGCTCTTGTAGCATTAGATTCTAATGATGCTCCAGCAGGAAAGATGCCTGTCATCCTGGGATCTGGTTGGCCTGGAGTTTTGTTACATGAGGCAATTGGACATGGCTTAGAAGGCGACTTTAATCGTAAGGGCAGTTCTGTGTTTAGTGGAAAAATTGGTGAAAAAGTGGCTAGTGAAAAATGCACTATTGTTGATAACGGAACTATTCAAAATAGAAGAGGCAGCTTAACGATTGATGACGAGGGTACGCCAACTCAAGAGACTACTCTAATTGAAAAAGGGGTTCTTAAAGGCTACATGATGGACAAAATGAATGGCCGCTTGATGAATAAGCCAAGCACAGGAAATGGAAGGCGTGAATCCTATGCACACATCCCAATGCCTAGAATGACGAATACTTATATGCTAAATGGCGAAGACAAGTTTGACGATATGGTGATGTCAGTAGAAGATGGAATTTATGCTAAGAACTTTGATGGTGGTCAAGTTGATATTACTTCAGGAAAATTTGTTTTTTCTGCAAACGAAGCTTACCTAATCAAAAATGGGAAAATTACAACACCCATCAAGGGTGCTACCCTAATTGGTGCCGGTGATGAAGTGCTCCACCAAATCTCCATGGTGGGAGATGATCTTCAATTAGATCCTGGCATTGGTGTATGCGGGAAAGACGGGCAAAGTGTTCCAGTTGGAGTTGGGCAGCCTAGCCTCAAAGTTGACATGCTCACTGTGGGTGGTACGCAGCTTTAATTTAATATCTTATCCGGTTAATTAAACGCTTTTTAACTGGCTGTTTTACGATTAATTTGATATAATATTTCGCTGTTTAGTTGAGGATAAACAATGCTCGAAAATTATTTACCAATTATCGTATTTATTTTCCTAGGAATTGCCTTTGGAGTAGGCCTCACAGTCGTGGGCTATCTTTTAGGTCCAAGTAATCCTAGCGAAGAAAAAAACTCACAGTTTGAGTGTGGATTTCCAGCTTTTGATGACTCACGCATGCACTTCAATATTCGATACTATCTGGTAGCTATTTTGTTTGTGCTTTTTGATCTCGAGGTGGCTTTTTTCATCCCCTGGGCTGTGGTTCAGGCTAAGTTAGGCTGGTTTGGTTTTGTTGCAATGTCTATATTTTTATTGCTTCTGGTAGTTGGCTTTATCTTTGAGTGGAAAAAAGGGGCTCTAGAGTGGGAATAATGAGGATTAAATATGGCTATTGAAGGCTTAATGAAAGAAGGCTTTGTTACCACTTCACTTGACAAAGTTATTAACTGGGCAAGGACTGGATCGCTATGGCCAATGACATTTGGCCTTGCTTGTTGTGCTGTCGAGATGATGGAGGCAGGTTCATCGCGTTACGACTTGGATCGTTTTGGAATCGTTTTTAGGCCAACCCCTCGCCAGTCAGATTTAATGATCGTGGCTGGAACACTCACAAATAAGATGGCTCCTGCATTAAGGAAGGTTTATGATCAAATGCCAGAACCCAAATATGTTTTATCAATGGGCTCATGTGCAAATGGAGGTGGTTACTATCATTACTCTTATGCTGTAGTTAGAGGATGTGATCGAATTGTTCCTGTTGATGTCTATGTTCCCGGATGCCCTCCAACAGCAGAAGCACTTTTATATGGAATTCTTCAGTTACAAGACAAAATCCGAAGAACCAACACGATTGCTCGAACCTAAGTTATGAAAGAATTAAAGCAAAAATTATCCAAAGCCTTTGGTAAAAAAAATGTGACTGAAGCCTATGATGAACTTACCCTCGTTATTAATAGTGACAACGTTGTTGAGGTATGTCATAAGCTTAAAGATGAATTTAAATTTGAAATTTTGATAGATCTTTGTGGAGTTGACTACTTAACCTATGGTGAATCTGACTGGAATGGAAATGCAAGTTCATCTGGATTTGGCAGGGCTCGACAAGCGCAAAAATCAACCAATCAAAAAGACCAGCGCTTTGGTGTTATTTACCATCTTTTATCAGTGTCAAGTAATCAGAGACTTAGAGTCAAGGCTCTTCTTTCTACTGATAATTTAATGATTCAATCTGTGACTAAAATCTGGAACTGTGCAGACTGGTTCGAAAGGGAGGCTTTTGATTTGTTTGGAATTTTATTTGAGAATCATAATGACCTCAGAAGGATTCTGACTGATTACGGTTTTGTGGGCCACCCTCTTAGAAAAGATTTCCCAATGATTGGTGAAGTTGAAATGAGATACGATGACCAGCTTGGAAGAGTGGTTTATGAGCCTGTGAGTATTGAGCCTAATGTTAATGTTCCAAGAGTGATAAGGAAGTAAGTATGTCAGAAATGAAAAATTACACGCTTAACTTTGGTCCTCAGCACCCCGCTGCGCATGGAGTCCTTAGGCTTATTCTAGAGCTGGATGGTGAGGTTGTAGAGAGGGCAGATCCGCACATTGGACTTTTGCATCGCGGCACTGAAAAATTAGCTGAATCTAAGCCATATAACCAATCCATTGGTTATATGGATCGCCTCGATTATGTATCGATGATGTGTAATGAGCATGCATACGTGATGAGTATAGAAAAAATGCTTGGACTCAAGGTCCCCGAGCGTGCTGAATACATTAGAGTGATGTTTGATGAAATTACTCGAATAATGAATCACCTGATGTGGATTGGAACTCATGCTTTTAGATGTTGGCGCGATGAGCGTATTTTTATATGCCTTTCGTGAGCGTGAAACATTGATTGATTGCTATGAAGCTGTCAGTGGATCAAGGATGCATGCGACTTATTATAGGCCAGGTGGAGTTTACAGAGACTTGCCTGATACCATGCCTCAATATCTAGACTCAAAATTAAGGTCTGAAGAAAAACTCAAAGAGATTAACGAAAACCGTCAAGGCTCACTGCTTGACTTTATTGAGGACTTTGCAAAGAATTTTCCAAAAAGTATTCAGCAATATTCTGATCTTTTAACTGATAACAGGATTTGGAAACAAAGACTCGTCAATATAGCAATAGTCTCCCCAGAGAGAGCAATGCAGCTTGGTTTTACTGGTGCTATGTTGAGAGGCTCAGGAGTTGAATGGGACATTCGTAAAAACGAACCTTATTCAGTTTATGATAAATTAGATTTTGAAGTTCCTGTTGGTGTGACAGGTGATTGCTATGATCGATATCTAGTCAGAATGGAAGAGATGCGCCAATCAACGAACATTATTAATCAGTGTGTTGCTTGGCTTAAAGCTAATCCTGGACCGGTGATGTCTGATGATCACAAAGTAACGCCGCCAAACAGAGAAGACATGAAGGATGATATGGAGTCACTGATTCATCACTTCAAATTATTTACTGAAGGTTACTGCTTACCTGAGGGAGAAGCCTATACAGCAGTAGAAGCGCCAAAAGGTGAATTTGGTGTTTATATGGTTTCAGATGGAGCAAATAAGCCTTACAGAGTTAAAATTAGAGCGCCGGGGTTTGCACATTTAGCAGCAATGGACGAGATGTCTAGAGGTCATATGCTATCTGATGTTGTTACTATAATTGGCTCTCAAGATATTGTTTTTGGTGAGGTAGATCGATGATTTCTGAGCAAGCAAAAAAAGAGATTGATCTTTGGGTTTCTAAATATCCAGAAGGTCGCGGTAGTTCCGCAGTCATGCAAGCTTTAACAATTGTTCAAAAAGAGAATGGTGGAAGCTTAAATGGTGACTTGATGCAAGCTGTTGCTGACTACTTAGACATGCCAGCAATTAGTGTCCAAGAAGTTGCAACATTTTATGAAAACTATAACCATAAGCCAGTTGGAAAACATGTTATTCGATTCTGTCACAACATTTCTTGCATGCTCAATGGATCAGATGAGCTGATTTCCTACTTAGAAGATAAGCTCGAAGTTAAAACAGGACAGGTCAGCAAAGATGGTTTAGTTAGTGTCAAGAAGGTTGAATGTCTGGGCGCTTGTGTCGGCGGCCCAATGTGCCAGATTGGTGACCAATACCATGAGCATCTAACAACTAATAAACTAGATAAAATTTTGGAAGATTTAAAATGAATGAAGTTTGCTTTAAGAATATAGATAAAGAGAATCCAGCAAGTCTTGCAACTTATGAAGCACATGGTGGCTACAAAGTTTGGCGCAAAATTCTTAATGGTGAAATGACACCAGATGAAATTATTGCAGAATTAAAAACCTCAGGACTCAGAGGGCGAGGTGGCGCTGGCTTCCCAACCGGTTTGAAGTGGAGTTTTATGCCTCGAAACCAAGAGGGTCAGAAATATGTCGTTTGTAACTCAGATGAGGGTGAGCCAGGCACTTGTCATGACCGAGATATTCTTAGATACAATCCTCACTCTGTGATTGAGGGTATGGCGATTGCTGGATTTGTAATGAATGCATCAGTTGGCTACAACTATATTCGAGGTGAATTTATGGAGCCTTATTATCGCTTTGAAGAGGGCTTAAAAGATGCCTATGAGGCTGGCTTACTTGGAAAGAACCTTAAAGGCGGATCTGTGTCTTTTGATTTATATACTCATCTTGGGGCTGGTGCATACATTTGTGGAGAGGAGACAGCTTTACTTGAGTCCCTCGAGGGCAAAAAAGGGCAGCCAAGATTTAAACCTCCTTTTCCAGCCAACGTTGGACTTTATGGAAAACCAACTACCATTAACAATACTGAAACTTTTGCTTCAGTACCTGAAATCCTTTCAAGAGGTGGACAGTGGTTTGCTGACTTAGGTGTGGAAAATTCTGGAGGAACGAAATGTTTCTCCGTGACTGGCAATGTTAAAAAGCCAGCTAACTTTGAAGTACCAATGGGTACACCATTTTCTAAATTACTAGAATTGGCTGGTGGACTAAAAGAAGGTAGAAAACTTAAAGCGGTTATTCCAGGGGGCTCATCAACACCGATTTTAACAGCAGATACTGCTATGCAAATGACCATGGATTACGATAGCATCGCAAATGCTGGATCAATGCTTGGCGCGGGTTCAGTCATTGTTATGGACGACACAACATGCATGGTTAAAACTTTGACACGTTTAGCACACTTTTACTATGACGAGTCATGTGGTCAGTGCACCCCTTGCAGAGAAGGGACAGGCTGGCTATATAGAATGCTTCAAAGAATTCTTGACGGAAATGGCAAAAAAGAAGATCTTGATTTACTGTTGTCAGTTGGAGAAAAAATTATGGGAAATACAATCTGTGCTCTTGGAGACGCAGCTGCAACTCCTGTTGAAAGCTTCATTAAACACTTTAGAGAAGAATTTGAGTACTATATTGAACATGGCAGAAGCATGGTTGAAGTGGAACATAATTTAATTGAGGAAGTGGCAAGTGTCTGAAATTGAAATTGAAATTGATGGCCAGCTATTGAGCGCTAATCAAGGCGACTCCATTATTACTATTGCGGATAGAGAAGGAATAGAAGTTCCTCGCTTTTGTTATCACAAAAAGTTGTCAGTTGCGGCAAATTGTAGGATGTGTCTAGTCGATATTGAGGGAGTGCCCAAGGCTCAACCAGCTTGCTCAACTCCTGCTGCGAGTGGTATGAAAATTCATACAAAAAATGATAAAGCCAAGTTTGCTCAAAAAGCAGTCATGGAGTTTTTATTGATTAACCACCCTTTAGATTGTCCTATCTGTGATCAGGGCGGAGAATGCGAACTTCAAGATGTTGCAATGGAATATGGCTCGGATGTTTCGAAATTTAATGAAGGAAAAAGAATCGTTCCAGATAAAGGCATTGGCGCTCTCATTCAAACAGATATGACAAGATGCATACACTGCACCCGCTGCGTAAGATTTGGTGCTGAAGTCGCTGGTATTGTGGAGATGGGTGGAACCGGCAGAGGCGAAGGTGTAAAAATTGAACCTTTTTTGACGGAAGGTATTCAGTCAGAGCTTTCAGGTAATATGATTGACGTTTGTCCAGTGGGCGCTCTCACTTCAAAGCCTTTCAGGTATGAAGCAAGAACTTGGCAAATGAACGCAGTTCAGAGTGTTGCTCGACATGATTTGGTTGGCTCTAATATCTTTACGCAATCATACAGAGGCAAAGTGAAGAGAGTCGTTGCTAGAGACAATGACTCGGTAAATGAAACATGGATTTCTGATAGAGACCGCTTCTCATATGAGGGTTTAAATCATGAGAGTCGCTCACTTAAACCTAAAGTCAAAAAAAATGGTGAATGGCTGGAAGTTGACTGGCAAGAAGCACTTGCCTTTGCAATTGAAGGGATCAAAAATAATGCAGAGAGACCAGAGCAGTTAGGTGTCTTGGCCTCAAAAAATGCTTCGCTCGAAGAATACTATTTGATGCAAAAATTAGCTCGCAGCTTTGGAACAGAAAATATTGATTTTCGATTAGATCATGCTAATTTGAGTCCTGGAAGTTCGATGGATTCAAGTATTACTCTATCTGAAATTGAGTCAGTAGATCATGCATTAATCTTGAGTTCATATACACGTTTAGAGCAGCCTATGATTAACCATCGTATTAGGAAGGCAGTTATTAATGGCGCAACGGTCAACACAATTAATAGCAAGAAATTTGATTTTAACTTTAAGACAAAAATAGACCTTTTGAGCGCTCCGCAAGCATTATTACCAGCTCTTCAGTCTATTCTTAAGTCTCTCTATCTAAAGACAAAGGCTGATTTGCCTGAACAGCTATCAAAGGTTAACTCCAGTGATGAGCATGACAAGATTGCCAATGATTTAATTGCTTCTGAAAATGGAGTAATTGTTTTAGGAGAACATCTAAAGAGTAATCCTAGTAACTCAGTAATTATTAATACTGTCTCTCAAATTGCACAAATTTCAAATTCAAAAATTGCTAATTTGACGCTTTCAGGTAATGCTCATTCTGCTGAAAAAGTTGGCTTTATTCCAACTAATCAGGGAATGAATGCCTCCTCTATGCTCACTGAGAGTTGCAAAGCATTCTTATTAATGGATGTAGACAGTCAGTATGACTTTTTTAATCCAAAGCTAGCAATGGGTTTATTTAACAAGGATGACGTCTTTGTTGTTTCACTAACAAGTTTTGAAGATCAATCAACCCTTTTAAGTGCTGATGTTATTCTCCCTATGGCTTCTTTTTATGAAACATCTGGAACTCATATCAACTTTGATGGAATAGCTCAGTCATTTAGTGCCTCTGTTAAAAGTCCTGGAGACTCTAAGCCTGGATGGAAAATTATCAAAGTAATGGCAGATTTGCTTGAGCTAGAAGGCTTCAGCTTTGTAGATTCATCACAGGTAGCAGAAGAAGCGCTATTATCCTCAAAGGTGCAGACCCAAATTAATGGCTCCTTTACAGAGAGTTTTGAAGACTCAGATATTACAACGCTATGGCAGTATGCTCCTTACGCAATTGATAATGTGACTCGAAGAGCAAAAGCTCTTCAGGAGTCAAACATAGGAAAGATTAATAGTGCATATATTGCAAAGTCAACAGCAAAGAAATTAAGTCTTAGCCAAGATGATCTTTACCTAGGAGTGCCAGTCTCAATCTCAGATGATGTCGCAGAAGATTGTGTTTTTGTTCACACTAGTCAGGCCAGAAGGGTTTAGGGGGAATCGGTTATGTGGCAATCATTCGTCGAGCTTATTCACCACTTAATACCTTGGTTTAATGGCGGCTTAGCAGACGTAATAATTATTGTAATTAAAGGTTTAGCATTGATCTTTCCTTTAATTATTGCGATGGCGTATATGACCTATGCAGAAAGAAAAGTGATTGGTTTTATGCAGCTAAGAATTGGGCCTAATCGTGTTGGCCCATTTGGCCTTCTGCAGCCATTTGCAGATGTCTTTAAGATGCTATTTAAAGAAATTATTTTTCCCTCAAAGTCAAACATTTACCTATTTTTATTGGCACCTGTTTTAGCATTTGTGCCAGCAGTCGCAGTTTGGGCAGTAGTTCCTTTTGGTGAGGATTTTTATATTGCCAACCTAGATATAAGTCTGCTTTATGTGATGGCAATTGGATCAGTGGGTGTATACGGTATTGTTCTCGCAGGCTGGGCCTCTAATTCAAAATATCCTCTTTTAGGAGCGCTAAGAAGTACAGCGCTTCTTATCTCTTATGAGCTTGTTATAGGTTTTGTTTTAGTAACGGTAGTCATGATTGCGAGTTCAGTCAACCTGAATACTGTGGTTGAAAGTCAATCTGGCGGTATATTGAATTGGTATTGGATTCCATTATTTCCAATGATGATCGTATTCTGGATTGGTGCATTAGTTGAGACGAATAGAGCGCCTTTTGATGTTGTAGAGGGTGAGTCAGAAATTGTTGGAGGAACGCATGTAGAGTATTCTGGAATGCCTTTTGCATTATTTTTTATGGCTGAATACTTCAACATGATATTCATGGCTATGCTTGCGGTTTTGTTATTCTTTGGTGGTTGGCATTCCCCATTTGATGGCATTCCATATCTTGAGAGTTGGTTTGCATTTGTTCCGGATTTAATTTGGCTTTTGGCTAAGATGAGTTTCTTTTTATTCTTGTATTTTTGGATACGTGCCTCATTCCCTAGATTTAGGTATGACCAAATTATGCGATTATGTTGGAAGGTTTTCTTGCCATTGACAATTGTTTGGATATTTGTCGTGGCATTGATGACTCAATTAAATATTGGACCTTGGTTTTAAGGAGAATGAGAAATGATCAATAAAGTTAAAAAATTAGTGAATGACTTTAGCCTTGGTGAGCTACGAACTGGCCTCAAGGTCACAAGTAAAGAGCTTGTTAATAAAAAAATCACTGTCCAATTCCCTGAGGAGCGAACACCGATTTCTCCTAGATTTAGGGGCCTTCATGCCTTGCGTCGTTATCCAAATGGTGAAGAGAGATGTATAGCATGCAAACTGTGTGAAGCAGTCTGCCCAGCAAATGCAATCACAATTGACTCAGAAATGAGAGAAGATGGAACGAGAAGAACAACCCAATATGATATTGATTTATTTAAGTGTATTTTTTGTGGTTTTTGTGAAGAAGCATGCCCAGTTGATGCAATTGTTGAGACGCATATCTTTGATTATGCATTCGAGTCAAGAGAGGGAAGTATTATTGATAAAAAAAGCCTATTAGCTATTGGCGATGAAAATGAAGAGGCCATTAATAAGGCTAGATTAGAAGACTCCAAATATAGGTAAGGGCTGTTATGGAATTTACATCAATCTTATTTTATGTGTTCTCGTTTTTCTTTGTCGTGAGCTCATTTGTGATGATTACCTCTAGAAATACTGCAAAAGCAGCACTCTGGCTCATCCTGACTTTTTTCAGTGCAGCAAGTCTCTGGCTACTTCTTGAAGCAGAGTTTTTGGCTATCACACTCATATTGATTTATGTGGGTGCTGTTATGGTTCTTTTCATGTTTGTAATCAAGATGCTGGACACAGAGCAGTCAACACTTAGAGCTCAGTTTACGCGTTATCTTCCTCTGGGTATTTTTGTATCCATTGTAGTCATTGTTCAAATGGCCCTAGTTTTGAACGCTGGTCCTTTCGATCTTGAGGTAGTAGGAATGCCAGAAAAACATGGTTCATCTTATAGCAATATTACTGCTATTGCTGAGCAGCTTTATACAATCTATGTCTATCCATTTGAACTCGCAGCGATACTTCTATTGATTGCAATTATTGCAGCAATAACCCTAGTTCACAGGAATCAGATTAATAGTAAGAAACAAATTATTTCAGAGCAAATCAACGTTCAAGCAAAAGATAGGATGAAGTTTGCTACTATCAATAAAGATAAAGTTAAGGAGTCAAAATGATAGCACTTTCTGACTACCTGATTCTCAGCTCAATTGTTTTTTGTATTGGTCTTGCTGGAATATTTATCAATAGAACAAACATCATCATGATATTGATGTGTGTTGAGTTAATTTTGGCGGCAGTTAATACAAACTTTATTGCCTTTTCTTTTTATGGCTCAGATCTGTCTGGACAAATATTTGTATTCTTTATTTTGACAGTGGCTGCAGCAGAGGTTGCTATTGGCCTTGCGATTTTGACATTGATGTACAGAAATCGTGGCTCGATAGATATTGATGTCACTAATACTTTGAAGGGGTAGTGATGCTTAATATTTACTTGACCATTGTTCTAGCACCCTTGATTGGCTCTCTGATTGTAGGACTTGCAGGCAATCAATTAGGCAGAAAGTTATCTCATTCTATTACCATTCTGGGCGTTGCTATTTCTACTGTTCTATCTCTATATGTATTCAATCACCACGTTTTAAATGATGCTGATATTTTTAACCAAAATATATACACATGGATGCAAATTGGAAGCCTCAATATTAGTGTAGGGTTTCTAGTCGATAATCTTACCGCGGTGATGCTGGTCGTTGTTTCATTTGTTTCTCTAATGGTCCATATATACACCATTGGCTACATGCATGATGATAAGGGCTACACTAAATTTTTTAGTTACATATCCCTTTTTACTTTTGCAATGTTTACCCTTGTAATCTCAAACAATTTCATGCAGCTCTTCTTTGGATGGGAGGCTGTTGGATTGGTGTCTTATCTTTTGATTGGATTTTGGCATCACAAAGAATCAGCGATTGAAGCAAATCTTAAAGCTTTCCTTGTGAACCGTGTTGGAGACTTTGGCTTCCTTTTAGGAATTGCCTTCGTTCTAATGTTTTTTGGAACGCTTGACTATGCTGAAACATTCAGTCAAAAAGAGCTCATTGTAGGGCAAACATTATTTGGTGATTTTTCTGCTATAACGGTTGTATGTCTTCTACTCTTTGTTGGAGCAATGGGCAAGTCGGCCCAGGTCCCACTCCACGTTTGGCTGCCAGGATCAATGGAAGGCCCAACGCCAATCTCAGCGTTGATTCACGCTGCAACGATGGTTACTGCAGGTATATTCATGGTGTCTCGTATGTCACCTCTATTTGAATTAAGTGATGTAGCATTGACAGTTGTTATGGTTATCGGTGCAATCACTGCATTATTTATGGGATTGCTTGGAATTGTTCAAAATGACATTAAAAAAGTCGTTGCTTATTCAACCCTCTCTCAGCTTGGCTATATGACTGTTGCACTTGGAGTCAGCGCCTACTCTGTTGCGATATTTCACCTCATGACGCATGCCTTTTTTAAAGCGTTACTTTTTTTGGCAGCTGGTTCTGTCATTGTCGCTCTGCACCACGAACAAGATATCAGAAAAATGGGTGGCCTCAGAAAGAAAATGCCTATCACTTATATGACCTCGCTTCTAGGTACGTTGGCTTTAATCGGATTCCCTGGATTTGCAGGCTTCTATTCAAAAGATATGATTATTGAAGCCGTACATTATTCTGATTTGCCTTTTGCAGGATGGGCCTACTTCGCTGTTGTGCTGGGCGTATTTATAACTGCCTTTTATAGTTTGAGATTATTGTTCTTAGTTTTTCATGGTGAATCTAGAGTTGATAGCCATACTGAGGAGCACCTTCATGAGACTGCTCCATCAATAACGGTACCCCTAGTTCTCCTTGCAATACCCTCAGTTGTAATAGGTTACTTTACTATTGAGCCCATGTTATTTGGCGGATGGCTAGAAAATGCAATTACTATCGATTCATCGCACCATGCTTTAGACAAACTTAAAAGTCATTTCCACTCTGCATTCGCACTCATAACTCATTCTGTAGTTACACTTCCATTCTGGATGATGATTGGCGGCGGTATTACAGCGTGGGTGTTTTGTTTGTATCGAACTGATTGGGCAGAGATGATTCAGTCTAAACTCAAGAGAACCAACTATGTGCTGAACTCTCTTTATGGCTTTGATAAGTTAAATGAAATTATCTTTGTGAAGGGTGCACTTAAGATTGGTAATCTCCTTTGGAAGGTCTCAGATATGGCTTTAATTGACAAGCTACTTGTCAATGGGAGTGCGAAATTTACACGTTATTTGGGCGCCTTCATAAGACCTGTTCAGACTGGCTATGTCTACCACTATGCATTCTTTATGATAGTAAGTTTGATGCTTGTTTTGGGTTGGGTGTTAATCGCTTCAGATTATTCATTTTTAAGTTAAGGTAGAAGTATGGATTCATTGCTAAGTATTTTGATTTGGTTGCCTATTTTTGGAGCTGGTGCAGTACTGTTGATTGGAAATAATAGAAGCCAACTTGCAAGATGGGTCAGCGCTGGCATATCAATACTCGTCTTTCTTTTATCTATAAATTTGTTTTTAGACTTTGATACAAATACATCATCGATGCAGTTTGTTGAAAAAATGAGCTGGATTTCTCAGTTTAATATTTTTTATCATCTGGGAATAGATGGAATTTCAATGCCTTTGATTATCTTGACTACTTTTTCTACAATATTGGTCATCATTGCTGGGTGGGAGGTTATTAAAAATAGGGTGGCTGATTACATGGCTGCATTTTTAATGATGGAGGGGATCATTATTGGTGTCTTCTCAGCAATGGACTCAATGCTTTACTATGTTTTTTGGGAAGCTTCATTAATACCAATGCTTCTAATCATAGGAGTTTGGGGTGGTCAAAATCGTGTTTATGCCGCAATTAAGTTCTTTTTGTACACATTCCTAGGTTCGGTATTTATGCTTGTTTCACTCATTTATATGTACAACCTTGGTGGTTCATTTGCTATTTCTGATATGCATTCTTTGCCATTAACATTGAGTCAGCAGAGCTGGATTTTTTGGGCATTTTTCCTTGCATTTGCGGTCAAAGTTCCAATGTTTCCAGTTCATACATGGCTTCCTGATGCCCACGTTCAGGCACCAACAGGGGGCTCAGTAATTCTAGCTGCTATTATGTTGAAAATGGGTGGTTATGGATTCTTTAGATTCTCACTACCTATAACGCCAGATGCATCATCCTATTTTTCTTTTGTTGTCATCGTGCTCTCATTAATTGCCATTGTCTATATTGGCTTCGTTGCTTTAGTTCAAAAAGACATGAAGAAATTAATTGCTTACTCCTCAATCTCTCATATGGGGTTCGTTACTTTAGGTGTCTTCGCTTTATTCTCAATTATGAAAATGGACTCAAATGGTGAACTTATATCGATTGCTGGAGCAAGTATTGAAAGTGCATACCTTGGGCTAGAGGGAGCAATGATTCAAATGGTTTCTCATGGCTTCATATCTGCCGCTATGTTCTTGGTAGTTGGCGTGCTATATGATCGTCTTCATTCCAGGGAAATTTCTACTTACGGTGGTGTTGTCAATTCAATGCCAAAATTTACAGGTTTTGCTGTTTTGTTTGCAATGGCAAATGCTGGACTCCCAGGTACCTCCGGTTTTGTTGGAGAATTTATGGTCATCCTAGGTGCGCTTCAAGCAAATTTTTGGTACGCATTTTTAGCTGCTATGACTCTGATAGTTGGTGCGGCATATACACTATGGATGGTTAAACGGGTATTTTGGGGACCAATTGTCAATCCAGATGTAAAAACGCTGAGTGATGTTAACGCCAGAGAATTTGGTGTCCTTTCAATTCTTGCGGTGGCGGTATTGTGGATGGGTATTTATCCTCAGCCCGTAATTGAGGTAATGCATATTTCTATCGCAAACCTTTTAGAGCAGTCCCTTACGACTAAAATACCAGCTATATTATGATGAATTTTAACTTTAATGTTTCAGAACTAATCTTTATTTTGCCGGAGCTTTTTCTCCTAAGCGCAATTTCTTTTATTTTATTATTTGATTTATTTGTTAGTGAGAAATACAAAAAATATTCTTATCATTTGTCTCAATTGGCGCTAATAATTACAGGTTTTCTTGCGTTTAATCTAATTGGTGAGAGCGCAACTATTTTCTCTGGGACATTCGTGCTGGATAATTTAGGCTCAACCTTTAAAGTATTTGTTCTTGGGTTTTCAGTGATTGCGCTTGTTTACTCTCGTCAATACCTTATAGTCCATGAGCTATTAAGGAACGAATATTTCATTCTTGCGCTAATGTCCATCCTTGGAATGATGATTATGATATCTGGACATAGCCTCCTTACTTTGTATTTGGGATTGGAAATAATGTCACTCTCACTTTATGCACTTATAGCAACTGCAAGGGATAGAGCCTTTGCGATTGAGGCAGCATTAAAGTATTTTGTTTTAGGTGCTATTGCTTCAGGCTTGCTGCTGTATGGAATGTCGATGATCTATGGCATAACTGGTGGCTTAGATATTGCCCAGATATCAAATTTTGCAAGTTCATCCACACTAGAATCTCAAGAAACATTGATTCTTAATTTTGGTCTAGTTTTTCTTGTAATCGGTGTTGCTTTCAAACTTGGTGCAGTTCCTTTTCATATGTGGGTGCCAGATGTCTATCAAGGCTCACCTACTTCAGTCACAATGTTTCTATCAACGGTTCCAAAGATTGCGGCAGTTGCCTTATTAGTTCGACTGCTTATTGATGGTTTGGGTAATTTTCAGCAGTATTGGGCTGATTTATTTATGATCCTAGCTGTCCTTTCCATTGCTATCGGATCGCTAGTTGCATTGACTCAAGTGAATATTAAAAGAATGCTCGCTTATTCAACTATATCGCATGTAGGGTTTGTACTCCTGGGCTTTATGACAGGAGTTTTAGAGGGTTATGGTTCAGCTGTATTTTATGTATTGGCTTATATTCTAATGAGTCTAGCAGCTTTTGGGTCCATCATAGCGCTGAATAGAAATGGTTTTGAAGCTGACCAAGTTTCAGACTTTAAAGGCCTTAGTAAGCACTCTCCATGGTTTGCTCTAATTATGCTTGTGGTAATGCTGTCAATGGCAGGAGTTCCTCCTTTTATTGGGTTTTATTCTAAGCTATTTATCCTTCAACAGGTGATATCTGAGGGTTACGTCATTCTGGCAGTCGTAGCAGTTATTTTTGCAGTCATCAGTGCTTATTATTATTTACAAGTCATTAAAACCATGTACTTTGACGAGTCAGATAAAGAAATTATTGTCTCCGCTCCAATTGATCTAAAGGTTGTTCTGTCCTTAAATGGTATCCTGATATTAATCATTGGCTTAATGCCGAGTTTTTGGATGAATCTATCTGTTTCACTCTTCTAACTGACCCAAGTTTTTATTAGATTTTCTGTAGAATGGCTTTATGATTATTGCGCATCGTGGAGTCTCATTTACATTCCCTGAAAACTCTCTGCCAGCCTTTGAGGCATCTTGGGAGCTCGGTGTTGATGGAATCGAAGGCGACTTCCATTTAACTAAAGATGGTGAAATTATTTGTATCCATGATGATGACACTGAGAGAGTCTGCAACACTAAGGCGGTGATCCACAACTCAACTCTTAAAGATTTAAAAGAATTAGAACTAAGTTCTAAAGGAGACTCTAATCTCAATCTAAAAATTCCGACATTGTCTGAGGTAATCCAGAGCGCTCCAAAAGGAAAGAAAATTTTCATTGAAATCAAGTGTGGCCCTGAAATTCTCTCTCCGCTTTTGAATCAGCTTTCCAATTCTGAAATGAGTCCAGATGATATAGTGGTTATTTCATTTCATTCTGATGTGATAAAAGAGTTAAAGGCATTAAATCCAGTTTACAAAGGATTTTTTCTTTATTCTTGTGAGGATGGCCGAGATTTTGATAGATTAATTGATGAGGCTTTAGAGATAAATGCGAATGGAATCTCAACTGACAATGAATCTTCAAAATTATTTGTGGATAAAGTGATTGATGCTGGCTTAGAGTATCACTCTTGGACGATAGATGATGCAGATATCGCATTAAAGTTAATCGAGTGGGGAGCAAGTTCAATTACCACCAACGATCCTGAATCAATAATGAAAAGGATTAAGGGCTAAATTAAATTTATTCCTTGACGTTCTATCTTCAAGAGACTTAAAATGCAGGCTCTTATCATTTGTGATTCTTAACTTACTGTGTCCAATAATCTATCGGCAAGCGTTATCACGGCAATATTAGCGGCATTCTTTTTCTCTCTTGCTGCTACAGTAGTCCCGTATTTTTATGGAGTCGGAGGAACTGTATTCCTTCTTCTCTCGGTACGCTATGTCAGCACCTTTATATTTGCAAGCATTCTAAATAAGTCACCTAAGAAAGCTAAAAGTAGATCAGCTCATACTAGACTCATCTTAATAAGTCTGTTCCAGGCCCTCTTTATTTCTTCTTACATGTATTCAATCAAGTTAATTCCGCTGAGCCTTGCTGTAGTCGTGATTTACACGTTCCCTATCATTACCTTTTTTGTAAATTCTCTTATCAAAAGTAGATCCATTGATCTTTTATCAGTTGCCGCTCTATTAGTTTCGCTATTTGGTATTTGGGTTTTGGTTCAGGGCGACTCAAGTGATTGGAATTTGTGGGGCATATTTTGGGGATTGGTTGCCTCCTGCGCTCAAGTCACAGTCAACATTCTATCCAGGCACGATAGCGTTGAGTCTGGTTGGGGACTCGTTAAATACATAACAGTCTTGCCTTCATTAATATTTGTATCCATATACTTTATCCTGAATTCGGATCCAATTGCATCGGTCTCATCTGAAATGCTCATGTGGAGTATTCTCTCCGCAATGGGAATGAGTGGAGGCTTCTATTTTTTCTTTAAATCAATCTCTCTCATTGGGCCTGTTAGGACATCTAACGTAATGTATCTAGAGCCAGTATTTACAATACTTTTAGGTGTGATGCTTTTGCAAGATGCCCTTGGGATGAGTCAGTGGGTCGGTATGTTTATCATTTTTATTGCAACCATTTCTCTAGAACGATGGGGTAAAAAGTATAATTAAAACAATTATCGGTATTGTTTGAGGAGGAATCAGTGGATTCACCGATCTGGAAACCAAATGAGTCTCAAATTCGTAACGCGAATATCACAAAGCTCTTAAGTCATGCGAACCAGAAAGCAGGTCTAGACTTTTCAAATTATTGGGATTTGCATCAGTATTCTATTGATCACTCTGATAAGTTTTGGCGATTGGTTGCGGATTATTGCGGTGCTATAGGTGATTTTTCAGGCCCTGTGCGAGTGGGCGAGTCGATGATTGATACCAAATGGTTTCCTGAAGCGTCCTTAAATTTTTCTGAAACTATGCTGGCACGTCGCGACAAAGCAGATGCGATCGTTTTTCGAGGTGAGAACAAGGTCGAATTACGCCTTTCTTTTAATGATCTCTATGAGCAAGTTGCCAAAGTTCAAGCACATATGAAGGCTTGTGGTGTTGGCCCAGGAGATCGAGTTGCAGCCTTTCTCCCAAATCATCCTGCGGCTATTATTGGTATGCTCGCTACAAGTTCAATTGGAGCGATTTGGTCTAGCTGCTCGCCTGATTTTGGTAAGCAAGGTGTTTTGGATCGTTTTGGGCAGATTGAGCCCAAGTTGATTTTTGTTGTTGATGGCTATTATTACAATGGAAAAGCGCATGACACAATTGAGAGAGTTAAGGGATTTTTAGATAATTTACCTTCAATCGAAAATATCATAATGGTTGAATATATTCAAACATATCAGGGCGATATAGAGAGCTGTTCAACTCTTTTGGAGGTGTTATCAAACCAACCAGAGAATGAAGTCGTGTTTACGCATGTCCCTTTTGATCATCCACTTTGTATACTCTATTCTTCAGGCACGACGGGCGCGCCTAAGTGCATAGTCCATGGCCACGGAGGCACACTTTTACAGCATCTTAAAGAGCTTCAGCTACATGCCGATGTTCGCGAAGATGATCGAGTATTTTATTTCACAACTTGTTCTTGGATGATGTGGAACTGGTTGGTTTCAGCTTTAGCTAGTAAGGCAACGGTAATGCTATATGATGGCTCACCATTTTATCCAGGACCGAGAACACTTTGGGATTTTGCAGAGGCTGAAAAATTTACGTTATTTGGCACTTCAGCTAAGTATGTTGAGGCGTTACAAAAAGTGGGCTTCTCTCCGAAATCTGAACACAATCTTGAGGCGCTTCGTGGCATGGCTTCAACCGGATCACCGCTTTCTGCAGAAGGTTATGATTTTGTGTATTCTGAGATTAAAGATGATCTGCATCTCGCATCGATCTCTGGAGGTACAGATATTGTCTCATGCTTTGTTTTGGGCGTGCCGATCCTGCCGGTTTATCGGGGTGAAATACAAGCGCCTGGGCTTGGCATGGATGTGCAAGTTTGGACTGATGAAGGTGAATCTGTTCATCAAGAGCGTGGTGAGCTTATTTGTGCACAATCATTCCCATCTCGCCCGGTGTTCTTTTGGAGTGATGAGGGAGATAAGAAATATCATTCTGCCTACTATGAAAATTTTGAAAATGTTTGGGCCCATGGTGATTTTGCGGAAATCACAGAGCATGGCGGCGTTGTGATTTATGGGCGTTCGGATGCGGTCCTTAATCCTGGAGGTGTTCGCATTGGTACTGCAGAGATTTACCGTCAAGTAGATAAAGTTGAGGCGGTACTTGAGAGCATCGTGATTGGGCAGGAATGGAAAAATGATGTACGTGTTGTGCTTTTTGTGAAGATGCGCGAAGGGCAGGAGCTTACAGATGTTCTCATTAAGGGGATTAAGTCAACTATCCGCACAGAGTGCACACCGAGACATGTTCCAGCAAAGATATTAGAAGTTGGTGATATTCCTAGAACAAAATCCGGAAAAATCGTAGAGATTTCGGTTCGTGATATAGTGCACGGGCGTGAGATTAAAAACAAGGAGTCGCTTGCAAACCCTGAGGCTTTAGAGTTTTTTAAAAACCGTGTAGAGCTCCTATCAATTTGAGCTATCTAAACTAATTACATATTATGAAAATAGTCATAGCTCCTGATTCTTTTAAAGAAACACTCTCAGCATTTGAGGTTGCCAGTACTATTGAGTCAAGCTTTCAAAATGTTTTTCCAGAGGCTGAAATCATTAAGATTCCAATCGCTGATGGTGGTGAAGGCACAGTCGAGGCAATGGTAAGAGCAACTGATGGAAGTTTTGAGTTCTCAGAGGTCGAAGGGCCAATGGGTAATATCACAAGTGCTAAGTGGGGGATGCTTGGAAACTCAAAAACAGCTGTGATTGAGATTGCAGAAGCATGTGGCTTGCATTTAGTTCAAGCAAACAAAAGAAACCCAATGACTGCTTCCAGTTTTGGAGTCGGACAGCTTGTAGTCGCCGCGCTAGATAAAGGAGCAAAAAAAATCATTATTGGTCTTGGAGGAAGCGCTACTAATGATGGAGGATATGGATTTTTAAGGGCAATCGGTGTTCAGTTTTTGGACTCTGAAGGCAATGAATTGAATGGTCATTTTGAAACTCTAAGCTTGTTATCTGATATTAATTTCAATCATATAGATACACGAATAAAGAACACATCTATCGAGATAGCCTGTGATGTAGATAACCCGCTTTTAGGAGAAAAAGGCGCCTCTAAAGTTTTTGCAGCGCAAAAGGGCGCGAGCAATAAAATGATTGAAGAGCTAGAGTCAATCATGACTAACTATTATGAGATCATCTCAAGTCAGTTAGGCAGTCAGTTAAATGATCGGCCTGGGTTCGGTGCTGCTGGCGGGCTAGGTTTTGGCATTTCAGCTTTCATAAATTCAGAACTTAAGAGCGGAATTAACATTGTCCTCGAGGCGCTCAACTTTAATCAATATTTATTGGATGCAGATCTAGTGATTACTGGGGAGGGCCGGATTGATAGTCAAAGCAAAAGAGGCAAGGCTCCAATTGGCGTTATTAAATATGCAAATCAGTTGAACTGCAAAGTTATTGTCATTGCAGGCTCAGTTGATGATCCAAAAACTTTTAATCAAAAGTTCAATGTAACTAACTCGTACGGCATTGTTAATGCAAAGTTTTCAATTGAAAAGGCTTTTGAGGACCCTTATGGGTGCCTTAAAAGTGTCTCTCAAAAAGCTGCAGAGGATTTCAAAGTTTTAGTAACCTAATTCAGGGTTAACGAGATTATTAAGGCCCTCATGTGCAATATATCTGCGCATATTCATCATCACCAAATCGAGCGTCAGTGGGATATAGGTGTCACCATCATCGGCTGAGATGTGAGGCATAACCATAAGGTTAGGTGTAGTCCACAGCTTAGAATCTGATGGAAGAGGTTCAGGGTCAAACACGTCAATGATTGCTGCCTTAATGTGGCCAGAGTTTAAGTTATCAACAAGCGCGTCATAGTCCATTGTTGCCGCTCTACCAACATTAATGATTCCTACTCCAGGCTTCATTAACGATTGACGTCTTTTATCCAAAAGGTTATAAGTCTCCTTTGTGTTTGGCGTTGACATAAATATATAGTCAGCAAGGGGAAGTACTTCATCGAGCTCATCTTGAGTGACCATTTGGTCAATATCATCTAGATCTTTTCCGTGACGACTCGCACCAATCACATTCATTCCAAGAAGCTTACACTTTTGAGCAGCCGCATAACCAATGTTTCCAACTCCAATAACAAGTAAAGTTTTTCCGACGATGGGAGAAGAGTATAGAGACTCCCAATGATTACTCTGTTGATTTCTGACTATTTCAGGAATATGAGTGTGCAGCATTAGAACGCTCATCAGTCCAAACTCTCCAGCCTTAGCAGAATGAACACCTCTATTATTTACAACAGAGACATTTTCAGGAACCCAATCCATCGGACATAAATGCTCAACCCCAGCACCAATGATATGTATCCACTTTAAATTAGGAGCAATTTCCGATAGATTTTCAGTCGGAAAATCCCAGCAAACAAGGACTTCAGCTGTCTTCATGGACTCATAAAAGTTATCAAGATCCCAGTCAAAAATAGGTTCAATCTTATGGATGAGGTCAGGGTAATTTGTAATTGCTTTATCGAACCGCTCTTTAGTCATTGCAAAAACATTCTCTCCCTCTATAGTTGGAGGGAATGAATCAGGATTGGCATGATTACTCTTAAAATGAACTCTTATTTTTTTATCACTCTTCATAGCTTGTTTTGCATGAGTTTAAGGATTTTCTCTTGACTGAATTTCTTTTAATTTATTTGTGACGATTTCAACTCTCTCTTTTTCAGATTTTCCATCTACTTCAAACTGAATTTTAATGAATTCATGAGCAAGTTTGCTGAAGAAGTCATTTTCATCTTGAACACTGCTTGGAATATTAATTACTGAATCTCCCCCGTAGGTTGGTATAGGCGAGTCTTTTAATTCGGTTACTTTTAATGGCTCTTTGCCTGCATCTAGACTTCTGATTTGTTCCCTAATTTTTTGGCGCATCATTGCAACGCCCTGATCACTAGCCAGTAAGTTTTCATTTTTATGAATATTGATTGGACCCATGCCCTCGCATGCCTCTCTATCTGCTGGAAATCTTTGGCGCTGCTCATAAGGACGATCGAATATCTCACCTTGCTCAATAAGTTCTGGACCCTCTGGAGTATTGTATTCTTGAGGGTCACCCCGTTCACCAAAATTTGCCCATGCATAGCAAATGGTAGTTTCATCATCAACTGGGACAACCCATCTTGTGAATGAGCTGCGCCCATAAAGTATTTGCCTGGTTCCATCAGCCGCAAATGCTGCGCCGGCTTGCGTAAAGTTTGGCAGAACAACCTCATTAACTCTAAACCAGACATTGTCCCCCACCCTTCTTGTGTTGCATCCAAGAATCCAATTATCACGTTCAAAAAAATCAATTTGGCCTACTTCACCAAAACCTTCAGAGAACTGTTGACGACTCATATTAGAGTGAAGAAATGATGTATGTATTGGGTCAACTATTGCATCAAGTACTTGAAGCCAATTGCAATCAAATGGAGCCTTGTATGGAACCATTTCCATGCCATCAAAATCTAGACTGTCGTAGTTAGGAAACTCAGGCTTTTTTTCTATTGGCCCTAGATAGGCAAAAATAAGACCTTTGAATTCATGAGTTGGATAAGCACCAAGTCTTACCTTTTGCTTTATAAAGTCTTGAGTATGCTCTGGCTGTCCTGGCACCTCTAAAATGGAACCATCAACATCAAAATGCCACCCATGATAGCAGCAGCTAATACCTGTTTTTTGACAAATTCCAAATTCAAGTGACGCTTGTCGATGTGGGCAATGCTTGTGAACTAAGCCTAACTGTAAACTCTGGTCTCGGAATAAAACTAACTCCTCACCTAGGATTTTTATTGCTACAGGAAGGTCTCCAAGTTCTGATGAAATAAAAATTGGATGCCAGTATCTTCTGAAGTATTCACCTGCTTTAGTTCCTGGACCAATCCGTGCGATTTCATCATCTATCTCTTTAGAATGTTTTAATTCATAGCCTGAAAAACCTTTTAGATTAATATCTGTGCTATTTTTTTTGATGCTCAAACCTCTATTCCCCAATAATTTATCTGACTTCATTCATTCAAATAATACCAAACATATTTACATATTAATCAATTTTTAATTAAATAATGACCATATTGCCAACTAATTATCAAGTAATTACTTAATATGCAATAATTGGGTTTATAATCTTGATACTTAATAATCAAATTCTAAATATGGATTCATCATTCATTACAGATAACCTTTCTTCTTTTAATAAAGAAGGTGCCCTAAAGCATGGTTTACCAAGCATGGCTTATACCAGTGAAGAATTTTATAAAACTGAATGTCAAACTGTCTTCTCAAATAATTGGGTATTTGTTGGCTTTGCTCATGAATTTAATGAACCTGGCGATGCAGTTCCAGTAAATGTTGCTGGTCAGCCAGTGCTTCTGATTAAGAACGTTAACGGAAGTATCAATGCATTTCATAATTCCTGTTCACATCGTTGCCTTAAAATTGTTGATGAGGCATGCAATGTTGGTTCAATGCTATCTTGCCCATATCATTCATGGACCTATAATCTAGACGGTGATCTTTGCGCCACTCCTTTTTTTGGAGGGAGAGAGCACCAACCTGAAGGATTTAATATGACAGAGCATGGACTTCATTCTGTCAAAATTGCAATCTGGCATGATTGGATATTTGTTAATTTGAATAGTGAATCTCAAGATTTTGAGGAATACGCTAAGCCATTAATTAATAACTTTCAAGACATAGACTTTAAAAAAATGAATCCTGTTGCAACTCTTGATTTTGGTGAGATAGAGACAAACTGGAAATTTTTAATGGAAAATTTCATAGAGCCTTACCATGTTCAGTTTGTTCATAGAACCACAACGAATCAGCCACTTGAAGATCACTACACAATTGTCGATGGTGTCTGTGTTGGAAGTGCAATTGATCTGGATGAAAATGATAAAGTTGAGGGAAGTTTGTCTGTCAGCTCAAGATACCTCACCCTATTTCCAAATTTTATAATTGGGCGATATTTCCCTGATCAGATTGGGGTTTATTTAAATGTACCAACTGATTCTGGACACACCCTTCAAAAAAGAGTTATCTACACAACAGATGGGAAAGCTATTTCGGATAAAAGTGTAGAGGAGATTAAGAAGTTGTGGTGGGATGTTCATAAAGAAGATCATGCGATTTGTGAAAAAATGCAGCTCGGAAGATTGTCCCCAGCTTCAAAGAATGGCGGTTTACTTTCTCCCTTCTGGGAGGATAGTGTCAGAGCCTTTCAGCAAATGATTGCTGATGCTGTAACCAAATAAATATTATTAATGAGGAGTAATGATGGCAGATGAAAATTTTAATAGTGACTATAGATTAGCACACACGATGATGCGGGTACTGGATTTAGATAAA
The DNA here is from genome assembly GCF_001281385.1 of Candidatus Pseudothioglobus singularis PS1. NCBI lineage: Bacteria > Pseudomonadati > Pseudomonadota > Gammaproteobacteria > Pseudothioglobaceae (SeqCode) > Pseudothioglobus (SeqCode) > Pseudothioglobus singularis (SeqCode). Next base: position 377,329 of record NZ_CP006911.1, read on the forward strand.
TCAATCCACTTTTATTGCGACATACTGGGAATGAATGTTCTCAGAAAAACGGACTACCCGGGAGGGCGATACACTAATGCGTTTGTAGGGTACGGGCCAGAGATAGAATTTCCAGCACTGGAGCTCACTCATAACTGGGATCAAGAGGCTCACTATGACAAAGGAAATGGATGGGGTCATATCTGCATTGAAACGCCAGACGTTTATAAGGCTGTTGAGGATTTAGAAGCCAGTGGAGCCAAAATACTGAGTCCAGCAAAGCCGATGAATGCTGGCACTCGAATACTCGCATTCATTGAGGATCCAGATGGATACGTTGTCGAATTAAATGAAAAACTTGAACTAACTGAATAAGGAAAAATAATGAAAGAGAATAAACCACAATTATACAAATTTAGTGAAATTGAGCACCGCCTGCACACCTTAGAGCCAGGTAAAAGTTATATCAAACCATTTGTTACAAGCGCTGTAAGTGACACGATGTGTGGCGGTCTAAATTTTTTAAACGAAGTATCTGTTCCTTGGGAGCTGACGTGTGATGAGATTATTTACTGCATGGAAGGTACATTTAGGTTGACTTGTGATGGCGTAGCTTATGAATGCAGTCCTGGTGATGTGCTATATGTACCAAAAGATAATTCGATTGCCTATGAGTGTGATGAGAAGTGCGTCATTTTTTATGCGGCCTATCCTCATGATTGGAAGCAGCAAGCTGGCATAACGTTTGTTCCTGGAATAGATCCAGAAGATATGCCACAAAATTAGGCTATTAAGATGAGTAACTCGAGTAGTCGTTTAATTAATTTAAATCAAGTTAATGATAAAGCAAGTGATTTAAGTTCACAGCTGCCGACACGAGACACCCTTAAGGATAAATTAAATCAACAAATTATTGATTTACTTGAATTAGATGGGCGATTACCTTTTAAAGAGATCGCTAATAGTCTGAATATTTCTGAAGGCACGGTTAGAAATCGAGTTAACCGAATGAAGGATGCCGGCGTTTTGCAAATCAAAGCTCTTGTCGACCGCTCGGCTATCAATTATTCAACTGATTCCATGTTAGGGATCAAAGTTGCATCTAGCTCAAGTCCAAGCCTCGTAGCTAAAAGACTTGAAAATTGTAATGAAATTGTTTTTATTATGTGGGTTACTGGGCGATATGACTTACTAGTGGAGATTGCATCAGAAAGTGACGACACGCTAAGTAAATTTCTAGAAGAACATTGCTTTAACAACGACGATATAAAAGATGTTGAGGTTATGAAGGGATTATCAACATTTAAAAATCAGTTCTTGTTAAAGTCTCAAGAGAAGCTTTGATAATGAATACAAAAAATAGAAGGAGAAAAATATGACTAAAATTTACCACACAAAGATGGCGGATGCGCTGCCCTCAAAAAAGCGAGTGGCTGAAGAAAAAGCGCGACTTGAAAAAGCCGGCATTAAGTATATCTTGTCATGTTGGATTGATATGCTTGGGCTACCTAAAACTAAGCCAATACCTTTTGCAGAATTTGAAGCATTGTGTGCAGGAAAAGGGCCACAATTTGCTGTACATTCAGTCTCATTTGTTCCAGAATTGGGGCCTAATGATTCGGATCAAATTCCAGTTCCAGATCTAGATAGTCTCGTTATTTGCCCATGGGATAAAACCTGCGTATGGGTTTTTTCTGACTTGTGGTGGGAGGATGAACCTTATAACTTATGCCCTCGACAGACACTCAAAAGAGCTGTTCAAAATGCAGATGATGCTGGTTATAAAGCTTTCTGTGGCATTGAGCCAGAATTTATTGCAATGCGTTATGAAGATGGTCAGCCAGTCAAGGCGATTGATGATGACCCACTTCCAGGTGAAGGCCTGAGACCAAGAAGGCAGGCCTTTGGATATGATGTTGAGTACTCAATTGACTCGATGGAGTTTCTGAAAGAATTAATCGATATTGTTAATGATCTGGGCTGGGAGATGAAGGACGTGGTCTGCGAAGGTGCCTACTCTCAATTTGAGTTAGACTTTACTTATACAAATATTCTACAGATGGCAGACCGATTAGTCTTCTTGAGAGTGCTTCTTAAAGAAGTTGCCAAAAAGTATGGAATGTTTATCACCTTTATGCCGAAGCCAACGATTGGTGACTGGAGATCTGGCGCCCATATTAACTTTAGCATGACAAGCAAAACAGACAATAAGAATATCTTTGAAGGAAAAGATGGTAAGTTTTCTGATGTGGCTTATCACGCTGTTGGTGGCTTAATTAAGCATGGTACTTCAATTACTGCGATAGCCTGTTCTACTGTCAATTCATACAATGGGCTAGTTCCAATTGTAGGCGGTTTTGAGGGCGGCGTTTATACTTGGGCTCCTACGACAATGGCATATGGCGACAATAATCGCTCTTGTATGATTAGACTTCCTCAGAATCGTTTCTGTATTGAAAATCGTGCAGCGGATATGTGCATGAACCCATACCTTTCTCTAGCCATGACAACAGCTTCTGCTTTAGACGGTATTAAAAATAAAATTGATCCAGGCAAGCCATTAAATCTGAATCTGTATACCTTGACTCCTGAAGAAATGGAGGCATCTAACATCAAATCATTGCCTCGCAATCTTCTTGAGGCTATTGAGTCCTTAAATGAAGATGACTTTGCTAGAGAAGTGCTAGGAGATTCGATGCTTCTTCAATTTTTCTCTTATAAGAAAGACGAATGGGATCGATATCATCAGGCAGTAACTGATTGGGAAGTTCAGGAGTTTTTAAGACTCTACTAGATATTAAATCATTACTAAAAAATTAGTACGTTTTTAATTTAAACTATCTTTTTTTGAGTTAATTTTAATTCAAAGATTGTGTTGATTATTGGGAGTAAATATGTGTGGAATTGTTGGACTTTTTATTAAAAATCCTGCCCTTGAGTCTGAACTAGGGGCACTAGTTGCGCCTATGTTAAGTGAGATGACAGAACGAGGTCCTGATAGCGCTGGTATGGCTGTCTATCGAGATCCAAATGACAAAGGGTGTAAGGTGACTGTGCTTTCTCAAAAATTAGATTTTGACTGGGCTTCATTTGAAAAAGCAGTTAACTCTCATTTTTCTCTCAACAAATTCACTGTGACTCAAAATCATGCAGTTCTCTCTCTGGATAATTCGTTGAGTGAAGTCGAGCATTGGCTTGCTTCAAATTGGACCGACCTTAGTGTCACAAGCGCAGGAACTAATATCGAAATTTTCAAGGGCAAGGGCAACCCTGCAGATTTTATCAAACAGTTTGACATTAAAAATATGACCGGAACGCACGCACTTGGGCATACAAGAATGGCGACTGAAAGTGCTATTACGACTGAGCACTCTCACCCCTTTTCTACGGGGCAAGATTTATGCCTGGTACACAACGGCTCATTGTCAAATCATAACCGTCTTCGTGAAACGTTAAAGCGAGCAGGTGTTCAATTCAAAACCGACAATGACAGTGAGGTTGCTGCAGGATATTTGAGTTGGCGCTTGAGTGAGGGTGATGATCTTGATGAGGCGCTTAATCATGCCATTGAGGACCTCGATGGCTTTTATACTTTTGCCATTGGAACTAAGGATGGATTTGCTGTGATGAGAGATCCAATTGGATGTAAACCAGCCATCATGGCTGAGACAGATGATTGGGCTGCTATGTCTTCAGAATATAGGGCAATTGCAACCCTTCCGGGTGCTGAAAATGCACGCATATGGGAGCCTGAACCAACACAAATTTACAGTTGGAAAAGGAGTTAAATATGACGGCAATTAATTTAAATGAAAGCAGTGTCAGAGAGCTCAATGAAAAATTGCAGAGCGGCTCTTCAGGAGATCAGTTCTCTGTCAATAATACGGTTGGTAAGCACGCACTTTCTGTGGGACTGATCTCAGAGATTAATGTCGAGATTAATGGCCATGTCGGCTATTATTGCGCGGGTATGAACCAACAGGCAAATATTGTAATCAATGGTAATGCTGGACCTGGTCTTGCTGAAAACATGATGTCTGGTGAGGTGCGCGTCACAGGAAATGCATCCCAATATGCAGCTGCAACTGCCCATGGTGGTTTACTTATTATTGAGGGCGATGCGAGTTCGCGTTGCGGCATTTCAATGAAGGGAGTCAATATTGTAGTGGGCGGTAATATCGGACACATGAGCGCATTCATGGCACAGTCGGGTTGTCTTGTAGTTTGTGGTGATGCTGGAGATGCTTTAGGGGACTCTGTTTACGAGGCCAAAATTTATGTTCGCGGTGAAGTCAAAAGTTTGGGTACAGATTGTATTGAAAAAGAAATGCGTGATGAGCACAAAAAAGAGCTTAAAGAATTACTAAAACAATCAAATATGAACCATAAGGTCGAAGATTTTAGACGCTACGGTTCTGCACGAAAATTATATAATTTTGACATTGACCAAGTTGATGAATACTAAGGAGACTAGATTATGAGTAAAGATAATCCAACATTAATAGAATCGTCCACTTTTCCAAGGCATGTTATTGCTGAAATTCAGCGAGCAGCTAAAACAGGTATTTATGATATCCGTGGCTTTGGTGCAAAAAGAGATATCCCTACTTTTGATGACTTAGTTTTTCTTGGGGCGTCAACTTCCCGCTACCCTTTAGAGGGCTACAGGGAAAAATGTACCACTGAAGTTGTCTTGGGAAATCGATTTGCAAAAAATCCAATCCATTTGAAAACACCAGTCACTATTGCTGGTATGAGTTTTGGATCTCTTTCAGCCCAGGCAAAAGAGTCCCTGGGAAGGGGTGCTACACTTGCTGGTACAAGCACTACAACAGGTGATGGCGGTATGACGCCTGAAGAGAGAGGGCACTCTAAAACACTCGTATACCAGTACTTGCCATCAAGATATGGTATGAATCCTGATGACTTAAGGCGTGCTGATGCCATTGAAATTGTTCTTGGTCAGGGCGCTAAGCCAGGCGGAGGTGGCATGCTTTTGGGTCAAAAAATTTCACCACGAGTTGCAGAAATGAGAAATCTTCCCGAGGGAATAGATCAACGTTCAGCGTGTCGTCACCCAGATTGGACAGGACCAGATGATCTTGAAATTAAGATTCAAGAGCTTCGTGAAATCACTAATTGGGAGAAGCCTATTTATGTAAAGGTTGGCGCCACCCGTGTTTTTTATGACGTTACTCTAGCAGTTAAAGCTGGGGCAGATGTTGTCGTTGTTGATGGCATGCAAGGCGGAACAGCAGCAACTCAAGATGTCTTTATTGAGCATGTAGGAATCCCAACACTGCCAGCAGTAAGAATGGCTGTTGAAGCTTTGCAGGAGATGGATATGCATCGCAAGGTGCAGTTAATAGTTTCTGGCGGCATCAGGAGTGGTGCTGACGTTGCAAAAGCCTTAGCACTCGGCGCTGATGCAGTCTCTATAGGTACTGCTGCGCTCATCGCTTTGGGTGACCAAAGTCCAGAGTTTGATGATGAGTATAAGGCGATTGGTTCAGCTGCTGGCTTTTGGGATGATTATCAGGCGGGAAATGATCCAGCCGGAATTACGACTCAAGATCCCGAACTTGCAAAAAGATTGGACCCAATATTAGGGGGTCGAAGATTGGCAAACTATATCAATGTTTTGACACTCGAGTTACAAACTTTGGCTCGCGCCTGTGGCAAAAGCCATGTCCATAATTTGGAGCCAGAGGATATGGTAGCATTAACAATGGAAGCTGCAGCTATGGCTGGAGTCCCGTTAGCAGGTACAAGTTGGATTCCTGGAAAAAATGGGATGTAAACTACTTAAATTATTTATAAAACATGACAGATAGGAGAATTTATGGCTATTAAACTTAGTAAGGTCGCTAAAGAGAGAGGGATTGAATACTTTTTGATTAGCTTTGTGGATTTATTTGGCAGTCTTCGCTCTAAATTAGTTCCAGCAAGGGCTATTGATGATATGCAAAAAGATGGCGCTGGTTTCGCAGGATTTGCTGCCTGGCTTGACATGACACCTGCCCATCCTGACATGTTTGCTATCCCTGATCCAGATAGTTTAATTCAATTACCATGGAAGCCAGAAGTGGCATGGCTTGCCTCAGATCTATGGATGGATGGAAAACCAGTAGAGGCATCTCCCCGCGTTGCTTTAAAGCGACAGTTAGCCGAGGCTGAGAAGCAAGGCTTTAGAATGAAAACGGGTGTTGAGTGTGAGTACCATTTAATTAATGATGATGGAACTGATATTGCCGATGAGAAAGATACCCAAAGTAAGCCTTGCTATGATCAGCAAGCACTAATGCGCCAATATCCAGCTATAAAGCAAATTTGTGACAGTATGATTGAGCTTGGATGGGGTCCCTATCAGAATGATCACGAAGATGCCAATGGCCAATTTGAGATGAACTGGGACTTTGATGATGCATTAACTACAGCAGATCGTCAGGTATTTTTTAAGTTTATGGTCAAATCAATTGCTGAAATTCATGGGATGCGGGCAACATTTATGCCTAAGCCCTTTACTCACCTGACTGGAAACGGCTGTCATTCCCACTTGTCTATCTGGAGCCTTGATGGAACTAAAAACCTTTTTAATGGGGACAATGATAAAAGAGGCTTGGGGTTATCTTCTTTAGCCTATCAATTTTTAGGTGGCATTATGCATAGCGCAGATCGTTTAACAGCAATATTCAATCCAACTGTCAATAGCTATAAGCGAATTAATGCTCCAAGGACTTTGTCTGGGGCAACATGGTCTCCAAGTTCAATTACGTATGGAGGCAATAACCGAACTCACATGATTAGAGTACCAGACTCTGGGAGATTTGAATTAAGATTGATGGATGGCGCTGCCAATGCTTATCTGATGCAAGCTGCTATTCTTGCTTGTGGTTTAGATGGTATTGCTGCTAACAGAGATCCGGGTGATCCGCTTGATATAAATATGTATGAACTTGGAAAAGATATTGAGGGATATAAACAGCTTCCTAAAAACTTACTCGATGCCCTAAGACTTCTTGAGGGCAGTGATGTTTTAAGAGAGAGACTTGGCGATAACTTGATTGATGCTTATATCAAGCTAAAGCATAGTCAATGGAATGATTATTCAGCCCACTTAAGCCAGTGGGAGAGAGATAATACTCTAGACTGTTAATTATACAAAAAGTGTTTAAACAAGTAATATGCTGAAATGGACTACGAAAAATTTGAATTAGGCGATGTTACTCTTCTATCTGGAGAGGCATTAAGATCAGCATTCTTAGCTTATAAAACCTATGGTACATTGGATGCCAACAAAAGTAATGTTGTCGTTTTGCCTACTTTTTATACTGGCTCTCACCAAAGAAATGAGGGATTCTTTGGTCCAGGAAGAGCGATAGATCCAGATAAGCACTTCGTAGTTTCAATTGACATGTTTGGTAACGGATTCTCTTCCTCACCAAGCAACACAGAGTCACCTCAGGATGGTCCAAGGTTCCCTCATGTCTCTCTCTGGGATAATGTTGCATGCCAGTATCGGCTTATCACTGAGGCATTAGGAGTTAAGAGGATTGCACTCGTTACAGGATGGTCAATGGCTGGTTGCCAGGCCTATCAGTGGGCTGCGCAGTACCCTGATTTTGTTGATGCCATCTTACCATTTTGCGCTTCAGCTAAAACTTCACCACACAACTATGTGTTTCTTGAAGGAATTAGGGCTGCACTTTGTGCAGATCAAAATTGGAATAATGGTGAATACACCTCTCCTCCTATTGATGGACTCAAAGCATTTGCGAGGGTCTATGCGGGATGGGCATTCTCACAAACTTTTTATCGAGACTCACTCTATAAAACAATTGGCTACGAATCAATTGAGGATTTATTGGTGGACTGGGAGGAAGATCATGCTGAAAATTGGGATGCTAACAATCTTCTCTGTAAGCTAAGAACTTGGCAGACTAGCGATATAAGTCTTGGCCCAACTTATCAAGGCAATTTTATGATGGCACTGAAATCAATTAAGGCTAAATCTATCTTAATGGCCTGCACTCAGGATTTGTACTTTCCTCCTGAGGATAACGCTATTGAGGCAAGTCATATGACTAATGTTGAATTTCGACCCTTTGATTCTCCATTTGGCCATTGCGCTGCTAATCCGGGAAATGATAAAGGCTTTACTTCGGCACTAGAGGATGGGTTAAGACAACTACTTGGAGAGAAATAATGGGTAGTGATATGACAATTACATGGCAAGATTTTGAAAAAGTAGATATCAGAGTTGGGACTATTACTAAGGTTGAAGATTTTCCTGAGGCCAGAAAGCCAGCCTACATTCTGCATGTTGATTTTGGATCTGAAATAGGAATCAAAAAATCTAGCTCGCAAATTACAGATCTTTATAACATTCAGCAACTTCAAGATAAGCAAGTTATGGCAGTTGTTAACTTTGCTCCCAAGCAAGTTGGACCAATTATGAGTGAGTGTTTGGTTTTAGGGTTTTACCGTAAAGACAATTCAGTGGTGTTAGCCACTAATGATTTACCTATAAATAATGGCTCTCGTCTACTATAGATTTTAGTCTTTAGTAATTGCTCATCCAATAACTGAATGATTAAGAGCCTGTATTGTAAAATTAAGATTTGATATTTCAACATAAGTTTTAAAACTTTAAATGATCATTTGTGCGGGCGAATCTTTGATAGATATGGTCTCTTTTCGTGGGGAGGCTGAATATACACCTCATGTTGGAGGAAGTAATTTCAACTCATCGATTGCGCTTGGACGTTTGGGGGCTGATAGCTATTATTTTGGCGCCATATCCAATGATAGTTATGGAGAGCTCATTGAGAATACTTTGCGACATTCTAAAGTTAAAGAGGACTTTGTCATTAAGACAAACCGTCCAACAACACTTGCCTATGCTGATGTCATCGAAGGCATTGCAGAGTACACCTTTGTTGACGAACATTCAGCTGGAAGATTATTAGATCAATCGAGCCTCAAACCTTTTCTAGTTGGATTGAAAAAGGCAAAGGCATTATTGGTTGGAGGGATAAGTCTTCAAGCAGAGCCTTGTGGGTCAAGTTGGCAGTGGCTTATAGGCGAGGTTTCGGGTCATCTGCCAATTTATTTTGATGCTAATATTCGTCCTGATTTTATTGAAGATAAACAAAGTTTTTTTGATCGCTTTATTGAGCTAACTTCTAAAGTTGATATTATTAAAATATCAGATGAAGACTATCGCTATCTTTATGGAGCTCAAGACTTCAGTGAGACCAGTAAAGGTTGGCTTAATAATGGGGTTAAGTTGGTTATCCTGACATTGGGATCAGATGGGGCAAAAGTTTTATATAGTGACCATGAAGTTTCTGTACAGAGTAATAAGGTTGATGTTTTAGATACTATTGCAGCCGGGGATACTTTTAATGCAGGATTTTTATTGAGTCTTGATAAACAGGGTTTGCTCGATAGGGAAAGCCTTAATTCTATAGGTAAGACCCAGCTTAAAACTGCACTTACTTTTGCTAATAAAGTAGCTAGCATTACAGTTACAAAAAAAGGCGCAAATCCGCCATGGCTCGAAGAGCTCTAAATACAAAAAACTATTTTGTTTGAGGGCACTTTAAAAGAAAACTTTTAAACCCTATATAGTCATTCACAGAAGAAGATAGTAAGTAAAATCTACCCTTTCTTCGTATCATACAAATTAGCAAGATAATGGATTCAATTATTTCAATTAAAGACTTATCCAAAACCTATAATTCGGGTTTTGAAGCTCTTAAAGCTGTCAATTTAGAAATTAAAAGAGGTGAGATACTTGCTCTTTTAGGTCCGAATGGAGCAGGTAAAACAACTTTAATTTCAACTATTTGTGGCATTATTTCTCCTTCATCAGGATCAGTCACTGTTGATGGTTTTGATATTATTAGTGATTTTCGGAAAACGAGAGCAATGATAGGCCTTGTTCCACAAGAATTGACTTTAGGCTCATTTGATACGGTTTGGAGTACAGTCAGATTTAGTAGAGGTTTGTTTGGCTCTAAAAGAGATGACGCTTACCTTGAGCAGCTTCTTAAGGATTTGTCACTTTTTGATAAGAAAGACTCTGAAATTAGGGCTTTATCAGGAGGCATGAAAAGAAGGGTGCTCATCGCTAAAGCGCTCTCTCATCAACCTGAGGTGTTATTCTTAGATGAGCCTACTGCTGGCGTTGATGTTGAGCTCAGAAAGGAAATGTGGAAGATTGTTCATAAACTCAGTAAACAAGGCGTCACTATTATCTTAACAACACACTATATTGAGGAAGCTGAAGAAATTGCCGAGAGGGTTGGTGTAATTAGTAATGGTGAACTTTTACTGGTTGAGAAAAAAGATGAGCTAATGGAGAGTCTTGGTAAAAAACAACTCATTATTGATTTAAAAGAGCCCGTTAAAAAGATTCCAAGTTCGCTCAAGAATTACAATATTGAATTGAGTGAGGATGGTATGCAGATTTCATATACCTACGTTGTCAAAGACGAGGAGGTTGATGTATCTGAGGTCCTTCATGAGATTACAAATTCGGGATTGCTTCTTAAAGATCTTAAGGTTGAGCAGAGCTCGTTAGAGGATATTTTTGTTGACTTAGTTAAGGAGGAGTCATGAACTTTACTGCCATTAAGGTCATTTATTTCAATGAAATGATGCGCTTTTGGAACACTCTTTTTCAGAGTGTTGCCTCACCAGTGATTTCTACTGCTCTATATTTTGTAGTCTTTGGCTCAGCAATTGGATCAAGGATGGAGAATATTGAAGGTGTTTCGTATGGCTTATTTATTGTTCCTGGGTTGACTATGTTATCGGTACTTACCCAGAGTATCTCCAATGCATCATTTGGAATATTCTTTCCTAAATTTACGGGAACTATATATGAATTACTTTCAGCTCCAGTATCCTTTTATGAGACCCTCATTGGTTATGTTGGTGCTGCGGCAACAAAGTCACTGATTTTGGCCACAATCATTCTAGTAACCGCTAACCTTTTTGTTGACTTGAATATCGCGCACCCTTTTTGGATGCTCAGCTTCTTAGTGCTAACGTGCGTAGCCTTTAGCCTTTTTGGATTCATTATTGGACTTTGGGCCGATAACTTTGAGAAGCTACAAATTATTCCTTTGCTCATTATTACGCCTTTGGTTTTTCTTGGAGGCAGCTTTTATTCAATTAGTATGCTTCCTGAGCTATGGCAAAAGGTAACTCTATTCAATCCAGTTCTTTACCTTGTGAGCGGTTTTAGGTGGAGCTTTTTTGAAGTCTCTGATGTGAGTGTAGGGATCAGCTTATTAATGGTCTTTTTATTTTTAGCTATTTGTATTGCTATAGTTGCCTGGATGTTTAGAACAGGTTACAAGCTTAAGCAGTAATATTGAGGAGGGGTATGGCTCAAATTACTGATCTGTATATATACCCTGTAAAGTCGCTTAAAGGGATTGCTCTTAAAGAGGTCCATACTGGTTTGAGGGGCTTTCAATATGATCGAGAGTGGATGATTACGGACAGTAAGTATCACTTCATTTCTCAGCGTGAAATTGAGTCAATGGCTACATTCAAGACAGAGATTGATACTACTTCACTGATACTTTGCTCAAATGCCAATCAGTTTAGCGTCTCTCTTCATTCAGAAAAATTAAATAAAGTTAGGGCAACTGTTTGGGATGATACCTGTGATGCTTATGATGAGGGTGATGAGGTGTCGAACTGGCTGACTCAACAGCTTGGAGAATATAAAGGGAGCTCGCTTCGACTTGTGAGGTTCTCTGCTGATGGCGAGAGGTCTGTTCCAGAAGAGTATTTAAATGGCATGAGAGCGCAAAGTGCTTTCTCTGATCAGTTCCCTTATTTGATTACCTCTTGGGAGTCTCTTGGAAGGCTGAATCAGGGGCTTCATGATAATCATTCTAAAGAGGTGTCAATGAACCGCTTCAGGCCTAATATTGTCGTTCAAGGCCTGGATGATTTGGAGAAAATGACTGATAGTGATTTATCCTGTGATGAGGGTGACTACAGATTCGGTCTAAGAAAGCCATGCAAGCGCTGCAAGATTGTTACTATTAACCAAGAAAATGGTGAGATTATGGAGCCTAAAGAGCCTTTAGCGACACTTGTAAAATTAAAATTTAGTGATGCTATAAAGGGAGCATTTTTTGGTCAAAATGCAATTTTACTCTCTGAAGATTGTGTAATCAGGGTAGGTGATGAACTCAAACTCATTTCTTAAATATTAGAAAAGACTGGCAATCAATTTTCTAGAGAGATGGCCCCAAGCTTGATCTCATTTTTCCAAGCATGCCCATAAATGACTTCATAGGTTGCAGGAATCTTGCCATTGTCACGATAACTTTCATACATTTCTAGCATCTTTTTAAACTTTGTTTTGCCAGTGAGCGACTTGGATCTATTCTCAACTGTCTGGGCGCCAATTCCCTTAAGGTCATGCATTAAATCTAAAACTTTTTCATAGGTTAAGGTTAATTTTTCCATTTCCATGATAGGGCTCTGAAATCCAGATTGGATCATCTGATCGCCAATATCATGCATATCTATAAAATCGTTAACATGCGCCTCGTTGTCAACTACTGACCAGCTTCTTTTCAGTTCCTGAAGTGTCTCAGGGCCAAAGGTCGTAAACAAGATCAATCCGTGTGGCTTAAGAACCCTAAAGCACTCATTAAAAAGTGTTTTGAGGTCAGGGCACCACTGAATCATTAAATTTGATACAACAAAATCAACACTATTGGAGGCAAATGGGAGTTCATAGGCATCCGCACAAACTTTTAGATTTTGCGAATTATTTTTTAAGGACTGTTGAGCGAAATCGACACAAAATAAACTCGCATTCGGAAATATATCAGCTGTCTTGTCACTCAGGAATCCCGTACCAGAACCTAAATCGATAATATTTTCAGGATTAATTGAAATAACCTTTAACTTTTCAGACAGTCTTTTAGCTATTTCATTTTGAAGAAAGGCATTATCGTTATATTTATCAGAGGCACTATTAAATGTTCTTCTTACTCTAGACATGATCTGATTTGGCTTGAAATTTGATTCATTATATTGAAGTATAGATCTGGACCAGGAGAAAATTCACTTCCCAAAATATCAATTTTTGATGCCTTTAAAGCTAAACCCTCAGACAGAGCTTTGACTTGGCTAGGGTTATTATCAATGCCATAAACTAAACAAGATATCTTCAAATTTTTGATCATTCTTTTTGACTCTAGTGTTCTTTTGACACTTAAACGAGCTCCGTGGTAAGGCGTCACAATGACGGGCCTCTTCAAATTTTGATCTTTCTCAAAATATTGGAGCGTGTCATCAATGACAGCGATTCTTTTTGACTTAATTGACTTGAGTTTAGAAACTAAATCAAGATTAAGCTTATCTATTTTTAAATTAAATTTTTCCAAATTCGTAACGTAAGTCTGTTCATTAGACGGGTCTAATACTTTCAAGCGACTCGCTATAGTATTTGCAATCAACTGAACGTTTTCTGTGCTCAGCCATAAATGATAATCGAGGATGCTATGATCTTGCTCTTCGTGTTCTTCATCTTTTTCGAAAATAGATTCTCTAGTACTATAGATTTTTAAGTTATCAGTATCACTGACAAACATTAAAGAGTCGGAATTTATATTTGTTAGGGCTTTCTTTAAGCCAATTTCAAAACTTTCATCAACAGTAATCACGAGATCCGCATCTGAGATTAAGCGAATCTGTGACGGTTTCAAGTGGAATGTGTGAGCAGAATTATTAGACTTTAGAAGTAACTCTGGCTCAGCTATACCGCTCATCAGAGAGGAGACAATACTATGAATTGGCTTAATACTGGTGACAACAACTGGAGATGTTTGCCCATAGGCACTTCCCAAGCTTATCAAAAGTATTAAACTGATTATAAAACGAAGGTTCATAGCCCATCCAAAAATAAAAAAAGTGACTAGAAAATTATACGCTAATCAAATAATTCACTTAAAGCTTAGTTATTACAAATAATAATGGCGCGAGTTGGAGCAGGATGGCCTTCGACTGTTAGGGAAGCGTTGGAAGGATCAAGAAAATCCTCTAATGATGCAGGATTATCACCAATCCATTGTGTTTTTCTTTGTTCGTTGGGCGTTGTTTGAGATATATCTATCACTCTTATATTTCTATATCCAGAATCAATTAGCCAAGATTTAAGTGTCTCAATCGAAGGCAGGCAATGAACGTTTCGCATATTCGCATATCGTCCCTCTGGAATAAGTGAATAACCTTTATCACCATCAACGATTAGTGTTTCAAGGATCAACTCTGAGTCAGAAGCCATCATTTCTTTAAGATTAGATAAGTGAAGCATATGGTCTCTCTGATGATAAAGTACTCCCATAGAAAATACGCTCTCAAATATTGGCATAGAGGGCATTTCTTCAAGTCTTAATGGAAGCAACATTGATTTTGAATCTTGCTTGTGTAAAGCATTAATTGCAGCATATTGATAATTAAAAAGGAGAAAAGGCTCAATTCCTAGAGCCTTTTTAGCTCCTTCAAGAGCCATCCTAAGAGTGAAATATCCGTTACCAGCTCCAACATCAAGAACTCTTCTATTTTTTAATGGGGTGATATCATTTTTGAGACGTTGCCACTTCATGTCGCCCTGCCATTCACTGTCCAGTATTAAATCATTAAGGATAAAAGGGCCTTTTCTCCATGGCAAGAATTTTCGTAATTTTGATTCAATAATTTCGGATAAAGCATCCATATTATTAATGGATAAATAAGGTTCATTTAGGCCTAAATGACCTTTAGATAAGGCATTAAGTTCATTGAGTGCCTCATTCCATTTTGGAGTATTTCCATTTTTAACTTTGAGAGCTTTAATGCTTTTTGCAAGGCACTCATCGATGTACTTTTGAAGGACTAAATCATTGAAAAACAGATTAAATCTTTCTTCGAATAATTTCATAAATTAAATCAGTTCCAAAAATATATCTAGTATAAAATAAGTTGTAGATACATATATATGTTACTTTTTACTCTTTTTGGAGATTAACGTGATTAACAAATCAATTAAATTTATTGCACTACTTTTTTTGACTCTCAATGTCTATGCAGGTGGTGATGACAGAGATCAAGTTTATTATGAAAACCTTGATGAGGAGCTAGCTGCTTTTGAAGCTCAACTAGCTGAAGACCTTGCTCAGGCAGAAATTGATGCCTTCAAAGCAGAGTTAGAAGCTGCTCTTGCGGAGCAACAAATTGAAGATGAATTGGCTGCCTTCGAAGCGAAATTAGAAGCTGATCTTGCTGCTCAGGAAATGATGGCTGAGATTGAAGCTGAAATGGCAAGAGCCGCTGCCCTTAAAGCATTCCAAGACAAACTCGCAGCAGATAAAGCTGCCGCTGCTAAATCAACCGCCGCTTATCAATCTAAGCTTGCCAGAGATGCTGAGATGGCTGCTCGAATGGAAGAGCTTGCGATAGAACAAGAATTGGCAACATTTGAAGCAAAACTCGCTGCTGAACAGGCCGCCGCTGAAATGATGGCTGAGATTGAAGCTGAAATGGCAAGAGCCGCTGCCCTTAAAGCCTTCCAAGACAAACTCGCAGCAGACAAAGCTGCTGCAGCCGCTGCAACTGCAGCATACAGAGATGCTCTTCTCGAGGCTGAACTTGCTGCATTTGAAGCCCAAGTTGCTGCTGAAGAAGCTGCTGCTGAAATGATGGCAGAAATCGAAGAAGAAATGGCAAGAGCCGCTGCCCTTAAAGCCTTCCAAGACAAACTTGCAGCTGATAAAGCCGCTGCATCCGCTGCAACTGCTGCCTACAGAGCTTCTCTTGAAGACGAAGTTATTGGAGAGCTAGTCGTTGAAGATGAGGTCATAGTGGTAACTGAGGCAGCTCATGAAGCTTGTAAGCATGCCTTAGGTCTAACAGATGCTAACATAGCTCTTTTCGAGAGTGCACTAGCCGATGGAACTTTATTTAATAAGGGGCCTCAAAGTGCAAATGGAACAGAGTTTGGAGCCTCAAGATGGGATGCATATGCTAACTGCGTAACTAACTATGTGAACCCGTTCTAATTTTGAGTAACCTCTCTACTAGCTTATAATAGAGACTAACCAAGACAGAAAATAAAACCCAGAGCTTGCTCTGGGTTTTTTTATTTATAATCAATGACTATGACTAAAGTTTTTAATTCTTTTTCTATCCTGTTTTTGCTATTATTTTTCTCTAGCGTTGGCTTCGCTGGTGGTGATGATACTTCAGCTCTTCAAGAAGAGCTTGATATGGTTTTGATGGAGGAATTGAACCCATGTTTTGATCAGCTTGAGGGTGATATTAATGATGATAGTAATATCACTTCAGTTATAAAGCTTTCTGGATTAGGCGCCTTCAATCAGGGTGATGAAATTATGAGTTCAAGCAATGTAAAGGCGATTGTTGAATCTTATGATCCAAAAACGAATCAATTAACTTACTATCAAACTGCCAAAACTGGTTTTAGATCTTTTTCAATTGGTGAGAAGTTAGTCGGAAAGGGTTCAAATGTCTTAACGATTGAAGAATTGGTCTTAGATTTTGTAGTGCCATGTTCAGATCTGATTGTCTCAATCGAAGAAGATCCTGGACAAATGATTTTTATCTTTGCTGACTCTGAAGCTGCAATAAAAGCTAAATTAGCCGCCGCTGAAATGATGGCTGAGATTGAAGCTGAAATGGCAAGAGCCGCTGCCCTTAAAGCCTTCCAAGACAAACTCGCAGCAGACAAAGCTGCTGCAGCCGCTGCAACTGCAGCATACAGAGATGCTCTTCTCGAGGCTGAACTTGCTGCATTTGAAGCCCAAGTTGCTGCTGAAGAAGCTGCTGCTGAAATGATGGCAGAAATCGAAGAAGAAATGGCAAGACAAGCCGCACTAGATGCCTTCCTTCTGAAACTCAAGGAAGAAAAGGCTGCCGCCGCATCCTCTACTGCAGCCTACCAGGCCAAGTTAGCTTATGAAAAGAGAGTGACAAAGATTATGGACGACCTATTAGTTGAATTGGAGGACTTTAATTTATCAGGAGAATATAAGTCAACAATTTCTGATGAACTGATAAAGGAAGCAACCATAAAGCTAGAGGAGGAAGCATTTGTTGGAACTATTTCAGGAGAAATAGTAACAGAGGCTATTCATGACTTCTGTAAAGTAAACTTAGGGTTGTCTGAAAGCAACATTGAGCTTTTCAAAAAAGCTTTAGCGGGCGGGTATTTGGGTAATGTTGGCCCACAGAGTAACTATGGAACAGAGTTCACAGCCAACAGGTGGCAAAAATATATAGACTGTGTTGGCTCTAAAAGATAGAGCAAACTTGGGATAGGCTATTTAAATCTCTAGCAATGAGCTTTCTTTATCACTAAGAGCTTTATCAATTGATCCGATATGTTGATCAGTAATTTTTTGGACATTATCTTCTGCTCTATGGGCTTCATCTTCAGAGATTTCCTTTTCTTTTAGTAGCTCTCTAAAGTCAGAGATTGCATCTCTTCTTATATTTCTTACTGCTACTCTTGCACTTTCAGCTTCATCTCTTACAACTCTTACGAGCTCTTTTCTTCTTTCTTCAGTTAGAGGCGGGAGAGGAATCCTCAATACTTGTCCTTGTGTATTAGGGTTCAGGCCTAGGTCAGAGGTCATAATTGCTTTCTCAATAGGGCCAACCATATCTTTCTCCCAAGGTGAAACCTTAAGCGTTCTTGAATCTTCAGCGCTTATGTTCGACACTTGAGATAGTGGAACCAATGCACCATAATATTCGACTGTGATTTGTTCCAATAAAGATGGATGAGCCCTTCCGGCGCGTATTTTACTAAAGTCATTTTCGAGAGAAGATAAAGATTTATCCATTCGACTATTAGCATCACTATGAATTTCATTAACCATCTTTATTCTCCATTTTGACTGACCATCGTCCCAATTGACTGACCATTAATTATATTAGCAAGAGCATAATTATCCTCTAGCATACTAAAGACACAAATTCTGATATTGTTATCTCTGCAGAGCGCAAAAGCAGCAGTATCCATTACTTGAATATTTTGCTCAATAGCTGAGTCAAAGCTGAGTGAGTCAAATTTAATAGCTGATGAATCTTTGAGGGGGTCGCTTGTATATATCCCATCAACTTTTGTAGCCTTAAAGACAATATCAGCACCAATTTCAACTGCTCTTAACGCAGCAGCAGTATCCGTTGTAAAACATGGACTTCCAGTTCCAGCTGAGAAAATAATTACCTTACCACTGGAAAGCTCCTCTTTGGCTTTAGTATGATTAAACGGCTCACATACTCCGCCACCAATTGGAAAGCCTGACATGACCATTGAAGGTATTTTGTTTCTATCAAAGGCATCTGAAAGGGCTAGAGCATTCATAACTGTAGCAAGCATCCCAATATGATCACCAGTGATTTTATTCATTCCTTCTTCTGCTAGGGTAGCACCTCTATATAAATTTCCACCACCAACAACAATAGCAACTTCAACACCAAGATCAAGGGCAGATTGTACAATTTTGACAACCGTTTTAAGCATCTCAGTGTCTATATTTTGACTATTACCTGAAAGCGCTTCACCACTCAGTTTTAGTAAGATTCGACGATAGGAAACCATGTGCTAAGAATTCAATACAAAATTGTGATTTTACACAAGGCATGAGTATAATGAACCCTTTGTCCATCATAAAATTATTGAGAATATGGATTCAATTAGTATCCGTGGAGCCAAGGTCCATAACTTAAAAAATATAGATGTTAGCCTGCCTAGAAACAAGCTTGTTGTAATAACTGGACTCTCTGGATCTGGTAAATCTTCACTGGCCTTTGATACTATTTATGCTGAGGGTCAGAGGAGATATGTTGAGTCACTATCTGCATACGCAAGACAGTTTTTATCACTCATGGAAAAGCCTGATGTGGATCACATTGAAGGTCTCTCGCCAGCTATATCTATCGAACAAAAGGCTACATCACACAATCCTCGATCGACTGTTGGAACCATTACAGAAATTTATGACTACCTTAGACTTTTGTTTGCCAGAGTGGGCTCTCCAAGATGTCCAGTTCATGGCGATGAGCTTCAAGCACAAACTATTTCTCAGATGGTTGACTCTATTTTAGAGCTCCCAGAAGATTCAAAAATTATGATTCTAGCCCCTATTGTAAGAAATAGAAAAGGCAGTCATCTCAAGCTCCTCCAAGAGCTTTCTCACGAAGGTTTCCTAAGGGCTCGCATCGATGGAGTGGTTGAGTTTCTTGAAGAGACTTCTGAGCTCGATGGAAACAAAAACCACACTATTGAGATTGTAGTTGATCGATTAAAAGTAAGGCAGGACATATCGTCAAGGTTGTCAGAGTCATTAGAAACAGCTCTCAATATGAGCTCTGGCATCGTAATTGTGAGCCCTATGGAATCGTTTAATGATTGGAAGGAGCTAACATTTTCAGCAAAATTTTCATGTGTTCATTGCGGCTACTCTTTAAATGAATTGGAGCCTAGACTCTTCTCATTCAATAACCCAGTTGGAGCCTGTGAAACTTGTGACGGTTTGGGTGTAAAAGATGTGTTTGATGAGGAGAGAGTGGTAGCTAATCCTGAATTAAGCCTAGAAGATGGTGCGGTTTATGGGTGGAGTAAAAGTAATGCCTTCTTCTATCAAATGCTCACATTGGTTGGTAACTTTTATAATTTTAGCGTGGCTACCCCCTTCAATGAATTGTCTGACGAGCATAAGCAAATTATTCTTTATGGGAGTGGAAGTCAATCAATTGACTTTTCAAAGATAAAAGGAAGGCGAGGTTGGTCTAGTAGAAAGAAGCCCTTTGAAGGAATTATTCCAAGGATGATGCGCCGATATGCTGATAGCGAGATTCGTTCAGTTAGAGAGGATCTTTCAAGGTACGTAATCAGCAAGCCTTGTGCAAGTTGCCATGGTGATCGATTAAATGCATCAGCAAGGAATGTGTTTATTGATGAAAAAAACATTTCTGATTTGACCAAATTAACAATTGACCAGGTATTTGAATTTTTTGAGACGTTAGAGCTCGATGGCCAACGTGGTGAAATTGCAAGCAAAATTCTTAACGAGATTTCTCAACGATTAAACTTCTTAATTAATGTCGGTTTAGACTATCTAAATCTTGAGCGAAAAGCTAACTCCCTTTCAGGGGGTGAAGCCCAAAGGATTAGACTGGCATCTCAGATAGGTGCGGGTTTAATAGGCGTTCTATATGTTCTCGATGAGCCATCGATTGGTCTTCATCAAAGAGATAACCAAAAATTATTAGACACTTTAACTTATCTCAGAGATCTAGGTAATACTGTTATTGTTGTAGAGCATGATGAAGATGCTATCAGACAGGCTGACTATGTTGTGGATATTGGACCAGGTGCCGGTATTCATGGTGGGGAAATTGTTGCAAGTGGCTCTCCTGATGACGTCATTGCAAACACTAAATCACTGACTGGTGATTATTTAAGTGGACGATTAGAAATTAGCATTCCTAAGAATCGAAAAAAATCAAATGGCTGGCTTGAGATTACTGGAGCAAGTGGTAATAATTTGAAAAATGTAGATTTAAGGATTCCAGTGGGTGTGCTGACTTGTATTACTGGCGTTTCGGGTTCGGGAAAATCAACACTAATCAATAACACACTATATGAACTGGCAGCTCATACTTTAAATGGTGCTCAAACTGATATCGCACCATTTAAAGAGGTAAAGGGAATGGAGCTTTTTGACAAGGTGGTAAACATTAATCAGAGTCCTATCGGAAGAACACCAAGATCTAACCCTGCGACCTACACAGGCGTATTTACTTTAATACGCGATTTATTCGCGCTTACATTGGAGTCAAGATCCAGAGGATACAAGTCCGGACGATTTAGTTTTAATGTTAAGGGTGGAAGATGCGAAGCCTGCAAGGGCGATGGACTGATTAAAGTTGAAATGCACTTTCTGCCTGACGTTTATGTTTCATGTGATATATGCAGTGGACATAGATACAATAGAGAAACCTTAGAAATTAAATACAAAGGCAAGTCAATTGCTGAAGTTTTAGAGATGACAGTTGAAGATGCTCTAGAATTTTTTCAGGCAATACCCAAGATTAATCAAAAAATTCAGACACTAATGGATGTCGGCCTTTCATACATAACGCTTGGCCAAAATGCGACTACACTCTCTGGCGGTGAAGCTCAGCGTATAAAGCTAGCCAAAGAGCTATCTAAATCAGACACTGGTCAAACACTCTACATCCTTGATGAGCCAACTAGTGGGCTTCATTTTCATGATATTAAGCAGCTACTCTCTGTTATTTTTAGACTGAGAGAACGAAACAATACTATCGTGATTATTGAGCACAATCTTGATGTCATTAAAACGGCCGACTGGATTGTCGATTTGGGACCTGAAGGAGGTAATAAAGGTGGTGAAATAATTGCCTATGGAACTCCTGAAGAGCTTGCAATCAATAAAAGTTCATTTACGGGCCAATTTTTAAAAGAGCACCTATAGTAATTAGCTCATGAACTCAATTAATAGCATTGTAAATTCAGTTTTGCCATTGACCTTGTATATTCGAACAGGTTGAAAGTTGTCTTCAACTGATAAATTTAGAGTTAGCTCTAATTCCTCACAATTGACACGAACTGTTTCAATGTCACGATTATTAATAGTGACAGTTTCTTGTCCATCAACAATAAATTTTAGATACTTGACGCCATCTTGATCAACTACCTGGTAAGTAAATTCTGGTTGACTTGGATTATTGAGCATATCATTTGAAAGAGCAAGATAAACACTAAGAGGATCAACGAGGAGACCCGGTTTGATTTCAAATTCCTCACCAGTGCTTGATAATGCGTAATTTTTATCAGTAACAATTGTTATTTCGTAATCCTTTTTTACTTCATCCTTTAGTTTTTCAACAACACTAAAATACTTATTGATAACCTGGCCATCAGTCTCATTGCCAGTACTTTTTTCAGACCTTGAGTAGTCATAAAGAGCCTTCCAAAGAGACTCCGTTTTAGCTTCAGTTGTAAATGTAAACTCACTATCATTCATTTCTAGATTTAGAACGGCTGATCCAATTTGCAGGTTTCCCATTTTGGTGTCTGCATAGAGCTGGTAACTTCCAATATAGGGAGAAAGTGCTAGAGAATTCGTAAATATAAGGCTTAAAAATAGGAGCGCAATTTTTTTCATAAGATTTTTCCGTCCAGCGTTATACATTCTGTATTTAAAAGTTTTAGTCTATTTTGAGTATACCAATGAATCACTCTTGGATAAAGAATATGCTCCTTTTTTAGAACTTTTTGAGAGAGAGAGTATTCTGTATCTATAAAGTCAATTTCAACAATTTCTTGGCTAATTATTGGGCCACCATCTAGCTCTTCTGTTACAAAATGAACAGTTGCACCGTGGTATTTCTCTTTGGCATCAATCGCCTTTCGATGGGTATTAAGTCCTGGAAATTTTGGTAGTAGCGAGGGATGTATATTAAGAATTTTTCCAGCAAAATGATTAATAAATTCAGAAGAAAGAATCCTCATATAACCAGCTAGAATTATGAGACTAATATCAAGTTCATCAATCATTGTGATAAGCTGTTTATCAAAGCCTTCTCTAGATTCGTATAGATTAGGATCAACAAAATGCGTCCTAATACTAGCACGTTCTGCTCGCTTTAGACCAAAAGCATCTTCTTTGTTACTAATGACTGAGCATATTTTGAGGTCAATCTTTCTAGCATTATCAATGAGAGATTGAAGGTTAGAGCCATTACCTGAGATTAAAATGACAGCCCTCATTGCAGCTAGATAAAGACCTGTTGACCTGTCGAGTTGATCACCTCTCCAATAAGCCAGGCATTTTCACCAGATGCATTTAAAAGTCTAATAGCATCATCAGATGATTCTTTTGGGATAATGACAACCATTCCAACACCACAGTTAAGCACTCGATACATTTCGTTAATATCTATATTTCCCTCATTTTTAAGCCAGTTAAAGATTTCTGGCATATTCCATGAATTTGAATCGAGTTTTGCTGCTAAATGATCAGGAAGCACTCTCGGTATATTTTCAAGAAGGCCACCACCCGTTATATGAGATATTGCATGAACTGGCAAACTTTGAATAAGCGAAAGAATTGATTTAACATAGATTTTGGTAGGCTCAATTAATAAATTGAGTTGCTCTTGAGTTGGCTTCGTCTTTTCCAAAACCTTTCTGATTAATGAATATCCATTAGAGTGAGGCCCAGAAGAGCCAATTGCAACAATATGATCACCTAAATTGACCTTTGAGCCATCAATGATATGATCTTTTTCAACAATTCCTACACAAAATCCAGCCAAATCATATTCTTCACCATTATACATGCCAGGCATTTCAGCAGTTTCACCGCCAATGAGCGAACAGCCAGAGAGGCGACATCCCTCACCAATTCCCTCAATAACAGAAGTAGCTATCTTGGTATTCAGAGAACCTGTAGCATAATAATCTAAAAAGAACAAAGGCTCTGCACCTTGAACAATCAAGTCATTAACGCACATTGCTACTAAATCAATACCAATCGTATCATGTTTTTTAAGCATCTCTGCAACCATAAGCTTTGTTCCAACACCATCCGTACCTGAAATTAAAACTGGGCTTTTGTATCTATCTAAAGGAATTTCAAACATTGCGCCAAAGCCGCCTAGGCTAGATAAAACGCCAGGTCTCAAAGTTGATTTTGCAATGGGTTTAATCTTATCAATGAGCTGATTACCTTTGGTGATATCAACTCCCGAGTCCTTATAAGTCAATGATGACATGTTGTTTTTCCGTATAATTAAGGTCTTAAAAAATGGATTAAATCAAGCAAAATAATGAGCTTTTCGATGCTACCCAATGCGCTTTCAATAATACGCATTATTTTAACAGTTCCCATAGTTATAGCGCTGCTAAAAGAGCAGTATCTTCTGACAATGCTGTTATTTTTAGTTGCAGGTATTACTGATGCTTTAGATGGCTGGATTGCAAAACAGTTTTATATGCAGTCAAGACTGGGTTCGATTATAGATCCGGTTGCTGATAAGATCCTGCTAACTTGCACCTTTATAACTCTTTATTGGGTCGAAGTTTTACCATTATGGCTACTCATGATTATTTTTGTTCGTGATGTTATTATCATTGCTGGCGCATTGGGTTATTTTCTTGGAGAGGAGAGTGCTGATACTGACTTGTTAGAACCAAGCCTCATTAGTAAAGTAAATACTGTGTTACAAATTACTCTAGTTTTATACTTACTGCTCATTGAGCTGTACATTGGAATAGATGGCATGCAAGAGATAGTCTTTGTCATAGTGGCAACATCAACAGCCCTAAGTGGGGCAGATTATGGCCTCCTCTGGGTTAAGAAATTCATCTTGCAAGAGACAAAAAAATGAATCAACTTGGCTTGCCAATTAGTCTCAACACATCCATGCTTCTGGAAAGTTTTATTGCAAATAAAGAGCTCTTAAGGTTAATAAATCAACTATTTCTTGATGAAAATTCTTCAGAGGTCTTTATTTATGGAGCGTCAGGTCAAGGCAAGACTCATATCCTTCAAGGAGCAGTATTGAAGGCTTTGGAGATAGATAAAAATGCTATTTATATTGACTGCAATGAGTCATTTCCTGAGCATATTTTGGACTTTATTGATCAAGTACATTTTATTAGCTTTGATAATGTCCATTTAATTTCTAGAAAGAATCAAGAGATATTTTTTGATTTATATAATCAAGCGAGACAGAGTCAAATTGTAATCCTGACTAGTGCAGAGAGCCTGCCATCTGACTTGGAAGTGATGAAGGATATCAAAACACGACTTAGTTTAGCTGCTGTTTATAAGCTTGAAGAGCTTAATGACGAGTTAATAATGAGAGTAATTGATAGTCAGATGAGTCAGAGAAACTTATCTATTAACTCAGGCGTTTATGAATACTTATTTAAAAACTATTCACGAGATTTAAAGTTACTACTAGCAACATTGAATGATTTAGATAAAGCGTCTCTACAAGCTAAAAAAGCTATTTCAATACCCTTTGTTAGAAAATTCTTGAACTTACATAATCACTAAATATAAAATATTTTGCTAAAATTATCTCTATTTAAGAAATATAAATATCTTTTAATATAGAAAATATTAATTTATAGAATATTTTACTATAATCCACAAATCAACTAATTTAACAGTATCGCCTGACACGTATTAATTTTTATGGATCACCTTCCTATTTTTATCAACATAAGAAAAAAGCCTTGCATAGTAATAGGAGGTGGAGATATTGCTCTCAGAAAAATTAATCTACTATTAAAAGCGCAGGCCAAGGTTGACTGTATATCACCATTATTTTGCAAGGATATAAAAAATCTTTCTATGGATGGGCATATAACCTTAATTAACAAAAGTTTTGAACAAGCAGATATTAAGGATTACTCAATCATTATCGCAGCAACAGATGACAAATCAGTTAATTCATTGATTTCTTCAATCGCACAAGATAAAAAAATTCCAGTCAACGTTGTTGACTCACCAGAGTTATCAAGCTTCATAATGCCCTCAATTGTTGATCGATCTCCCTTAATTATTGCAGTGTCCTCATCTGGCAAGGCTCCTGTTTTAGCTAGAATTATTAGGGCAAAATTAGAGACAATCATTCCAAGTGCCTATGGCATATTGGCTGATATTGCAGGTGAATACAGACAGAAAGTTAAAGATCGTTTTTCAACAATCAAGGACAGAAGAGCTTTTTGGGAAGCTGTATTTTCCGGTGTTATTGCTGAAAAGGTTTTTTCAGGTCGAATTAATGAAGCAAAGGAAGACATACAAAGGCAGCTTGATGATTCAGTAGAGATGGATTTAGGTGAGGTCTATTTGGTTGGAGCTGGACCAGGAGATCCTGATTTACTCACCTTTAAGGCTTTGAGATTAATTCAGCAGGCTGATGTTGTTCTTTATGATCGCCTAGTTTCTAAAGGGGTAATGGAGCTGGTTCGAAGAGACTCTGAGCTTATCTATGTTGGTAAAAAGGGCGGCAGTGACAAATCAACTAAGCAGGTTGACATTAATGATCAACTGGTTGAGCTTGCAAAGACAGGTAAGAGGGTTTGCCGTTTAAAAGGCGGCGACCCTTTTATTTTTGGAAGAGGTGGTGAAGAGATAGAATCTCTATCTGAGCATGGGATACCTTTTCAGGTGGTCCCAGGTATTACTGCCGCGTCCGGTTGCTCTTCCTATGCAGGTATTCCCCTCACCCATAGAGACTATTCTCAGTCCTGTAGATTTGTAACTGCGCATCTAAAGAATGGCACAACCAACCTCCCATGGGAAGAGTTCATCATTGATCAGCAAACTATTGTTTTCTATATGGCTTTGAGTGGCGCTAAATATATCTGTGAAAAACTCATGGAACATGGGATGGATAAGGACATGCCTATTGCTATTATTGAAAAAGGAACGATGCCTGAGCAAAAGGTTTATATTTCATCGCTGATTGAATTACCAGCTTTATTAGAAAGAGAAGATATTCATGCACCAACCCTGATGATTGTGGGTGAGGTTGTCAAGCTCAATGAAAAGTTGAATTGGTATGGCAATTAAATAATTAAATCTATTTCTTAATAAAAAAACTTTAATATATTTGGGTATAATTCAGAATTCTTCGCGGGAGTGGTGGAATTGGTAGACACGCTGGATTTAGGTTCCAGTGTCGCAAGACGTGAGAGTTCGAGTCTCTCCTTCCGCACCAAAAACCAATCAATTTAAAGAGCTCTTAGGAGCTCTTTTTCATAATATCCCAGATTATATTAAGTTCACTCTCACTAGGCTTGATAAGATTTCTGAACTTGAGGTTCTTAATGATGGTCTCTGTAGTGGACCAATTTATCTGCATGAGAAGATCAAAATCTATCTCTTTAAAATGCCCCTCTATAAACCATTGCTTCAAATCAGCCATCGACTTTTCAAAATTTTTAAAGCCTATTGCCCTTGCCTCTTCAGAGACCATGGGGTCGATATCCACTAAACCTAAAAAAATAAACTCATTGTAGTTAGTTAAAAAGTACTCAATAATTTTTCTTGAACCATTTTTGATTTGAAGTTCAACACTTGAATCATTAGGAATATTTTCATTTAAGTCAGAAAAAGCATTTTTTTTAATACTTATGTATATTGTGTCAATAAGCTCTTGCTTTGACTTGAAGTGAACAAAAAGCGTTCCAGAGGCAACTCCCGCTTTTTTACTGATTTGAGCAGTTGAAGTTGCTTGAATGCCTTGACTAGCAAATAGCTCCAGGGCACTCTGAAAAATTTTATCTTTGGTTGAGAGCATTGTCATTAGTCATAGATTACTCCAGTTAATTCTTCAGATAGTTTCCAAAGTTTTTTTGCGTTATCTATATTATACGATAGTTCGTTTGACTTAACTAAGACTGGGTAACCTCTCATACCACCCATGGATGGAGAGCCAAAATAATCACCTGATTCTGCAGTTAGGTCTGTAGCAGCGCGAATCCCTCCTAAGGCTCCAATTGAGGCTTTTTGTGCAGCTATTTTATTTAAAATTTTCCATATTGTTGAGTAACGTTGAAGCTTAGTATCAGTGTATCCAGGATGTGATGCAACTACTTGAGGATTACCTTTAGTTTGCTTTAGTTTGCGTGAGAGTTCATAAGTAAAGTATAAATTAGCAAGCTTGCTGTCACTGTAGGCGCTCCAAGTTCTGTATTTTCTTTTTTCCCAATTAAGGTCATCAAAATCAATATTTCCAGAGAGATGAGCAATACTAGATACATTTATAACTCTAGAGTTAGATGTCTTTTTTAGAAGAGAAATCAACTGACCTGTCAAAGCAAAGTGACCCAAATGATTAGTGCCCATCTGGATCTCAAACCCATCTTTCGTTTTTGAATAAGGGCAAGCCATAATGCCAGCGTTATTGATAAGACAGTCTAAATTCTTGTATTTTTTAAAAATTTGATGAGAGAAATTTTTGATCGATTCAAGACTTGTTAAATCTAGTTCTTCAATATCTATCTTTGCATTTTTATTTTCAGCAAGAATTTCGTTTGCTACAGACTCAGCTTTTTTAATATTTCTAGCAGCCATAATAACGGTAGCATTTTTTCGAGAAAGAACTCTAGTTGTTTCCTCACCAAGGCCGCTCGTTGGTCCAGTCACAATAAAAATTTTGCCTGATTGATCAGGAATATTTGATTCATTCCAATTTTCTTTTTTCATTTTTTTCCTTTAATAATGCAAGTTTAATTTCTTAGTTTTTTCCACCAAGGTTTTTTGGGTATAGCATTTAACTCAAATATTTCTCCAATCATTGGCGTTGCAAGATTGACATTCTTTTTTGCAGCTTCTTTAGTGATACGAATAATTGGCTCATCCCAGGGATGAATTGATAAATCAAATTTTGACCAATGGATTGGGAAAAGGATCTCTGCTTTTAAGTCGATACTAGCTTGAACTGCCTCATCTGGATACATGTGAACGTTCGACCAGTCAACGTTGTATGCACCGTTCTCAATAAAGGCAATGTCGAAAGGTCCATACTCCTCACCTAATTTTTTAAACGTCTCTGAGTATCCACCATCTCCGCTGAAATAAGCGCTTAATGATTTTGATCTAACAACCCAAGAGCCCCATAACGTCGAGTTACCATTGAACACTCCTCGGCCACTAAAGTGAAGCGCAGGCGTAAAGGTAAAGTCAACATCTTTAAAGTTCTTACTTTCATACCAGTCAAGCTCAGTAATTTTATTTTTAATTACCCCCCATCTTTCAAGATGAGCTCCAACACCTAAGGGCACAATAAAATGATCTACTAGGTTTGATAAGTCCTTAATGGCTTTTGAGTCAAGATGGTCGTAGTGATCATGAGAAATAATGACAACATCGACCTTTGGAAGATCATCAATTAATATCGGATTTTCAAATTCAAATGGCTTTCCATTAAAGAAGCTACTTTTACTGTTAGAGTTGAATGATGGTAAAGGAGAGGCTCTGTTAAAAACAGGGTCAGTCATAACGACTAAACCTTCAGTTTTCATAATGAGAGTAGAGTGCCCAAACCATGAAAATTTACCCTCTGTTAAATCTTTGTTATTAAATTTTATTGTTGGCAGCGGTTTTAGAGGGTTTTTATCTTTAGGGGGTGAAAACCAATCCTTGAAAGTTGCTTTTTTTTCTGAAGCTCGAAAATTAGTATAGTTTGT
The DNA here is from genome assembly GCF_001281385.1 of Candidatus Pseudothioglobus singularis PS1. Lineage (NCBI taxonomy): Bacteria > Pseudomonadati > Pseudomonadota > Gammaproteobacteria > Pseudothioglobaceae (SeqCode) > Pseudothioglobus (SeqCode) > Pseudothioglobus singularis (SeqCode). The sequence goes on from NZ_CP006911.1 coordinate 406,598, forward strand.
TTTAATATTTCGGAATTTTCCTTCAACAAAATTTTGAGAATCTTCAATATTTTTTTGAGTTTCCTTGTCTGGAGTTCCACCGAAAGCTGGCGATACTGTGAGAAAAGTAAATACAACAATAGCTAGTGCTAATAGAATATAAATCAGATATTTTATGATATTAAGTATTGTAAAAATAATTTCCAATTTTATCTCCCTAATGCGGTTTTAATTATATTATATCTCATTATGAGTGAGTAGTCAGTCATATTAATTTTTTCCTTATATATTACTCATAAGTTTAACCTCGGGTATTGAGATTAAACTTAAGAAATCCTGTAAAATATTAGCTCTAAAAAACACAATAAAAGTATGGCTATATGTTGATTGAGGTTGGACATTTTGCACTTGTTCTTGCGCTAATTATTTCAGTGCTCTTGATAGTAGTTCCTTCGATTGGGCTCTATCAGAATAAGACTTCGCTTGCTCAGCTTGCAAGGCCTTTAGTATGGGCTCAAGGTTTTTGGATTGCATTAGCTTTCTTTGTTTTGGTGGGTGCATTTCTGAGTAATGATTTTTCAGTTAAATATGTTGCTGATAATTCAAATACGCAACTTCCAATACTATTTAAAGCATCAGCTGTTTGGGGCTCGCATGAGGGGTCTTTACTTTTATGGGTATTCGTTCTGTCTCTATGGACAGTTGCTGTATCAATTTTTTCAAAAAAAATTCCGTCAGACTTAATTAATCAAACCCTTGTGGTTCTGGGCGCAATAAGTTTTGGTTTTTTACTTTTTCTTCTCTTTACATCTAACCCTTTTGAGCGCTTAATGATGCCGCCACTTGAGGGTCGAGAGCTTAACCCTCTTCTTCAAGACTTTGGTCTGGCGGTTCATCCTCCTATGCTCTATATGGGTTATGTAGGGCTAGCTATTCCATTTGCTTTTGTATTGTCTGCACTCATTCGAGGACAGCTTGATAGCACATGGATTAGATGGACTCGTCCGTGGGCCTTAGTTTCTTGGTCTTTTTTAACCGTTGGAATAACGCTTGGAAGTTGGTGGGCTTATTATGAGCTTGGTTGGGGAGGATGGTGGTTTTGGGATCCCGTGGAAAATGCATCATTTATGCCTTGGCTTGTTGCAACGGCGCTTGTCCACTCTCTAAGTGTGAGTGAGAAGCGTGGCGCTTTTAAACAGTGGACTGTGCTTTTAGCTATTGGAGGCTTTTCTTTAAGCCTGCTAGGAACATTTCTTGTTCGCTCTGGGGTTCTAACATCGGTACATGCTTTTGCAACCGACCCAACAAGAGGTTTGTTTATCCTCATCTTTTTATTTATAGTAATTGGAGGATCATTGATTCTCTATACATGGCGCTCTAGCTTATTACAGCAGAGTAACCCATTTTCATTGCTATCAAGGGAGACGGGACTTCTTATTAATAACATTTTACTTGTAACTGCAATGTTAAGTGTCCTTTTGGGTACGCTTTATCCCCTCATTCTTGATACTCTCAACCTCGGAAAAATTTCAGTTGGAGCGCCCTATTTCAATGCAGTTTTTGTGCCCATTATGATTCCTGGAGTAATTGCACTAGCAGTATTCCCTTATATGCGTTGGAAGAAAGATTCATTATCAAGGGTTTTTAATTTATTAAAGTTTGAATGGATCTGTGTTGTTCTATTAACTTTCCTATCCTGGGTTTTCATCACGGACAATATTTTTGTTCTAGTTGCAGTTGGTCTATTCATATGGGTCGTTAACCATGTCTTGGTTTTATTCATAAAAAGACTGCGATCTAAAGCAAAGCTTTCTATGTCATTCATTGGAATGATTCTTGCACATCTTGGAATTGCTGTTTTTGTCCTCGGGGCCACAGTGACAACTCAACTTGGCATTGAAAAAGATATCAAGATGAATATTGGAGAAACTCAAACGATAGCTGGACATGACTTTGTTTTTAATGGCGTGAGCCCTCATTCAAGAGAGAACTACTCTGGCTTTATTGGGGATATTACTGTCTTTAAAAATACAAAAAAAGTGGCTCAGCTTAGCCCTGAAAAACGTTATTACCAAACAGGGATGCCAATGACTGAAGCATCTATTGATCCCTCAATCACAAGAGACCTTTACGTTGCACTCGGTGAGGGCTTGGGAGACGGGGCCTGGAGTGTCAGAATATATTATAAGCCGCTTGTTCGTTGGATATGGTTAGGCGGTCTAATGATTGCACTTGGGGCTCTTTTTGCTGCCATCGATAGACGTTACTTTTTGAGAGTTAAATCGTGATTCTAGCTTGGCAATTTATAATAATGATCGCATTGTCATGTGCGTTTTTTGCCTGGTTTCTATTTAGGCCAATCAGTCAGAATATTAGTGGTGACGAGTCCAACATCGCTATTAATCAGCAAAGACAGGATGAGCTTATTTCAGATATAAACCAAGGCCTTATTGCGGATGACCAATACCAGGCTGCTGAATCTGAAATCGTTAATACTTTAGCGACTGAATTAAGGCCTGATACAAAGAAAAGCATAGCAATTAAGCCGTTACCATGGACACTCGCAATTATTTTAATTTTTGGCATTCTATCTCTAGGAATATATTCACAATTAGCACCAAAAATGATTCCATCTGGGAATTCTCTTCCAGAGCCATTGAGTATGAGTGATAGCATCGAGAGGCTTCAGAGTTTTATAGAGAAGAATCCAGGTGATTTTCAAGCATTAAAAATGTTGGGCTTAGCTCAAATCGGTATCGGCAATATTAATGAATCAATCGAAGCATTCGAGAGGGCATACTTAATAAATTCGAAAGATATTGACTTGTTGCTCCAATTTGCAAGCGCTATAGCTGCAAGTCAAGATGGGCAATTTGATGGTAAGTCTAAAGTTTTGATCGACGAAGCGTTGAGCCTTGATCCACAGTCAATTCAAGTTTTATATTTTTCAGGCATCGTTGCGGCCCATGGAGCTGATCTTGATGGTGCTATTAAGTTTTGGGAGAAAGCACTTTACCTTATGTCTAATGATCATCCGGATAGAAATATAATCGAAGAGGCTCTGGGTACAGTATTAAATTTACAAGTAAAATAGTCATCATGAGTAATACATTAGAATTAGCAAAATCGCTTATAAGTAAACCTTCAATCACCCCTGATGATCATGGTTGTCAGGCGATAATGATTGATAGACTTAATAAAATTGGCTTTGAAATACATCCACTTAAATTTGGGGATGTTGATAATTTCTGGGCAGTGCATGGAGATAGCGGACCTTTATTTGCCTTTGCGGGGCATACGGATGTTGTCCCTGCAGGTGATGAAAATGCGTGGAATACTAAGCCATTTGAGCCGACGATAAAAGATGGATATCTTTATGGTAGAGGTGCAGCAGATATGAAAGGTGGGCTTGCTTCAATGGTTACCGCAACTGAAAAATTTATAAAAGAAAATCCAAATCATAAAGGCAGAATTGCCTTTTTAATCACTTCTGACGAAGAGGGCGTTGCAGTCAATGGAACATTAAAGGTTATGGATTATCTCAAAGCAAATGAACAAAATATTGATTACTGTTTGTTAGGGGAGCCTTCTTCGACTTCTTCTACAGGGGATGTTATTAAAAATGGAAGAAGAGGGTCATTAAATGGTGTTTTAAAGATTAATGGAAAGCAGGGCCATGTTGCATACCCTCATTTAGCTAAAAACCCTATACATCTTGTTTCTCCTGCGCTTGATGATCTCTGTAATCAAGAATGGGATAATGGCAATGACTATTTTCCAGCAACCTCTTTTCAAATTTCAAATATGCATTCAGGAGATGGCGTAACAAACGTTATTCCTGGTGATGCTCAGGTTAAATTTAATTTTCGTTACTCTACAGAAACCAATAAAGAGAATTTACAAAAAAAAGTCCATGAAATTCTTGATATACACAACCTTGATTACTCCATAGAGTGGTCTCATTCTGGCTACCCATTTTTAACGCCAAAAGGTGCACTAGTTAGTGCTTGCGTCGAGGCGATTAAAAAAACTAAGGGTATTGATACTGAGCTGTCAACCTCAGGTGGGACTTCGGATGGAAGATTTATTGCTCAAGAGGGAACTCAGGTCGTAGAGCTTGGGCCTGTCAACGCTACGATTCATCAGATTAATGAATCAGTTTTAGTTCAAGACCTTGATGACTTAAGTGAGATTTATTACCAAGTGCTCAGAAATATATTCTCTTAATTCTTATTTCGTATGAGATTTGATATCATCACTCTTTTTCCTGAAATGTTCTCGGCAATCAAAGAGGAAGGGGTTATTGCGAGAGCTATTAAGAAGTCAATCATATCGATTAATGAATGGCAGCTTCGAGATTTTAGTGAGAATAAGTACAAAAATGTTGATGATAAAGCCTATGGGGGCGGAGCTGGAATGGTTATGCAGGTCAAGCCAATCAGGGATTGCATCAAAAAAATAAAGGAGCAAGAGCCAGAAACTAAAGTTATCTATCTATCTCCACAGGGTGACCCTTTAAATCAAAATTTGGTTGAAAAATTATCATCATTCGAGTCATTAACTCTTCTTTGTGGGCGATACGAGGGTGTTGATGAGAGAATCATTAAGAATGATGTTGATTTAGAAGTATCAATTGGTGATTATGTTATCAGTGGCGGTGAGTTGGCTGCAATGGTATTAATAGATTCAGTTAGTAGGCGCTTGCCAAATGTCTTGGGTAATAAAGACTCATTGAATGACTCTTTTGTCAATAATTTACTTGATTACCCGCACTATACAAGGCCAGAAAGTATTGATGGAGATATTGTACCTGAGGTGTTATTGAGTGGAAATCAAGCTAAGATTGATGCTTGGCGATTAGAGCAGGCTAAACACAAGACAAGACAAAAAAGACCTGATCTTTTATCGAATTAAAGTCTTGTATTAAAGTAGGCCCTTGAATTGTTATTAGAAGGCCAATCGTATATAATTTTAGCTACATTTTGAATAAATCAATTTATGAATAAGAATCACTCCTTTGTAGGCTCAAATGTCGCACTCATAACGCCAATGCTTGACGATGGGAGTGTTGATTATGAATCGCTAAATAACCTTATCGAGTTCCATATTGATGCTGGAACAAGCTCAATAGTTTCGGTTGGAACGACTGGTGAATCGGCGACTGTCGGTGTTAAAGAACATCTTAAGATATTAGATCATACGATCAAATACGCCGCTAGAAGGATTCCAATTATTGCTGGGACTGGGGCAAACTCGACTTCTGAGGCTATCGAGCTCACGCAGGAGGCTAAAAATTTCGGTGCTGACGCCTGTTTGCTTGTGACGCCTTATTACAATAAACCGACTCAAGAGGGATTGTTTCAACACTTTAAATTGATTGCTGAAAGTGTTAGCATTGATCAAATCCTTTACAATGTTCCTGGAAGAACGGCAGTCGACATGTCGGTTGATACCACTTCAAGACTTTCAGAAATTTCAAATATTATTGGAATTAAAGATGCTACGGGAGATCTATCAGTTATCAAAGAGCTTGTTGCAAATTGTCCTGAAGATTTTTTATTGCTTACGGGGGATGATGCTACAGCGATCGATTTTCTTCTTTTGGGTGGACATGGCGGTATTTCAGTCACTGCTAACGTTACTCCCAATGAGCTTCAAAAAGCATATCTAGCAGCTATTGCTGGAAATGTTGAGCTTGCTAATCAGTTAAATGAAGCGCTCTCAGGTCTTCATAAAAATCTATTTATTGAGTCCAATCCAATACCTGTGAAATGGGCTCTTCATAAAATGGGTAAGTGCGATAATGGTATAAGATTGCCATTGCTTGAGTTATCAAATGAATGTAAAACAGTTCTTGAAAATGATTTAAAGGAATTAAAATTAATATGAAAATTACGAATTTTTTAATATTAGCGTTAATTAGTCTGTTAGTTGCTAGCTGCTCTAAAGTTGCTGATCCAGTAAAAAAAATTGGCTTAGGAAGTAGAGCGGTAAATTATGAGGTAGATGAGAATGTTGATTCGCTTATCATTCCTCCAGACCTAACAGCACCGAGCTCTCAAGGCGCATTTACTGAAGTGATTAAAGTTAGTGACGGCAGTGACGTTTTAAAAAGAGTCCAAAATGTTGAAGTGAAGAGGGATAAATATCGACGATGGCTCCTAGTTGACCTTCCACCTGCAGAAGTTTGGGCATTATCAAAAGAATTTTTTCGCTCATATGGCTTTCAAATTGAGAAAGAAAATCAAAAGATTGGCCTTTTAGAAACTGATTTCTTGGAAATTGAAACGAAAGTTCCAGATAAATCTTTAGGGACTATTCGCGCCGCCTTGGCAAAAGCATTAAAAACCCAGTATGGCCTTCCAATTGCTGACAAGTATAGAATTCGAATTGAGCCAACAGCTAATTCAATGGAGTCTGAAGTTTACTTGACATTAAGTTCAATTGGCGAAGTTGTGAGTGGTGCAACAAGAGTCTGGCAGCCTAGAGAGAAAGATGTTGAGCTTGAGACAGAAATGCTTCTTCAGTTAATGGTTTTTTTAGGCAATGATAGGGGTGATTCCATTTCAAAGATTCAATCAAACGTTGAAGAGCAAAAAACTGCTGTGTCAGTTGTCATATCAGATACAGGTTATGCTTCTTTAGTTTTTCCATTCGATAAAAATGAATCATGGAAACTATTAGGCTGGGCGCTAGATGAGTCTGGAGTTGATATTGAGGATAGCGACTCACTTGAAGGGAGCTACTTTATCAATGTAACTCCTAATAAGGGTTTTTTCTCAAAACTATTAACTACAGCCTCAATAACTAAAACGTACCAGTTAATTTTAAAAGAAGATACCAGCTCGCAAACAAATGTTATTTTTGTAGATCTTAGTGAAGAAAATGATGAAAAAATAATTAGTTATAGTGAAGAATTATTTGATCAAATCGCTTCCAAGTTTTAACTTTTTTCAAATTAAGCTAGATTTTAATAAATCATGCTGACAAAAAAACAGATTCAAAACATTGCTAATGAAACTACATTGGCAAATCACCTTTCTGATTCAGATTTACTTGAGTTTTGTGTTCTAGCTAATGATAGTTATCGAAGTGGAAGCCCAATAGTTACCGATGAAAATTATGATTTCATCTTTATTCCTGAGCTTCAAAAAAGAATGCCCAAACATCCCTTTCTTCAAAAGATTGAATCTGAAAGTGAGGGATTTTCAGATGAAAAAATTAAGCTCCCAGAAAAAATGCTATCAACGGACAAGGCTTATACTTGGGGAGAGATCGAGAAGTGGCTTGAAAGAATATCAAAATTTTCTGAAGAAATAAATGTTCAACTATCTGAAATTCAAATTAAAGGGACTGCAAAATTAGACGGATTTGCCGGTTATGACGATGGAAAGAGGCTTTACACTCGTGGTGATGGTAATAAGGGAAGTGATATTAGCAGAGTGTTTCAAAGAGGTCTTGGTATTTTAAATGATAGTGAAAGAGGCCAAGGCCCCGGAGAGATTGTTGTTAAGAGGAGTTACTTTGAAGACCATTTAAGTAATGATTTTGAGTACCCAAGAAATTTTCAAGCAAGTCTCATTAAGGAAAAAGAATTAGATAAGTTTGCTAGAGATGCAATTGATGCAAAGGCTGCTTTATTTGTTCCTTTTAAGCAACTTCCATTTTGGAAGGGGAATATTGATGAGTTCAAAAATCAATTCTTAGATATAGTAATTAAGCTTGAGGGGGGTGTTGATTTTGATATTGATGGGGTAGTCTTTGAAATTGTCAATCCTGAATTAAAAGAATTTATGGGTTCAAATCGTAAGTTCCATCGCTGGCAGATTGCTTACAAAGAAAATAAGGAAAAAGCACAAGTTAAAGTTATTTCAGTGACGGCTCAAGTAGGAAGGACCGGAAAGATAACCCCTGTTGCAGAGTTGGAGCCAACTCAATTAAGCGGCGCGACTATTTATAGGGCAACTGGTCATCACTACGGGCTTGTCAAAGAACAAGGTTTAGGCGCTGGAAGTATTATTGAGTTAACTCGAAGTGGGATGGTCATTCCTAAAATAAATAAGGTTCTTAAAACTGCAGAAGTTGATATACCTTTGAACTGTCCGAGCTGCAATTCTCTATTAATATGGGACTCAGATTTTTTGATGTGTTCCAATGACAATGATTGCCCAGATCAGGTGGTTGGCAAGATGATCTATTTTTTTCGAATCTTGGGCAACAATGATGGGTTCGGACATGCAACGATTCAAAAATTATATGATGAAGGAATACGCCAAGTAAGTGATATTTATCTTCTTAATATAGATGAATTAGTTTCTATGGGTTTTGGTGAAAAAACCTCTCAAAACCTTATTAATCAACTTCAAAGATCACGTCAAGAAAGTATTGAAGATTGGCGTTTCTTGGCCGCTTTTGGTGTTCATAGACTTGGAATGGGTAATTGTGAAAATTTATTAAAAAATTATTCAATTGATGAAGTCTTTAGCCTTTCAATAGCTAGCATTGCAGAGATAGATGGTTTTGCAGAGCTCACTGCAGAGGTCATTTTTGATGGATTGTTGTCTATTAAATCCCAATATGAAGTATTAGTATCTGGCGGTTTTGAACTAGAAAAAACCATTTTGATTACTGATGAAGATACAAGCTCAAATCCGTTTTATAGCAAAAAAATTGTGTTTACAGGCACTATGAATCAGCCTCGATCTGATCTTGAGAAACAAGCAAAGTCATTAGGCATTAAAGTATCAAAATCTGTCAGCTCAAAAACTGATTTTCTCATTATTGGAGAAAATGTGGGTCAGTCAAAAATGAATAAGGCCAAAAATAATGGTGTTGAAATCCTTTCAGAATCTGAATATCTAAAAAAACTAAATATATAAAAATATTTTCTATATAATTAGTCCAACTTGAAGCCAATGTTGGTATCAAGAAAAGACATAGACGTTTATTTGGGCACTTGCCTTAATAAGCGTTTTTTTTCGTCAGTTTAAAGATGAGCTGAAATGGTATAGAAGCCCACTACTTTCTCGAAGGTAGTGGGCTTTTTTGTTTTTGAGATTGGAGCAATGATATGAAAATGATTACAGCTTATATTCAGCCAAAAAGACTGGATAGTGTGAGACAAGTTCTCTCAGATATAGATATAAATGGGGTTTCAGTAACCGAAGTTAAGGGTTTTGGAAGGCAAAAAGGCCATACAGAACTTTATCGCGGTGCTGAGTATGTGGTTGAATTTCTTCCAAAAGTAAAGTTAGAGATTGCAATTACTGATGAGCAGGTTGAGGAGGTCATTGAGACCATTAGCACTGCTTGTAAGATTAACGGCGGCAAAATTGGTGATGGAAAGATTTTTGTTACAAATCTGGAACAGGTCGTTCGTATTCGTACGAATGAGTCTGGTCCAGAAGCACTATAGGAGAGGAAAATGGAAAATCAAATATTAGAATTACAATATGCAATTGATACCTTTTATTTCTTAGTAATGGGCGCCCTTGTCATGTGGATGGCAGCTGGCTTTTCAATGCTAGAAGCTGGCCTTGTGAGGAGTAAAAATACCGCAGAAATATTAACTAAAAATATTGGTCTTTTTGCAATTGCATGTACTATGTATATGGTCTATGGCTATGACTTAATGTATGGCGGTGGTGCTTTTCTTTCTGGAATTAGTGGACAGGGCGAAACATACTCAAATGCATCTGACTTTTACTTTCAAGTAGTCTTTGTAGCGACAGCGATGTCAATTGTTTCTGGTGCTGTAGCAGAAAGAATGAAGCTATTTACATTCTTTGCTTTTGCAATAATTTTTACTACTATCATTTACCCATTGGAAGGCTCATGGACGTGGGGTGGAAATGATGTTTTTGGTCTATATAACTTAGGTGATTTTGGCTTCTATGACTTTGCAGGATCAGGCATTGTGCATATGGCTGGAGCAGCAGCAGCAATTGCTGGGGTAATAGTACTTGGTCCCAGAAAAGGGAAATATGATAAGGATGGGAATTCAAAGCCAATTCTAGGTGCAAATCTCCCTTTGGCGACTTTAGGTACTTTTATCTTATGGCTAGGATGGTTTGGTTTTAATGGGGGATCAGTGTTAGCAATGGCAAGTAAGGAGAGTGCAGATGCAGTGGCAATGGTTTTTGTTAATACCAATGCAGCGGCTGCAGGAGGTGTTATTGCAGCACTTATATTTGCGAAACTATGGTTTGGTAAAGCAGATTTAACGATGACACTTAATGGAGCTCTAGCAGGCCTAGTTGCCATTACTGCTGGACCAGATACGCCAAGTGCTCTAGTTGCAAGTTTAATCGGAGCAGTCGGTGGTGTGATTGTAGTGATTTCAATTGTAATGCTTGATCGTAAACTCAAGATCGATGATCCAGTTGGTGCAATTTCAGTTCATGGTGTTGTTGGTCTTTGGGGTCTTTTAGCAGTACCCTTAACAAATAGTGAAGTTCCATTTTCAGGTCAAATTATTGGTGCTACAACAATATTTATTTGGGTTTTTGTGACATCATTCTTACTTTGGCTGACTCTTAAAGCATTGATTGGTATTCGCGTATCCAAGGAAGAAGAGGAAGATGGAGTGGATATCTCAGAATGTGGACTCGAGGCATATCCAGAGTTTGTCGTTAAGTAACTAATTTAATATATAAACTCAAACTTAAAATCCTCCACTAAAGAATATATATTCTTTAGTGGAGGGCCTAATAATAAAACTTTAATCCATTTATAACCTTTGTGCTAATGAGGTATATTATTGATGGTTATAAAAACTTAGAATTATGAAAAAAAATACAATGAATCAGACTGCCCTTAAAATTATTTTAGTCGATGAAAATATGGGCCGATCAGCAATCCTTAGACGTGCTCTTCAGGATAAAGGTCATGAGGTAATTAGTCGTTTAGAGGAAAGTGAAAACCTTGTCAATAGTAATGAAATTACTCATGCTGACGTTGTCATTGTTAATGCAGACATACCAGATGAGGCTGTTTTTGCTAACCTTAGGGATGTCAACAAAACTAAGCCAAAGCCGATTGTAATGTTTACAGAGAGCTCTGAGGAACATATGGCTGGAACAGCAATTAAATCGGGCGTTAATGCTTATATTGTTGACGGCCTTGAAGAGAAAAGAGTGCAGCCAATTATTGATGTAGCCATCGCTCGTTTTAGAGAATTCCAAGCTTTAAAAGATGAGTTAGATGCAACTAGAAGTCAGCTTGCTGAACGAAAGTCAATAGAAAAGGCCAAGGGTTTATTAATGAAGCACAAAAAAATAACTGAGGATGAAGCTTATCAATCTCTCAGAAAGATGGCAATGGATAAAAATAAAAGAATTTCAGAGGTTGCCGATGGCGTTATCAGTGCTATTGAGCTTTTAGGTTAGTAGGCTATAGCTACTTTTTTCTTGATGCCTTTTCTTCATGACCTGAAACGCCAAAACGTCTAGCTAATTCTAACTCAATCTCTTCAATACTAATATCCTCATGGCGCAGAAGGACCATGATGTGGAACCATAAATCAGCTACTTCATGGATAACTTCATCTCTACCTTCTTCTTTCACTGCTTGAATAACTTCTTCAGACTCTTCACTGACTTTTTCTAAAATCGAATTCACTCCTTTGCTATACAAAGAAGAGACGTAAGATTTATCTTCAGATGAAGATTTTCGTTCTTCCAGAATTTTTTCTAGGGTATTTAGAATGTTATCCATAGATTTCTTTGGGGTCTTTAATTACCTTAGAGACGCATTTCCATTGATCATTTTCAAGTTTATTGAAAAAACAATTAGCACGTCCAGTATGACAGGCAATGCCACCTTTTTGATTGACTTTGAGCAAGACAACATCTTGGTCACAATCAGTAAATATTTCGACTATATCTTGGTAGTTTCCAGATTTTTCACCCTTGAACCATAGTTTTTTGCGCGACCTTGAAAAATAGACTGCTTTATTTGTTTTTAAAGTTAAAGCAAATGCTTCCTCATTCATCCAGGCCATCATCAAAATTTGATTTGTTGAATAATCTTGAGTGATAACCGGAACAAGGCCTTTCTCATTAAACTGTATAGTATCTATAGCTTTCATGTTGAAGTATTAATATTTAGTAATAATTGTACCAATGCATCCTAAAACAATTAAGATTTATTTATTAGAGGCCAGCCTTAAGGCTGGCAACAATAAATTGATCTAAATTTCCATCAAGAACATCTTGGGTATTGCTACTTTCAACACCTGTTCTTAAATCTTTAATTCTTGACTGATCAAGCACGTATGAACGAATCTGATGTCCCCAACCAATATCTGACTTTAAATCCTCAACATCTTGCTTATCAGCATTACGCTTTTGCATTTCTAGTTCATAAAGCTTTGATTTTAACTGTTTCATTGCTTGATCTTTATTAGCATGCTGTGAACGTCCATCCTGGCACTGAACCACTGTTGAGGTTGGTAAATGAGTAATCCTGACCGCTGATTCAGTTTTATTAACATGTTGACCACCAGCTCCTGAAGCTCGATAGGTATCAATTCTAAGTTCAGATGGATCAATCACAATTTCAATATCATCATCAATCTCAGGCGATACAAAAACTGAAGAAAATGAAGTATGTCTTTTTCCATTTGCATTATATGGGGATTTTCTAACGAGTCTATGAATCCCTATCTCACTTCTAAGCCAGCCAAACGCATAGTCACCATCAAAGTGTATGGTGGCTGATTTAATGCCGGCAACTTCACCAGCTGAAACCTCCATAAGCTTCACTTTAAAATTGTGCTTGTCACCCCATCTCAAATACATCCTTAAAATCATTTCAGCCCAGTCTTGAGCTTCAGTTCCACCAGATCCAGACTGTATATCTAAGTAGGCAGAGTTTCGATCCATCTCACCACTGAACATTCTCTCAAATTCATAAGTGGCAATAGAGTTCTCTGTTTCACTTAAATCGGAAATGATTCCATTAACTGTGTCACTATCATTTTCAGTCTCTGCCATTTCTAAGAGTTCTTTAGCATCATTTAAGATGTTTGATGAGTTTGAAAATGTTTCACACAGATTATCAAGTTGAACTTTTTCTTTACCCAGGGCCTGAGCTTTATCAGGATTAGACCAAATATCTGGATTTTCTAGTTCTAATTTAACTTCCTCAAGTCGATCTTGTTTTTCATCAAGCTTAAGATGCTTTGATAATATATCCAGTCGATCAATAAGTTCTGAAATTTTTTGATAATAAGCTGATAGTTCCATGACTCTATTTTAATGCGTCAAGTAATAAAAAAGCCCCAAAATAGGGGCTTTTATTTGTCTGGTGAAAATTTCTTATTTTCTTAAGCCTAACCTTGAGATTAAATTTGCATAAGTAGTAAGATCATTATTTTTAACATACGCAAGTAATTTTTTGCGCTGTGAAACAAGACGTAAAAGCCCTCTTCTTGAATGATGGTCTTTTTTGTGAGTTTTAAAGTGCTCAGTTAAGTGGCTAATTCTAGCAGTTAGGAGAGCAACTTGAACATCTACAGAACCAGTATCTGAAGGGTCTTTTTGGTATTCTTTAATAATAGCTTGTGTATCAATTGACATAATTTATAGTTCATGTAACAAAAATTTAAGTTGAGAATTATACGCTATTTTTTTTAAATGTTGTATTTCTAATCAAATATTATTAATTAAATTTGTAAAAGTTTTTTTCATCATTTGGCCTTGTTTTAAAGCGACGATGAATCCACAAATACTGCTCAGGTGAGTGATTAATTTGTTTCTCTAAAATTTGATTAATAACCGTTGCATCATGAATAGGATCATTTGATGGATAGTTGGAAATTGGTTTTTCAAATGACATTAGATATCCATTACTGGTTCTAATAAAACTATATGGAATGACTCTAGTGTTGTTGTTTTTGGCAAGCCTTGCAGTTGCTGATGCAGTGGCAGTTTGAATGCCAAAAAATGGAGCAAAAACACTATTATTTTTACCCAAATCTTGATCAGGAGCATACCATATCGGAAGGCTATTATTAATCGCTTTAATAATGGATCTAGTGTCAGTACTTTTAATCATAACAGCGCCATTTTTTTTATATCCTTTGACCATAGCACTATCAAATAGTGTGTTATTTTGAGGCCGGTAAATATTTGCAATGGTGTGCTTAATTAATAGCGCACGGCTGCCTAACATGAGCGGCATAAAATGTGAGCAAAGAAGAATAATCCCTCCTTCTTCTTTCAGGGCATCTTTAAAAAAATGTTCATTCTTTATGTTTAACAATTTTTTAATTTTATTATCAGTTCCATAATAAGCATTCGCAGTCTCAAAAAAACTGACTCCAATTGCCTCAAAGTGTCTCTTGACTAGTCTCTCAACTTGAGGTTGTTTTTTTTCAGGAAAACAATGTGAAATGTTTGAGTAAGCTGTTGATCTCAACTTATTCATAAATGGATACATCATTCTTCCAATGGCTTTTCCAGCAACCACTTGAGCTTTGAATGGAATAAAGACGCCAATACGCATAAAGAGTATTAGAATCCAAGTAAGTAAAAATTTAGGGTGAATAAATTCGACGTTTAACATTAAAATAAAATTAAATGAAACTAAAAAATAAGCTGTAAATTATGCCATTTGTTGACAGAGATTTTATCAATGATTTACCCAATAGAGTAGATATTGTTGGTTTAATCAATAAGCGTGTTGCTTTAAAAAAGGCTGGTAAAGATTATAAGGCATGCTGTCCTTTTCATGAAGAAAAAACACCTTCCTTCACTGTAGTCCCAACTAAGCAGATATACCATTGTTTTGGTTGTGGTGAAAGCGGCGGCATCATTGATTTTATTATGAAATATGATCATTTGGCTTTTGTGGAGGCAATAGAGACTGTGGCAGGCGAGTCTGGAATTTCAGTTGTCTATGATCAAACTGCTAAGCCTGTGGATATGCGCTTTAAGAGATATAACAAATTAATGGAAGAGTTGAGCAGCTTTTATCAGGAACAACTCAAAACTTCAGCTGCAAAAAAGAAAGTAGTGGATTATGCTAAAAATCGTGGAGTAAGTGGATCGATTGCGAAACGATTTGAACTAGGCTTTGCGCCGCCAGGCTGGACTAATCTTTTTGATGCATATAAAGATAGTGAAGAATCCACACAAGACCTATTGAAAATGGGAATGATTGTCCCCAAAAAAGATAAAAAAGACGACTATTATGATCGTTTTCGAGATCGACTTATGTTTCCTATTCACAATACAAAGGGATCAGTTATTGGCTTTGGAGGCAGAGTCTTATCGAGCAAAGATAACCCCAAGTATTTGAATTCACCCGAAACCCCTTTGTTCTCTAAATCAAAAGAATTATATGGCCTTTACCATTGTAGAAAATATTCCAGGAAAATAGATGCAATCATAGTTGTTGAAGGCTATATGGATGTTATCGCACTTCATCAACAAGGAATCACTAATGTTGTTGCTACATTAGGAACGGCCACTACTTCGTCACATTTACAGGTTTTATCCCGTACAGCTGAGACCATTGTTTTTTGCTTTGATGGCGATAAGGCAGGAAGAGATGCAGCTTGGAAAGCATTACAAACGTCATTACCTGCTATCACTGCAGGCTTAGTTATTAAATTTTTACTATTACCTGAAGGGGAAGATCCTGACACATTGATTAATAGTGAATCAGCTAAAGCATTCAATAAAAGGGTAGATGAAGCGCAAACACTTTCTAACTTTCTATTTGAACATATAAAGGCTGAAGTGCCTTTTAATACGATTGAAGGCAAGACATTATTTTTAGAAAAATCAGCAGCATTAGTGAATCTAGTAAGCTATCCAATCTATCAACAACAATTAATAGAGGGAATTGCTCAAACCATTGGACAAAATATAACTCAAGTAGAAAAAGCAATTGAGCAAAACATTGCAAATAATACCCAGCACTATTATGCCAATGCGCTTGAGCAAGCAGAGATAGTCAATCAATCGTTTCAAACAAAGCCCAAAAGAACCTCACCTTCAAGTATAAAAAGTCTTATGTCTAGAATGATATCCTGCGTCATTAATTATCCATCACTTGTTAATGATCCAGAGACATCGAGTGTGATCGAAGAGAGGGCTAGGAAGTTACCAAAATCTGATGTTTTGGTTGAACTAATAAGGCATGCTCAAGTTGAGTCTGACCTTTCAAAGGAGGCATTATTATTACCTTATAAATCTAAAGAAAGAGTTTATAACCGACTTAAGGAACTAAGCGTAATGGAGCCCTTTTTGAGTGAGTATGAAGCTAAAGAGGAGTTTGGGTATACCCTCACTGCAGCTGAAAAATTCTATGAAAGAAAATCTACAAAGGCCTCAATTCTCTCCGCTAAAACTCATGATGAAGAAAAAGCTGTGATGCAAGATATTATGAAAAGCAAGGTGAGCGCAACCCGCCAAAAAAAATCTTAACCCTCGAGTAAAGAAATTACTTCAGGATCATTAATGAGTATTCTTTCCATGGCTTTTTAAAAGCCATGGAAGCAGAATTGGATCCTTCACATCGGTTTCTCATGGTTGGATCCCATGATACAAAGCATTTTTTTGGATAATCAAGCCTGACAGCCATAATGTATTTAGGTTTATCCGCAGGAGAGTAACCAACAAAATAAGTTCTCTTGGCGCCGTCTTTATTGTATTGACCATCTATAACCATTTCAGCAGTTCCAGTTTTGCCAGCTACTGAATATCCATCAATAACTGCACGGTAACCAGAGCCATTATCTGAAGCTACAGAATCTAAAATCTGAGAGATTCTTTGTGTTGACTCTGGAGTAAATACTTGTGTAATACTTTCATTTTTATTATCATCTTTTAGAAGCTTAAGTGAAGGGAGAGCCCCATCATTTGCAAAGACTAGATAGGCTCTTGCAAGCTGAGCAAGATTGGTATTCATAGGTCCATGGCCAAAAGAGAGAGATCTTTTATCAGCCAAGCCCCAATTACTAAAATGTCTCAAGACTCCTGAGTTTTCTGTCCCAGGCATCACCCCCAGGGATCTTCCAAAACCCAGTTTTTCCCATGTGTCATAGAACTCTTCATTTTCAATATTTTCAGCTACCATTACCGTACCTAAATTATGTGATTTTTCGAGTATTTGTTGAATTGTCATTTCAAAATACTTTTTATCAGGAGGTATATTTCCAACACGATTTTTAACATCTATTAACTCATCATCAGTGGCAGTTATGACTCCTTTGTCTAAGGCAAGAAGCATCGTGAAAGGTTTCATTGTCGATCCTGGCTCGGTTTTATCAGAAAAAACACGATTTCTATAATCATCTGCACTATAACTTTGATGATTATTTGGATTTGTTGATGGGTAATTGGCTAGCGCTAATATTTCACCATTTGGAGACAGAACGATTGCTGCAGCCGAATCTGCCTCATGGAATTCTGCCTGTTCTTTTATTGCATTGAAAACATGAAACTGAATGTCTGAATCAATCGTCAGCTTTAAGTCTTCTCCTTGCTTAAATTTTTTAATTATTTCAGCATCATAATAGATATTTGAATTATCTTTATTGTCTGCTAGCCTTTTTACTCCATTGATTCCAGCTAAATATTGATCATATTCAGACTCAATTCCAAATACCCCAATATTTTCTGAATTAGTTTTTCCAATCAAAGGCGCGATAGAGTCTTTTTTTGGATAATAACGAAAGCCGCCTGATTCAATAGCTACGCCAGCTATTCGTTGTCTAGCACATTTGTTTACCTCAATCATTTCTTTGGCAGATGGCTTCATCCCAATAATCTTTTTAGCCTTATCGATAAGAGTGATGGTAGGATTTTTAGATGTCTTAAAACACACCTTAGACCTTTTCTTTTGAAGTTCAGCAATATTTTTTAAAATAGGATCATTTACCTTGAGTTTTTCTTTAACAATAAAGTATTTTCTTTTATTTATTTTTTTTTCAATAATTTGCTCCCTGAAATCCATTCTGGGCATCTCTAATGCATCTGCCAAGAGATCAATATATTCTTCTTGAATAATCATAGGATCTAGATTAATTTTTTTATGTATCAGATTGATTGCAAGCAGATTATTATTTCTATCTAAGATGTTTCCTCTAATTGATTTTTCTACAAGTGAAAACTCTGAATTTTTAGAGGCTTTGGCTTTAAGAGGAATATCGTTTGCTTTAATATCGGTTACACTAAAGGCGCGATAGATAAAAATGATGACAATTGCAATAAAGCAAATTTTGACAAGTGACTGCCTATTTCTATAACCTTGAACGCGAGCTATTTTCATATGGTCACCTCTTCCATTTCAGACTCAAGAGGAGCAATCATTAATAATTCATCTTGTGATTTTTGATAGACAGTTACTCCACTTTGAATTTCAGAATATTCCATCATTAACTGCCTATTCAAGGCATTAATTTTTTCATTCTCATTTTTGAGTGTTTTCTCTGTTTTATGCAGTAAATACATTTCATGATGCCAATGGATGCTTAATATTGATAAAAGTATTATTGAAATTACTAAACTAAAATTAATTACAATCCTTTTTTGAAAAATCGCTAACACTTCTCAGCTATCCTTAAAATTGCACTTCTTGATCTTCTGTTTATTTTTATCTCTTCATTTGAAGGCTTCACTTTCCCTAGATCCTTAAGGAGGCAAGGTTGAGTATCATTCATCATGATAGGTAAGCCTTTTGGAATCTGCTTAGGCCGAGAGTGTTTTTGGATAAATTGTTTAACAATTCTATCCTCAATTGAGTGAAACGAGATAACAGCAAGCCTTCCTCCTTTATCTAAAGCATCAATCGTTTGGTTTAATGCTTCAGAGAGCATTATTAGCTCATCATTAATGGCTATCCTTATGGCCTGAAAAGAGCGCGTTGCAGGGTGCTTATTTTTGCCTGGTTTGACGACGGTCGAAATGAGATTTGCTAACTCAAGAGTTGTCTTGATTTCACTATTTTTTTGATATTCCTTTATAGTTGAAGCAATAATACGACTTCTTTTTTCTTCTCCATATTGATAGAGCGTATCAGCGATTTCTTTTTCACTTGTCTCTTTAAGCCATTCTGTAGCAGTGAGTCTTTGAGATTGATCCATCCTCATATCAAGTAAACCATCTTTATTAAAGCTAAATCCCCTATCGGCATTGTCTATTTGAGGAGAGGAGATTCCTAAATCCATTAAGACTCCATCAACTTTACCAATCAAATTAATTTTATTAAGCTCATCATTTAAGTTTGAAAAATTACTATGAATCAGCTCTAGCTGTGGGTCAGAGAAATTAATCTCTGCATATTTAATTGCATCAATATCTTGATCAAATCCTATAACCCTTCCCAAGCTATCTAAATGATTTAGTATTCCTTGAGTATGACCACATCGGCCCAAAGTGGCATCAACATAGATGCCACCTGATTTTATGTTTAGACCTTTTAAAACCTCATTAAAGAGAACAGAGTCATGATAGTTAGATTCTTTAGTGGACGCATTATTCTTACTTAATGACATTTAACTAAAGAGAAAGTTTTGAAATTTCCTGAGGTACTTCAGTTTGATTGCTTAGTCTTTCAATTTTTTCAATTTGATCTTTCCATGCCCTTTCATCCCAGATTTCAAAACTTTTACCTTGTCCACTCAGTATAACTTTATTATTTAAATTAGCGTAATTCTTATGAGAGCTAGGAATAAGAATCCTACCAATTTTGTCTAATTCACAATCAATGGCATGACCAATAAGTTTTCTTGATAATTTTTTGGTATGAATATTAAGAGATGGAAGTTCTCCAATTTTGAGTTCTAGTTGCTGCCAATCTTTTAAAGGATAGAGAACGAGACAAGGATCATCAGGATGGATGCTCATGACCATCTGTCCAGAACAAATTTTAGTGACTTGCCCTAAATGACGAGTAGGAATTTTAATCCTACCTTTTGCATCCATTGCTAAGAGGTGAATTCCACGAAACATAAATCCATTTTATACCATTATTTACCATTTATTGCCACAAATAATTTTTTAGAAAATGGCTCTTACCTTTAATATTTTTTTTAAACTCATAATTTAGATAAATTAATATATTCCAAGAGTAAATGATTATATAAAATCAAAAATATCCCTACAATACTAATGGGAATAAAAAAAGTCTATATTTTGAAGGAGAGAGGATGAGACAAAGAGTTGGAATCATAGGCGCAGGCCCAAGTGGACTGGCACAGTTAAGGGCTTTTAAGTCTGCTGAAGAAAAAGGAGAAGAGTTGCCAGAAATAGTCTGTTTTGAAAAACAAGACAATTGGGGAGGGCTTTGGAATTATAGCTGGAGAACTGGGCTTGATCAGCATGGTGAGATTGCGCACAGCAGTATGTATCGTTACCTTTGGTCTAATGGGCCAAAAGAATGCCTTGAATTTGCTGACTATTATTTTGAGGAACATTTTGGCCACCCAATTGCCTCATTCCCTCCAAGGGAAGTTTTGTTTGACTATATTCAAGGTAGAGTAGAAAAAGCTAAGGTTAGGAATATGATTCGATTTAATACTGCAGTTCGAAATGTTGAATACGATGAAGAAAGTGAACTATTTTCAGTCACAGTGAGTAATCTTGTTGACGATGAAACTTACTCTGAAAAATTTGATTATGTCATTGTCGCGAGTGGACACTTTTCAACCCCCAATGTTCCAAATTATGATGGCTTTAGCCATTTTAATGGCAGGATATTACATGCCCATGATTTCAGAGACGCTATGGAATTTAAAGACCAAGATATTTTGGTCATAGGCAGTAGTTATTCTGCTGAAGATATTGGTTCACAGTGCTATAAGTATGGCGCTAAATCAATCACTAGTAGCTACAGAACGGCGCCAATGGGTTTTGGCTGGCCTGAAAATTGGGAAGAAAAGCCAGCGCTAGTTAAGGTGGATGGCAATACGGCTTTCTTTGCCGATGGGACTTCAAAAGAAGTAGATTCGATCATTCTGTGCACAGGTTACATTCATCATTTCCCCTTCTTACCAGATAGTTTAAGATTAAAAACTAATAATATCCTTTATCCTCTTGACTTATATAAGGGCGTCGTCTGGGAGAAGAACCCAAGACTTATGTATCTAGGAATGCAAGATCAATGGTACACATTTAATATGTTTGATGCGCAAGCTTGGTACGCAAGAGATATCATTCTAAAGAAGATCAGTCTTCCATCTTTTAGTGAAATGCAAGCACATACACTTGAATGGCATGAAAAAGAAACAGCACAAGACGATGTTGCATACGCGATTGACTTTCAAGGGGCTTATACTCAGATGCTGATTGATGAGACGGATTATCCTAATTTTGATATTGAGGGAGTTAACAGAACTTTTATGGACTGGAAACATAATAAGAAGGATGGAATTATGACTTTTAGAGATAAGTCACATGCCTCACTCATGACTGGAACCGAGTCTCCACCTCACCATACGCCATGGCTTGATGCTTTAGATGATTCTTTAGAAAGCTATCTTGATATTTAATTTAACTGGAGCGCTGTTTCAACATATGAATTTTTCATTGAACAAAATGAATTCTTCATATAAAAAACACAATTAAAGACTAAAATTCACCGGCTTATAAAATATAATATGCAGCTTACTAAAGGTTAAATTGTTATTCGGTGAACAATAAGGTCTATCATAAAATTGAAAACTCTTCAATTGAAGACGTTCTAGAGCGTGCGAGACAATATCGTTCTTTGCTTCAGCCCGAAATGGCAATTAGCATTTGCCTAGATATTTTTGCTGTTGATAACAATAATCAAGACGCTTTAGTCATATATATTCTTGCATTAACCGATCAGCTATCTCAGAGTGAATCTAAGGTCCACCGTAATAAAATTACAGATAGTATCAAAAAACTTAATTCAGAATTTTTACGTCATTATTACTCGGGAATTTTCCTAGAGAGGCAAGCAAGAAGCTTACTAAAGCACTCCATGTCTCGATCTTTTGCATATGATGGATTTATTGAAGCAATTGCAGAATTTGAGATCGCAGAAAAAATGGCTCCTGAACATTGCGCTGACCCAATTTTGCGATACAACAGTTGTCTAAGAACAATAAAAAAAGAGAACCTTCAACCACGTCAAGAATTCGATGAACTATACTAATAACCGAACAGTCAGTCTCAAAAAAATGATGGCAATGGCTGGATTATTTTGGTTTTTTTTCCTAATATTCTATCTATTGGGAGCTCTAACCTTTCACTCTGGTGAAGAGGCCTTTACTGCATTTTATGTCTGGTTTAATGGCTCAATTTTTTATCCTGTTTTAGCCACTTTATTAATAGCGACACTAGCTTTCCATGTAGTTGTTGCTGTTACGAGGCAACTTTCAAATAATATAAGTAGTGGTGATCGATATAAAAAACCTTATCCAAAGGCTGTCCCCCGAATAGTGGCATGGTCAGGTGCGTCTATTATTCTTATTTTTATCATTACGCACACCGTTCAAATGTTGTCTATTAATACTGTTGATTTATATTCGGAAATTACCAATATTTTTCAAAGGCCAGTAATGTGGGCCATATATGGGCTTGGAATGATTGCCATTTCAACACACTTACATCATGGACTTTCAAATGTACTTCAGACTTTGGGCGTTTCAAGCAAACAACATAAGGGTATTGCTCTCTTGATTGTTCTTCTTATCATGGCAGGTTATGCCTCAATTCCATTAGGTATTTTGTATGCAAAAGTTTAATTCAAATGTTCCAACAGGGCCTCTAGAGAATCGTTGGGAGAAGCATAAATTTGAGCTTGCTCTTATAGCGCCCCAAAATAGGAAAAAATACAATGTAATAGTCATTGGGACTGGTCTGGCAGGTGCATCATTATGTGCCACCTTAGGTGAGGCAGGATACAATGTCCAGTCTTTTTGTTACAATGATAGTCCCAGAAGAGCCCATTCAATTGCAGCTCAAGGCGGAGTCAATGCTAGTAAAAATTATCAAAATGATGGAGATAGTACCTGGAGACTTTTTTACGACACTATCAAGGGTGGAGATTTTAGAGCGAGAGAGTCCAATATTTATCGTTTAGCTCAATTGAGTTGTAACATTATTGATCAAGCCGTATCCCAGGGCGTTCCTTTTGCCAGAGAATACAGTGGTTATTTGGCAAATAGATCTTTTGGTGGCACCCAAGTGTCCCGAACTTTCTATGCTAGAGGTCAAACCGGCCAGCAACTCCTTTTAGGCGCATATAGTTCTATGAGTAAAGAAATCGCCTCAGGGAGAGTTAAACATAAGTCAAGATGTGAAATGTTAGAAGTCATACTTATTGATGGAAAGGCCAGGGGTATTGTTGTAAGAGACCTAACGACTGGTGAAATTTCATCTCATACAGCTGATTGTGTTGTAATGTGCACGGGGGGCTATAGTAATGCTTACTATCTGTCAACAAATGCAAAAGGCTGTAACACCTCTGCAACATGGAGAGCCCATAAGAATGGAGCTTACTTTGCAAATCCAAGCTTTACTCAAATCCACCCCACATGTGTCCCACCAACTGGCGACAGCCAGTCAAAGCTCACATTGATGAGTGAGTCACTGAGAAATGATGGCCGCATATGGGCTCCAAAAAATAAAGAAGATTGCGATAAGAGTCCAAATGATATTGCAGAAGAAGATCGTGATTACTTTTTAGAGAGAATGTATCCAGCCTTTGCTAATCTTGTTCCAAGAGATATTGCTTCCAGAGCTCTTAAGGGTATATGTGATGAAGGAAGAGGAATTGGTTCAGTTGTAAATAATCAGCGCCTTGGGGTTTATCTTGATTTTTCCTCGGTGATTCAAAAAATGGGGACTGAAAAGGTTAAAGAGAAATACGGAAATTTATTCGATATGTATAAGAGTATTACCGGTGAAAACCCTTATGAAGTTCCAATGAAAATTTATCCAGCTCCTCATTACACAATGGGTGGCTTATGGGTTGATTACAATTTGATGACAACAATAGATGGTTTGTTTGCTTGCGGAGAGTCTAATTTTTCAGACCATGGCGCTAATCGCCTTGGAGCTTCTGCTTTGATGCAAGGCCTTGCAGATGGATATTTTGTTGCTCCACAGACAGTAGCTAACTATCTAGCACGAGGAAAATTTGAGGAGGTTAATGATGACCATCCTGAGGTATTGGCAGCCGTTGATTCAGTTAAAAGTCGCATTGATAGTTTAATGAATGCTCCTGATCCTCAGCATTCTCCAGATTACTTCCATAGAAAGATAGGAAGTATTTTGTGGACGTCATGTGGAATGGCAAGAGATAAGGATTCGCTCAAAGATGCAATCGCTTCAATTGAGAAACTCAAGTCAGATTTTTGGCAAAAAATTAAAGTGACTGGTGTTGACAAAGATTTTAATCAGACACTTGAAAAGGCTGGAAGGGTTGCAGATTTTATTGAACTTGGATATTTAATGTGTGTTGATGCTTTGGATCGAGATGAATCATGCGGTGCGCATGCGCGCCTTGAGTATTTGGCTGAAAGTGGAGACGCGATGAGGGATGATGAAAATTTTGGATATGTGGCTGCTTGGGAGTTCAGTGATGACAAACCTGTACTTCATAAAGAGCAACTTGATTTCGAGTTTATCAAGCCAACATATAGGGACTACAAATGAATTTTACATTACATATCTGGCGACAAAAAAATACGCAAAGTGGTGGAAGTTTTGTCACCTACAAGATAAGCGATATTGACAGTGACACTTCTTTTCTTGAGATGCTCGATCAGCTAAATGAAGAGCTTATAGAAAAAGGGGAGGACTGTGTTGTTTTTGATTATGATTGCCGAGAGGGTATTTGTGGTACTTGTTCATTGGTAATAAATGGGCATCCTCATGGTGAAAAAAAGGCCACTACAACTTGTCAGCTATATATGAGGGATTACGCAAATAAAAGGGAATTATGGATTGAGCCTTGGAGGGCAAAAAGCTTTCCAATAGTCAAGGATCTTGCAGTCAAGCGAGAGGCATTCGACCGAATCATTCAATCTGGTGGATTTATTTCTGTGTCAGTTGGCTCTGCTCCAGAGGCCAACTCACAATTAGTCAATAAAGATGATGCTGATTGTGCATTTGATTCAGCAACTTGTATTGGCTGTGGTGCATGCGTTGCAGTTTGTCCAAATGCTTCAGCTTCATTATTTGTAGCCGCAAAAATCAACCATTTTGAACGCTTACCTCAGGGAAAAATTGAAAGCAAAAAGCGGGCAGAGAGGATGATTAATCAGATGGAAGAGGAAGGGTTTGGAAGTTGTTCAAATCATCGACATTGCGAAACGGTTTGTCCAAAAGAAATTTCGGTTAGCAATATTGCTGCCATGAATAATTTACTATAAAAATAATTAATTTAGGAGATGTGATGAAAGTTGTAATATTAGGTGCTGCAGGTGGAATTGGTCAGGCTCTTGCCTTGCTTCTTAAAACAGAGCTTCCCAGCGGAACAGAATTGTCTTTGTATGATATTGCTCCAGTAACGCCCGGGGTTGCAGCTGATTTAAGTCACATCCCAACTCCAGTTAAAGTGGAAGGTTATTCGGGTGAAGATCCCTCTCCTGCTTTATTAAATGCTGATATTGTATTGATCTCTGCTGGTGTGGCTCGTAAGCCTGGCATGGATCGTTCAGATTTGTTTAATATTAATGCTGGAATTGTAAAAAATCTCGTTTCTTCTTGTGCTGATAATTGCCCCAAAGCCCTTATTGGTATAATTACTAATCCAGTTAACACAACTGTTGCAATTGCGGCTGAAGTTTTAAAAAATAAGGGTGTTTATGATCCCGCAAAGTTATTTGGAGTCACCACTCTTGATGTGATTCGCTCAAGTACATTTGTTGCTGAAGTCTTCAATAAAGATCCAATGGATGTTAAAGTGCCAGTTATTGGGGGACATTCTGGAATCACTATTCTTCCCCTTCTCTCTCAATCTGGCTTCGAATTCAGTGACGATGATGCAGCCGCAATGACTAAACGGATTCAAAATGCAGGTACAGAAGTTGTCGATGCTAAAGCAGGGGGTGGCTCGGCCACATTGTCAATGGGACAGGCAGCCGCTAAATTTGGCTTATCTCTAGTAAGAGCCCTAAATGGTGAAAAAGACGTCATAGAGTGCACCTACGTTGAAGGATCTGGAGAGTTGGCTAGATTTTTTGCTCAGCCAGTGCTATTGGGTAAGAATGGTGTCGAAAAAATACTCAATTATGGCACTCTTTCAGATTTTGAACAGACTACCCTAGATGACGCCCTTGACACGCTCAGATCTGATATAAAAATCGGCGAAGAGTTTGTAAAGTATTAGTTAATTAACAAAATTTAAGGGTCAGAATGTCAAAAAGTTTGCATGATAGAGCTCTAGCTTATCACAAAGAAGGTGGACCTGGGAAGCTTGATGTAACCTCCCATAAAAAACTTGATAATGATCAAGATCTCAGTTTGGCATACAGCCCTGGCGTTGCTGCGCCGGTAAGGGAGATTGCTAAAGATCAGAGTAATGTATACCAATACACAATTAAGGGTAATTTGGTAGCGGTTATCACTGACGGTTCAGCGGTTTTAGGTCTTGGAAATGTTGGTCCTTTAGCAGCAAAGCCAGTTATGGAAGGAAAAGCAGTTTTATTCAAACACTTTGCAGGCATCAATGTTTTTAATATTGAGCTTGATACTCAAAATGTTGATGAAATAGTTAATACGGTTAAGAATATTGCACCTACTTTTGGCGGAATCAATTTGGAAGATATTTCTGCCCCACGCTGCTTTGAAATTGAAGAGCGATTAATTAAAGAGCTAGATATTCCTGTATTTCATGATGATCAACACGGTACTGCCATTATTGTTGCAGCTGGACTTTTAAATGCTCTTGAAATTCAAGGAAAATCAGTTACTTCTGCTAAGATTGTTGTTGCAGGTGGCGGTTCTGCTGGCATAGCAACTCTAGATTTATTAGTAAATCTTGGATTTAAAAAAGAAAATATGATTCTGGTTGACCGAAGGGGCGTTGTTTCTAAAGAACAAATAAGCATCGTTAATAAGTATAAAGCAGCTTTTGCGGTGAATACGAGTAAAAAAACTTTGGGTGATGCAATTGATGGAGCCGATGTCTTGATTGGCGTTGCAAGAGGTAATCTTGTTACTCAAGCTATGATTAAATCGATGGCCAAAAAGCCAATTATCTTTGCTTTATCTAATCCTGATCCTGAAATTTCAGTTGAGGATGTTTTTGCTTGTAGAGATGATGCATTGATGGCAACTGGCAGAAGTGATTTTCCAAATCAGGTTAATAATGTGATTGGTTTTCCTTATATTTTTAGAGGAGCGTTAGATGCTAATTCCAAGATTATCAATACTGAAATGAAAGTTGCAGCTGTGCATGCTATTAAGGATCTCGCAAAGCTACCTGCCCCTCAATCTCTATTAGAAATTTATCAAGTTGAAGAGCTCAGTTTTGGTAAAGATTATTTCATTCCAAAACCTTTTGATCCTAGACTCATTGACCTGATTCCAAAAGCTATATTTGATGCCGCAGTAAAGAGTGGAGTTTCACGCTTAAAATAATCATTTTTATACCTCATAATTAGCTTATTTAATCCTTGCTAAGCAGAATTAGTTATGGGATAATGTCCGATTGTTTTTTTGGAGGGGTGGCCGAGTGGTTAAAGGCGACGGACTGTAAATCCGTTCTCTCTGAGTACGTTGGTTCGAATCCAACTCCCTCCACCAGAGAAAAAAGAAAAGGAAATTGCGGGTGTCGTATATTGGTATTACCTTAGCCTTCCAAGCTAATGAGGTGGGTTCGATTCCCATCACCCGCTCCAAGTGGTTAGGACTGTGCTCACCTAGCTCAGTCGGTAGAGCACTTCCTTGGTAAGGAAGAGGTCGCCGGTTCAAATCCGGTGGTGAGCTCCACTTTAATTTGAATGTATACAGAGGATTAAAAATGGCAAAAGAAAAATTTGAAAGAACCAAACCACACGTAAATGTGGGAACAATTGGTCACGTTGACCATGGTAAAACGACTTTAACTGCAGCCCTTACTAAGGTGATGGCTGAAGCCCGTGGCGGTGAGTTCAAGGATTACGCAGATATTGATAATGCTCCTGAAGAAAGAGAGCGTGGTATCACTATCTCAACAGCACACGTAGAGTATGAGTCAGAAGCTCGTCACTACGCACACGTTGACTGTCCAGGACACGCTGACTATGTAAAGAACATGATTACAGGCGCTGCACAGATGGACGGCGCTATTATTGTAATCGCTGCTACTGATGGACCAATGGCTCAAACACGTGAGCACATTCTATTGTCTCGTCAGGTCGGTGTTCCATATATTGTTGTTTACATGAATAAAGCGGATATGGTTGACGATGAAGAACTCGTTGAACTTGTTGAAATGGAAATCCGTGAGCTTCTAACAGAATATGAATTCCCAGGTGATGACACGCCGGTTGTTTTTGGTTCAGCACTAAAAGCACTCGAGGGTGACACATCAGATATCGGTGTTCCTTCAATCCTGAAGTTGGTTGAAGCGTTAGACACTTATATCCCAACACCAGAGCGTGATACAGATAAGACATTCCTTATGCCAATTGAGGACGTGTTCTCAATCTCAGGTCGTGGAACGGTTGTTACTGGTCGTATCGAGCGCGGCGTTGTAAACGTGGGTGATGAAATCGAAATCGTAGGTATTAAAGACACTCAGTTGACAACTTGTACAGGTGTTGAAATGTTTAGAAAGTTGCTTGACTCAGGTGAAGCAGGTGATAACGTCGGTGTTCTTCTTCGTGGTACCAAGCGTGAAGAAGTTGAGCGTGGTCAAGTACTCGCTAAGAAAGGTACGATCAACCCGCACACTAAGTTTGAAGCTGAAGTCTATATCTTAAGCAAAGAAGAAGGTGGCCGTCATACGCCATTCTTCAACAACTATCGTCCACAGTTCTACTTCAGAACAACAGACGTAACTGGCGCATGTGAATTACCATCAGGTACTGAAATGGTGATGCCAGGCGACAATGTGAAGATGACAGTTGAGTTACTTGCTCCAATTGCAATGGAAGAGGGTTTAAGATTTGCAATTAGAGAAGGCGGACGCACGGTAGGTGCTGGAGTCGTCTCGAAGATTACGAGTTAAAAAGTATTTAAAGTAGGTGGCTACTCTTGAGTGGCCACTTTTAGGATTTGATATATAGGCAAGTGGCTCAATTGGTAGAGTAGTGGTCTCCAAAACCATTGGTTGGGGGTTCGAGTCCCTCCTTGCCTGCCAAATTAAAGGATATATGTGGCTAAACAAATAGACAATTTAAAGAGTGGTTCTGATCAATGGAAGACTATCCTGGCAGTTGTTGTAGTTATTGCTACACTTGCTTTGTATTATGTAAACCCTCTCAATTTCAATTCTCTGACTAAGGTGCTTGTCACTCTTGCGTTTTTTATTGCTGCAGGTGGAATATTTACTAAATCTAGCCAAGGTGATACCTTTGTACATTTCTTGAAAGAGACACGTATAGAGCTTAGAAAGGTAGTTTGGCCTACAAGAGAAGAGACATTGAAAACAACTGGAATCATTATGATTGCAGTGATCGTGGTGGCAATTTTCCTTTGGATTGTGGATGCATTCTTTACATGGGGTGTTCAGTCAATTTCTTCAATTAACATATTTTAAGTAAAGGATTTTCATGTCTAAGAATTGGTTTGTAATCCACGCAAGAAGCGGCTATGAAGCGAAAGTAAAGTTAGCCATTGAGGAAGCTGTTGCTAGGGAAGGAATAGAGGACTTGGTTGGTGAGATATTAATTCCTACTGAGCAGGTTGTTGAACTTAAAGGTGGAAAGAAAAAAGAAACTGAGAGAAAATTTTTCCCAGGGTATATGCTTATTAAGATGGAACTAACTGAGCCAAGCTGGCTGTTGGTAAAGAATACAAATAATGTTATTGGTTTTATTGGTGGATCTTCAGGAAAGCCCTCTCCGATTACACAAAGAGAGGTGGATAGAATTTTTGCTCGTGTTCAAGAGGGAGCAGACAAACCTAAACCAAAGGTTGCATTTCAACCTGGTGAAGAAGTTCTTGTTATTGATGGTCCATTTAATGAGTTTAATGGAACTGTTGAAAGTGTGAATTATGAAAAAAGTATACTGACAGTAGAGGTTTTAATTTTTGGTCGAACTACTGCAGTTGAACTAGAGTTTTCTCAAGTAGAGAAAACATAACATAGCCCATTGGGTTAATTTGTTAACGGGGAGCTTGATAGGCGTTTGTACCCATAGGAGATAAAATGGCAAAAAAAATTGAGTCGTATATTAAACTACAGGTCCCAGCGGCAGAAGCTAACCCTTCGCCACCTGTTGGGCCAGCTTTAGGTCAGCATGGTGTAAATATCATGGACTTTTGTAAGGCATTCAATGCCCAAACACAAGAGCTTGATAAGGGCATGCCTGTTCCAGTAATTATTACTGTTTACAATGATAGAAGTTTCACATTTGTAACGAAAACACCTCCTGCAGCTGTCCTTCTCCGAAAAGTGACGGGCATTGCAAAAGGAAGTGGTGAGCCTCATATTAATAAAGTTGGTACAGTTACTCGTGCCCAACTTGAGGAAGTTGCAAATATTAAAATGAAAGATTTAAATGCGAATGATTTAGATGCTGCTGTCCAAATCGTTGCCGGAACTGCCCGTTCTATGGGCCTTGTGGTGGAGGGTTAATGATGGCTAGTCTAACGAAAAATCAAAAAGCGAATATATCAAAAATTAAAGAAGGTGAAAAGTATAAAATTTCTGATGCTATAGCGCTAGTGAAAGAATGTGCAACTGCAAAATTTGATGAGTCGGTTGACGTAAGTATCAATTTGGGAATTGACACTAAAAAATCTGATCAAACTGTTCGGGGAGCTGTTGTTCTTCCGAATGGAACTGGTAAGGTTGTTCGTGTTGCAGTATTTACTCAAGGTGATAATGTTCAAAAGGCTACTGATGCAGGGGCAGACATCGTGGGTATGGACGATCTAATGAAAACTATGCAAGATGGAGATTTAAACTATGACGTTGTTATAGCCTCTCCAGATGCAATGGGTGTTGTTGGAAGATTGGGACAAGTTCTAGGGCCTCGAGGTTTGATGCCTAACCCTAAAGTAGGAACTGTTACTCCTGATGTTGCAACAGCCGTAAAAAATGCAAAAGCTGGACAGGTGCGCTATCGTGCAGATAAGTCCGGTATTGTTCATGCAGGTATTGGTAAAGCTTCTTTCGATGTTAAAGCACTAGAAGAGAATGTAACTGCTTTAATAGACGCTATTAAGAAAGCAAAACCAAGTTCAGCGAAAGGCGTGTACTTTAAAAAAATTAGTGTTTCTTCAACAATGGGCCCAGGCTTGAGTGTTGATGGAGCAAGCTTAGATATTTAAATAGATTTAACTACTGATAATTAATTTATCAGTTATGAATTCTTTGGGCGACAAGGTTACTTGTTTAGCCTCAAAGACCATAGGTGTGATGAGCTGCTAGCAGTTAATTACTTAATAAATTGATCCTTCAATTTGCCTATGTAGAGGGTATGGAAATACCTTGTGGCGAAAGTTGTAATTTTATAGCTTTCTTTTTTTAATTGTTCAGGAGAGACTATGGCTCTTAATTTTGAAGCAAAAAAAGCAGTTGTCGAACAGGTCAATGCAGTCGCTATAGGCGCTGTATCTGTTGGTGCTGCTGAGTATCGCGGATTGAATGTTGAACAAATGACTAACTTACGAAGCGCTGCTATTGAAGCAGATGTTTCTTTGCGTGTAGTTAAAAATACACTAGCAAAGAGAGCGTTAGCAGAGACAGGGTGTGAATGTATTTTACCTGTCTTAAGTGGACCGGTTATTTTGGGTTTTTCTCAAGAAGATCCGGGCGCTGTTGCGCGCGTTTTTCGTGACTTTATTAAAGAGAATAAAGACTTAGTCGTTAAAGGTTTGGGAGTATCCGGAGAGTTTGTTGATGCAGATCAACTCAAGCGAATCGCGAGTCTTCCAACTAAAGATCAAGCAATCAGTATGTTGATGGCGTTAATGCTTGCACCAACAGAGAAACTAGTTAGAACTTTAAATGAAGTTCCAACAAAGTTAACTCGCGTTGTGGCGGCAGTGCGTGATCAAAAACAATAATAATTATATAGAGGAGTAAATATCATGGCGAAATTAAGTAACGAAGATATTTTAGGCGCAATTGCAGATATGTCTGTAATGGACGTTGTTGAGTTGGTTTCAGCAATGGAAGAAAAATTTGGCGTTTCTGCAGCAGCAGTTGCAGCAGCACCAGTAGCGGCCCCAGCAGAAGCTGGTTCAGCAGCTGAAGAAAAGACTGAATTTGATGTAATGCTAACAAGCTTTGGAGACAAGAAAGTTGCTGTCATCAAAGCCGTACGTGGAATTACAGCACTAGGTCTTAAAGAAGCAAAGGATCTTGTTGAAAGCGCTCCAGCAGCAGTTAAAGAAGGTGTATCAAAAGCGGAAGCTGATGATATCCAAAAGCAGCTTGAAGAAGCTGGCGCTAGCGTAGAACTTAAGTAATTTGTTCAATGCAAAAAACCAAAATCCCCAAAAGGGGATTTTGGTGTTTTTATTCAAAAGTAATTTTGAAAACAATTTGGTGATTAATACGGGGCATTCATGACATATTCATTTACAGAAAAAAAACGTATCAGAAATAATTTTGGAACTAGAGAATCAATTCTTAAAGAGCCAGATCTATTGTCTATTCAAATTAATTCATTTAATAGCTTCATTCAAGAGGGAGCGGTCGAAAAAGAAAACATCGGCCTTCACTCAGTTTTTCAATCTGTATTTCCAATTACAGCCCTGAACGGATATGCAGAAATTGAGTACTTGGATTACGAGCTTCAAGAACCAAAATATAATGTCAAAGAATGTAAACTTAGAGGCGTGACTTATGCTGCAACACTGCAGGTAAAACTCAATCTAGTTCTATTTGATAAGAATGGATCCAATTTAAAGAAAAAGCGTCGCGTTAAGCAAGTTATTGAGGAAAGTGTCTATCTTGGCCAACTTCCACTCATGACTGACACAGGTACTTTTGTTATTAATGGTACAGAACGTGTTGTTGTCTCTCAGCTTCATCGTTCACCAGGTGTTATTTTTGAGCATGATAAGGGAAAGACACACTCTTCAGGAAAAATATTATTTTCTTCGCGTGTGATTCCATATCGCGGCTCATGGTTAGATTTTGAATTTGATCATCACGAACATTTATTTGTTCGAATTGACAGAAGAAGAAAGTTACCTGTTACGACTCTGCTCCGTGCTATGGGGCAGTCAACTAATGAAATTATTGACACTTTCTTTGATCATATTTCTGTGAAGATGAAAACTAAATCATGTGATTTAGTTATCAAGCCTGAACTTTTAAGAGGAATTATTGCTGAATTTGATATCAAAATTGGTAAGGATGTTGTAGTTGAGCAAGGCCGTAGAATTACTGCTAAGCATGTTAAGATGATGCAAACTGCAAAAGTTGACTCAATTAATGCACCATTAGAGTACCTGACCGGGAAAGTTATCTCTTCAGATATAGTTGATACTGATACCGGTGAAATCTTATTGGCTGCCAATACCTTAATATCAGAGGAATCAATTGAGGTTTTAACTGCAACTAAAATTAAGAAAATTAACATTATCTATATTAATGATGCTGAAAATGGTATTTACATTTCAGATACATTACGTCTTGATGAGCTTCAAACAGAGATTGAAGCCCGCATGTCCATTTACCATGTAATGAGACCTGGTGAGCCTGCGACAGAAGATGCAGTCAATGCACTTTTTTCAAATTTATTCTTTAATAATGATCGATATGACCTCTCAAAAGTGGGTCGTATGAAATTAAATAGACGCCTAGGAATCGAAAGTGAAACTGGTGAGCACGTTCTAACACATGATGACATTATTAATGTAATCAAAAAACTCATTGACATTAAAAATGGACATGATGTTGTAGATGACGTCGACACACTAGCTAATAGACGTGTAAGGGCTATTGGCGAAATGATTGAAAACCAGTTTAGAATTGGTCTAATCCGTGTTGAAAAAGCAGTCAAAGAAGGGTTAAATCTTGCTGAAACTGATGAGTTAACTCCTCAAGACTTGATTAATTCTAAGCCAGTTTCTGCTGCTGTTAGAGAGTTTTTTGGTTCTTCACAATTATCTCAATTTATGGATCAGGTTAATCCGCTATCAGGTGTTACTCATAAGCGCCGTATTTCTGCTCTTGGACCTGGAGGTCTAACAAGGGAGCGTGCAGGCTTTGAAGTGAGAGATGTTCATCCATCTCATTATGGAAGATTGTGCCCGATTGAAACTCCCGAGGGCCCAAATATTGGACTAATTAATACATTAGCAGTCTATGCCAAAACAAATTCATATGGTTTTTTAGAGACTCCTTATCAAGTTGTTAAGAATGGTCAAGTTACGAAAGAAATAGTTTACGTTTCTGCAATTGATGAGATTGATCATACGATTGCTCAGGCTAATTCTAAAGTAGATGCAAAAGGAAAGCTTCAAGATGATTTAGTCTCTGGAAGACATAAAAATGAATTTGTTTTAGTAGATAAGTCTGAAGTGACTCTTATAGATATTGACTCTAAACAAATTTCATCGGTTGCTGCTTCGTTAATTCCTTTTCTTGAGCATGATGATGCGAACCGTGCACTAATGGGTTCAAATATGCAGCGTCAAGCTGTTCCTGTGCTTCGCGCTGAAAAGCCATTAGTTGGAACAGGAATTGAGCGCGTTGTTGCAACTGACTCTAGAGTTTGTGTTGTTGCTGATCATGATGGAGTAGTAGAAACAGTAGACGCATCTAGAATCGTAATTCGAGTTGATTCTAAACAAGCTAAAGCCGGTGAACTAGGTGTTGATATTTATAGTTTAATTAAATATTCTCGTTCAAACCAGAATACTTGTATTAACCAGAAACCACTTGTGCAGCCTGGTGATAAGGTGGCTACTGGTGATGTTTTGGCAGATGGCCCTTCTACAGATTTAGGAGAGCTTGCATTAGGTCAAAACATGATGATTGCGTTTATGCCTTGGAATGGTTACAACTTTGAAGATTCTATTCTAATTTCTGAGAAGGTTGTTCAGGAAGATCGTTACACTTCGATTCATATCGAAGAGCTGACAGCTTACGCAAGGGATACGAAACTTGGTGCTGAGGAAGTTACTGCAGATATTCCGAACGTCAGTGAATCTGCCCTTTCAAAGCTTGATGATGTGGGTATTGTATATGTCGGAGCAAGAGTAAAAGGTGGTGACATACTAGTAGGTAAAGTTACACCAAAAAGTGAGACTGTCTTATCACCAGAAGAAAAATTATTACGTGCTATCTTTGGAGAAAAGGCCAATAACGTAAAAGATACTTCATTGAGAATGGGTGCTTCAAAGTCTGGTGTTGTCATCGACGTTCAAATCTTCACTAAAGATCGGGTTGCCAAAGATTCCCGTGCATTAGTAATTGATGAAGAGCGATTAGAGAATATTAAAAAAGATATTGATGATGAGTTTGGAATTATTGATGGAGATATTTTCCGAAGAATCCGTTTAAAAATATCTGGCAATGTTTCAACTAGTAACGTTGGCACTATTAAGAGTGGCGATAAGATTGCTGCAAAAGACTTGAAGTCTCTAGAGAACAGTGAGATTGCAAAAATAAAAGTTAAAGATGCTGCAGTGAATAAAGAAGTAGCTGCATTGGTAAAACAATCTAAAGCCAAACAAGAAGAGTTTGATGTATTTTTTGAGCAAGAAAGTGCCAAAATTAAAGAGGGTGCTGAATTACCACCTGGAGTCCAGAAGATGGTTAAAGTTTACGTGGCAACTCGTAAAACTCTACAAGTTGGCGACAAGATGGCTGGCCGTCATGGAAATAAAGGCGTAATCTCTAGGGTTTCTCCAGTAGAGGATATGCCTCATTTAGCTGACGGTACTCCTGTTGATGTTGTATTAAATCCGCTTGGTGTTCCATCTCGTATGAATGTTGGACAAGTTTTAGAAGTTCACCTAGGATGGGCTGCTAAAGGTCTTGGGTATAAGATTGGAAATCTTTTGGATGAGCATCGCAAAGATACCATTAAGCAAATCCGCTCAATGCTTGATTCTATTTACAATAGTTATGGAAAGGCCGAAGATTTGAAGTCATTTAGTGACGATGAGATATTAGAATTAGCTAATAATTTGAGAAGTGGTGTGCCAATGGCAACTCCAGTTTTTGATGGGATCAAAGAGGAAGATATTAAATCATTACTTAAGATGGCTGATTTACCTGAGAGTGGTCAAATTCAATTATTTGATGGCAGAACAGGAGATGCATTTGATCGTAATGTGACCGTTGGTTACATGCACATGTTAAAGTTAAATCATTTAGTAGACGATAAGATGCATGCTCGTTCGACTGGACCATACTCGTTAGTCACTCAGCAACCATTGAGTGGAAAAGCTCAATTTGGTGGCCAAAGATTTGGTGAGATGGAAGTATGGGCTCTTGAAGCATATGGAGCCGCTTATACTCTAAGAGAAATGTTAACAGTCAAATCTGATGATGTTAGTGGTAGAGCTAAGATGTATAAGAATATCGTTGATGGTGAAAATCGTACAGAGTCAGTCATGCCTGAGTCTTTTAATGTTCTAGTAAAAGAAATTCGATCTCTAGGTATTGATACTGAACTTGAACAAAATTAAATTAGGAGAATCCTTTGAAAGATTTATTACAAATTTTAAAACAGCAAAATAAAGAACAAGATTTTGATGCAATTAGAGTTGGTTTAGCTTCTCCTGAAAAGATTCGTTCTTGGTCTTTTGGTGAAGTTAAAAAGCCAGAAACAATAAACTATAGAACCTTTAAGCCAGAAAGAGAAGGTTTATTTTGTGCTAAGATTTTTGGTCCAATGAAAGACTTTGAGTGCTTGTGCGGTAAATACAAACGTATGAAGTTTAGAAATGTTGTTTGCGAAAAATGCGGTGTTGAGGTTACGCTTTCTAAAGTAAGAAGAGAGAGAATGGGGCATATAGAGCTTGCAGCTCCAGTAGCCCATATCTGGTACTTAAAGTCATTGCCATCTAGATTAGGTCTTCTTATGGATATGACGCTTAAAGATATTGAAAGAGTATTGTATTTTGAAGCTTTTTTGGTAACTGATCCAGGTAGTACTCCATTAATTAAGAAACAACTTCTTACTGAAGAGATGTATTTTGACGCACTTGATCAGTATGGTGATGATGAGTTTGTTGCTAAGATGGGCGCTGAAGCTATGCAAGATGTTCTTTCTGAAATGCAGCTTGAAAAAGAAGCGGCTAATTTACGTGAAGATGCACTAAATACAAAATCTCAAACTAAACTTAAGAAAATTAATAAAAGACTTAAGCTTGTCGACTCATTAATTAAATCTGGAAATAAACCTGAGTGGATGGTTCTTAATGTGCTCCCAATTTTACCACCTGATTTAAGACCGCTTGTTCCACTGGACGGTGGTCGATTTGCAACATCTGACTTGAATGATCTTTATCGTCGAGTAATTAACAGAAACAATCGTCTTGGTAGGCTTTTGGAGTTAGATGCACCTGAAATAATTGTCAGAAATGAGAAGCGTATGCTCCAAGAAGCTGTCGATTCATTAATTGATAACGGTAGACGTGGTCGTGCTGTTATGGGTAATAACAGGCGTCCTCTCAAGTCGATTGCAGATATGATTAAAGGAAAGCAAGGTCGATTCCGTCAAAACTTGCTTGGAAAGAGAGTTGATTATTCTGGACGCTCAGTTATTGTTTGTGGTCCATACCTAAAACTCCACCAATGCGGTCTTCCGAAGAAGATGGCATTAGAGCTATTTAAACCATTCATCTACAACCGCCTTCAGGCCAATGGACTTGCTTCAACAATTAAGGCTGCTAAAAAAATGGTTGAAAGCGAAATCCCTGAGGTTTGGGATATTCTTGAGCGTGTTGTTCATCAGCATCCAGTTCTTTTAAATCGTGCACCAACACTTCATAGACTTGGAATTCAAGCTTTTGAACCTTTACTAATTGAAGGCAAGGCTATTCAGCTTCATCCACTTGTTTGTACAGCTTTTAATGCTGACTTTGATGGTGATCAAATGGCTGTCCATGTCCCACTTTCAGAAGAAGCTCAGTTAGAAGCAAGAACACTCATGTTGGCCTCTAATAATATACTTCACCTTGCAAGTGGTGATCCAATTATTATTCCTTCACAAGATGTTATTCTTGGGCTTTATTATATGACTCGAGAGATGGTCAATCAAAAGGGCGAAGGTATGGTTTTTGCAAATACCAATGAAGCTCTTGCAGCTTACGATTCTAAACTAGTCAGTCTTCACTCTATGATTAAGCTTAGGGTTCAGGATTATGAAAAGACAGATTCTGGCTTTGTTCCTAGCACGACTCGAATAGTTGATACAACTATTGGAAGAGCGATTTTCTCTAGAATTCTACCCAAAGGTTTGTCATTTGACTTAATTAACGAAGCTTTGACAAAAAAGGTAGTATCAAACTTAATTCATGTTTGTTATAGAACTCAAGAACTCAAAGAAACAGTTATCTTTGCAGATCAAATGATGTACATGGGTTTTGAGTATTCAACTAAATCTGGTATTTCATTTTGCTCGAATGATATGATTATTCCAAGTGAAAAATCTGAAATGATTGACAAAGCGAATAATCAAATCAAAGATGTCCAGCAGCAATTTGCATCTGGAGTTGTAACAAATGGTGAGCGCTATAATAAAGTCATTGATATTTGGTCTAGAACTTCTGAGGAAGTTGCAAAGGCGATGATGGACAAAGTTGGCTATGAAGACATAACAGATTCTGAAGGAAAGACTGAAAAGAAACCATCTTTTAATTCAATCTATATGATGGCAGACTCTGGTGCTCGAGGTTCTCCTGCACAAATCAGGCAGTTAGCTGGAATGCGTGGTCTGATGGCCAAGCCAGATGGTTCAATTATTGAGACTCCAATTACAAGTAACTTCCGTGAAGGTCTTAATAACATGCAGTACTTTATTTCAACACACGGAGCCCGAAAGGGTCTAGCAGATACGGCTTTAAAAACTGCTAACTCTGGTTATTTGACTAGACGACTAGTGGATGTTGGACAAGACCTAGTGGTCACTGAAGAAGATTGTGGCACTGAAAATGGTCTCGTTATGAAGGCTGTTATTGATGGTGGCAATGTGGTTCAAACATTGGGTTCTGCCGTTCTTGGTAGAATTGTCTCTGAAGATGTTTTAATGCCAAATAGTAATAAAGTATTTTTAGAAAAAGACCATTTAATAACCTTATCCGATTCTGACCGTATCAATGAGTTAGGGATTGAATTTATTAAAGTAAGGTCTGCCATTACTTGCGAAATATCATATGGTGTGTGCGCGTCTTGTTATGGTAATGATATGGCAAGAGGACATAAGATTGGAGTCGGTGAAGCAGTTGGAGTGATTGCTGCTCAATCGATTGGTGAGCCAGGGACACAGCTCACAATGCGTACTTTCCACATTGGTGGTGCTGCTAGTTCATCAACTGCTGTCAATAGTATTAATATTGGCGCCAGCGGTATAGTGCACTATGAGAATATGAAATCAATTACCAATGCAAATGGAGATTTAGTTGTTGTTTCAAGATCTTCAGAAGCCTCTATAAGAAATGATTTAGGACAAGTAAAGGAAAGATATAAACTTCCTTATGGTGCTGTAGTTCATTTTAAAGATGGTGGTAAAGTTAAGGTAAAAGATAAGATTGCTGACTGGGATCCTCATACTCATCCAATCATTGCTGAAAACTCTGGAAGAGTTTCTTTTATTGACTTTGTTGAGGGTAAAACTGTTGTAAAGAGCTCTGATCCCCTTACAGGACTCACTTTCTTTGAGATGATTGAAGAAACAGAGAGGACTTCAGCAGCTAAAGATATGAAGCCAATGATCAAGCTGGTTGATAAAAAAGATAAGAAATCTATTCTATCTACTCACTACTTGCCTTCAGGTGTCAAAATTAATCTTGAAGATGGACAGCTTATTGCTGCAGGTGAAATACTTGCAAAGATTCCTAAAGCTGTTTCAAAAACGAGTGATATTACAGGTGGTTTGCCACGCGTTGCAGATTTATTTGAGGCTAGAAAAGCAAAGGATCATGCTATTCTTGCTGAGAATGCGGGTGTTGTTAGTTTCGGAAGCCCAACTAAATCTAAAGTACGTATGCTGATTACCAATGAAGAGGGTGACGTTACTGAAATGATGATTCATCATTGGAGAGCAATCAATGTATTTGATGGTGAAACCGTTGAGAAGGGTGATGTGATTTCTGATGGCCCTTCAAATCCTCATGATATTCTTAGATTATTGGGTGTTGAGGCTTTGGCTAACTACATTGTAAAAGAAGTTCAAAATGTTTATCGACTTCAGGGCGTTAAGATTTCTGACAAGCATATTGAAGTTGTCGTAAAGCAAATGCTTAGAAAAGTTGAAATTCTTGATAACGGTGATTCAAACTATGTGAATGGTGAAACTGCTGAACATGCTCATGTTGTTGAGAAAAATAAGCAATTAAAGGCCCAGAATAAGAAGGAAATTGTTTTCCAGAGATTATTAATGGGAATTACTAAAGCTTCATTATCTACTGAGTCGTTTATCTCTGCCGCTTCATTCCAAGAAACAACAAGAGTTCTTACTGAGGCTTCGATTACAGGAAGAGTCGATGACCTTAGAGGCCTTAAAGAGAATGTAATTGTAGGTAGGCTTATTCCTGCTGGTACAGGTTTTAAGCATCATCAAGAGAAGAGGAAAAAGCGTGTAGCTGATTCTTTTATGCAAACTAGTGAAGCGGAGCAAGAGCTGTCAGAGCAGCTAAGTGAAGTCGAAGCAGAAGCTGAAGAATAATTAAGCTTAAAGCGATGAAGGGGATTTCATTTATTAAATGAAATCCCCTTTTTTTTATTCCCTTTTCTTAAGATTATTTTCAGGGGGGTATTCTAAAGTTTTCATAAACTTGGTAATGATAAAATACATTTATGGAAAAATCTCAATTCAATAGTCTTATTGAAAAAGGCTTTAATCACATTCCTCTCTCAAGAGAGGTTTTAGTAGATACTGATACGCCTCTCGCTTTGTATCTTAAATTAGCAAATAATCCCTATAGCTATTTTTTAGAATCAGTACAGGGAGGTGAAAAATGGGGGCGTTACTCATTTGTTGGGCTAGCTGCAGAGACAGTTATTAAGGTGAATGATTACGATGTTTCAATCGAAAAAAAAGGGAAGCTGAATAAGCAATATAAAGTAGAAGACCCTCTTACATGGATTGAAGATTATCAAAGTAAATTTAAGGTTCCACAATTAGATGAACTGCCAGATTTCAATGGGGGATTTGTTGGATATTTTGGCTATGAAATTATTAAATATATTGAGCCAAAACTCAAAAACATAAAAAAGAAAGATGAGCTTAATGTTCCAGATATTCTATTGATGGTTTCAAACGATTTGTTGGTTGTCGATAATTTAACCAGTAAGGTTCATATCATTACTCACATTAATCCTGAGAAAGAGTCATTTGAGGATGGACTGTCAAAACTAAATATAATTGAAAAAAATATTAGAGAGCTATTTAATTTTGAATCAACATCCACTGAAAAGATTGAGTCTGAGGATTTTGTTTCCAGTTTTGGTAAAGAGGGCTTTATTAATGCAGTTGAAAAAGTTCAGAAATATATAACTGCAGGAGATGTTATGCAGGTTGT
The DNA here is from genome assembly GCF_001281385.1 of Candidatus Pseudothioglobus singularis PS1. Lineage (NCBI taxonomy): Bacteria > Pseudomonadati > Pseudomonadota > Gammaproteobacteria > Pseudothioglobaceae (SeqCode) > Pseudothioglobus (SeqCode) > Pseudothioglobus singularis (SeqCode). Next base: position 448,375 of record NZ_CP006911.1, read on the forward strand.
TCCATCTCAAAGATTAAGTTGTTCATTTAAGTCAGACCCTATAGAGCTATATCGTCAACTTAGAATACTAAATCCTTCTCCTTATATGTACTTTCTGAATCTAGATGGTTTTGCTATAGTTGGATCATCTCCTGAAATTCTAACACGAGTTGATAATAATAATGTTGCAACAATAAGACCAATAGCTGGAACTCGCTCAAGAGGTAAGAATATTAAAGAAGATCTTGAAAATGAAAAAGATCTCTTGTCGGATGATAAAGAAATTGCTGAGCACTTAATGCTGATTGATTTAGGCCGGAATGATTTAGGGCGAATTGCCAAAACTGGGAGTGTGAATTTGACGGATAAAATGTTCATTGAGCGCTATTCTCACGTCATGCATATAGTCTCAAATGTTGAGTGCGAGTTAAAAGAAGATATGAGTTCAATTGATGTCTTAAAGGCTACTTTTCCAGCAGGCACTCTAAGTGGTGCTCCAAAGGTTAGGGCGATGGAGATAATTGATGAAGTAGAGACCTTAAAAAGAAATATCTATTCTGGTGCCATAGGAAATCTTTCTTGGCATGGTGGTATGGATCTTGCCATTGCCATTAGAACAGCTGTAATTAAGGATGAGGTTCTTTATGTCCAAGCTGGCGCAGGAATTGTTTATGACTCAATACCTGAGATGGAATGGCAAGAAACAATGGATAAGGCTCAAGCCCTAATAAAGGCTGCACAAAATATATAGGTTTACTTAAGTATTTTCCTCTATATAGTCTAATTTAAATAATTTTATAAAAAGCCAAAGGCGAAATATAAAATTGTTTGTAAAATATGATTTTAATTACCATATTTTTTTTAAATGAATTCTGTGGATTTTGTTCATCTTCAATGCCAAAGCGAATATTCTGTAAAGAATAGTTTAGTTCGCATATCAAATCTGATTGATAGTGTGAAAGATTTAGGTATGAAAAGTGTCGCACTTACAGATGATATGAGTCTTTTTTCAGCAATTAAATTTTATCAAAAAGCTATTAATGCTGGAATAAAGCCAATCATTGGAGCAAAGATTTCATTGTCTTATGAAGAGGGTCATTATGATGTTCTTTTGCTTTGCCAGAATCATGAAGGATACTTGAACCTTTCTGAGCTTATTTCAAAAGCCTATTTGAATGAACAAGGCATTTCTATTGTAAGTGTTACAGAAGAGCAACTGATAACTCATCAGAAAGGCTTATTAATGATTGCATCTCCTGCCTCTTCAGACATTTCAAAATATCTGTTATCTAATAATTTTGAGATTGCAAAAAAAACAGCTTTGAAGTGGAAGTCTGTTTTTAAGGATCGCTACTACATGTCAGTTCAGAGAACTGAAAGGCCATTGGATGAAAGCTTACTTAACCTAATAATTGATTTAGGATTAGAAGTAGAGGTTCCAATTGTAGCGACTAATGATGTCCAGTTTATAGATCAAAATGACTTCGAAGCTCACGAAGCTAGAATTTGTATTGCGGAAGGTGGATTATTAGATGATGCAAGAAGATCTAAAAACTTTAGTAACCACCAATATTTGAAAACTTCTGAAGAAATGTTGTTGTTGTTTGAGGATTACCCTCAAGTTATTAAAAATAGCTCTGAAATTGCAAAGCGTTGTAATCTTCATTTTGAACTTTTTGAGAAGAACTATCTTCCACTTTTTCCAACACCAGAGGGTATGTCAATTGCTGATTTTTTTAGTCAAGAGTCAAAAAAAGGTCTTGAAGTTAGACTTAAAGACCTTGAAGTGAATAAAAAATTTTATATTGAAAGATTAAATTTTGAACTTTCAGTAATATTAGAAATGGACTTTCCAGGTTATTTTTTAATTGTTTCTGATTTCATCAGATGGGCAAAAGAAAATGGCATTCCTGTGGGTCCGGGGCGAGGCTCTGGAGCTGGATCTCTTGTTGCATGGGCCCTTTCAATTACAAATGTTGATCCAATTGAGCATGATCTTTTATTCGAACGTTTTTTAAATCCTGAGCGTATTTCTATGCCAGATTTTGATATAGATTTTTGTACAGATAGGCGTGATGAAGTTATTGCGTACGTTGCTGAAAAATATGGATCTGAAAAAGTTTCTCAAATAATTACTTATGGAACTATGGCTGCAAAAGGAGTTGTTAGGGATGTTGGAAGAGTGCTTGGCCATCCTTATGGATTTAGCGATCAAATATCAAAAATGATTCCAAATGAGTTAAAAATGACCTTGGATAAAGCCCTCGTGGATTCCGTAGAACTAAAATCTAGATATGATTCAGAAGAAAGTGTATCAACCTTGATAGACTTGTCACAAGACCTTGAAGGAATTATTAGAAATGTTGGGACTCATGCTGGAGGCGTGGTTATTGCGCCAAGTAAGATTAGTGACTTCTGTCCAATCTATAAAGGTTCTGATGAATCAGATGTAGTGGTCTCACAATTTGATAAAGATGATGTTGAGGCTGTAGGATTAGTCAAGTTTGACTTTCTAGGTCTATCAAATTTAACTGTCATGGATAAGGCAGTAAAGATCATAGCCAAAAAAGGCCTTAGTAAGGAATTAATTGATATTGATAAACTGAAACTGGATGATCCTAAAGTATTTAAGCTTCTTCAAGATTGTGATACAACAGGTGTTTTTCAGCTAGAGTCTGAAGGAATGCGTGGTTATTTAAAAAAACTTAAGGCGGACTGTTTTGAAGATATTGTAGCCATGTTAGCGTTATATAGGCCTGGGCCTCTTGATGCGGGTATGGTTGATGATTATATTCAAGTAAAGCATGGTGCAAAGGTGAGGTACCCACACCAAATGCTTGAAGAAATTCTAAAGCCAACTAATGGTGTATTTTTATATCAAGAGCAGGTTATGAAATCTGCTCAAATTATGGCTGGATACTCTTTAGGTGGTGCAGATATCTTAAGACGTGCAATGGGTAAAAAGAAGGTTGAGGAGATGGCTCAGCAGCGTGAAGTATTTGTAAACGGCGCCTCTAAGAAAAATATTGATGAGAAAAAAGCAAATGAAATATTTGATCTTATTGATAAGTTCTCTGGTTATGGGTTCAATAAATCCCATTCGGTAGCCTACGCCTATATTTCATATCAGACGGCATGGCTTAAGGCTCACTTTCCAGCGCCATTTATGGCCGCTGTTTTGTCCGGCGTTATGGATGATACTGATCGAGTTGCTTTTACAGTTGGAGAGTCAAAGAAAAAAGGAGTTAAAGTTATTTCTCCAGATATCAATCAATCAGAGTATGAATTTAGTATAAATGATAATAAAACAATTGTTTATGGTCTTGGAGCAATCAAAGGGGTTGGTGAGGCGCTGGTAAATGAAATTGTCCTTGAAAGAGAACAAAATGGTGACTATTTAGATATTTTTGATTTTTGCTTTCGAATACAGAAAAAATATTTAAACCGCAGGGCTATTGAAGCGCTTATTTATGCTGGTGCATTTGATATCTTTGATATTAAAAGAGCTACTTTAATATCAACTTATCCAAGTGCGGTCAGACAAGCAGAGCAAAGACAAAGTGATCTATCAAAAGGCCAAAGTAGTCTTTTTTCTGATGTTGATAGTCATATTGAGTATGAAAAGAAATACATAAAAGGTGATTTTTTATCTTTTAAAAATATTATGATGTATGAAAAAAAGGTCATGGGTTACTATTTAGATCGACATCCTACTGACTGGTATAAAGCAGACTTAAAGTCAATTGTTTGCACGTTACCAAAAGACATTGTGTTTAGAAATAATCGAGATGTAAGAATACTATCTCTTATATCTGACATTGTTTACAGAAATACAAGAAAAGGACAGATGGCTAGCATAACTATTGAAGATTCAGAAAGAAAGATAAATGCAGCAATTTTTTCTCAAAAGTTAGCGCAAACTAGTGAAAAATTAGTTTTAGACGAGGTGGTGGTCATTTCTGGAAAAGTCAATAAAGATTTTAGAGAACAGTGGCAAGTTGTTGTAGACAGAGTAGATTCAGTAGATAAAGTTCAATTAAAATTTGCAAAATATTTAAAAATTCATCTGAGTCAAAAAAATAAAAATGACTATATAGAGTTATGTAGTTTGCTAAAAGAATATCATGGATCTTGCCCAGTGATTATAGAGTACGAATCAGAACAATCTTCAGGAAGAATACCATTATCAGAGGAGTTTGATGTATCACTGGATCGAGAATTGCTAGATTCAATTGAAAAAAAATTAGGGCACGGGAAATACAAGATTAACTATTAAAAGTAACTATCAGACATAATAGTTTTTTAACCCTTGAGATGACCCTTAAAGTCTTAATATTAATCGAATTATTACACTATTTAATACCAATTCAATACTATTATATTGAGGGCAAAATTCAGTCAAAAAATAAAATATTGGTTACTTATAATTTTTAATAAGAGTGGATTGAAATATCCTCTAAGCCCCTATATTAAAGGGCTAAACTTCAAAAGTTATCCGCGATTCGTTAATTTACAGACTTTCTAAATAAAGTTGAATTAGATTGATATTTAAAAAAAATATAACTTGTTGATTTATATATAAAAATTAGATATGATTATTTATTAACCAAAACCGTAGAAATTACCAGTGTAGGGCTTTATTTACCTCTAAATATGAAGATATCACCAGAGTTATCCACAGTTTTGTGGGTAAGTCTATTAAGCCTTGATTTATAAGCATTTGTGAAGATTAGAAATAATAATGTATGATTTTTTGAATTACTTTCTCTGCAATAATGTGCTTGCTATTTTTTTCTATTTTTTCACAATCTCTTCTTTAGTAATGAAGTGAACTTCATTTTCATCTGAATTAAGACCAATTTCACTCTGAGACACATCATTGAGTATGATAGCTTCACACTGCTTGCTTGCAAGTTTCGCTCTTGCATTATCTATTAAATTTTCAGTTTCAGCCGCAAAACCAATACAAATTGGTTTTTTGTTGAGCTGGCATACACTGGCTAGAATATCTTTATTTTTGATAAGTTCGATAGTCACCGAATTATTATTTTTTTTAATCTTGTTATTGCTAATATTTTTTGGCCTAAAATCTGCAACTGCAGCACAGCTTATAAATAAATCTTGAGACTCAATTCTTTGCATTACAGCTTTGTACATATCCTCCGCACTGACAATACGAATGACCTCAGCCCTTGTTTCAATATCTATAGATATCGAGCCAATAATTAATGTTGTCTTTGCACCTGCTTGAATGCATTCATGGGCAAGTGCCATTCCCATTTTTCCGCTACTATGATTTGAGATGTATCTCACAGGATCAATTGCCTCAATTGTGCCACCTAAGGTGATTAAAACTTTTTTTCCACTGAGTGAGCTTGAGGTAAAAAGATCTGCTGCTTGTTTTGCAATCTCTAATGGTTCAGCTAGTCTTCCCTCACCGATATCTCCGCAAGCCTGCTCTCCAAAGCCTGGTTCAATCAAAACAATGCCTCGTTTTAGTAGAATTTTTAAATTATCTTTGATGGCTTTTGATGCAAACATTTGCTGATTCATGGATGGCGCTAACATGACTTTGGCGTCAGTCGCCAAGATAACTGTTGACAATAAATCATCTGCCCTACCATGACAGAGTTTTGCTATTGTATTGGCTGAGGCTGGAGCTATAATAACAATATCTGACCACTTTGCTAGCTCGATATGGCTCATAGCAAGCTCAGCTTCTTTATCCCATAGGTTGCTATAAACTTTATTCTTTGATATTGTTTGAAGGGATCTCTCACTTACAAATTTTTTGCCACCATCAGTTACAATGACTCTCACTTCAGCACCTAAATCTTGAAGTCTACGAACAATATCAGGCGATTTGTATGCAGCAATTGAGCCACTTACACCTAACAGAACGCGTTTGTTGGTTAAGGTATTCATAGAGGCACTGCTCTTATTTTGATGTCATCTGCAACTTGAGTAAGTTCAATGATCTTAAGAGAAATTTTCTCTGACATTTCCTTTAATGGAATTTGCATCATGGGCTTGGCATCACTTCCAAGAATTATAGGCGCCGTGTAAATAACAAATTCATCTATGAGGCCTGCGTCCATCATTGCGCCATTTAAGCCGCTTCCAGCTTCTAGCAGAATATTATTAATGCCAAGTGATCCAATTGTCTCTAGTGCAGATTCGAGATTAAGTTTACCATTTTCTAATATTTTTGTATTACTTTCATTGAGTATGAGAGTCTCTGAATCATTCGAAAATATGTTGAGAGACTTATCTGTAATTTGATTATTGCTGTCTATTACAACTCGAAGCGGATTTGAATTTAATTCCTGGATTCTGACTGTCAGCATAGGGTTGTCATTTAAGACTGTTCCTGAACCAGTCAGTATAGCTTGATTTTGGCTTCTCAGTTTTTGCACATCATTCCTGGAAGCGTCAGAGGTGATCCATTTACTTTGACCATTTTTCATAGCTATCCTCCCATCCAGACTCATAGCAATTTTTGAAGTTACAAAGGGGAGTCCAGTCTTCATTCTTTTGAAAAAACCTCGATTTACCTCTAGAGCCGCATTCTCAAGTAAGCCAACTTCTACTTCAATGCCATTTTCTCTCAGAAGTCTTACTCCACTTCCAGAGACTTTTGGGTTAGAATCAAGCGTTGCAACAAATACTTTAGATACATTGGCATTTATGAGCGCCTTAACGCAAGGCGGCGTTTTACCTTGGTGGGAGCATGGCTCAAGAGTGACATAAACGTTGCAATTATGAGCTTTATGATTGATTTGATCTAGTGCATTGACTTCCGCATGACTCTCACCATAGTGCCGATGATAGTCTTGAGCAATGATATTATCATCTCGAGTAATGACACAACCAACCATAGGGTTCGCTCCCACACTTCCTCGACCAAGCTTGGAAAGTTTGAGTGCAAGAGCCATACATTCTGTATCTTGTTGATTGAAAGCCATTATAATAATTACATATAAATTTATTAACATTTTACGCGGGAGAGCGGAGTGGATGAACAGAAAAAACAAGCACTAAAAGTTGCCCTTGGTCAAATTGAAAAACAGTTTGGTAAGGGCTCAGTTATGTTTCTTGGCGATGAGGAAGCTAGAACTGATATTGAGGCTGTATCAACTGGAAGTTTAAGTCTTGATATAGCGCTTGGAATCGGTGGCCTCCCTAGAGGTCGGGTTGTAGAGATTTATGGTCCAGAGTCGTCCGGAAAAACAACAATGACATTACATGTTATTGCAGAAATGCAAAAACTGGGGGGAACAGCAGCATTTATTGATGCAGAACATGCTTTAGATCCTTCATATGCGAGGAAACTGGGTGTTAACACTGATGATCTTCTCATTTCTCAGCCTGATACTGGGGAGCAGGCTCTAGAAATTACGGATATGCTTGTCAGGTCAGGTAGTGTAGACATTGTAGTTGTTGATTCAGTTGCTGCATTGACACCTAAGGCTGAAATTGAGGGTGAAATGGGAGCCTCTCATATGGGTTTGCAAGCAAGGCTGATGTCACAGGCATTAAGAAAACTGACATCAAACATTAAAAGAACTAACACGATGGTGATCTTTATTAATCAGCTTCGCATGAAAATTGGAGTCATGTTTGGCAATCCTGAGACCACTACTGGTGGAAACGCGCTCAAGTTTTACGCTTCAGTGAGGTTGGATATTCGAAGAATTGGAGCCATAAAGAAAGGTGATGAAATCCTTGGTAATGAAACCCGAGTCAAGGTTCTCAAAAATAAAGTTGCCCCTCCTTTTAAGAAGGCAGAATTTCAAATTTTATATAATCAAGGAATATCTCGAGAAAGTGAGATTATTGATTTAGGAGTAGAACTTGGATTTGTTGAGAAAGCAGGTGCGTGGTATAGCGTCGATGGTGAGAGAATTGGCCAGGGTAAAGACAATGCTCGTGAGTACCTCAAAGAACATACAGATATGAGTCAAGGGCTTGAAATAAAAATTCGTGAAAAATTGATGAGTAGCGATCATGACGACTCCGAATCATCAGATTAGATGCTACTCTGCTGCATTAAAAATGTTGATGAGGCGTGAGCACTCTAAATTAGAATTATTTAATAAACTTCAACTTAAGGGCTATGATGATGAAATCATTGATAGTGCTATTACTCAATTAGTTGAACAAAATTACCAGAGTGATGAACGTTTTGCTGAAGCCTTTATTCTGATGCGCTTTAACCAGGGCAAGGGGCCAGTCAGAATTGCCTCAGAGCTAAAATTAAGGGGCATCAGTAGTTTTAATCTTTCTGATTTTGATTGGTTTAAATCTGCTAAAGAGATAAGGAAAAAAAAATTTGGAGATATCGTCTCCTTAGACTTTAAAGAGCAGGCAAAACAAAAGCGATTTCTGCAATCAAGAGGTTTTAACCTCGACCAAATAAATCAATCATTTTAAAAATCTAATAATAGACTAATTCCATCAATGAAATTTGAACTCATAAATACAAATGACAAGGCGCGCCTTGGAAGGCTTACTTTTGATCGAGGTGAAGTCAATACCCCTACTTTCATGCCCGTAGGTACTTATGGAGCAGTTAAGGCGATGACAGTTGAGGAAGTGAGGGGACTAGGCGCTGAAATTATACTAGGTAATACTTTTCATTTGTCTATTACCCCTTCAACAGAGGTCATCGAGGCTCACGGGGATCTTCATAATTTTATGAATTGGCAAGGTCCAATATTAACTGATTCAGGCGGTTTTCAGGTTTTTAGTTTAGGGAAAATGCGAAAAATAACTGAAGAGGGTGTTGCATTTCGCTCACCTAAGGATGGGTCATCAATTTTTATGGGGCCAGAAGAGTCAATGCAAATACAGCATAAGCTTGGCTCAGATATTGTCATGATATTTGATGACTGTACTGCTTACCCGGCAGAGAAAAAAGTTGTTGATCAGTCTATGCAGCTCTCTTTAAGATGGGCAAAGCGCTCATTGAACGAACACAAAAGATTAGATAATAAAAATGCTCTTTTTGGGATTGTCCAAGGTGGAATGCATAGAGAGCTTCGAATTCATTCTGCAGAGTCTTTAATTGAAATGGACTTTAATGGTTACGCCATAGGTGGTCTTTCAGTTGGAGAGCCCAAAGAAGAAATGATGGAGGTCCTGAGTTATCTTCCAGATCATATGCCTAAAGATAAACCTAGATATCTAATGGGGGTTGGCACCCCACTAGACTTAGTAGAAGGAGTAGCGTCAGGTGTGGATATGTTTGACTGCGTCATGCCATCTCGCAATGCTAGAAACGGATACCTATTTACCTCTGAGGGCGTCGTAAAAATTCGTAATGCAAAATACAAAAAAGATACTGGCCCACTAGATCCAAATTGCACTTGTTCGACTTGTAGCAATTACTCTAGGTCATATCTTCATCACCTCCAAAAAACTAATGAAATTTTAGGTTCCCGCTTAAATACACTTCACAACCTTTTTTATTATCAAGAATTAATGCAATCCATAAGGAGTGCAATTCAAGCAAATACATTCTCTACCTTTAGGAAAAGTTTCTTAGCCTCTCAAGAAACTTAACTAGCTTGCTAAAGCTTTTCAGAGTCAACAGGATTCCTTATAAAATATTCATCTAGAAGCGCCCTGGCTAATGGTGCAGCTTTTGAGCTACCACTGCCAGCATTTTCAACAATAATTGCTATCGCCACTTTTGGGTTTTCTATTGGCGCGTAGCCAGTAAATAGAGCATGATCTCTTAATTTTTCATCAATATTATCGGCAATATATTTTTCCTCAGGGTCTAGGCCAAAGACTTGTGCTGTTCCTGTTTTTCCAGCCAGGGTGTAGCTTAGTTTATTGTTTAATCTCTTTGCTGTTCCTAGTTTGCCATAAACGGTCTGTCTCATCGCCTTTTCAATTAAATCCCAGTTGCTTATATCTTTGATAGGTATCTGCTTTGATTGGACCTGTGATTCAAGGTAAGACTCTCCATTTTTAGATTGAGTATGCATGAGAACTCTTGGCGTATAAAGCTGCCCCTTGTTTGCTATTGCCCCTGTTGCCAATGCTAACTGCATTGGACTTGCAGTCATAAATCCTTGACCTATTCCGGTGATGAGGGTCTCACCCCTATACCATGGCTCATCTTTGTTGATTTTTTTCCATTCTCTTGATGGTAGAATACCACCTAACTCACCTGGAATATCAATACCTGTTTTCTTGCCGAATTGAAAGAGAGAAAGGCTCTCATGAATTTGGTCAATTCCCATTTTATAAGCCAAGTCATAAAAAAAGACATCACAAGATTGAGCAATTGCCTCAATAGTGTCAACACTGCCATGACCAGTTCGCTTCCAATCATTAAATTTTCTAGAATAATTAGAGAGCTTATAAAAACCTGGGCAAAAAGTTGTATGCTTTATGGTTATATTTTTTTGTTCAAGTCCTGCAAGCGCTACCATTGGTTTAATGGTTGACCCAGGAGGATATAGCCCCTTAGTACTCCTATCAAAAAGAGGCAGATCTTCATTATTTTTAAGCTCATCATACTGCTTAACTGATATTCCATCGACAAACCAATTAGGATCAAAAGAGGGGGTGCTAACTAAGCTAATCACTGAGCCATCTGTAACATCAATAAGCGCAATAACACCTCTAGTGTCGCCTAAAAGGGATTCTGCTTTTATTTGTAAATCGATATCAATATTCAGATAGATGTCTTGACCAGGGATAGAAGGATCAATGACTTTTGAGTCTACAACTCTTCCTGCAACATTTCTTTCAATCTGTTTAATACCTGATCTTCCATGAAGTAAGTTTTCATATTGCCTTTCAATACCAATCTTCCCTACAAAACTTGTACCAGCATAATTTTTCTTGTCATATTTACTTTTATCTTCCTTACTCATAGCAGCAACATAACCAATAAGGTGTGAGCTAGAGGCGCCATAGGGATAAACGCGATGAAAGTAGGGCTCAATTTCAACACCTGGCATTTGGTTATTAACCAGAAATGATGAGGCTTCAGATTCAGGAAGATTAAACTTGATTGGAATGTTATGAAATTTTTTAAAGCGATTTAAATTTTTATTAAACTTTTCAATATCAATTGCATCAATGTAATCATTGATTTCTAGTTCAACAAGAGTGTCATTTAAATTAGTGACTTTCTCAGGAGTTATGGTCAATCTATAACCAAATTCATTCGTCGCTAAAACCTTTCCATTACGATCTAAGATATCACCCCTTATAGGCGTAATAGGAAGATTTTGCATTTGGTTTCCGAGTGCTTCTTCAACATAAAAATCATGCTTTGTTATTTGAAGATTAAAGAGCCTCAGTGTCAAAATTAAAGTCATTGAAAGCATAATGACTACAGAGAAAATAACTCTAGATCTGAATACTTTTTTTTCGCGCTTTAAATTCCCAATTTTATCCATAGCAAAAACTCAATTATTGCTTTAGTTTTGCCAACAAAAAGCGAACAACTGGCCACATCAAGGCGCCTGTAAATGGTACAAATAAGATGAGCCATTGGATTTGAAGACCTTGAACGACTAGATGCGTCATTAAAAATAATACGAGATAAATGAGTGAAGCAATAAACACATAGACCTGCTGGGTTGTCAAATTGGATACAAAAAAAGACTTCTTTACACTTAATATGAATGCAGAACTAACGATAAGCGCAAGTGCATTCTGTCCCAAGATAGCTCCTTGAAGAACATCTAAGAGTAAACCAAGTATCAACGCCGCACTGAAGATTCCATTACTATCAGAGTAAATCAGCCAGTAAATAAAAAACATTAATAACCAAAATGGTGAAATCAACTCAAGAATAATAGGCAGAGATATAGATCCTAAAATAAAAGCCAGAATCGTTACTTTTAGTAAGAGAAGGAGCTGTGTTTGATTAATCATTTTTATCCTTAACGATAAGAACTAATTCTAATTGATTCATATTTTGAGTGGGGTCAATAGAAACCCTCATAAACGATGAGTTAGGAGATTCATCAACTGATTTCACTCTTCCAACGGAATAGCCAGACGGATAAGAATTTCCAATACCACTGGTTACAAATATATCTCCAATCTTAATATCAGACTCTAGAGGAATAAATTCAACGACCATACCCTTTTCATTTGAGGCCAAGCCTTTCGTGATACCCCGCGCACCTGTTCTTGAGTTTTTTACAGGTATATGAAGGGTTGGGTCAGATAAGAGTTTTACGGTCGCAAATAAAGCCGTAACTTCTGTAACCTGACCGACAACTCCATCAGAGCCGATAACCAGGTCTGAGAGAGTAACAGCATCATTGAGACCTTTATTAATGATGATTTGCTTTGAGAGTCTTGACTGAGTGACTGATTTAATTCTTGCTAGCATGACGTTATGATCAGGAATCAAGTAGCTTGATTCAAGAAGTTTAGATATTTTTTGATTTTCTAAAGCTAAATTATTGTAGGTCTGAAGCTTAGCTTTAAGTTCAATCAGTTGCCCTTCAAGATAGTCATTTTGGGAGACAAGCAATTCATTTTCTGTGCCTTTGTCATTGACCCAATCAATAACATGGCCGGGTAAGTCAACAATGACATAAATTGGACTGAGAAGTGTAAGTGTAAAACGCTTAAAGTTATCTAGATATGAGAATCTAGCATCCAGAAAGATAAGAATTATAGAGAGCAATACAGGAACAAAAAGTTTTAAAAGTCGCATTATTAAGATCTCGACTTATGTTGAATCACTCTGCTGCCAAGAACCCCATATCATGTTGATTAATCATTTCTAGGGCTATTCCACCACCTCTAGCAACACAAGTGAGAGGATCATCTGCAATAGTGACCGGTAAATTTGTTTGACTGTGAATGAGTTTATCAAGTCCCTCAAGAAGGGCACCTCCACCCGTAATAACTAATCCATTTTGAGCAATATCAGATGATAATTCAGGCGGCGTTTGTTCTAACGCTGTCCTTAAAGCTGCAATAATCATTCCCAAAGGTTCGCTAAGAGCCTCTAGGATTTCAGAGTTTGTGACTTCAAAACTAACTGGGAGTCCAGTTGAAACAGCGCGTCCTCTAAATTCGTTTTTTCTAATAATTTTTGATTCAAAAGCGCTACCTACTTCTTCTTTAATCTGCTCAGCTGTAGCCTCACCAATAATAATTCCATGAACCCTTCTGACAAACTTTACAATGGTATCGTCAAAAACGTCCCCACCCACCCTGAGTGAGTCAGAATATACAATTCCATTAAGTGAAAGGATAGCAATTTCTGATGTTCCGCCTCCAATATCTAAAACCATTGCGCCAGATGCCTCTTCAATGGCCATGCCAGCACCCAATGCTGCAGCCATAGGCTCTTCAATTAGATAGACATCTCTTGCACCTGCGCCCACAGCACTTTCTTTAATGGCTCGTCTTTCAACTTGCGTAGCACCGCAAGGAACACAAATTAATACTTTAGGGCTAGGAGAAAAAAAACCTGACTTTAGTACCTTTTTCATGAAGAATTGAAGCATTTTTTCAGTTACCTTAAAGTCCGCAATTACGCCATCCTTCATGGGCCTGATTGCTTCAATAGCGCCAGGCGTCCTTCCAAGCATATTTTTTGCTTCCTGTCCTACAGCTATTACAGACGACTCTGAGGCACCTTTTTCATGCCTTAACGCTACAACAGAAGGCTCATTCAGGACGACTTTTCCATCCATATAAATAAGAGTGTTAGCTGTACCAAGGTCAACAGAAAGATTTTGGCCTGTGAATAAATTGAACATAAGGGGTCCCTAGCAAAAAAAATAAAAATGATTAGAGGTTATAATATAACCTGATTGCCCTCTTTAGACAATACCAAAGCCTAAATAAATATGATTATAAAACAAGAGCATTTAATAGAAAGTATCCATTCAGCACTGCAGTATATCTCTTATTATCACTCACCTGATTTTATCAATGCAATGGTTTCAGCTTATGAAAGAGAAACGAATCAGAGTGCTAAAAATGCAATAGAACAAATTTTGATTAATTCTAAAATGTGTGCGCTTGGGAAAAGACCCATTTGTCAAGATACTGGAATTGTTAATATATTTCTAGAGGTTGGGATGAGCGTTCAGTGGGAGTCAGAATTGTCTTTAGAAGATATGATTAATGAGGGCGTAAGACGAGCATATAACGAACCGGATAATCGTTTGAGAGCTTCGATAGTAGATGATCCATTATTCAGTAGAAAGAATACCCAAGATAACTCACCAGCAGTTATTCATACCAAAATAGTTAAGGGCGATATATTAGATATTACAGTTGCTGCAAAGGGAGGAGGATCTGAAAATAAGTCAAAGTTTACGGTGCTTAATCCTGATGATAGTCTGACTGACTGGGTCCTTAAAACGATCCCAACAATGGGCGCCGGCTGGTGTCCACCAGGTATGATTGGGATTGGTGCTGGAGGTACAGCTGAAAAAGCGATGCTGATGGCTAAAGCATCCCTAATGGAGCCCATCGATATCAATAGCATTAAAACGAAAGCTAACCCAAGTGATATTGAAAAGTTAAGAATTGATTTATTTGATAAGATCAATGGACTCGGTATTGGTGCTCAAGGTTTGGGAGGTCTTACAACCGTTCTTGATGTCAAAATAAATGACTACCCAACGCATGCTGCTTCGCTGCCAGTGGCTATGATTCCAAACTGCGCTTCGACGAGGCATGTCCACTTCTCACTCGATGGAACGGGTGTTGCAGAGTTGCCAGAAGTTGATTTAAGTCTTTATCCTGACCTAGAGATGGATGTTTCAAAATATACAAAGGTTGACCTAAATAGCCTGACTCAATCTCAGATGAATGAATGGAATATAGGTGACACTTTGCTTCTCACTGGAACCATTATTACTGGAAGAGATGCAGCGCACAAAAGACTGAAGACAATGATTGAGAATGGAGAGGGTTTACCAAAGGGTGTAAATTTTGATAACAAGTTTATTTATTATGTTGGCCCTGTGGATGCTGTTGGTGATGAAGTGATTGGTCCTGCAGGCCCAACAACCGCAACTCGAATGGATAAATTTACTGATTTAATGCTTGAAAATACAAAAATTCTTGGGATGATTGGTAAGGCTGAGCGAGGTGATGAAACAGTTGCAAGTATAAAAAAACACAAAGCGAGTTATTTAATTGCTGTAGGAGGCGCTGCTTATTTAATTTCTAAATCAATTAAAAAGGCTAAGGTTGTGGCATTTGAAGAAATGGGTATGGAGGCGATCTATGAAATGGAAGTTAAAGATATGCCTGTCACCGTTGCAGTTGATACTGATGGTGAAAATATTCATAAAGCCCAATATAGTATTCCTGTGTCATTCAAGAGCTAGAATAGCTTTTGATTCTGCATCATCGGGCAGTATTTAAATACTCTATTCATAGCGTATAATTTTCCCTGAAGTTGGCCGGATAGTCGCTGGATGCTATTGCATTGAGAGGAAAGTCCGGGCTCCATAGAGCAAAGTGCTAGTTAACGGCTAGGCGCAGTGATGCGACGGAAAGTGCAGCAGAAAATAAACCGCCTACTTAGGTAGGTAAGGGTGAAATGGTGTGGTAAGAGCACACCGCAAACTTAGTGATAAGTTTGGCATGGTAAACCCCACTTGGAGCAAGCTCAAATAGGGAGGCATTGGCGCTGCTCGCGTTGTCTTCGGGTAGAGTGCTCAAGATTCTTGGTAACAGGTTTCGTAGATGAATGACTATCATGGCTTCGGTCATACAGAACCCGGCTTATAGGCCAACTTCAACTTATAGACTTATTCTGTAAATCAATATACAAAGTTCCAATTACAGCTCATTTATTCTATAAATTGATCCAAAAATACCTCTTAGTTTGATATAATTTTTTGTATATATAAAAATTCAAAAATCCCAATTATGAAAAATAAATTAGCAAAAGTTTTTGTACTTTTTTTATTTGCTTGTAGTGTTCATGCAGATGATTCAGAAGCTATTAAGCAAGGTTTACTTTCAAGCATGACCTCTGGAATCGCATCTAGTATTGAGAGTGTGATTGGTGGTAAAGGTGATACTGAAGTTCAATTTAGTATGAAAGAAAGCAACAAGCCTGAATTTTCAATTATGACTGTTCGTCCAATATCTATCCATCCAGGAAAGGATGCCTGGTTTGTGCAGCTTCAACTGAGTAATACTCAAATTAGAAGTAAAAGTAGGCTGACAACCAATATTGGTCTTGGTTACAGGACATTATCTGATAATAAAAAATCTATGATTGGCGGAAACGTTTTTGTTGATTATGATGAAGAAGGCAACTCAAGATACAGCTTAGGTTTTGAATTTAGAACGACAGTCTTTGATGTCTTAATTAACCACTATGAAGCAATCTCGGGTCAAAAGACGGTGGGTGACTTTAAAGAAAGAGCGCTTAATGGAAATGACATGAGCATTAATGGTCAGATCCCCTATCTGCCCTGGGCAAAAATTAATCTCATGCACTATGAATGGAAGAAGGTCAATAATTCAAAAAACTCAAAGGGTGACAAGCTAAGCTTTGACTTACTTTTGACTCCTAATGTCATTATGGAGTTTGGTGTTAATGACAACAACATTCAAAAGAAGGACAACTTTGCTAAAATAACAATTGTCTTTCCTCCAAGAAAAGGACCATCTGCATCAACAGACTTTATTTCAGATGAAGCATTCCCAGATGGTGATATGAGCTCACAGCTTTTATCTAAAGTTAAACGATCAAATAAAATTACGCTCGAGTCTGAGGGTGTTGGTGTAACTATTTCGAGGCTTGACTAATGAATAAAATATATAAACTTCTACCATTATTTTTAGGATTAATTTCATTGCAAGTATATTCAGCTGGCTGTGCAGGTAGTAATGGTAATTGTGCTGAACCTTCTAAGTATATATTAACTATGACTAAACTGGAGCTTTGCACTAGTGTTCCAAATACTGGTCCTTACGATGTGACTTGTAATGGAGCAACGACGGTTGGAACAGGCTCCTTAGAGTTTGATGTTACTTCAGTATCCGCTGGACAGGCTATTGCGACATTTGCTTCAACGAAAGGCCTTCCAATTGGAACGACCTTTACCCATATTAAGCCAACAATGTTAAGAAAAATTCAGTTGCAAGGATCAGTTTCAGTTTCAGGAAGTGGCTTTACAACATTCACTTGTCATACAGACTCTTCTGCAACTCTTAATGGCGCTAATAAATATAATAGACTTCTTGCTGGAAAAACTAGTGGTTCCCCAACTTTGATGACTTATTATTTGAATACTGATAGTGGTGAACAAACTCAAAATGGGGTTACTTACACTAGTCAAAATGCAGCAAATTTAATGAAACAGTGTCTTAATCAAGATTGTAGTAGTACTTATAGTTGGACAAACTATAATAAAGATCTGCCTACTTCTACTGATTCTCGTTTTGGTTTAAGCATTGAAGATATTACCAACTCTGATGATGACTTTTCGATGATATTTGCATTAAAGGAGCCTTATACGGTATCTGAAGTTGCACCCAAAATAGACATTGCATTTGGTACAAAAATGTCTCTGAGTGCAGATACATCAAATGGAACTTCTTGCTCTATTTCACCATATTATGTCAAAAGTGAAATAACTATTACTGATTAGATTAATTATGAAATATAAAATTTCGAATATTATTTGTTAGTTGGCTAAGTTAAATCCTTTGTAAAGATTATTTCTTAAGGTTATACTGTGATTTTTTACAGAAACTTTAATCATAATGACCTATGTATATTTAGCTCTTGCAATCGCAGCAGAGGTTGCTGGAACAACACTTCTAAAGGCTACTGAAGAGTTTACGAAACTCATACCAACTACGTTCTTGGTTATTTTTTACCTAATCTCTTTTTGGTTGATGACTCTTGCACTTAGGGAGTTACCATTGGGCGTTGTTTATGCTGTTTGGTCTGGACTTGGAATTGTTTTAGTAGCTTGTTCTGGGGCAATTATTTATAAAGAGATGCCAGATTTGGCTTCAATAATTGGTATGTTGTTAATTATTTCAGGTGTAGTAGTGATGCACCTATTCTCAACATCAATCAAACATTAATTTATTATGACAATAGAATCAAAAAAATATCAGATATCCGATGCTTTGAGTGAGAGGAGGGATAGGCCATCAGTAGGTCTGATAGTCTTGAATACTGATTTCACCTTTGAACGTGATTTTGTAAGAATGTACACCGAGCAAAAGCCAGACTATGACTTCTATTTTAATAGGATTTATTTCGCAAACCCAATGACCCCAGAGTCCTTAGCTGCAATTGGCGATGATTTGACTGAAGCAGCTGCCCTTATACTTCCCAATTATGACCTTGATTTAGTTGTATTTAATTGTACTTCATCTTCATCCATTGTCGGTGATGAAGCAATAGAGCTTGCAATTCAAGAGAGCAAGCCAACTGCAAAAGTTTTATCTACCTCTCAAGCAGTTGTTGCCAATTTTAAGGCGCGAGGTTTTAAAAAAATCAGTGTATTAACGCCTTATAGCGAAGAGGTCTCCTCTCTTTTAAGAGGTTATCTAGAGCGTAATGGAGTTGAAATGGTATCCTCAATGCATATGGATATGGATGATGATAGGGATGTCGCTATGCTTCCGGCTGATGAAATTATTAAAGCAGCTAAAGCTGCAATACATAATGATGCTGACGCCATTTTTATATCGTGCACAGCAATGAGATCGGCAGAAATCATCCCAGAGATTGAGGCTGCAATTGGTAAGCCTGTATTCACATCTAACCAAGCTACTTTTGATCAAATTTCTAATATGATTGAGAATCTTCATACCTAAAAATAGTTCCATATAATTTTGTAAATCACTGATTAATATCAAAAATTCATACTTGATTGAATTTTTTTGATAATTTAAGTTTCATTTAGAGCGATAATGTACTTATGCATAAGCTCGATGAAAGAGATATCCAAATTTTATCTATTCTTCAAGTAGAGGGAAGGATTACCAAGACTGCACTCGCTGACAAACTGAATTTATCACTTACCCCATCTTGGGATAGGCTTCAAAGACTTGAAGAGGCTGGAATCATTGAAAGTTACGGTGCTAAGCTATCTTCATCCTTTTTAAGTAACTTTCATCTTGTCATTACAGAGGTTGAGTTAGAGAGCCACAAGCAGGGCGAGTTCGCTAGATTTGAAGAGGCCATTATGGAGTTTGATGAGGTCCTCTCCTGTTGGTCAGTGGGCGGGAGCCTGGATTATATTCTGAGAGTATTTGTAAAGGATGTGAGTGATTATCAAGACTTCCTTAAGAGAGTTCTAAAGGCAGACATAGGCATGAGGCGTTATTTCAGTTATGCGGTATTAGATACAATCAAGCATACTGATATGATCTCTGAGACCTTAATCAAAAGATCTGATCTAGCAAAATAAGCTGAAAAAGCTATTTAACTAATAGCTTTCTTGGGACAGCTGATAAACATTCTCCGCCATTACTTCCAACACGAATACTTTCAGTCATCTCAAAACCCCAGTCATCGAACCAGATCGCTGGCATAAAATGAAAAGTCATATTTTCTTCAAGTACAGTTTGATCATTTCCACGAAGACTCATCGTGCGCTCACCCCAGTCTGGTGGGTAACTACAGCCGATGGGATATCCACATCGATTATTCTTTTCATAGCCATATTTTTTTAGCGTTGCAGTAAAGTTATCTGATATTTGTGCACAAGTATTACCTGGCTTAAACATTCCAATCGCATTCTCAATGCACTCATTAATAACTTTTTCAATATCAAGGTATTGTTGCGGAGGTGTTCCTAGAAATAAGGTTCTTGAGCAGGGACAGTGATACCTCGCATAGGCAGCTCCAAGCTCTAAGAACATGCCTTCGTTATTTTTTAGTGGCTCATCATTCCAAGTCATATGACACGCAGCAGCTTCTTCACCTGCACCAATCAATGGCACAAAAGAGGCGTAGTCACCATAGTGACCCTGATGACCCTTGACTCCAGCATGATAGATTTCAGCTACCAAATCATTTTTTCTCATCCCTGGCTCTGCGACCTGCATAACTCTCTCGTAAACCCCTTCAATTACCTTACCAGCCCTTTTCATGTAGGTAATTTCAGTTTCAGATTTAACGGCTCTTTGCCAGTTAATAAGACCCGTATGATCGCTAAATGTCGCATCCGGAAGTGAGCTATATAAAGATTCAGCAGCTCTGGCTGAGAAATAATAATTATCTTTCTCTAAGCCAATTCTTTTATTGGAGAATCCCTTTTCTTTGAGAATTCCAGCAAGATGCTCCATAGGATGTTTCTCAGGGGTCATCACGTAGTCGTCAGGATAAGAGAGAATATTTTTTAATTTTAGATCTGTAGTGAGTTCAGCACCCTTTGCATCAATCCCTCTGCCATACCAAAAAAGATCACCATTTGTTGAAATAACAACACACTGATGAACATAGAATGACCATCCATCATAGCCTGTCAGCCAGAACATGTTGGCAGGATCATAAATTATGAGAGCATCAACATTTGAGGCATTCATAGATTGCCGAACTTTTAATTGTCTTGCTAGATACTCCTCCTTGCTAAATCTTCTTCTCTCTTTCTTCATGACCCCTCCCTTTAAGATATATGTGTAAATGCTTGCTTCAAATCATCTATTAGATCCTCAACATCCTCAATTCCTGTGGAATACCTTACTAGACCTTCAGGAATGCCTGCAGCCTTTCTCTCTTCAGCACTGCACTCCACATGACTTGTCGTCAAAGGAGGGCCGACTACCGTCTCAACACAACCTAAGTTCGCTGCCATATGGGCATATTTGAGTTTGGGTAGAAATTTTTTGATTGACTCCAGACCCCCTTTGACAGAAAAACTAAGCATCCCACCATAGCCACCATTCATTTGAACTTTCGCAATCTGATGGCCAGGATGAGATTCTAATCCTGGGTAGTTTACCTGCTCAACTAGTGGATGGTTTTCAAGGAAATTTGCAATTTTGAGAGCGCTCTCATTCTGCCTCTCAACGCGAAGCTTTAAAGTTTTCATACCCCTTAGGAGGCTATAGGCATCCATCGGTGCAAGCGTTGCACCATTGATTTCACGGTAGTGATAAACCTTCTTTACTAAATCTTTGTTGCCACATATGACACCTCCAAGGGCGTCAGCATGACCGCCAAGATACTTAGATGCAGAGTGAAGCGTGATGTCGGCCCCAAGCAGTAAAGGGTTTTGATTAATAGGGGTAGCAAATGTATTGTCAACAACGACAAGTGCCCCCACTTTTTTGGCCGCAGCGCTCAGTCTTTTAATGTCCGTTATTTTTATGGTGGGGTTTGTTGGTGTTTCCAGATATAGCAAGGTACAACCTTTAGCTATTTCTGCTTCTATTTGCTCATAGTCGCCTGTTTCGCATAGGCTTACAATAATATTTAGTGGGGGTAAAAACTCATTAAAGATAACATTAGTGCCTCCATAGCTGTCCTTGATAGAAACAACTCGGTCTCCTGGCTTTAAAAAGGTGGCCAGCGTATTACTAATGGCGGCCATGCCAGAGGCAAAGCTGGTAGCAGCCTGGGCGCTCTCTAACTCCTTTACCTTGTCCTCAAAAGCACGAACAGTTGGATTCGTATTTCTAGAGTAAATATGTCCTTCAGCCTCCTCTAGGGCGACTTTGTGCCATGTATCAATATCTTTATAAGCAAATGAAACACTGTGAACAACGGGCACCTGAGTAGAGCGCTCATAAAGCTCATGTTCCTGTTCACCGCTCCAGATACTTTGAGTAGACTTTCCGATTTGTTTTTTATCAAGCATAGCCATTCCTTTAAATTGCATTGAGTTTAAATAAAAATATCTTTTTATTCTATTTTCAAGGCAGCGCTTTAAAAGCCTTTATCTTGATAAATTTGATTATACATCGAGATCGAATCGTTTGACAATCCAAGAAATGTTGGCTAAGAAAAAAAACATCATTAAATAAAGTTTTCTGATATATTTCAAACCTTTATTGATGTTAGATAGTTTTGCAACTGTTATGAATAGCAATCCCCAAAAAAATCAAGCTGAAAAAGATAAAGGCGCTATTAAGTCTAATTTAATATGTGTCTTTTCAATCCTTTTATTTGCAATGGGCTTTCCTGCTGCAGAGTACTTATTGGATGACTGGGATGTCGTCAGCGTTATTACTGCTCGAAATGTATTTTCATTTATTTTAATTTTCTTAATATGGTTATCCATTGAGGGGATTCAAAAGGTTAAATCTGCTAAATGGCTTAAAGGTTTTTTTATTGGGGTCTCGGGATTTGGTATTGGGGCATTTTTGATTCTTTACCTACAGTCTATTACAACTCCAGTGATTGCGGCATTAGCGGTAGCCACGATGCCTGTATTTGCGGTTTCACTTGAGATGCTCCTTGATGGACGCAAAATGACGTTTTGGTTTTTCTTTGGTGTTGTTTTGGTTCTTTGGGGCGGCTATATTGCTTCTGGAGCTTCATTGGTTGAGAGTAATATTGGATTTGCTATTCTGATTGGGTTTCTAGGGGTAGCACTATTTGCATGGGGATCTAGAGCAACCGTTAAAAACCTTCCAGGTATGACTACTTTAGGTCAGGTAGCAGTGACATCATTTGGAATGGCTGGGCTTTCAATTGCGCTGTATTTTATTTGCACTATTTTTATGGATTTAACGAATAGCGCCTCATCAATAACACTCAAGCATCTTGGTTTAGTCCTAATCTATGCTTGGCTTGGTCTAGGCATTTCACAAATCTTATGGATAAAGGCTGTGAGTCAGCTGGGTATTGGTATTTCGTCATTTCATTTGAATGCGGTTCCATTCTACGTCATGTTTATGCTGTTTCTTCTTGGTGATCGCTGGATATGGCACCAAGCTGTTGGGGCTCTAATCGTAATTTCTGGGGTCATATTAGCGCAACAAAAGTCTTCGAAGAAAAAAGCAGATTTTTTTGAGCTACCTTAGTTTTGCAAGGATTGCCCTGTCAACCTTGTTCAGATCTTTAAATGTTTTGATACTTGTATAAGACTCTTCTAATAACTTCACAATTCTATCTTTTTGATCATACCCATGCTCAAGGAGTAAGTAACCACCACTATTAAGAAATAATGTTGATTTGTTGATAATTTCTCTAATGTCATTTAGACCATCATCGCCTGAAACTAAGGCCTCTATAGGCTCATATCTTAGATCTTGTAAGTGTGGGTCATGCTCATTAATATAGGGTGGGTTACTAACAATTAAATCAAATGTTTCAGGTGGGACTGGATCAAACCAACTGCCACAATAAAAATCAATATTTTTAGTTGAATTGAGTCTGGCAATATTAAGCGCATCTAATGACAGATCAGTAGCTGAGAGTTTCCATTTAGGACGCTTTTCAGAAATTGTAATTGCAATAACCCCGCTACCTGTTCCTAAGTCTAATACATTGAGATTTTTATTTTTATCAAGTAAATTGAGTGTTATGTCTATTAATAGTTCAGTTTCAGGTCGAGGAATAAGGGTTGCAGGTGATACTATAAAATCTAAATCATAAAAGCCTTGACTGCCTTTGATATAGGCGAATGGCTTACCTTTTTTTCTTTGGTCGATATAGCCTAAGAGAACTGATAGTTCAGTATCCACCAGTTGGTAATCTAAATTAGCATATAGCTGCTCTTGGGTTTTGTTAAGCGCCAGACACAACAGTTTAGAAATATCTTCAACATCATTCCTTAGAAAGTCTTTAATTGATTTCATATAAATAATTAGACCAGACTTTGAGGGCTTGTATTAACTGAGATACTTTTTAAGTTATCTTGCACGAGCGATATTATATCAATCAGTGAGTTTTGAAAAATGTTTTATGTTCTATGGGATGATAGCATTATTTATATAAACTAACGACATGTTAAATTTAGTGTTATTTGAACCTGAGATTCCTACTAATACAGGGAGCCTTATTCGATTATCAGCAAATATGGGTTCTAATCTCCACCTCATTAAACCATATGGATTTGAGATTAATGATAAGCGATTGAGACGCGCTGGGCTTGATTATAAAGAGTTAGCAAATTTATATGAATACGATAATTTTGATGATTATTTAGATAAGGCTTGTCCAACTAAAATTTATATAGTGAGCACAAAAGTAAAAACGAGTTATGCCGATGTTAAATATCATAGGGGGGATTCATTTCTTTTTGGCTCCGAGACTAAAGGGCTTCCAAAAGAAATAATGGATGAATATGATGGCATCACACTTCCAATGCAAAAAGGCTCAAGGAGTTTAAATCTCTCAAACTGTGTTTCAATAGTTGCATACGAGGCATGGCGTCAACTAGGGTTTGAGACTTAACCTTTTATAGTGATTTCTAGCTGAGTTTAATGAGCTGATAGGCATTATTGAAGTCTCTAATGGAAACCTCATTTTTGCCCGCTAGCTGAACTCTTTTGATGCTTAATAGTCCACTTCCAGTGGCAATATGGCAAGAGTCCTTTTTCTGCTCAACAACCATTCCAGGGGATTTTGAGCACTCAATGTTTAATGGTTCAGCATCAATAATTCTAATAACCTTATCTTTAAACTGTTTCGCCTCAGCTTGAGATTGCGCAATAGGGCGTGGATTAAAAGCCCTTATTTTTTGACTGATTGAAAGAGCACTTTGACTCCAGTCTATTTGTGCTTCAGCTTTCAGTATTTTTTTTGCATAGATGGCATCACTCGAATTTTGAGGTAAATGTTTTATTTGATTTATGCTATCTAGAGTCTTAAGAATTAGATGGGCGCCCATAACTGATAAAGACTCTGTTAACGAGCCAGAGGTTTCTGTATTTGAGATAGGGTGTTTATCCTTCAGGAGAATGTCACCAGTATCGAGTCCTTCATTCATCTGCATAATGGTGATTCCTGTTTCGTTATCTCCTGCAATAATAGCTCTTTCAATAGGTGCAGCGCCTCTCCATCGCGGCAGAAGAGAAGCGTGTATATTTAGGCAACCAAACTTTGGCACTTCGAGTATTTCTTTGGTAAGAATCTGGCCATAAGCTGCAACAATCATTACATCGGGATTAAGAGACAATAACCTCTTATAATTTTCTGGATGGCTTAATTTTTCTGGCTGTACAACAGTTAAATTATTCTCAAGGGCATAGAGCTTAACTGGGCAAGGAGTTAAGACTTTTCCTCTTCCTTTAGGTCTATCTGGCTGACAATAAACAGCAATAATCTCATGATTAGAATTGTGAAGGTGAGATAGTGCTTTGACCGCAAAATTGGGTGTACCTGCGAAAACTATGCGCATTACTTTATAGCTTTGCGACCAGCTTTAATGGCAATCAGGATTTGCTCAGGAGAGGTTCCACCTATATGATTACGTGATTGAATAGACCCCTCTAGTGAGATCACTTCAAATACATCATTTTCGATAGATGTATCAAATTCTTTTAACTCATTTAAAGTAAATTCACTTAGATCTTTATTTTCTTTGATTCCAAAGGCAACAGCTTTACCGACAACATCATGGGCATCCCTAAAGGCCAAACCTTTTTTGACAAGATAGTCTGCCAGATCGGTAGCAGTGGTGTACCCCTTAATTGCTGATTGATACATATTATCCTTATTGGCTTTAATTGTAGGCATCATTTCAGAAAAAACATGGAGGCAAGAGTAGATTGTTTCTACGCTATCAAAGAGCGGCTCTTTGTCTTCTTGATTATCTTTGTTATAAGCTAATGGTTGGCCCTTCATCAGAGTAAGAAGAGCAATCAAATTACCATTAACCCTTCCTGTTTTTCCTCGAACCAGCTCTGGCACATCTGGATTTTTCTTTTGGGGCATAATCGATGAGCCCGTACAAAAACTATCAGGAAGAGCAATAAATTCAAACTGAGCGCTAGACCAAAGAATGAGTTCCTCGGAGAACCTAGAAAGATGCATCATGATGAGGCTCGCATTTGAGGCAAACTCAATTGCAAAGTCACGGTCACTAACGGCGTCCAAAGAGTTCAAGCTGATACGCTCAAAGCCCAAGAGTTCAGCGGTTCGTTCACGATTAATTGGATAACTCGTTCCTGCAAGGGCAGCACTACCAAGAGGCATTGTATTGATTCGCTTAAAGCTATCCTCAAGACGCTCTTTATCACGCTTAAACATTTCGAAGTAGGCTAATAGGTGGTGCCCAAAACTGATTGGCTGAGCAGCCTGAAGATGAGTAAAACCGGGCATAATGGTCTCATTTTCTTGTTCGGCAAGATCGAGAAGGGCGTGCAGAAGTTTTTGAAGCTCATTCTGGATGCGCTGGACATTATCTCTTAGATAGAGCCTAATATCTGTAGCAACCTGATCATTTCGAGAGCGCCCAGTATGAAGTTTTTTACCTGGCTCGCCACAAATCTCTGTTAATCGAGACTCAATATTCATGTGAACATCTTCAAGATCAACTGACCAGGTAAATTCTCCTGAAATGATCTCTTGTTTGACTTGTTCAAGCCCTTTTAAAATCTTCTTTAACTCGTCACTGGTTAGTACTTTAGCTTCCATGAGCATAGTTGCATGCGCTATAGAGCCTTCAATATCATAGAGCGCAAGGGTTTTATCAAAAGCAACAGATGCGCCAAATATTTTGACAAACTCATCAGTTGGCTCATTGAAACGGCCACCCCATAAATGATTTGTTTTAGAAGTCATTCTATTTTTACTCTCTATTAAATACAAATTTAAATTACTGCACATTATTCCAGCATATGGAAGATAAGTTACTGAAAATGATATAAAAAGCTTTTTTAAGTAGATATTTAAAGCGGATATATTTCAATGTTTTCACTACAATATTGTCCTAATAGCCCACATTATCAAGAAACACTCGATAAAATATTGATGAAATTGATATTTTGGAGAAATCAAAGTAGTGCTTAGAATTGCAACACGCAAAAGTCCACTGGCTCTTTGGCAGGCAGAGTTTGTTAAGTCAAGGCTAGAGCATTTCTATCCTGAGTTGAAGATAGAGTTAGTAAAAATGACGACTCAGGGTGATAAGATACTTGATACTCCCCTTTCAAAAATTGGTGGCAAAAACCTTTTCATTAAGGAGCTTGAAATTGGAATGATCGAAGGTAGGGCTGATATAGCAGTTCATTCAATGAAAGATGTTCCCTATGAATTACCGGAAGGTTTTGTTGTTGGAGCTATTCTGGAGCGTGAAAATCCATTTGATGCTTTTGTATCAAACCATTTCAACAGTATTACAGACCTTCCAATTGGTTCACGAGTTGGCTCATGTAGTCTAAGACGAATCGTCCAATTAAAGGCATTGAGGCCAGACTTAGTTATTTTAGACTTAAGAGGAAATGTCAATACCCGCTTACAAAAACTTGATGATGGTGAGTATGATGCAATCATTCTGGCCTGCTCAGGCCTTATGAGGCTTGGTTTTGAGGATCGAATCAAGCAGCATCTTAATGCTCAACAATCGTTACCAGCTGTTGGACAGGGCGCCCTTGGAATTGAGGTGAAAGAAAACGATAGTCAAATTATCAAGCTTTTAGAGCCACTCATTCACAAGAAAACGATGGATGAAGTAAGTGCTGAAAGAGCTATGAATGCATCACTTCAGGGAGGTTGCTCGGTTGCAATTGGTGCTTATGCTACAAGCAATGGGAGTGAATTAAACCTTAGAGGCATGGTTGGTAATGTTGATTCTGGGAAAGTGATAAGGGTAGATGAGCATGGTGATTTGAGCCAACCAAAAGATTTGGGCGAACGAGTAGCCAATAAGCTTTTATCTTTGGGTGCAAGAAAACTATTAAGCGGAGTATGATTTGATCTTGTCTAATGAACAACTAGTGCAATTTTTAATAGAGCTTGCTGAATGGCGTATAAAAGATGAAAAACTATTTAGAGTTCTTCGCTTTAAAGACTTTAATAAAGCTATTGAGTTTATGAATCAAGTTGCAATCACTGCAGAGGCAATGGATCACCATCCTGAGTGGTCGAATGTCTACAATAAAGTAGAGATATATCTAGTGACTCATAGTGAGGGCGGAATTACGCAGCTTGATATTGATTTAGCGAGAGAGATTGATTCTCATTTCAGTACTTTTAAGCTCTAATCAAATAAAGCGTTGACAAAATCTTTTGCATTAAAAGGCTTTAGATCTTCAATTGCTTCCCCA
Organism: Candidatus Pseudothioglobus singularis PS1; assembly: GCF_001281385.1. Taxonomy (NCBI): domain Bacteria; kingdom Pseudomonadati; phylum Pseudomonadota; class Gammaproteobacteria; family Pseudothioglobaceae (SeqCode); genus Pseudothioglobus (SeqCode); species Pseudothioglobus singularis (SeqCode). The sequence goes on from NZ_CP006911.1 coordinate 476,515, forward strand.
ACTCCAATATAGCGAATAGGCAACTTTAAGGAATCTGATATTGAGAATAAGACGCCACCTTTCGCTGTGCCATCTAGTTTAGTGATGGCTAAACCTGTTAAATTAATGGACTTGTGAAATTCATTTGCTTGTTGAATGGCGTTCTGCCCTGAGCCTCCATCAATCACAAGAAGGGTTTCATGAGGCGCATCCTCATTATGCTTTTTAAGCACTCTCTTAATTTTTTCAAGCTCTTGCATTAAGTTATCTTGAGTATGAAGTCTTCCCGCTGTATCAGCAATTAATATATCAATATCTTTAGCAATCGCTGACTGATAGGCATCATATACAACCGAGGCTGCGTCAGCCCCTGTTTTTTGAGCGATGACGGGAATATCATTTCTCTCACCCCATACCTGAAGCTGCTCAACCGCAGCCGCTCTAAATGTGTCTCCAGCTGCAAGCATAACTGATTTACCTTCACCTTGAAATAACTTTGAAAGCTTACCAATAGTTGTCGTTTTTCCAGCACCATTTATTCCCACCACAAGAATGACAAAAGGATTGTTAGAGCTAGGCTGTAATAGACTTTCCTTGATTAATAACGACTCTAGTTCCTCCTTAATCAGCTGATAGAGGCTATCCTCATCTTTTAATTCCTTTCTGGATGCTTTTTTTCTAACGACTTCAATTACTTTATCAGTTGTTTGGATTCCAATGTCTGATCCAATTAAGAGCATTTCCAACTCTTCAAGGAGGTCTTCATCAATCTTTTTTTTGCCAATAACAAGTGAAGAGAGGCCATCACCAAGCTTTTTTTTGGATTTAAATAGTCTTTCCTTAAGCGAAGTTTTATTTTTTACTTCCTGAGAATCTTGGCTTTGCGTTTTTTTAAAAAAATTTAGCATTCTATAAAACTGTATGTTTGATATCAAATTTTACTCTGTCATAAGTCATAAGATAAATTAATGAGTAAATGATAAATAAACTAATCTTTGCGAATATCCGACATAATAACCGGTCAAAAACGGTATTATGATTTATATTTTTTTTGGATTATTATGCTTTGGGTTAAGGCCATACACGTTTTTGGATTTGTTTCTTGGATGGCAGGAATGTTTTACTTGCCTCGGTTATTTGTTTATCACTCGATGGCGGAAGATGCGATCAGCATAGAGCGCTTTAAGGTTATGGAAAGAAAGCTTTACAACGGCATCATGATGCCAAGCTTTATTTTAACCACTATAATGGGTCTATGGATGCTTCAGAGCTATGCCTGGGAGGTATACAGTAGCATGTATTGGCTTAAGACTAAGCTGTTTCTTGTGGCTATTCTTATAGCGTATCACTTTTACTGTGGGCATCTAGTCGGCGTTTTTGCGGCTGATAAAAATGATAAGTCTCATGTTTTTTTTAGGTGGTTTAATGAATTTCCAGTCGTTTTCCTGATTTCTATTATCATCCTCGCAGTCGTTAAACCTTTTTAAGGACTTTTATGAGTATTTCTGAAGATACAAAAGAATTAAATTCATATATTAATGAACGAGTTGATATTGATTCCGTTGCGACTTTTAAAGGGAATGAGCATATAGTCAAGCTTAAGCTTAAGTTTGATATTGAAAGCATTAGAGGGGCTCTTGATCATATCAAGTCGACCTCGGAGTTCAAGACTGCTGCGTCTGGTTTTCATGCGCTTGCGATGACGCGAAGGAAAGATGGTACAGCAGACTCTGACAACGATTTAGTGGGCCGCTACTATACACGTGTTGATGACAGCTACGAGGAGATAGCCAAAGATGAGCTGGTTGATGAATCATTATTTAGCGAGCTTGTTGATATCTTTAAGGGGACTTACTTTGAGACAATCTACAAAGAATTAACGGCACGCTACCCCATTGGAAGAGTCAGAATACTTGAAAAAGATAGCTATAACTGTAATTCTTGGCATAGAGACCCAGAGCCTAGAATTCATATTCCCATTTATACTAATCCAGGCTCTTTATTTATAGTCAACCACCACTGCACCCATCTACCTGCTGACGGCTCAGTGTATTTTACGGATACGCGTGGTTACCACACAGCTCTAAATGGTGGTGAGCATCCCAGAACACACCTTGTCGCCACGCTAGCCTATCCTGAGTACCAGCCTTAAATCTAAATCAATATGAATCAATACAAAAGAAATAGTAGTCATTCTCGAAAAAATGAATTTAAAAATCTTATTGATTTTAGAAGTGACACCGTAACTCTTCCTTCTAAAGAAATGTTATCAAGCATTCAAGAAGCCAAGATGGGTGACGATGTATATGAGGAGGATGAGGAGGTTAATGAGCTGCAGGAATATGCAGCTAACTTATTAGGAAAAGAGGCAGCCTTATTTTTTCCAAGTGGGACTCAGAGTAATTTAACGGCAATGCTCTCCCATTGCCAGCGTGGTGATGAGGTGCTCATTGGAAAAAACTACCACACCAATGTTTATGAAGCGCGGGGAGTTTCTGTTCTAGGAGGTGTAGGTATTTGTCCCATTGAAACTTCTGATTCAGGTTTGATGGATGTTGCTGACATGCTTGGTGAAATTAAAGATGATGATCCGCATTATGCAGTCACTAAATTACTTTGCTTAGAAAATACTATTTCAGGAAAAGTTCAGCCTCAAAATCATCTTGAAGTGCTAGCTAATGCTGCGCATCAAAAAAATCTTAAAGTGCACTTAGATGGTGCTCGACTATTTAATGCGCATATTTATTCGGGCACCTCAATGAAAAGTTTAACAAACTGTTTTGATAGTATTTCAATATGCCTATCTAAAGGCCTTGGAGCACCTATTGGTTCCTTGCTTGTTTCAGATCAAACTACCATTGATAAAGCCCGCCGTCTAAGGAAAATGCTTGGCGGAGGAATGAGGCAAGTTGGTGTAATTGCTTCATGCGGAATGTATGCATTAAAAAATAATGTTAAAAGACTTCAGAAAGACCATGATAACGCAAAACTTCTTGCTGATGGGTTATCATCGATTTCAGAGTTATCAATTGATTATGCTAATAATCAAACCAATATGGTATTTGTCAATTGTCCTAAAAAGCATAGAGAGTCTCTAGAAAAATTCCTATCGGATAGAGAAATTATGATCTCTAATCTGGATAGAGGGCGTTTAGTTTGCCACCTTGGTATAGAGGAAAAAGATATATTATTTGTGATTGATTCTTTTAAAGAATACTTTAAAAAGACTAGCTAAGAATCTGATTTAAAAAGGTTTTTGTGCGTTCATTTTGAGGATTATTAAAGAATTCTTCTGGCGTATTCTCCTCGACAATCTCACCAGCATCCATAAAGATAATTCTATCCGCAACTTGCCTTGCAAAACCCATTTCATGTGTCACACAAATCATTGTCATCCCACTTTTTGCGAGCTCAATCATAGTATCCAAAACTTCTGAGACCATTTCAGGGTCTAGTGCAGAAGTTGGCTCATCAAAAAGCATAACTTTAGGTTCCATACACAAGCTTCTTGCAATCGCAACTCGCTGCTGCTGTCCACCTGAAAGCTGCTCTGGGTATTTATCAGCTTGCTCAGGAATCTTTACTTGTTTAAGAAGTGCCATTGCTCTTTCTTTTGCTTCATTTTGGTCAATACCTCTGACCCAATTAGGTCCCGCCATACAATTCTCTAAAACTGTTAAGTGAGGAAATAAGTTAAAACTTTGAAACACCATGCCGATATCTTGTCGAATAATATCAATATCTTTCATAGTTTCATGAAGCTCAACATCAGTGACATGTATCTGGCCTTCTTGGTGCGCCTCTAATCGATTAAGACATCTAATTAGGGTGGATTTTCCTGAACCTGATGGGCCACATATTACAATCTTTTCTTTTGGATTAATCTCTAGATTGATATCTTTAAGGGCCTGAAAATCTCCATACCATTTATTGACTCCTTTTAAAGAGATGACTGGCTTTTCATTTTTTATACTATCATTCATAGTCAAGTTTTTTGTTGATATTTTCTTTCAATGCGCGCCTGAATCATCTCTAGAATAATCGTTAAACCCCAATAAATCATTGCGGCTGTTAGAAGCATCTCCATGTGCCTAAAATCTCTTTGGCCTAGTGTTTTAGCAAGGTACATCAACTCCCAAATTCCGAGCACAGAGACCAATGAACTATCTTTAAGCATTGCAATAAATTGGTTTCCAGTTGGAGGAACTATAATTGGGATCGATTGAGGTAAGATGATTTTTCGCAGAATGAGACTGGACTTAAAGCCTAAAGCTCTTGATGCTTCCCATTGCCCTTTAGGTATGCTTTGTATACCAGCACGAAAAATTTCAGTCATATAGGCGCCATAGCAAAGTGAGAGTGCTGCAATTCCTGATGGTATGGCGTCAACCATAAATCCTAGCTGAGGTAATCCTTTATAAATCAAATACACTTGAAGTAGAAGAGGGAGACCTCTAAACAAGGATGTATAAAAACTGGCGATAGCATAAGCAAAGCCATTATTGGATAATTTAGCTATTGCGCCAACTATTGCAATAGCAGTTGCAATAACAATTGATACTGCTGAAATATATATTGTGGTAAATAGGCCTTTGGATATCATGAGGCCAATTCTGCTTTGAATGAATGAGAGTTTTAAGTCAAATGAGTATGCAAACGCAAGAAACAAAAGAAATAACTCTATCCACACAATGAAAATTTGTACTTTTATTCTAGTTAAACTAATTGCAAGCAGATTAAGTACAAAAATTACTGATAGGACAAAAGAGACTACAAGTCTTCCAAAAAGACCACTTTCTTCAGGGTTTCCAATGACAGGACTAAGAAATTCACCAAAGATTGTATTGGTGAAATTAAAGGCAAAGAAAAACGCCAATACCGTTACTGAGAGTCCGATAAGGAAAGCTGGCTTATGCAGCGCCTTATCTTCAACAACGGTATCGACGAACATACCTTTTTCTAAAGCTTAAGTAAAACTTTTACTAATAATAACTATATTAGTATGCAGTAGTGTAATCGTTAGAGCTACCATCTGCATTCTTAAACCACTTCATTGACAGAGAAGTCAACGTGTAGTCTTTTTGCATTTCTAAAATAATTCTAGCAATCTCAGCATCTAGCTCAGAATCACTATTGCCTTTATCAGTTGCAACTATTAGCGGCTCATAGAAAGCAGGATCACCTAAGAACTTGATTGGGTAGCCTGCATCAATTGCATTTTGAATCATTGGGACAGAATCAATAATACCATCATTACGAACACCTGCACCTAGGCGAGTGTCATCTAGACAAGCAGAGCCATCAACCAAAGATGTAATGGTTCCTGGAGTCACCTTGTATTTAAATGCAGGAGCATCTAGCATATCAAGACTTCCTTGAAGATACATTTCCCAAGTTGAAGCTGCTGTAGTACAAACATTCTTACCATTTAATCCAGCTAATGTCGTTACAGGTGAGCCAGTATGAACTGCAAATGCAGCTGGCGTGTAATAGTATACAGCCGGGAAGTTTAGGACTTCAGAGCGACTTTCAGTTGGAGTCATTGACCCAACTGACACGTCCCAACGCATATTCCAGTTACCGGAAGTAATCACATCCCAAGCAGGTGTGATGAATCGAGCTTCAACTCCCATACGCTTAGCAATTTCTCTACCGACGTCTACATCAAAGCCTTCCATTTCACCCGCATCATTAATGTATGAGAATGGTGCCCAGTTTGCATCGGTTGCAATCATTAATTCATTATTGTTTTTAATGTAATCATAAACAACTCCTGCTTTAGCAGTCATTCCTATTGATAGAAGTGCTACTGCAAAAACAATTGATGACTTTTTAAAGCCTAACTTAATACTCATTTATCTCTCCTTTATATGTTTAAGAATTTATGAACCTACAATTGTACACATATTTTGAAATGAATCTAGTCATCAAAACAGATTAAACAATAAAAAAAGTGAAGCGTTTTATGCTTTAAAAACGCCTGTAGAAAGGTACCTGTCCCCGCGATCACATATGATTGTAACAATCACAGCATTATCAACTTGTTTAGAAAGCTCAATGGCTGAAGCAACTGCACCGCCAGCAGATATGCCAGAAAAAATACCCTCATGAATAGCAAGATCCCTTGTTGCTTGCTCAGCGTTTGCCTGTGAGACATCCATAATTCTGTCAACGCGGGATGGCTTGAAAATGGTTGGTAAGTATCCCTCTGGCCACCTTCTAATGCCAGGAATATGAGAGTCACCATCAGGCTGAATGCCAATGATTTGAATGGATGGTTTTTTTTCTTTAAGGTATTTTGAAACGCCCATAATGGTTCCTGTAGTCCCCATTGAGCTTACAAAATGAGTAATTTCACCGTTCGTGTCGTTCCATATTTCTTTTGCAGTGGAAGAGGTATGGGCATTTGGATTATCTTCATTAGCAAACTGATTGAGTTGAAGCCCTTTTCCATCTTGACTCATCTCATTCGCTAAATCTCTAGCACCTTCCATACCAAGCTGCTCAGAAACGAGGATTAGTTCAGCGCCATAGGCTGTCATCGCATCCCTTCGTTCTTGCGATAAGTTTTCTTGCATGACAAGAATCATCTTATAGCCTTTGATTGCTGCAACCATAGCAAGTGCAATTCCTGTGTTTCCACTTGTAGCCTCTATCAAGGTGTCTCCAGGCTGAATTTCACCTCTCTTTTCAGCTCCAGATATCATTTTGAGAGCTGCACGATCTTTGACTGAGCCGGCAGGATTATTCCCTTCTAGCTTGCCAAGGATAATATTTGAAGGGTTTGGGTTTAATCTTTGAAGGCGAACGAGTGGCGTTCCACCGACACATTGATCAATTGTTTTGTAGGGCTGTTTGCTCATAAATCTTAGATAGTATCATAAACTTATAGCCTTAAAAAGCTACATGTTGTCCAGGATAGCTTTTTTAACTTCATCTAATGTTGGGTTGATATTAATCATTGCCCCCGTGTCACATTGAGAGATCGCTGTATCTGGATCTTTCAGGCCATGACCTGTCAGCGTACATACAACGCTTGAGTGATCAGGAATTTTTCCAGATTTAATATCTCTTAATGCTCCTGCCACTGAAATAGCTGAAGCAGGCTCACAAAAAATTCCTTCCTTTTCAGTTAACAATTTTTGAGTGGCTAGAATTTCTTTATCAGAAAATGAATCAAACCAACCGTTTGACTCTTTGCTTAGTTTGAGTGCTTGATCCCAACTTTGAGGATTACCAATTCTAATTGCAGTTGCAATCGTTTCAGGTTTTTCGACCCTAGAGCCCTTGATAAATGGTGCAGCACCCTCTGCTTGATAGCCAAGCATTGTAGGGGTTGAGGAGGCTTTTCCAGCTTTAAAATATTCTGTATAACCCATCCAGTGTGCCGTTATGTTTCCTGCGTTACCTACAGGCAAACAATGAAAATCTGGGGCATGACCGAGCTCTTCAATGATTTCAATTTCAAATGCTGCCGTTTTTTGACCTTGAAGTCTGAAAGGATTGATCGAGTTTACGATGGACACTGGTGCGAATTCAGCTACCTCTTTAACAAGCTGCATTCCGTCATCAAAGTTACCTTTAATCTGAATAATGGTTGAGCCGTGGATCATGGCTTGCGCGAGCTTACCTAAAGCAATTTTCCCCTCAGGTATAACAACAAAAGCTTTAATTCCAGCTCTTGCAGCATAAGCGGCTGCAGCGGCAGAGGTATTTCCAGTTGATGCGCAAATGATCGCCTTGGAGCCACTCTCGACAGCTTTAGTGACTGCCATAGTCATACCTCGATCTTTGAAAGAACCAGTAGGATTTAATCCTTCATACTTGATATAGAGCTCAACCTGAGTGCCCATTTCGCATGGAATGTTTTCCAGTTTTATTAGTGGGGTGTTACCCTCACCTAGGCTTATCAGACGAGTCTTTTCACCAACAGGTAGTCTGTCTCTATATTTCTCAATTAATCCTGTGTATCTCATAATTATTAATATTTTAGTCTAGTAGTTCAATATGAATGAGTTGGACTTCAGCTTGGTTAAAGTCACTTGCTTCAATTGCTTTCTTAATATTCATCACTGTCTTAGTGCTGACTCTGTCAGTTGTGATTGCAATATGTGCATTTTTATTCTCATCAACTTGTTTTTGAATTAAGGCTTCTATACTGACATTGTGATCGTTAAAAATTCCTGTTACTTTTGAAAGAACACCCTTAATATCAGACACTAGTAGCCTTAAAAAGAATTCACTAACTATTGCGTCGTTGTCAACTACATTAATCTTTTCTTGAGATTTCCATCCTAGTATGTGGTTGCTGGTTTGATTATTGATAATATCATTAAGGTCTGCAATGACGGCAGATGCAGTGGCTTCGTCACCAGCACCAGCACCATAATATAGGCTCGTCCCGAGCGCATCACTCTTAACCAGGACAGCATTCATTACGCCATCCACCTGTGCAATTAATTGACTGTTAGAAACCAGGGTTGGATGAACACGAAGTTCTATACCATCTTCTACTCTTTTTGCAATTCCGAGATGTTTTATTGTGTAACCCAACTCTGTTGCATGGAGGATATCTTCCGTTGTAATTTTGCTAATACCTTGCGTATAGACTTTACTGAATTGAATTTCTGTTCCAAAAGCAATTGCCGCAAGGATTGAGAGTTTGTGTGCAGCGTCAATTCCTTCAATATCAAAGGTAGGGTCTTCTTCTGCATAGCCAAGAGCCTGAGCTTCTTTTAATACATCATCAAAGTCTCTACCCTTTTCCTTCATGTCGGTTAGGATGAAGTTTCCAGTTCCATTAATAATACCTGCCACTGATTCAATGTTATTAGCGCTTAAGCCTTGGCCTAAGGCCTTTATGATTGGAATTCCTCCAGCAACTGAGGCTTCAAATAAGAAGCGAACTTGTTTCTTATTTGCAAGCTTCATTAACTCGTTACCATGATTACCAATGAGTGCTTTATTAGCCGTAATAATATGCTTACCATTATTGATAGCAGCCTCAACCAATTCTTTGGCTAGACCAAAACCACCAATAAGCTCCAAAACAACATCAATGTCAGGATGATTGACAACCTCGAATGGATCTTCCGTTAATTTAATATTAGAGGTGTCACAAATTCGTTTTTTTGTTACATCTCGAACACCCGCTATGACGAGCTCTATTTGAACACCAGTGCGCCTTTCTATCGATGCACTATTTTTTTGTAACACATTGATAACGCCACCACCAACTGTCCCGAGACCAAGAATTCCAACTTTCATTATTGTATTTTATAAATTCGAATGCGCCATTATACCAAGCAGCGAAATGACTCATCAGAAATCATGTTTAAAAATGTTGCTACAGTAATTGAACTCTGATAACCAACAATTTATATGAGTCAATTATTTAAGTCCACCCATACAGATGTACTTAAGTTCCATGAAGTCATCAATACCATAGTGAGAGCCCTCTCTTCCAAGTCCCGATTCTTTCACGCCACCAAATGGAGCTACTTCATTAGATATAACGCCTTCATTAATACCCACCATGCCATACTCTAAAGCTTCTGAGACCCGCCAAATGCGATTAATATCCGTTGTGTAGAAATAAGAAGCTAAGCCAAACTCAGTATCGTTTGCAAGTTGGATTGCCTCTTCCTCAGTTTTGAACTTAAAAACGGGTGCAAGAGGTCCAAAAGTCTCCTCTGAGGCCATTTTCATGGAGGCATCAACGTTTCCAATAACGGTTGGCTCAAACATAGTGCCGCCATTCTTATGGGGCTTTCCGCCAGCAACAATGACAGCGCCACGATCTAAAGCATCTGCCAAGTGATTTTTAACTTTGTCAAGTGCTTTAAAGCTAATAAGTGGGCCCTGATTAACGCCTTCATCCATTCCATTGCCAACGTTAAGCGTTTTAACGGCTTCTCCTAGTTTTTCAACGAAATGATCATAAATGCCTTCTTGGACAATAAAGCGGTTTGTGCAAACACAGGTCTGTCCCGTGTTTCTAAATTTTGAGATGAGCGCGCCGGCCACCGCAGAATCTAAATCAGCATCATCAAAAACGATAAATGGGGCATTGCCTCCAAGCTCCATTGAAACCTTTTTCATAGTATCAGCACAGTTACGTGTTAAGATTTTTCCAACAGCTGTAGATCCGGTAAATGATAGTTTTCGAACAATAGGACTATCGGTTAAAGCCTTTCCAATTTCACTCGATTGAGTCCCAACCACGACATTTAAAATACCACTAGGGATTCCAGCTTGCTCAGCCAGTTCAGCAATTGCAAGAGCTGATAATGGGGTCTCTGCAGCTGGTTTAATGACCACTGGGCAACCTGCAGCTAAGGCAGGAGCACACTTTCTAGTGATCATTGCAATTGGAAAATTCCATGGCGTTATTGATGCAACAACACCAATAGGCTGCTTGATAACTAAAATCCTTCTGTCATTTGATGGAGTCGGGATAATGTCTCCATAGGTTCTTTTACCTTCTTCTGCGAACCATTCAATGAATGATGCGCCATAACCCACTTCTCCTCTTGCTTCAGCAATTGGCTTACCTTGTTCGGCTGTCATTAATATAGCAAGGTCTTCTTGGTTTGCCATAATCAGATCAAACCACTTTTTGAGGATGATTGCTCTCTCTTTGGCAGTTCTAACTCTCCAATCTGGCCAGGCCTCGTTGGCAGCATTGATGGCTTCATCGGTCTCTTTCTTGCCCATATCAGGAAGAGTGCTTATGACTTCATTGGTGTAGGCATTTGTAACATCAAAGCGAGAATCTGCATCATCGCCAACCCATTTTCCATTGACATAACCGTGCGCTTTCAAAAGACTAGAGTTTGTTAACATAATTTATCCTAATTGCTGAATTATTTAAAGATGCTAATTATAAAGTCCTATTCACTAAATGTGTATAGCAAACTTATTAGACTTTTATGACGTTTTGCTTTTGCCTTCTGCCAATGATGGATGCACTAATAACACCAAGCGTAACGAGACCCACCAGAATAGTTGAAACTGCATTGATTTCAGGTGTAACCCCAAGTCTTACCATTGAGTAAATCTTCATAGGCAGTGTGGTTGATCCAGGGCCAGAGGTAAAACTTGCAATGACTAAATCATCAAGCGATAAGGTGAAAGATAAGAGCCATCCTGCAACAACTGCAGGAAGGATAATGGGAAGAGTGATCAAGATAAAGGTTCGAAAAGGAGTGCAGCCTAAGTCAAGTGCAGCCTCTGTAATGCTGTCATCATAGCTAGACATTCTTGACTGAATGACAACAGCAACGTAACACATTGAAAAGGTTATGTGAGCAAGTGTAACTGTAAAAACTCCTCGATCAACTGCTAAAGCAACAAACATCAGTAAAGTTGAAAGTCCAATAATGACCTCTGGCATAACCATTGGAGCGTAGATCATCCCTGAAAAAAGTGTGCGACCCCTAAAATGGCCAAAACGCGTCATGACTAGGCCTGCAATAGTTCCAAGAATGGTTGCAACAGTTGACGATACAAATGCGACCTTGATTGTTACCCAGGCTGCATCTTTTATACCTTGATTCTGCATCAGTTCGCCATACCACTTAGTAGAAAATCCACCCCAGACAGTAACCAAGCGTGACTCATTAAAGCTAAATAAGATTAGCAGGATGATGGGTATGTATAAGAACGAAAACCCAATTACCAAAGCTAAAATGTTGAAGTTTCCAAACTTTTTCATGAGATAGCCTTTTCTTGAGATCTTTGATAAAGCATTATTGGAACCACAAGCAAAGCTAGTAATATTATAGCAACGGCTGATGCAACTGGCCAATCGCGATTATAGAAGAACTCAGTCCAAAGCACTTTTCCAATCATAAGAGTCTCTGAGCCTCCTAGTAAATCTGGAATGACAAACTCACCCATGACAGGAATAAAGACTAAGAAGCAGCCTGCTAAAATGCCTGGAAGAGAGAGCGGAACAGTGACTGTCCAAAAAGTTTTAAAAGGCCTGCATCCAAGATCAGCTGCAGCCTCTAAAAGACTCATATCCATTTTTTCTAAATTGGCATAGAGCGGCAAAATCATAAATGGAAGATACGAGTAAACAATACCAATGTAAACGGCAAGGTCAGTGTTCATAATAATTAAAGGTTTTTCGATGAGCCCAATGGTCATCAAGGCCAAATTTAATAAACCCTCTGTTTTCAAAATACCAATCCAAGCGTAGACCCTGATGAGGAATGAGGTCCAGAATGGAAGAATTACAAGCATTAACAGTATCCCCCTCCAACGCGTTGGCGCTCTTGCCACGCTGTATGCAATTGAATATCCAATGATGAGGGTCAGGACTGTTGAAATGACGGCAATTTTTAGGCTTGATAGGTATGCCTTAATATAAAGAGAGTCACTGAAAAGAAATAAATAACTCTCAAGACTTGCTTGGACTGATGGAAACCAAGAATCTCCCCAATCCAGAAGAGAAGTATAGGGCGGTATCGCCATAATCGGTTCAGCAAGGCTGATCTTGAGAACAAAGATAAAGGGGAGAAGGAAAAACAACAAAAGCCATACATAGGGAACTGCTATGACTGCAAGTCTGCCACTCAGTAAAGATCTGAAGGGGCTTGACATTTTTTGCTTGTTTTTCATGATGGTTACGACAGAAGAACGACCGCTGAGTGGGGTGCCCATTGTAAATAAACCTCATCTTCCCAGGTTAGATGGTGTTCTTCAGTTCTTTCACGATTTGCCCGAATTGCTTTGAGAATTCTTCCATTATCAAGCCTGACATGGTAAGTTGAAAAGCTACCACCATAGGCTATATCCTCAATTTTTCCTTTTAATATATTGTGATTATCAGACGGCTTCTTTTTAGAGATTTCAAGCTTTTCAGGCCTAATCGCAAACCACATCATATCTCCAGGAGATGCATCAACCTCCTGCGTTGCAAAAACAATGGATTTAGAGTCCTCAGATTCTAGTTGAGTACCAGTTTCATTTTGGCCTTTATAGATGCCTTGTAATATATTGACATCCCCGATAAAGTCTGCCACATCCTTGTTGATTGGCGCCTCATAAATTTCAGTAGGTGTTGCCACCTGGACTAGGTTTCCTGAGTCCATCACCCCAATCCGACTGGAGACTGTCATCGCTTCCTCTTGGTCGTGAGTCACAATAACAAAGGTGACCTCAAGTTTTTCTTGAATGTCCATAAGTTCGAATTGTGTTTGCTCTCTGAGCCTTTTATCAAGGGCTCCAAGAGGTTCATCAAGAAGTAATAGTTTTGGTCGTTTGGCAAGACTTCTAGCCAAAGCAACGCGCTGACTTTGACCACCAGAAAGTTGATTGGGTTTGCGTTTAGCAAAATCTGTCAGCTCGACCAGTTCAAGCATTTCTTCAACCCTTTGCCTGATTTCATTTTCCGGAAGATTGTCCTGCTTCAAGCCAAAGGCAATATTTTTTTCGACTGTCATATGCGGAAAAAGGGCGTAGGACTGAAACATCATATTGATGGGTCTGAGGTGAGGCGGTATTTCTGAGATATCGTCACCGTCCAGAAGGATTCTTCCATCAGTTATTTTCTCAAACCCTGCTAGCATTCTAAGAAGAGTTGTTTTGCCACAGCCAGAGGGCCCTAATAACGAGAAAAACTCATTCTTATATATATCAAGGTTAAGGTTATCAATAGCGGTAAAGTCGCCGAATTTTTTAGTGACATTTTCTATTTGAATGTAAGGCTTTTCAGACGAATTGAGCCACGGTGAAGCTGATAGTGTTTCAGACATGATTTTAAATTAAAGAGAAAAAACCTTCATGATGCGAGGCATCATGAAGGTAATTTTGATTTTTTCAACTACTGACCAGTTTTTACTTTAGTCCATGTTCTAGTGACCACTCTTTGAATTTTGGGATCACTATAGCTTGGGCTAATATAAGTATTCTGCATGACTTCTTCTGTAGGATAGACAGCTGGATCACTCAGCAAATCAGGCTCAAGTAATGGCTGAGATGCAAAGTTACCATTAGCATACCAAACATAGTTTGTTGCAGTCGCAATCTGCTCAGGGTCCATTATCCAGTTGATGTACTTATGAGCATTAGCAGTATTTGGGGCATCCTTAGGAATTGCTAACTGATCGAACCACATAAGAGCTCCTTCATCTGGAATTGCGTAGACAATCTCGACACCATTTTCAGCTTCTTCAGCTGCATATAATGCCTGAAATACATCTCCAGACCAGCCAACTACGAGACAGATATCTCCATTTCCAAGAGCATCAATATATTGTGATGAATGGAATTTCTGGATGTATGGTCGAACTGCAGTCAGAACATCCTCAGCTTTCGCTATGACATCCTTATCAGTACTTCTTGGATCTTCACCAAGATAGGCTAGGGCTGCTGGAATTATTTCTTCAGGAGCATCTAGAAGATGAACACCACAGTCTGCGAATTTAGAAACAACATCCGGATCAAAAACCATCGCAAGAGAAGTCGTTGGCGCATTATCCATCCTTTCGTTTATCATTTCAACGTTGTAACCAATTCCAGTTGTTCCCCACATGTAGTTGACTGAGTAGTCATTCAGAGGGCCAAATTGTTCCACTTGCTCTTCAATCTTTCCCCACATGTTGCTAATATTTGATAATTTTGATTTATCTAGTTTTTGAAAAACACCTGCTTGAATTTGACGTGCTAAGAAGCTGCTCGATGGAACGACTACATCATACCCAGATCCTCCTGCTAGCAGTTTAGACTGCAAAAACTCGTTAGAATCGAATACGTCGTAGACAACTTTAATACCTGTTGCTGCAGTGAAGTCCTCGTTAACTTGCTCGTCAATATAATCTGACCAGTTATAAACATTAACCACTTCTTCTGCAATCACCGCTTGAGCTGAAAACGTCAGTGCTCCAGCTATGAGCAGCTTATTTAACTTATTTTTCATTATTACTCTCCTTTTATTTTTTACTTTTAAGTTATTGGATTATATTAAATTTTTATATTTAATAATCACCTTTTTTAAAAATACAGTCCATTTGATCAAAGATGACGCAAATATGAATTGTATTCAAAATCTGTAATTGTGCTATCAAACCTATTGATTTCGGATTCTTTAACAACTTGATAAGATTTTTGAAATTGCTCACCAAAAAACTCCTTCACAACTGAAGATTGACTTGTTTTTTTAACGGCCTCCCTCCATGTGATTCCTAATTCAGGCTTATGCTGAGCATGAGCATTGCCAATCGTTTCATTATCGAGTAGATCTTTATTTTGAATTCCTGAAAGAACGCTTGAGAGAATAGAGGCAAAGACAAGATATGGGTTTGCATCTGCACTTGGTAATCTGAATTCTAATCTCGTTGCGCTTGAAGATGCTTCTGGAAGTCTAATGAGTGAGGTCCTATTTTCATTTCCCCAGCTCAGAGTCGTTGGCGCATGATCAGCATTGTGAACGAGTCTTCGATATGAATTCGCACTGGGTGCATAAAACGACAGAAAGTCTGGTGTTGTTTTTAATAGACCAGCTATTGAGTTTGCAAAGATGCCTTTGGGTTGCTTGTCTTTATCAACTTCAAAGACATTATTGCCATTTTTATCAATAAGGCTAAGATGAGCATGCATCCCATTGCCTGCATGTTCTGAAAATGGTTTTGCCATAAATGTAGCGTTAAGATTAAATTTTTTCGCGCTGTTTTTGATAGAGCGCTTCATTAAGAAGGCTTGGTCTGCTATTAATAAAGCGTCATCATGATGCAGTAGGTTAATTTCAAACTGTCCAGGAGCACACTCTTTTATAGCAGTTTCAGCAGGTATCCCTAGTAAGTGTGCACTTTTTTCTACCAGGTCAAAAAACCCTTCGAAGTCATCCATTTCATTTAAATTTAGAAGTTGAACCTCTTCATATCTTCTATTGGTGCCAGGAATGAGTGGCATTTGGGGATGACCGTTTTTTTGAAGTTTTTGATCAATTAAATAAAACTCCATTTCAGGCGCAATAACTGGCTTAAGTTCTAGCTCTTCGAAGCGTTTCAAAACTGTGCTGAGGATATGCCTTGGGTCAGCGTAAATAGGATTCCCATCGCCATCTTCCATACTGACCAGGCACTGCGCATTTTTACGAGAACTCCAAGGGGTAATGGCAAGGGAATTCTCAACGACTCTGCATATGGCGTCGCCATCGCCGGACATAACCAGTCCTGTCCCTTTAGGATTGTCTCCCCAAACATCGAGAACATAGCTTGAGATAGGCATTTTTAATCCACCTTTGGAGGCTTTAATCAAAGTTTTAGGAGAGGCATTTTTACCTCTAGGAATCCCATTAAAGTCAACATAGATAAACTCAACTTTCTCAAGATCAGGATTTTCATCAAGAAATTTTTCTGCAAAATTCTTCATAGATTGTTTTTGAAAATATTATTTGCCTACATTAAATGTGAGATAATTCTATCATATTTGTGATCACAAATTAATAATATAAAAAAATATTATAAAAGATTAGTATGGATATTTTATCGAAAGTTGAGCCAAGGGATTTAAAGCTAAATGCAAATGAATGGGTTTACAACTCTTTATGCCAGTTAATTCTTTCTGGAGAATTTGTTCCTGGTATTTCTTTTACTTTTAGAGGGATTGCTAATTCATTTGGAGTTAGTACTATGCCTGTGCGTGAGGCTGCTAATAGACTTATTTCAGAGGGTGCTCTTGATATGTCTGAAAAACGAAGAATTACTGTATCGCAAATGACTCAATCTAAGTTTGATGAGTTGAAAGTTGCTAGATTAAATTTAGAGCCACATTTAGCAGGTCTTGCTTTAAATCATATAAATTCTAAAAGAGTTAACCTACTTATAAATATAGATAAAAATCTTGATTATGCTATCTCAACGGGAAATGTTGTAGACTACATTAAATACAATTACCAGTTTCATTTTGGTATTTATGAGGCTGGATCATCACCAGTATTGCTTCCTCTTGTAAGGACTTTATGGCTTCGTTTTTCACCTTTTTATAGAATTGTTGCAGGAAGAGCAGGGACTCAAACTATGAAAGATTTTCATAAATCAGCTATTGATGCTATTAAAGATAAAGATTCTGTTGCATTGTAGCCACGTATGCATAGCGACATATTAGAAGGAATGGAAATGCTGAATGAATCGCTAAATGAGTAAAAATGATTTAACTTAATTCTATTTGCACATAAGCGTGAAAATTTCTTGCGTTTATTCTCTTTTCTCTATATTATTATCTGTGATCACAAATTTTATTAAACCAATTATTTACATTTAAATGAGGAATATAATGAATATCAGTACTTCTGCTCTCCAAGAAAAAAATGCAAAGCATTTAATTCAGTCTTTCAGTGACTTAAGTTACATCAAAAATCCCGAGTCGACGCACATTATAAGTAAAGCAGATGGCGTATATATTTACGACAACGATGGTAAGAAAATTTTAGATAGCATGTCTGGCCTCTGGTGTGTCAACATGGGCTATGGTCAGCAATCAATCATTGAGGCAGTGAATAAGCAAATGAAAGAGCTGGTTTATTATAATAATTTCTTTGGATCGAGCCACCCATCTGCTATCAAATTATCTGAAATGATTGCAAATAAAACCCCAGAAGGCATGAATAAGGTTTATTTTTGTGGTTCTGGATCTGAGGCGAATGATACTGTTGTCAGGTTGGCAAGGCACTACTGGGCTGCCAAAGGAAAACCTTCTAAATCAGTCATTATTAGCCGCACAAATGCTTATCATGGATCAACCATGGCGGGAGCTAGTTTAGGCGGAATGAGCGCTATGCATGCTCAAGGTGGTTTGCCAATAGCTGATATTGAACATGTGGATCAGCCCTATTATTATGATGCTTGCGTTGAGGCAGGCGGTAAGATTGATGCCGATGAATTTGGAATTAAAGTTGCTCAAAGCCTGGCTAAAAAAATTGATGAGCTTGGCGAAGACCGAGTTGCTGCATTTATTGCAGAGCCAATTCAGGGGGCAGGTGGCGTTATTATTCCTCCAAAAACTTATTGGCCTGAGATTAGTAAAATTTGTAAGGAGAGAAATATTCTTTTGGTTGCGGATGAGGTGATCTGCGGCTTTGGAAGAACGGGTGAATGGTTTGGATCAGGCCACTTTAACTTTAAGCCAGATTTAATGCCTTTTGCAAAGGGAGTCACTTCAGGATATCTTCCAGTTGGAGGCGTTATTGTTAGAGATGATATTGTTGAGGTGTTGGCTGATGCAAAACAAGAATTTGCTCACGGTTATACCTATTCAGGGCATCCAGCCTGTATGGCTGCCGCTGTTGCAAATCTCGAGCTCATGGAGAGCACAAATATCTTGCATCAAGTCAAAAATAATACTGCACCATACCTTGGCGACAAGTGGAAGGATCTTGAGAGTCATTCTTTGGTTGGAGAGGCGAGACATCTTGGGATGCTTGCGGCTATAGAAATTGTTGAAGATAAAGAGAACTGTAAGAGATTTGACAATAGCGCAGAGATTGTTGGAAGATGCAAAAACTTTTGTTATGAAAATGGCATCGTAATGAGAGCTATTAAAAACAAGATGGTTATTGCGCCACCATTAATATGCAATAACGAACATATTGATGAAATTATTGCAAAGGTTTGGAAGTGTCTTGATTTAACAGCTCAGTCAATAAAGTAATTTAAATTTTCGCGTGCAATCATATTATCAGGCTAGTAGAAATACCCAGATAGATCAGCCAGAACTCATTGGGGACCATGTTGCAGATGTATGCGTTATTGGCGGCGGATATACCGGTCTGTCAACCGCTCTTTATTTAGCAAATGAAGGCGTCAATGTCCTTCTTATTGAGTCAAATCTAATTGCATCAGGCGCCTCTGGGGCAAATGGTGGTCAGGTTTCTGGCGGCATGCGAAGAGATCAATTTTATTTGGAAAAAACTTTAGGCGTGGATTACGCCAAAGTTTTATGGGGAATTGGAGAAAAGTCAAAATACCATGCCAAAGAGCTGATTGATAAATACCAAATCCAGTGCGACTATAAAAAGGGGATTGCCCACCCAAACCACAAGCAGAAATATTGTGAAGAATCAAAGCAATATGTTGACCATATGATTCAGAACTATGACTATAAGGATATGGTCTATCTTAGTGATGATGAAATGAGGGAGGTTACAGGCTCGGATACTTATTATGGCGGAAGTTATGATGAAGCTGAGGCCCATTGCCACCCTTTAAACTATGCTCTAGGCATTGCAAAGGCTACGCTATCTGCAGGTGCAAAAATCTATGAAAATAGTCCTGCGACTAGTTATAAGGTTTTAGATGATCATGTCAGGGTAAACACTAAGAATGGCTCAATTAAAGCTGACCGAATTGTCCTTGCTTGTAATGGATATCTTGAGAATTTAGAGAAAAGCTTAACATCTAAAATTTTACCAATGAACAACTATATTGTTGCAACTAAGCCACTTGATGATGAAACGGTTCAAAAGATAAACCCTAAAGATATTGCCTTTGCTGACTCAAGATTCGTAATCAATTATTTTAGAATGAGTGCAGATAAGCGCTTACTATTTGGTGGTGGAGAGAATTATTCACAAGAATTATCTAAGAATATAGTTCCCATTGTTACTAGACCCCTAGAAAAAATTTATCCATTTCTTAAGGGTATTAAAATCGATTACGCTTGGGGCGGCAAACTTGCAATTACAATGAATCGCCTTCCATTCTTTGCATCTCTTCACAATGAAAAGGTTATTTCGGCTCAAGGTTACTCTGGGCAAGGCGTTGCTTTAGCAAGCTATTCTGGCAAAATAGTATCTGAGAAAATAACAGGCACTGGAGAAGTATTTGATATTATGTCTAAAATTCCAAGGCCAAGCTTTCCAGGAGGCCGGTTTTTACGAAATCCTAGTATGAAAATTGGTATGCTTTACTACTCGTTGTTGGACAGAATATAATAGCCTTGTTTATTTAAAAAAGAGAATTGCATGAGTATTGATGATTTTGAAGATATGAAGACTGACCAAGCCTTCACTAGAAAAAGTCTTTATAGCAGGGCTAATGAAATGACCTATGGCGGCGCTCTAAGCTTTCTTAGGCGAAAATATACAAAAAATTTAGAGGGTGTCGATATAGCAGTCAGTGGCATCCCATATGACGCTGCAACTAGTTTCAGGCCAGGCGCTAGATTTGGTCCAAAGGCAATAAGAGAGGCATCAGTACAGCTTGCAGAATTGTTGGCTTTTCCAGATGGGATTGATCCATTTAAAACCCTAGCTGTTACAGACTATGGAGACTGTGAGTTGGATTATGGTTTTCATGGGAACATTGTGTCTGAAATTGAAAATCATGCTGATACTATATTAGACTCTGGAGCCGAAATGCTGACTTTTGGCGGAGATCATTTTGTAACTTATCCTCTTTTAAGGGCTCACGCAAAAAAACATGGCCCTATCGCACTTGTGCATTTTGATGCGCATACAGATACATGGCCTGATGAAGATGGAAGACTTGACCATGGAACGATGTTTTCAAGAGCCATTAAAGAGAACTTAATTGATACGGAGCATTCTATACAGATTGGAATTAGGACTCATAACAGTCATACCAAAGGCGTTAAAATTCTAGATGCACCATGGGTCCATGAGAATGGAATTAATCAAGTCATCAAAAAAATTATTGAGACAGTCAAAGATCGACCTGCTTACCTTACATTTGATATAGATGGCCTTGATCCAGCCTATGCCCCTGGAACTGGAACACCAGTTGCTGGCGGACTAACCTCTGCGCAAGCCTTGGGAATTGTTAGAGGCTTGGGAGATTTGAAATTTATAGGTGCTGATGTCGTAGAAGTGGCACCTGCCTATGATCATGCCGATATAACTGCTATTATAGCTGCCACGATTGCTCATGACTATTTGGTACTAAGGGCAAAACAAAAAAGAAGCCAAGACAAATAAACCAAACCAAAAAAAATAATGAAAATAGGAATACTGTTAGTAGGAAGAGCGACTGATGATTTAGTTGAAAAATATGGAACATATGCTGAAATGCTTATTTCACTTATCAACTCTAAAGAGGAAGTATTTGAGTTTAAGACATTTAATATTCTAGATTCTGTGCTTCCTAAAAACCATTTAGAGTGCGACGGCTGGATTGTTACTGGCTCTCCACACGGTGTCTACGAAGAGCACTCATGGATACCAACTGTGAGTGAGCTTATTAATGATATCTATCATGCGAGCTTACCCATTTTTGGGGTCTGTTTTGGGCATCAACTGATCGCCCCCGCTGGCTTGGCGGCCATGTTGAGAAATCCATTAAGGGCTGGGGTTTGGGTCTGCATACCTATGAAATTAATAATAAGACAGACTATATGGGTAATTTGCCAAAAGAGTTGACTCTGAACATCTGCCATCAAGATCAGGTTCTTCAGGTTCCTGAGGGTGCTAAGGTATATGCTAAATCTGATTTTTGTGAAAATGCTGGCTTTTATATTAAAGACAAAGTCTTAACAATGCAGGCTCACCCAGAGTTTTTAGTCGATTTTATTGAAGCACTCCTGACAGCACGAAGAGACTTAACGATACCCAAAGAGTTTGTTGATCCAGCTTTATTAAAGCTCGAAGCAGAGCCAGATAGTCTCCAGTCAAGCCAGTTTGCTGAAACAATAAGGCAGTTTTTTTTAAGATAGTTTCTTAAAAGCTTCTGTCGCTTTGTGGGTGATGTATTTTCCAATAGGGATTGCAGAGGTTGCAGCTGGAGAAGGTGCATTGCAAACATGAATAGAACGCCTACTTTCTGCAAATAAAAAGTCGTGTACCAGTGACCCATCCTCCAGAACGGCTTGCGCTCTAATGCCTGCCGGGTAGTGTTCTAGATCATTTAGCTTAATTTGTGGGCTGTATTTTTGCACCTCTTTCAAGTAACCACGTTTAAAAATGGAATTTTTCATTTCATATAGTCCAGATTTAAGATTCTTTTTGATAACATTATGAAACCCCTTAAAAGATAAGAACTGAAGGGTATCTTTTATACTGAAATTAAATTTACTGTACCCCTCGCGTTTGAATCCAAGAACTGCGTTTGGACCAACAGTAATACTTCCATCTATCATCTTTGTTAAATGTACCCCTAGGAATGGTAGGTCTGGGTCAGGTATAGGGTAAATCAAGTGTTTAACAAGGTTATTGTGTTTACTTGGAAGTCTGAAGTATTCCCCTCGAAATGGAACGATTTGGAAATTAATTTTTATATTAAGTAGTTTTGCTATTCGATCAGCCATTAGTCCAGCACAGCAGATTAGATATTTAGAATTTAAGGATTCTCTTGAAGTAATAATTTTAATTTTTTCTTCATCTTCCTCTAAATTAACTACTTCAGAATTAAGAAGAAACTCGCCACCCTTTGATTCAAATTCCTCAGACATTTTTTTTGTAATTAATTTGTAGTCAACAATCCCTGTGGACTTTACTAGAAGAGCGCCAATGCCAATAATATTAGGCTCAACCTCATTGAGCTGCTTTTGGTCTAAGGCTTCAACGTCTATTTCGTTAGCTTTGCATCTTTCATGCAGTTCATACATTCGTTGAAGCTCGATTTTATTTGTGGCAACTAGTAATTTACCGCACTGCTCATAGGGGATATTATTATCAGAACAAAAGCTAATTGTCTCTTTGAGGCCTTCGCGGCAAAATTCAGCCTTTAGGCTTCCAGGTTGATAGTAAACACCCGCATGAATAACGCCGCTATTGTGGCCAGTTTGGTGTTTTGCAAAAGAGTTTTCTTTTTCAATTAATAGAATTTTATTGTCCGGGTGTTTATTAATAAGAGATAGTGCGGTAGATACGCCTACTATTCCTCCACCCAAAACTACATAGTCATACATTGGCTTCATTAATTATTTAAAGTGAGCTATCACTTCCATTTTATTGAATAAATACGCCTCTTTGTCGAAGAAGCTCTCTATGAAGGTCTTTATTTGCAAAAAACATATCTCTACCGTGCAGCCAAAAATAGTTATTAATGATCAACATACTTCCTTCACTAAGCTTGATATTGTATGTATTAGAGTCTTTTTCTAGGGATTCACCCAGTTCATAGAGATAGAGTCCTTGATTCATATTAGTTGGTTCTGCAAATTGATCAATGAATGACATTATGGGCTCCTCACCCTCTTCTTCAATAAAGATTGGATGCGTTGTTTTATAGCTAATATTCTTGCTGGAAGGGGAGCCCCATTGAATATCTTCTTTGGCAACTGGATGACTATGAAATTTTTCTAATTCGTCCCAGTCATCTAAGTGCAAAAGGAGTGAGCCACCTCCTTCAACATTTAATTCTAGAATTTTTTGCATAATAACCCAGTCAGTTTTCTCTTTAACGTAAGTACCATCATTATGAAGCTCCATTCTTCTATGGGCTTGACGAAGGTAGCTGTCGCTGTTGTCTTCATTCTTGACAGAGAATCTCGCATAAAATTTTCCAGACATTGAATCAAGATTTGGAAGACCTATAAGATGGGATATAGCTGTAGAAAGAAGAATATTAAAATCAATAAACTGTTCACCTACTAAATTTTTATCATTTTCATATTGAAGCAATACTGCACCAGTTTGTCGATTTTTTAAAATATCGAGTAAGCAAAGACCAAGGGTATTCTTTGTAAGTTCATTAAGGCAGTTAGCAATATAAAAACGAAGAAATGGCTTGTATTCAATTGACTGAACATCGAGATGATCAATACATTTAATAAATTTATCAATTACTTCATTATCTATTGTAAGTAACTGAAGACGGGGGCTACCCTTATGACTTAAAAAACTAAATCCGATATTATTTGTGTGTGAAATCATTGCAAATTATAAAATGTCGACATTTAGCAATTATAACTACATTTGTGATAAAATTCAAACTGAAATATCTATTTCTTAATGATTTAATTTGGTTTATAAATGACTGATTCTAGAGATAACACTGCTTCGAAAATACTGGACTCATTGAAAAATGACATTATTTCGGGTGAGTATCTTCCCAAGCAAAAGCTTCACATTAAAACATTAAAAGAAAAATATAATGTTGGTACGAGTCCGCTCAGGGAGGCTCTATCTCAATTAATGGCGAACGATTTAGTTGTCTCAAAAAATCAGCGAGGTTTTTATGTCAGTGATATCTCACTTGAAGACCTGACAGATATTTACCAGACACGAGCAAAGATAGAGTCGTTATGTATTGAAATGTCTATTGATAAAGGTGATGACTATTGGGAGGCAAATTTAATAGCAGCTTCCCACAGATTAAATAAATATAGCAAAAAAGATAAACCAGATACCAATGAGTGGCAAAGTAGGCATGGTGACTTCCATGAGGCCTTAGTGTCTGGGTGTAACTCACCTAGGCTATTTCAAATTAGAAGTTCCCTTATTGAAAAATCAAAGAGATATCGTAGTTTATGGTTAAAAGAAAATGTATCTAATGCGACAACATTGAAAATCAATCAAAATGAGCATGCAGCTCTGATGATCTTAGCCCTTGAGAGAGATAAGAAAGCTATTTCTAAGCTTATTGAAGAGCACATTATGACCCCAGTCGGAATTATCAAAAAAAGTCTATCTCAACTATAATTTAATAGCACTGAATTGTAATGGTCTAGATAGCTCATTAGGGATACTATGTTCATTGTCAAAAAGTATTGGAGCTAGTGCTTTCAGCATATCCTCGTATACATCTCTTTTAAAATTTATGACTTCATCGACCGGACTCCAGTAGTCAACCCATTTCCAGTCATCAAATTCAATATCATGGTGCAGGTTAAGAGAGATATTGTCATCGCTTGATTCTAGTTTTAATAAAAACCAGACTTGTTTTTGGCCAATGCAGGTGGGTTTTTGACTTCTTCTAATATGTTCTAATGGTAAATCATATCGAAGCCATTTGGGTGTTTTTGCAATTAATTTGACGTGCGCAGGATAGAGGCCAACCTCCTCCTCAAGCTCCCTATAGAGAGCATCTATTTCGGTTTCATCTTTATCGATTCCACCCTGAGGAAGTTGCCACGCGTCTTGTTTACACCGCTTTGCTAAGAGTATCTGCTTTTTGTCATTAGTAATTACAATACCTACGTTAGCGCGATATCCATCGCTATCTATCACTAGTCATCGCCAGAGAAAACACCTAAGAGGTGAAGCAGGCTTAAGAATAAGTTATAAATAGAAATATATAGCGTTACTGTTGCCATGATGTAGTTTGTCTCGCCACCATGAATGATATTACTGGTCTCAAACAAAATCAGCCCACTCATTAAAAGAATGAATGCAGCTGAAACAGTTAAAGATAAAGCAGGAATCTGAAAAAAGTACGCAGCGATACCTGCTAAAAATGCAACCACAATGCCAGCCGTTAAAAAGCCAGATAAAAAGCTAAAGTCTTTTTGAGATACAAGTGCATAAAAAGAAAGCGATAGAAAAATAGCTGCAGTTCCAGTCATGGCCATAGCAACAAGCTCTGCTCCGTTTGAGAAAGCAGTTGTATAGGCGCCTACTATAGGGCCCAGAGTCAGACCCATAAAGCCTGTAAGAGCGAAGACAGCAAATATTCCTGAGGCTGAGTTTCTAAGCTTTGTGACTAAAAACAAAAGCCCAAAATATCCACCAAGCGTTATCAAAAGACCAAAATATGGTAGATTGAGTGACATCGATAGATAAGCCATGAGTCCACTAAATAATAGCGTTGCAGAAAGGAGCTGGTAAGTGTTTCTTAGTGTTCGATTAATTACAATCGAACTAGAAGTTGTTTGAACATTTGTTGGCATAATAAAATAGTAAAGTAAAAGTGTAAAATATAGTCAATTTTGGTCGAAAACACAAGGTTTTCATGAAACTTATTTTAGGTTTGGGGGTTACAGGTCTTTCAGTAGCTCGTTTTTTTAATAAAAATAATATTTCTTTTCGGATTGCAGATTCCCGACAAGAGCCTCCGATGCTGAAAATTAGTAAAAATGAAAATCTACTGCATGATTTCTATTTTGGAGAATGGAATGTATCTTTATTAGATGATATTTCAGAAATCATCATCAGCCCTGGAATAGCTGAATCAGAGTTAATTGTTCGATGGGCTCGCAAAAAAAATATTTCTATCATTAGCGATATTGAACTATTTGGAAGATATGTGAAAGCGCCAATGATTGGCATCACAGGCTCAAATGGAAAGTCAACCGTGACCCAATTGCTAGGCGAAATGGCGCTTGCAAGTTCATTAAAAGCTTATATTTGTGGCAATATTGGAAATCCAGTCATGGAGAGTATGAATGATGATGCTGAGCTATATATTGTCGAGCTCTCGAGTTACCAATTAGACTATACCAATCATTTGGATTTATATGCTGGGGTAATAACGAATATTTCGCCAGATCATCTTGATAGGTATTCAACCTATAATGATTATATTTCTTCAAAATTATCAATTTATAACTACTCTAAGTTTAATATTGTTAATCTCAATGAGTCTGAGGTTAGTGAGATTATTGGAGATAATTTATTTTCAATTGAGCAGAGTGAATCCAGGTGTGATTTCTTTGCAAGTGAGAAAAATGATTTGTATGAAGTTTTTCATCAAGATAAGCTTTTAATGTCTAGCAATGATATATCAGTAGTTGGAAAACATAATATTGAAAATATTCTTGCTGCTTTGACTCTGGGGTATCGATTTGGTTTATCAGTCGATGTTATGAAAGAGACTGTAATGGGCTTTAAAGGGCTGGTTCATCGATTAGAATTTGTGTCAACTATAAACCAAGTTGATTTTTATAACGACTCAAAATCAACTAACGCTATTTCAACTATAACTGCAATTAATGCTCTTGATGCCAAGTATGCGAATCTTGTTTTAATTTTAGGTGGAATTGCGAAAAAAGAAGACTACTCAGAGTTGTTTAAATTAATCAGTCAAAAGGTGAAGACCGTTATCTTAATTGGAGAGTCTAGTTCTGATTTTTGTAGACATATAGATGGACCTAGAGTAGTAGTTTCTGAGTCAATGAAGGAAGCAGTTGAAATATCTAAAGAAGCTTCAGAATCTGGAGCAGTTGTCCTATCACCAGGTTGCGCAAGTTTTGATATGTTTGATAATTTTAACAATAGAGGAGAGGTTTTCAAGCATCATGTTCTTGAAGATAATTAATTGCTTGATTGGTTTCCAGCCCCTTTAAAATTAAAGCTTCATTCTCATTTCTTAGCCAAGTACACTGTCTCTTGCATAGCTGTCTCGTTGCTACGATTGCTTTTTCTACCATTTCCTTCTTAGAATAAATACCTTCAAAATAATTCCATGCCTGTCTATAGCCAACACATCTCATAGATGCTAAATCAAGATTAAGTTTTTTATTTTCTCTTAGTAATTTAACTTCATCAAGAAAGCCATTTTTTATCATTTCAATAAATCGCTTCTCAATTCTAATATGAAGATCTGATCGTTCAGGCATAAGAACAATTTTTTTTATTTTAAGATCTAGCTTGTTTTGATTTTTGTTGCCCTGAAGTGCGCTTAAAGTTTCTCCCGAAAGATCGTAAACTTCGAGTGCTCTTGTTATTCTCTGTGAATCATTAGGGTGAATTCTTTCTGCTGATTTTGGATCAATCTCTTGTAACTTGTCGTGTAATTTTTCACTCCCCATTTTTTGTAAAAGATTGTTAAAGTATTTTCGAGATTCATCTGTTGCGGCAGGAAGTGCAGATAAGCCATGCTCTAAAGCATTAAAATAAAACGAGGTACCACCCACTAATATTGGCAACTTACCCTCATTTAAAGCATTAGTAATATATTTTTTTGCTAGAGTAATAAATTCCGTGACTGAAAAACTGTCCTCTGGATTGCAAATATCTATCAACTTATGAGGGAAGCTTTTAAGCGTTTCCTTGTCAGGCTTTGCAGTGCCTATATCCATACCCTTATAGATTAGCGCTGAATCAACGCTGATTAATGTTGAGTCGATGATCTTACTTATTTCAATAGCTAGTTCAGTTTTTCCGGAAGCTGTAGGTCCCATCAAAAACAAAACAAAATTACTTGACTCAATAGTCATAACAATACTAGGCTTAATTCTGTATGACCTACATTATAATATCAGCTTTATATTTGTATCACTTAAACGATGTTTACAGTTTTAAATCAGGTTAGTGGTAAATCCTTTCAATCTAGTGGTGAAGAATCAGTTCTAGATGGCGCTCTTTCAAATGGCTATAATTTTCCATATGGCTGTCAAAATGGATTTTGTGGCCAATGTAAAGCGGTTATCTTGAACGGTGAAATTTCATATGATGGTGTGACTCCAGAGGCTATTAGCTCAGAAGAAGAGGATGCTAATATAGCTTTATTGTGTCAATGTAAAGCAAAAAGTGACTTATACATCGCAGTTGATGAGTTAGACTCACTTGCCAATATTCAGATCCGAAGTATGCCCTGTCGGGTTGAAGAAGTGAATCATTTAAATCATGATGTCATTCAGCTTACGTTAAAAATTCCTGGGTCTCAATCTCTTCAATATTTAGCTGGTCAATATCTTGACATTGAGCATCCTGACTTTGAGCCCAGAGCTTTCTCAATTGCCAATGCACCGGTCAATTCAAATTTAATTGAACTGCATGTTCGTTTGGTTGAGGGTGGACAGTTTACTAACTTTGTCTTCAATACTTTAACAGAAAAGACAATCTTAAGAATTGAAGGGCCAAAGGGTAGTTTTTTTCTCAGAGAGGATAGCGATTGCCCAATTATATTTATTGCAGGCGGCACTGGATTTGGACCTATAAAAGCAATCATAGAACATTTAATACTAATTCAATCATCAAGACCAATCCACCTATATTGGGGGGTGAGGACAGAGCAAGATATATATTTAAATCTACCATCAGACTGGAGTAAAAATCACTCTAACATCAATTTTATTCCAGTATTATCAGAACCTGATAGTTCTTGGAGCGGAGAGTCGGGTTATGTTCATGAAACGGTTGTGAAAGACTTTGAAAATTTAACTGATTATGAAGTTTATGCCTGTGGGCCTCCGGTGATGGTTAAAGCGGCGGCAAAAAGTTGCCTTGAAAATAATCTTATGAAAGAGAACTTTTTTTCTGATTCTTTTGAGTATGCAACTGTGAGTACAGCTGATGAGTAGCATGCAGAGCCATTTAGAAGGGCAGCTTGAGTTATCCTTAAATCCAGAGTACTATGAGGTGGTTAATGAATCCAGTCAGCATTCAGGCCCAGCTTCAGAGTCTCACTTTAAAATTGTTGTTGTGAGTTCTGACTTTGAAGAGATGAAGCTTATTGATCGCCACCGCTTTATCAACAAGCTTTTTGTTGATGAACTCAAATTGATCCATGCAATGGCGATGCATACCTATACACCAAAAGAATGGGAAAAACGTCAGGCGGCGCCTGACTCTCCAGAATGCTCTAGCAAGTCTTAGAAGTGAGATCGGCACTAATACTCTTTGTTATAGTTTTATCTGGCTGCCAGGGGCTTGTGGATAGTAATAACAAGTTAGCTCGATTCAATGCACCAAATTCAAATGTAAGTCAAAATTTTCAAGATGATGATCTTTGGGGTTATATTGCAAATAACCAAGAAATTAATTTTGGATTTAATACCAGAATTCAAAACCATATCGACTGGATTAGTACTCAACCAGATTATCTGGCCTCAATTTCAA
Source organism: Candidatus Pseudothioglobus singularis PS1 (assembly GCF_001281385.1). Lineage (NCBI taxonomy): Bacteria > Pseudomonadati > Pseudomonadota > Gammaproteobacteria > Pseudothioglobaceae (SeqCode) > Pseudothioglobus (SeqCode) > Pseudothioglobus singularis (SeqCode). The sequence goes on from NZ_CP006911.1 coordinate 506,177, forward strand.
AAAGAGCCGAGCCATTTCTATACCTTGTTGTTTCTGAAACTGAAAGGCAAGGCGTTCCAATTGAACTTGCTTTGTTGCCAATTGTTGAGTCTGATTATTATCCATTTTCATACTCTCATGGAACGGCAACGGGGTTATGGCAATTCATTCCCTCTACTGGAAAGATGTATGGCCTAGATGATGATTGGTGGCATGAAGATCGAAGGGATGTTTTGGCCTCAACAGAGGCTGCAATACGCTATTTAAAAGATTTAAATAAGATGTTTGATGGTGATTGGCTGCTTTCTATCGCAGCCTATAACGCTGGCCCAGGAAGGGTCCAACGAGCGATTGATAAAAATCTTAAAGAAGGAAAAAAAATAGATTACTGGAGCTTGGATTTACCACAAGAAACTGAGAGGTATGTTCCAAAACTGCTTGCAATAGGTTCTGTACTTAAAAATCCAGCCCTTCATAATCAAACCCTGACGAAAATTAAAAACAAACCTTTCTTGGAGGCAATCCAACTAGACTCCCAGTTTGATCTTGCATTAATTGCTCAGTGGACTGGTTTAAGTATCAAGGAAATTTATTCATATAACCCCGGATTAAAGAGATGGGCGACCCCCGAAGATCTTCCATATACAATCTTGCTGCCTCAAGAGGTAATCAATCAATTTAGTGATAACTTGGCTAAACAGGGTAATAGAACAAAAATAAGTTGGACCCGTTACCAGGTTAAAAAGGGCGACAGCCTTAGTCTCATTGCTGAAAACTATAAGACGACGGTTGATCAAATTAAAAGTGCTAACGAGCTTAATAATGACTTAATCAAGCTAAACAGTTATCTGATTGTTCCTTTGGCAAAGGAATCCGAAGAATATTATTCTTTGTCTGAAGCTCAACGGGAAAAAAGTAGACTAAATATCAATAAAAATTCAGAGAAAAAAGTATACAAAGTGGTGACTGGTGATAGCTTATGGTTGATTGCAGTCAAGCATGATGTAACTGTGAATGAACTGGTCAGATGGAATCAAATTGCCCCTTCTAAGCCGCTCTCAATTGGTAAAGAGCTTGTTATCTTGAATGAGGATAAAAAAAAGACTGAGCTTGCTAAAATAATGAATACAGGGATTGATATCAATAAAAAAATAGTTTACACAGTTAGATCTGGTGATAATCTCTCACTAATTGCTCAAAAATATAAAGTAAAAGTATCTGAAATAAGAGCTTGGAATGACTTAAATGAAGAGTATATTTTGCAACCGGGTGACAAATTAACCATTACAATTAACGTAGTCAATTCAAATTTATCATGAACAATATTCCTATAAACCAAACTATCCTTGCGACTTTAGCATTTTCACTTTCTAACTGGAGAAAGCTTCTAGAAGCTAGTATTTTTCCGATATTAATGTGCTTACCATTGGCGACCGTACTACCTGAACTCATGAATATCATAAATTCTACATATAACCCTGAAGTCATGCTTGAGAGTGACGTTAACTTCCCTTTAATATATTTATTAATGTTTATTTATGCAACTTTAGCATTATTAATGAATGTCTATCGAATAGTTGTATCAGGAAATAATTCTATTGCTAGATTGGGAATTGTTATCCCTAATGTAAGGGTAGGTCGCTTCCTTCTTTTGTCTATTCCTCTCGTAATGGGCCAAATAATTTCTTTGTTTATTCCTTTCTTATTTCCAATCGTTTACTTGTTATTAATACCCATTTCACTTAATTTGATATCCATTGCGAATGACGTTCCATACAAGAGCATACAAGTATCATTTAGAGCTCGACTGAATATCTTTATAATTAATTTTATTGCTCCATTTCTTTTTATAACTTTATTAGGATTAATTGGGAATAGTTATTTAGATTTCGTTCTGACGTTCTTTTCCATTTTTTGGACATCAATTAGTTTGGCTCTATGCTATGCAGTGATAATGGCGAATAGCTCAGCGCAAAGCCATTAGGATAGCGCATATCAAAAATACCCCTTGTGCGAATTTTTTTGTATTTTTTTAACTTTTCAAAAGACTTTACAAATATCTCAAGTCGTTCATTTTGCTTTTGATGTCCTAGAATGACTTTAATGTTATTCTCTAGAGTAAGCTCATCAATTGAGTTTCTCTCGAAAGTAGAGATTTTGACCGGATCTAAGATTGATTGATATAGAACGAAATCATCATAAAAATTTTTGACAGATACTTCTGACACTAATCCAATTGGCGCATCCGAGTTGATTGTCAGATTGGGCTTAAATAGTACACCTTGAGAAGAGATATAGCCTTGAGAGCCCCATCTCATTGCGACATCGTGTTTCTTAATGGATACCTTGATACGATTCCAAAATATTCTTTGGGTTTCAACATTTAATACCCATGGGTTTTGATAAATCTTACTTTTAATTTTATTCAAATTTAGCAGGTATTTATTATTTAAAACGGGTTTAATTAAATCATCATATTGATGAGCATGAGTAGTTAGCTCGCCATCAACTTCCCAGGAGATATGAGGCTCCAGTAATTTTGAGCGATCCACAAGATATACGACAAAGGCAATTGAGAAAGCTATCAGAAAGAATATGCAGATCTTCAGCGCCCTCTTTAAGACACTCTTTAGTGGTTTTTTTTGTTGCTTTGGACGATTGAGTCTTTCTTTAGCCATGTAGTATTTTTATTACTAATTCTTCAAAACTTATATTTAAAGCTTTTGCAGCCATTGGGACAAGAGAATGAGATGTCATACCTGGCACAGTATTAATTTCCAGTAGAAAAGGAACTCTATCTTTATCAAGAATAAAATCAACTCTCCCCCATCCCGATGCGCCGGTTAAATTGAATGCTTCTAGTGCAATTTTTTGGAGATTAAGTTCCTGCTCTTGTGTTAAGTCTGATGGGCAAAGGTATTCGGTTTTATTGCTGAAATATTTTGAATGATAGTCATAAATATCATGATCTGAAATTATCTTTATACTGGGTAAAGTTTCACCATTTAATATTGAGACAGTATATTCATCGCCATCAATCCACTCCTCTATTAATGCCTGATTTCCATATTGAAAAGCTATTTCAAGTGCGGCATCAAGTTCTGATTCCTTTGATACTTTTGTAACCCCATTACTTGAGCCTTCTAGGGTCGGTTTTACAGCCCAAGGTAGGGGAAATGTAACTGTGTCCAAATCTTTACCTTTTGTTGCAACGATCGAAGCTGAGAGGGGAAGTTTATGATTGCTCCATAAATCTTTGGTTGCAGCTTTGTCCATGCATAGCTTTGAAGCTTTGGCGCCAGATCCAGTATATGAAATATTGTTTTTTTCAAGCTCAGATTGAATAAATCCATCCTCGCCACCCCTTCCATGAAGAACGATAAATGCTTGATCAAACTCTTGTGACCACAGTTGATCGAGATTATCTTCAGTAAGATCGTATGCAAAGCAGTCTAATTTAGAGTTAGAAAGGGCATCATAGACTGCCATTCCACTGAGAAGTGAAATTTCTCTCTCAGCGGAGTAGCCCCCCATGAGAACCGCAATCATATGATGATTATTTCGGTTTCAAGAGCAATATTGTGCTTCAATTTGATCGTCTCTTGTATGTGGGTAATTAAATTCTCAATATCCATTGCTGATGCATTATCTTGGTTAATAATATAATTTGCATGTTTCTCTGATACGCATGCGCCTCCAACACAAAAACCCTTGAGACCACTATCCTCAATTAATTGAGCAGCGTAGTGATTTTTAGGATTTTTAAATACACTTCCACAGCTTGGCAAGCCAATTGGCTGAGTTGAATTTCTTTTTTGGAGAAGCTCACCCACATTATCATTTTGTTTCTCAAGATTAAAGTCGAAAGTAGCACTTACAAAAAATTCATTTTTGAATCGATGCAATGTCGAACGGTATGAAATTTCATAGTCTTTCGGAGTTCTATTTTGGAGTTCCCCAGAAAGGCTCATTGTTTTGACAGAGCTGACGTACTCCCAGACTTCAGAGCCAAAAGCACCAGCATTCATAGCTAGAGCACCGCCTACAGTTCCAGGGATTGCACTCAGAAATTCAGCTCCATATTTAAGTTGCGCGAGAGCAAATCTAGAAAGTTTAGCCAAGGAGGTGCCTGCACCAGATTCAATTAAGCTTTTTGAAATCGATAGCTCTTTTAGATTTTTTGTATGGATCGTGACACCCTTAAAGCCCCTGTCCCGCACTAAAAGATTACTGCCCAAACCAACCAGAAGAACCGGCTTTTTGTTATTTTTTAAAAATTCTGAAAGCTCATCAATATTTGTGGGTTGAAAAAACTCACTGGTAGCGCCTCCAGACCTTAGAGAGCAGTGTTTTGACATTGGCTCATTAATTTTAAGCATAGAGTCTTTTAACAAAAATGATCTTTTAATTGATGTGGAATTTTATTTACATCACCAGCACCAAGGGTAAGGATGACATCATTCTCAGTAACGATATTTGGGATAATTTCAATTATTTCTGCAATATCTTTGGCAACAATTGGATCAATTGAGCTTCTTCTTCTTATAGAATCTGCTAGTGTTGATGAGCTAATTGTATTTATTGGGGCTTCATTTGCTGAGTATATATTGAGCAATATTAATGCATCAACTTTAGACAGACTACTAACGAATTCATTAAACAGATCTCTTGTTCTAGAGTATCTATGAGGTTGAAAGATGACAACCAACCTTTTGTCTGGATAAGTATTTCTTAAGGTGCTTATGACCTCAGATATTTCATTTGGATGATGGCCATAGTCGTCAAATAGTGGAGTCTTATTTGAGTTGATAGTAAGTTTTTGGTGATAGTCTAATCTTCTAGATACTCCACTAAAATGGGAAAGAGCTTTTTGAATAACATCTATTTTAATATCAAGCTCAATAGCAACACTTATTGCAGCAAGTGCATTTAAGATGTTATGTCTGCCGATTAGATTGAGTGAAATAGGAAAACTTTTTTCATACTTCACACAGCTTACATCAAACGACATTTTCATTTCATTTTGCGATACATTTGAAGCCTTTACATCGGCTGAATCACTAAATCCATAACTTAAAACTGGCCTATGAATTTTTTTAAGAATATTTTTAACCCCTTTGTCATCAACACAAGCAACACAAATGCCATAGAATGGAAGGTTAGAGGTAAAGCTGATGAAAGCCTCAGTCAAATTATCGTAGTTATGGTTATAAGTTGACATGTGGTCTTCATCTATATTTGTAATGACGCTTAACATTGGTTGAAGGTGAAGAAAGGAGGCGTCACTCTCATCTGCCTCCGCGATTAGGTAGTCACTTTTGCCAAGTTTTGCATTCATCCCTGTCGCATTAATAATTCCACCAATAATGTAAGTAGGGTCCAGTTTAGCTTCACTCATTATATGAACAATAAGGCTTGTTGTCGTTGTTTTGCCATGCGTTCCAGAGACAGCTATCCCAAATCGAAATCGCATTAACTCTCCTAGCATTTCTGCTCTAGGAACAATCAATAGTCTTTGGTGTCTTGCTTCCTGAAGTTCGGGATTATTTTTATTAATAGCTGAAGAGACAACGACCGCCTGTTTACCTGTGACATTTTCAGCCTTTTGAGAGTAACTAATTTGACAGCCGATCTTTTCAAGTTTTTCAGTAATTGGGCTTGACTGAATATCAGAACCAGAGATTTCATAACCCAAATTGACAAGCACTTCAGCAATTCCACTCATTCCAGAGCCTCCAATACCTATGAAATGAATTTTATTGATTTTTGATCGTGTAGGGTTGTCTATTAAAGTCATGATTTACTAACAGTGATTATAGTTATTGCTTGAATTCCTTCACCTCTTCCAAACGAGGTGAGACCTTCACCGGAGGTAGCTGTAATGCCGACATCTGATCGATTAATTTGACAAGTATTGGCAATGCTTTCCTTCATGGCTTCGACATGGTTAGCTATTTTTGGCTTTGCGCATTCAAGAGCAACTGCAATATGATTAATTTTCCAATCCCCTAGATCATCAAGCGCTATTTGAAGGTATTTTGCGCTCTCTTTTATACCCGTTTTTACAAGTTGATCAGCAACGTCACCTAAAATATTTTTACCTGTAATGCTTGAGATGGAGTTTGTGATTGAATGAAAAATGACATCTGCATCACTATTACCTTTTAATCCAAATGGATAGTCAAATTTAATACCTGCCAAAACCAAGTCTTTTCCAGATTTTTTTTCAAACTGATGAGAATCTTGTCCTAAGCCCGTTTTAATGATCATAATTTTTTCAAAAAGTAGTTTGCCAAGTCAATGTCATCCTTTGAGGTAATTTTGATGTTACTAGAAGAGCCATCAATAATTTTGACTGAATGACCCAATTTTTCAATCGCTTCAGATTCATCAGTAATCTTATTATCGAGTTTTATAGAGCTCTCAATTGCTTCTTTAAGGATGCCAAATCGAAACATTTGAGGGGTTTGAGCCATATAAAGTTTTTTTCGATCAATAGTTGATATTGGACCAGTTGCATTTTTTTCTTTAACCGTATCAATAGCTCTGGTTGCAAGGATTCCCCCTACAGAATCATTTGAAACCTCTCGGATTAGTTTTTCTATGTCGCTCTTTTTTGTGCATGGCCTGACAGAGTCATGAACTAAAACCCAGTCATTGGGCTGGGCGTATTTATTTAAAGAATTTAATGCGTTCAGTACAGAATTGAACCTCTCTTTGCCACCTTCTACAGCTTCTAAAAGCTTTGAGTGATTAAAAAAAGATGAAGACTTAAAAAAAGAGTCTGTTCTTGATAAAGAAACTATAAAGCCTGAAATCAGATTAATTTCCAAAAGGGTTTTAAGGCTTTGATCAATAATTGTCAGGCCATTTTCAAGCTTTAAATATTGTTTTGGGACTGAAGAGCCCATTCTTATGCCGACACCACTTGCTGGAACGATTAAAAAATATTTGTCTTTATTCATGTCCGCAAGAACATCCTTAATTTAGTGTTTAGTCAATTATAAAGTAGCACTATCATTTTCTGCTAATGGTTCAGTTTTAATGGCCCTATTTATTTTAAAAAAGTACTCACCTTCTTTAATCAGTCCATATTTAAACCTTGCTTTTGATTCGATTAGATTTAAATCTTCCTGAGTATAGCTACCTATTTTGCTTTGAAGAGAGACATTATCATTTTCTAAATCTTCATTATTCAGCTTTATTTGATTGAGAGCTCTCTCTTTATCAATGACAACTCCCGGAAAGTTGTTATCAATAATGTTCTGTTTGATTAAAGCAAAAAGAATGAAGATTAGAATTAGGGTGATTTTATTTTTATAAATAAAACCAATTAAACCAGTTTGTGATTTATTGCTCATCTAATTCTTTGTAGATTGTCATTAGGTAAGTTTGAGAATAATAGTCATGAAATGGAAGTTTTTTTTTGTTTAAAAATTGAAAAATAAAGCCTATTCCTGCCAATGAAATTATTGCTAGAAAAAAACGGATAGCCGATTGCCAATAAGTTATATTGCCCCCATCCTCTTGAATAATTTCAAATTTCCATGCCCTCATCCCTAGAGTTTGTTTGCCCTTTACCCATGATATTGAAAAATATGAATACATTACTGGTAAGGTAACTAGAAAGAAAAAAAACGGATTTGTAATTGGCTCTTTATTGTTAATAAGGATTATGATTCCAGCAATAAAAAAAACAAATGAAAAGACTAGAAAGAGGTCATAAGATATTGAGCCAATTCGTCGAAAAAATGATACATTTGATTTCATAACTGAACGTTTAGTGAGTTAATTAATTATCCTCTTTATTGACTACTTTGGAAGTAACTTTTCCATCATGAAATTGAGTAATAATCAATTCTTCAGAGTTTACTTGGTTGTGCGAAGTTACAATTTCACCTTTTTTATTTTGTGTAATTGTATATCCCCTTGATAGAGTGTTAAGCGGAGAGAGAAGGCTCAAAACACTCGCACGATTAGAGAGCTGATTTTTTTGAAGTTTTATAAAGTTTTCAGAGTAGTTTTGTAATTGAGAAATTAGCAATTTTAGTTTTCTTTTGTTCTCATCAATGATCCGTTTATTGGTTCTTATCAGTCTGAGCTCCAAGTCGTCAAGTTTTTGTGCGTTCAGAAGAAGTTGCTGACTTGGATCAATAATTCTTTGTCTGAGGAGAGCTAGAGAGTATTTATTGGATTCAACAGATTGCTTTATCGATTCAAGTAAATATTTTTTTAGTTTTGCGGCATTGTAAAGGATGGCATCAACATCAGGGGTTGCAGATACAGCTGCTGCAGAAGGTGTTGGTGCTCTCAAGTCTGCAACAAAATCTGCAATTGTTGTATCAGTTTCATGACCTATCGAGCTAATGATTGGCGTTGAACAATCAAATATTGCTCTTGCAAGCTCTTCTTCATTAAATGCCCAAAGGTCCTCTAGAGAGCCTCCTCCTCTTGCAAGGATTAATACATCACAGATCTTTTGATCATCCGCTGCTTTAAGTGCTTTAATAATCTTATGGTGAGCATTTTCACCTTGAACAATCGTATCATAGAGTAATATCTCTGATAACGGATAGCGTGATTTAAGAACTTCAATAATGTCTCTAATGACGGAGCCAGTTGATGAAGAAATGACGCCAATTTTCTCTGGATATTCTGGGATTTCTTTTTTGTTTTCAGAATCAAATAAGCCTTCCATCCGTAGCTTATTTTTAAGTTGATCAAAGGCCAACTGCAGATTTCCAACGCCTGCTGGCTCCATCTGCTGAACAATAAGCTGAAAATCACCTCTTTGAGGATAAAGTGTGGTTACTCCTCTAATGATAACCGACATACCATTTTCAGGAGTAAACTGAATTTTGCGTTGATTTAATCTAAAAAATGCGCACCTGATTTGACTATTTTCATCTTTAAGGGAGAAATACCAGTGACCTGAAGATGGCTTAGATAAATTTGAAATCTCACCTTGTATAAAGCTTTGTGGGATGTGCTTTTCAATTGAATTCTTACACAATCTTACAAAGTGTGTAACACTATAAATTTCATCAATATTAAACATCAGTTTTAAGGTGCACAAAGACTGCTCCAGTGCCCCCCATATCTTGAGGGCAAGAGCAAAAAGCCAAGACATTGGGGTGTTGCTTTAAGTAGTGCACAACTTGAGATTTCATAATTGAAAGCCCATTATCTGAATGATAGCCCTTGCCATGAATGATTTGAATAAATCTTTTATCAGAATGGAAATGTATAAAGTCAGATACTGATTGACATGCCTGCTCAATTTTATATCCATGCAAATCAATTGATGGAGTCGATCCAATATTACCTTGTTTCATTTTTTTTAGAACTTTGGGCGATAAACCATCTTTAAAGTGAGTAATCACCTCAGATCCTGTTATATTGGCTTCGTATAAAAAGCTATAATTTTCAAACGGTTTACTCGAGCTCATTTTGCGAGGGTTTTGTTTTTTGTGGCTATCTTTATCAAGAGGTTTTTGGAAATCAACCGTTGATCTAAATAAAGATTTGTCGCTTTCATCAATCATAGTATTAATCAATTTTAGATATAAAAAAACCCTCAAAAGAGGGTTTTAATTATATCAATGATTTTGTAATCAATAAATTAACCTTAAGGATAACTTATTAAAGTGCCTTAATTTGGGCACTGATACGTGATTTTTTTCTTGCAGCTTGGTTTTTATGGATTAAACCTTTGCTGACCGCTTGATCCATATTTTTTTGCATATCTGTAAAACCACTCGTGGCTTCTTTTTTGTCTCCAGCATCAATCGCATAAGTAACCTTTTTAATAAAGGTGCGTACTTTTGCTCTAATTTGAGAGTTGTGTTTGTTGCGCTTAACTGCCTGTCTTGCGCGTTTTTTAGAACCTGCTGAGTTGGCCATATTTATTTATTATTGCTTAAATTAAGAAAACATGAATTATAGAGTCTCACCTTAATTTATGCAAGCATTTGTTTGTATTAGCTTAATTTGCCAAAGATTTAATATATTCCAGGGTTTTCTTTTTACCCAATAACAAATGCCAAGTTTTTCCGCCCTGATTTTTCCATAAAGAGACAGCCCTGATTCCTGCTAAGAGAAGGGCCCTTATATGATTTGCAGTATGTTGATTCGATAAGTATATTTGCTCTCCACGAACCATAATTGTTGGATTGAGGCTACCCAAAGTGTTTTTATAGAGCTCAGCCAGTCGGGCAATCGAATTACTATGATAAATATCAAAAAACTCTTGCTTATTGATAAGATTAATTTCTTCTGAGATTTGAGTTAAGAGTTTAGGTTTTTTCATTAATTTTTTTTCTAGATTAATGAGAGCTGTTGTATAGATCATAACGTTATGCATATCAATGGTTTTCTTCTCAAGAATAAGCTTTAAGGAGTCAAAGCCAATTTTAAGATCTTCAGGTGAAGTAAAAATTTCATCTATTGAGTCGCTATTACTTACAATACTGTTAAGGCTTGCTTTATTCGAGTGACTATCACATTTTCCAGAGACGGCAAGCTGATGAACTAGCGCTGAAGACTGAAATATACTCGCTAGAGCAATAGTTTGTTTTGCTGATTTATTCATTGGCCCTTGATTTTATTACACTCCCTCCAAGACAAGTATCACTATTGTAAAAAACGATTGATTGCCCTGGTGTAATAGCTCTTTGAGGATCACTAAAGTTAACTTGTATAGTTCCATCATCTTTGATATTGACACAACATTCTTGGGAAGCCTGTCGATACCGTATTTTTGCGCTGCAATTGATTGGAAACTGAGGCTCTTCATCAATCCAATGAACGTCATCTGCCACAAGTGAGTTATGGTAGAGCATTTGATGATTACCTTGAACAGCGACAATTTTATTCGAATCAACAAGCTTATCTGCAACAAACCAGGGTTCTTGAGAGTCTCCAAATCCACCTCCGATCTCTAAACCCTTTCTTTGGCCTATTGTATAAAAGGGGAGGCCATTATGGTGTTTAATAAACGAACCATCCTGGTCAATGATATCGCCTTTTTCTTTAGGAAGGAAAGTAGTTAAAAATTCTGAAAATGGTCTTTCACCGATAAAACATATACCTGTTGAATCTTTTTTATCTGCGTTCCCAAATTGCTGATTCTTCGCAATTTCACGCACTTCTTTTTTATCAATTTCACCTAAAGGAAATAAGCTTTGTGAGAGTTGATCCTGGTTCAGTAAATGCAGAAAGTAACTCTGATCTTTGTTACCATCCACTCCAGCTTTAAGGAAGTATTTTCCATTTTCATTTGCAATTCTGGCGTAGTGACCTGTAGCAATTTTATCTGCACCAAGGTCCTTTGCGTAGTCTAGAAAAGCTTTAAATTTGATTCTTTGGTTGCACAATACGTCAGGATTGGGCGTTCTACCTTTTTTATGTTCCGATAAAAAATGCTCAAAAACATCTTCCCAGTATTCGTGAGAAAAGTTGACTGTATGCAGCTTAATTCCCAATAAGTCAGCGACCTGCTGAGCGTCTGCAAGATCTTCTGATGCACTGCAATATTCATCATCATCATCCTCATCCCAATTTTTCATAAATAAGGCCTCAACCTGAAAGCCTTGTTGAAGTAATAAGTATGCAGTGACTGACGAATCGACACCGCCAGAAAGACCAACTATAATTTTATTTTGAGAACTCATTTAGTTTTGGTCGTAAGCACCTACAATTTTTTTAACTAACTGGTGTCTTACAACGTCATGCGCACCGAAATGACAAAAAGCAATTTGATCAATATTTTGAAGAATTTTGATTGCATCAGTTAGTCCAGATTGGCTTGGATTTAGTAAATCAATCTGAGTCACGTCACCTGTTATGACCATTTTTGAGCCAAAACCCATCCTCGTTAAAAACATTTTCATTTGGGGTATTGTGGTGTTTTGAGCTTCATCAAGAATGATGTATGACTCGTTAAGTGTTCTGCCTCTCATGAAAGCTAATGGGGCAACTTCTATGACATGTTTTTCTATTAATTTATTGACTCTTTCAAAGCCAATAAACTCGTATAGAGCATCATAAATCGGTCGCAGGTATGGGTCCACTTTTTCACTCAGGTCGCCAGGTAGAAAGCCCAATTTTTCTCCAGCCTCGACTGCTGGTCTGACTAAAACTATTCTTTTTACATTTGAATTTTCAAGGGCCTCAACAGCTCTTGCAACAGCTAAATATGTCTTTCCTGTTCCTGCAGGTCCAATCGCAAAAACTGCATCATTTTCAATGATCGAGTTCACATATTTTTGTTGGTTGTCACTTCTAATATGTATATGCTTTTTACTGGTCTTTATTGTGACTGATTTTGCCTCTCCATTTGGACGGCTGAGTGATTTGATGCTGAGATCAATATCACTAAAATCAATCGTCTTCTTTTCGGACAGGATTAATAGCTCTTGAAGGACAGAAACGGCTTTGTCAGCATTGTCACCCTTAATATTAAAATCAGCCCCTTTATTAGAGATATCTACATCAAGATTAGTGGCTAAATTTTCTAGATTTTTATCTAAGCTTCCACAAATATTAACAAGCTGTTCAGAGCGCTTTATATTGAGAGTAAATTTCATGATTTATATTTTACTGAATTCCATTGAAAACAAATGTTAAGTTGCATGATTTTGCTTCATAATTAATTTATCATTTAACTTATGAATCTATCTAAAATCCTCTTAAAGCTCTTAGTAGTAATTTTAATTTATACTCCTTTTAGTTCGCATGCTCTAGAGAATGACTGCGTTCTTCTTGTGTATCATCGTTTCTCTGATGACGGACCTAAGTCAACGAGCACCTCACCAGAGATCTTTAAGCAGCACCTAGAATACTTAAAAAATAATAATTACAGTGTTCTTCCATTAAAAAATGTAATCAGTAGTCTGCAGTCAAAAGAAAGCTTGCCATCCAATTGCATAAGTCTTACAGCGGACGATGGTTTTTTATCAATCTACACTGAAGCTTATCCATTGTTAGTTGAATATCAATTTCCGATGTCAGTTTTTGTATCTACCAACCCTATTGATAAAAAATATGCATCTATGATGACCTGGAGTCAACTTCGTGAAATGGCACCTTTGGTCGATATTTATAACCATAGCGTTAATCATCTTCATTTAGTTAATCAGAGTGCTCAGATTATTGAAGATGAGATCCTTTCAGCCCAGGAAAGGATAGCGACTGAAATGAGCACAAATGATAAGTTTTTTGCTTATCCATATGGGGAGTTTGATGACTCGTCTTACTCGTACCTTAAGTCAGAGGGTTACATTGCCTTTGGACAGCAGTCTGGCGTTGCAAGTCAAACAAGTGACTTTTTAAATATACCTAGATTTTCAATGTCAGGGCCGTATGCACAAATGAATAGTTTTTCTCTCAAAGTTAAAACACTAGCCATGCCGATTGAAAGCTCTGATCCGAGGTCAATGATTTTTTCAGGAGATCTGATGCCGGTATTGAATCTTAACTTCTCTCGAGAGTTGACCAGCTATGAAAAAAGTAATTTTTCTTGCTATGTCTCTGGTCAGGATAAGGTTAATCTTAAATGGGATGGTCTGCAGTCAGTCAGTATATGGCCAAATGAGCCTCTAGCAATTGGACGCAGCCGATATAACTGCACTATGCCCTATAAAGAGGCAGGGCGATATTATTGGTTTTCAAAGTTATGGCTAAGGCTCTGATTTTTTTACTAAACTAGCCTGAAGAGAGTTCCCAATTCCATCGAGAATCTTGACTGTTACTATCTTTCCAATGAGATCACTGCTTCCAGTAAAGTGAGCAGTTCTCATATTTTCAGTTCTAGCGGATAAGGTCCCACCTTTTTTTGAAGCACCTTCAACTAAAACTTGTTGAAGACTCCCAATCATGGATTTAGAAATCTCTTCAGTGTTAGCATTCAGCCTATCTTGAATAATTGCAAGTCTTTGTTTTTTTATTTCTGAGCTTACATCATCTGGCATACTTGAGGCTATAGTGCCAGGTCTTTTAGAGTAGATAAAACTGAAAGATTTATCAAAGCCAATTTCAGCAATTAAGCTTAGAGTATCGTTAAAGTCCTTTTCTGTTTCACCAGGAAAGCCGATAATAAAATCTGAAGAAATAGATATATCAGGCCTAATCTTCTTTAAATTTCTTATCTTAGATTTATACTCAATTGCAGTGTGCCCCCTTTTCATTAGCCCTAGTATTTTGTCTGAGCCACTTTGGACTGGAAGGTGAAGGTGAGAGACCAGTTCTGGCACTTCGGCGTATGCATCAATCAATCGATTACTGAACTCTACAGGGTGTGACGTAGTATATCTTATTCGCTCGATGCCAGTAATTTGGGCAACGATTGCAATTAAAAGAGCTAAATCAGCAATTTCTCCATCATCCATTAAGCCTCTATAGGAGTTCACATTTTGCCCTAAAAGATTCACTTCTTTAACACCCTGATTCGCTAGTGTTTCGACTTCTTGAATTACATCATTGAATGGCCTAGATATTTCTTCACCTCTTGTGTAGGGGACGACACAAAATGTGCAGTATTTGCTGCATCCTTCCATGATCGAAACAAAAGCAGAAGCGCCATCACTGTGAGGCTCAGGCAAGTGGTCAAATTTTTCAATTTCAGGGAAAGAAATATCAATACTTATTTCATTTTCATTGAGTGCTTCATTCAGCATGTTTGGAAGTCGATGAAGAGTTTGAGGTCCAAATATCATATCAACGTATGGAGCTCTTTTGAGAATGAGATCACCTTCTTGAGAAGCAACACAGCCACCGACTCCAATCACTAAGTTTGGATTTTTTTCTTTCAGTTTTCTCCAGCGACCTAATTGGTGAAATAGCTTATCTTCAGCTTTTTCGCGAATAGAGCAGGTGTTTATTAATAAAACGTCAGCTTCGCTAATATCTTCAGTTAGATCTAAGTCATGGGATGCTTTAAGGACGTCACTCATTTTATTAGAATCGTACTCATTCATTTGGCACCCAAAAGTGCGAATATGAAGCTTGGAGATGGTCATTTATGCTTTCTGAATGTGTAAAGTTTGAGTGGGGTATGCAATCTCAGCACCATGATCAGCAATGATGTGAGCTATATCAAGGAGTAACTTTCCTTTAAATTTCTTAAATTCGCCTGCATCTGTAAGAGAGCTGGATGCCCAAATAACAAAGTCTAGTGATGACGCATTAAATAAATCAAAATTAACTCGACAAGGTAGGTCATTATCAATGTTTGCGCTATTCGTTAATAGCTCTTCTACTTTTTTGATGATACTCTCCATTTGTGCAATGTCATCATATCTAATTCCAATAACTTCATGTATTTGTCTATTGGTCATCCTCGATGGAGTTTCAATTGGGATTGTGGCAAAGATCGAGTTTGGAACGTAGACCGGATTTTTAGTGAACGTTCTAATTCGTGTCATCCTCCAGCCAATTTTCTCTACAACGCCTTCGATACTTTTGTCAGTTGTTCGAATCCAGTCACCAGTTGAGAATGGCTTGTCCATTTGAATCATGAGGCCACCAAAAACATTCGCAAGCATATCTTTTGCTGCAAAGCCAACAACGATTCCACCAACACCACCCAGGGTAAGAATGGAAGAGACCGCATAACCATAAAATTGAGCAACGCCAAGGATGATAGCAAATACAAAAAGAATCTTAACTAAGCGCGTAAAGAGTCGAATAGAGTCTTTATCAACACTGCCTTCAGATTCTAAAAGATAGTTTTCAACGCTTGAGATTAATCTTAAGATTCCCCAAGTTAAAATAAATACTGGTGCAATAGCGATATAGCCGACAATATCATTTAATGATTGAATCTCAGATGTTAACTCTTTTAGAGAAAAATATAGCCAGCCATACCAAATGAGAAGTTTAAGTGGCGCTGAAATAGCACCAATTAAATAATCATCGATTTGGGTTTTGGTGCTCCCAGAGTGTTTGGTAATTTGTTTTAAAATACTACCTAAAACAACATGCGTAATAATCGTAATGACCAGAAGAACTGCAATGGTTTGAATTGGGCTTATATTTTGGATAAAGTCGTTCATCAGAGGTATTTTAATGGATTAATAGGTTCTTCGTATTTTTTCATTTCGAAATAAAAAGGTTTGTCACCAGTTAATGCAATTAACTGACCCTTTTCAATTGTGTCACCCTCAATCACAAGCAGCTCTTGATTTTGGTTGTAGATGCTATAAAAACCATAAGAGTGTTTAATTATGATCATCTTTCCATAACTCGCCATCCTGTCTCCACTGTATACCACTTCACCTTTTCTTACTGCCCTTACCTCTTGGCCTGAGCTATTATTATAAGTCAGACCAAAATGACCGTCCTTTTCTGAATAGTTTTTAAGAATTGATGAGTCAACTGGCAATGACCAGTCCTTTTTAATATTTTTTTTGCTTGATTTGGATGAAGTTTTTGAGCTTTTTACATCAATTACGTTGAATGATTTTTCTTCAACAGTAACTTGCCCAGGCTGGTTCGTTAGGCAGCCTGATAGAAAAATTAATAAGAGAAGATTTATTAGTTTAGTATTCATACCATAGAAATAAAGCAATAGCGATAATCAGAAAATACCCTAGCCAGTCGATATACTTATTTAACCACGCATCAGCCATTTTTCCAAATTTTCTTACTAGAAAAGAAATTAAAAAGTATCTCGCACCTCTAGCAATTAAAGAAAATACGATAAAGGGAAATAAAGCCATCGACATCATTCCAGCCGCAATTGTAAAAACTTTATAAGGGATTGGACTAAAACCTGCAATGAGGATTATATAAATGCCGTAAGTTTGGAAGTAAATTTGTGCAGTATTGAACTTTGACTCGTAACCTAAATTAACCAATATAGGCAAAATATAATTTTCAGCTTGTACTCCAATGAAGTAACCTAAAATTGCACCCAAAACAGAGGAAAAAGTACAAATAGCGGCAAAATAGAATGCCTTTGACCTATTTCTCAAGGACATTGATGCCAACAATAAATCTTGAAGTGGCAGTGGAAGAATGATGGACTCTAAAAAGCTTATGATAGATAGCCATAAAATGGCAAACCTACTGGATGACCAAACTAAGACTTTATTATAAATTGAGTGAAAAGGCCTCATTAGTTTCAATAAAACTATTTTTTTAGCATTGGAAAGCCTAGTCTTTCTCTTGAGTCATAATATTCCTTTGCAACCTTTTGACTCATAGATCTTACTCTTCGAATGAATCTTGCTCTGTCAGTTACACTGATTGCTTTTCTTGCATCAAGAAGATTAAAAATGTGAGACGCCTTCATAGTTTGTTCGTATGCAGGGAAAGGAAGATTTTCCTCAATAAGTTTTAAATTCATAGCCTCGGCTTCATCAAACTGCCTGAAAAGAACTTCAGTATCTGCAATATCAAAGTTATATTTTGATTGCTCAACTTCATTTTGATGAAATACATCACCATAGGTAAGCCCCTCTGTCCAAATTAGATCATAAACGCTATCAACGCCTTGCAAATACATTGCTAGCCTCTCAAGACCATAAGTCAGCTCTCCTGAAATAGGTTTGCATGAGAGTCCACCTACTTGCTGGAAGTAAGTAAACTGACTGACTTCCATTCCATTTAGCCAGACTTCCCATCCAAGACCCCAGGCCCCTAGTGTGGGCGATTCCCAGTTGTCCTCTACAAATCTAACATCATGCATTTTTAAATCAATGCCGATTGCTGTGAGTGAGTCGAGGTATAAGTCTTGAATATCATCAGGCGACGGCTTTAATAAAACTTGGAATTGATAATAGTGTTGAAGACGATTAGGGTTTTCACCATAACGACCATCTCCGGGTCTTCTTGAGGGCTGAACATAAGCTACTTTCCAGGGCTCGGGTCCTATTGACCTTAGAAAGGTTGCAGGATGAAAAGTTCCTGCACCAACCTCCATATCAAATGGCTGAGTAATTGCGCAGCCTTTTTCAGCCCAATAACTCTGCAACTTGAGGATTAAATTCTGAAATGATTTGCTTGTGTCGAGGTCTAAGTTAGACATTGAAATTCAACTAAGAAATAACAAAAATTTTACCTCACCACAAAGTTTTGAGGGTTTACATTTAAATTTTAAAAAAAATGCGGGATAAACCCGCATTTTTTTAATAATCACAAAAAATCTTAGTACTTATAGGCCTCTGGTTTAAAAGGGCCTTCCTTAGGCGTATTGATGTATTTTGCTTGCGTATCCGTTAAGACAGTCATAACACCACCGAAGCCACCTACCATTCCAGCCGCTACTTCTTCGTCAAGTTTCTTAGGGAGAAGCTCGACAGAAACATTAGCAGGTTTCTGGTCTTTTGGTAAGTCAGCAAATTTATTACTATAAAGATGCATTTGTGCTAAAACTTGGTTTGCAAATGAGCCATCCATAATTCTAGAAGGGTGTCCAGTTGCATTTCCTAAATTAACTAAACGACCTTCTGAAAGAAGAATTAAGTAATCATTTTTATCATCAGAGCGATAGATGCGATGAACTTGCGCTTTCACTTCATCCCATTTCCAATTTTTACGCATGTATGCTGTATCAATTTCATTATCAAAGTGACCAATATTACACACTACAGAGCCTGCTTTGAGGTATTGAAGCATTGAAGCATCACAAACATTAGTATTTCCAGTCGTTGTGACAATTAAATCAGTGTTGGCTAGTAAATCTTTATTGATACAATCTACAGAACCAGTATTGATTCCATCAATATAAGGTGAAACCACTTCAAAGCCATCCATGCACGCCTGGAAAGCACATATAGGATCAATTTCAGAAATTTTAACAATCATTCCTTCTTGACGAAGTGACATGGCAGATCCTTTACCAACATCGCCATAACCAATCAATAAGGCCTTCTTGCCTGACATAAGCATATCCGTACCTCGCTTAATAGCATCATTAAGAGAGTGCCTACAACCATACTTGTTATCATTTTTTGCCTTAGTAACAGCATCGTTTACATTGATAGCAGGAACTTTAAGTTCACCACTCTCAATCATCTCTAAAAGGCGATGAACACCAGTCGTTGTTTCTTCACTGATACCATGAATTTTATCAAGCATTTCTGGATACTTATCATGGACCATGCCCGTTAGATCACCGCCATCATCAAGAATCATGTTGGCATCCCATGGCTTACCGTTATGAAGAATAGTCTGCTCAATGCACCACAAGAACTCTTCTTCAGTCTCACCTTTCCAGGCAAATACAGGAATATTTCTTGCTGCCATAGCAGAAGCAGCATGATCCTGTGTCGAAAAAATATTGCAAGATGACCAACGAATTTCAGCTCCAAGATCAATTAATGTTTCCATTAGGACCGCAGTTTGGATTGTCATATGAATACAGCCCATAATTCTTGCGCCTTGAAGAGGCTGCTCTTTGCTGTACTTTTCTCTAAGAGCCATTAATGCAGGCATTTCAGCTTCTGCAAGCTCAATTTCTTTACGACCAAAATCTGATAAATTAATATCAGCTACTTTGTAGTCAAGGTTTAGATCGGCTACTTTAAAGCCACTATTATCTATTGTAGAATCGCTCATTTTATTTCCCGTTAAGTTAAAAAAATGAGCGTCGTTTTGATTACCAAGCCTGATTGAAAAAATATTTTCAATGCAACGCCCCTTGGCACGAGACGCATTATACCAAAAACATATGAAAAAGAAACTATTTTAGTAAATCTGCTCTATCAGTCTTCTCCCAGCTAATTGAGTCTTCTTTTCTCCCAAAGTGACCATAACTCGCAGTCTGCTGATAAATTGGACGTTTTAAATCTAGCATTGCAATTAAACCTTTAGGGCGAAGATCAAAATGCTCTCTGATAAGAGCAACAATTTCATGATTTGGTAGCTCTCCAGTTCCAAATGTGTCAACGCTTATACTCGTTGGTTCAGCAACTCCAATTGCATACGAAACTTGAATTTCACAGCGCTTAGCGATGCCAGCTGCAACAATATTTTTAGCAACATAACGTGTAGCATAGGCAGCACTTCTATCTACTTTTGAAGGATCTTTGCCTGAAAAAGCACCACCGCCATGTCTAGCCATGCCGCCATATGTGTCAACTATAATTTTTCTTCCAGTTAGTCCAGCATCACCAACCGGACCTCCAATTTCAAAATTTCCTGTTGGGTTTATGTGATATTGCGTCTCGCTTGTAAGCCACTTTTCAGGAAGGATTGGCTTAATAATATTTTCTAAAACACTCTCTCTAAGCTCCTCAAGTGAGATGTCTCCATCGTGCTGAGTAGATAAAACTACAGCGTCAATACCTACAATTTGATTACCCTCATAGATGCAAGAGACTTGAGATTTAGCGTCTGGACGAAGCCAAGGTATCGAGTCATCTAGCATTAAATCTGCTTGCTGCCTGACTAATTGATGTGACAGCATAATGGGGGCTGGCATTAGCTCTTCTGTTGAATTTTCTGCATAACCAAACATAAGGCCTTGGTCACCTGCGCCTTGCTCATGACTATCACTTTCGGTGACACCCATTGAAATATCTTGAGACTGCCTGCCAAGCAAATTCATAACTGAACATGTTTCACCATTGAATCCATACTCTTCTTGGTTATAACCAATTCCAAGAATTGTTTTTCTGACTATAGATTCATAATCTATATTAGCATCAGTTGTAATTTCTCCAGCTAAAACGACTTGATTGTCTTTGACAAGTGTCTCTACAGCAACTCTAGAGTTAGGATCTTGATTAAGTGCAGCATCAAGAATGGCATCAGAAATTTGGTCACATACTTTATCGGGGTGGCCAGCAGAAACAGATTCAGAAGTAAATATCATAATAAAATCCTATAAAATTATTTAATACTAAAGATGGATTTCTTGAAAGAGAGGCCAGCTTTAGCTTGTTTTAGTCACACAATGTAACAACGCTAGCAATCGGAACAAATCAGCGTTAATTAATTATAATCTTTAACTTGGAAAAGTAAAGTCTATTCGAGACTTATTTTTAATGAAAGTGCACTTAAAAAAGGAGTTATAAGTAAGCTTAGAATTAAGATAAATCCTAGAAAATATAACTGACCATCAATTGGAAGATTAGATTGAGATTGAGATACTACGCTTGTTGCAAAAATCAAGATCGGTATGTAAAGGGGGAGAATTAATAGAGATAAAAGCATTCCTGAGTTTTTAATGCCAACAACCAGGGAGGCTCCAATTGAGCCAATCAGACTTAGACATGGCGTAGCTATAATTAAAGTCAAAAGGAGAATATAGATCCCTTCAGTATTTATAAAAAGTGCCATTCCAAGAAAAGGAGACAAAATGATTATTGGAAGCCCTGAAAGCATCCAATGAGCTAAAGTTTTAGCCAGTAAGATTAAAGGCAATGAGTGGTGAGAAATAACCATTTGCTCTAGGACCCCACTATCATAGTCATAGTGAAATAATGAATTGAGAGATAATAGAACTGAAAGCATTGTTATAACCCAAATTATTCCAGGTGCAATGCTTGATAAAGTTTGCGCTTCTGGACTAATTGCAATCGGAAATAAAGAGATTGAGATTACAAAAAACATAAGAGGGTTCAAGAAACTTGACGGATTTCTCAAGGCCATTTTAAGATCCCTTGTCATTGTTTGCACGAAGATATTCAAAGAGAAATCTCCTTCATGTTTTTAATATTACACTCCTGGTGCGTAGTTAGGATGCAGATGCCACCAGAGTTGCAATGATCCTCAACTCTAGTTTCAATTATTTTGATTGCCTTTGAGTCAAGTGCTGAAAAAGGCTCATCTAAAAGCCATACTTTGGATTGAGTAATGAATAAAACAGAAAGTGCGATTCTTTTTTTCTGACCAGCTGACAGTTTGCCTACAAGCTCATTTTCAAATTTTTCTAAGCCAACCTTTTTAAGGGCATCAGAAAAATCTAAATCAAGATTATCATTTCCGAGGCGCATTGTATACTTTAAATTTTCTAAACAGCTTAACTCTGGACTAAGAGCGGCCAAATGACCTATATAAAGAAAATCAAGATTGTATCTCTCACTATTAATTTTAGTGTCATCATAATCAATTGAGCCTGTCTCAAATGAACTAAGACCGGCAAGTATTTTCATTAATGAGGTCTTGCCTGAACCATTTGGACCAGAGACTTTTAATACTTCTCCAGAATTTAACTCAAACGATAAATTTTCAAAGAGGAGTTTGTAGCCCCTTTGGCAGCTTAAGTTATTTACTATTAGTTTTAACATTCGTTTATTTTAGTTGATAAGCTAAATAAACACTGAAAAATCTAGTTATCAAAAAAAATAACTAAAGGAGTTACTTATCGTTTGATAAGCTTTCCAGTCCACTTTTATCAATTTCAGTCAAAAGGTTGTCTTTAAAAATCAATCTTAAGCGGTACTGTATTTCAATTTCTCCTTCAATCGAAGAATGATTGATATAGTCCCATTGATATTGGTGAAATGGGTCAATAATACTAGGCGAGCCAATTAAATTCATGACACTCTCTTTCGACATTCCTAACTGAAGCTTATTGACTTCATTCATATCTAAAACTGAACCCTGCATAATGGTTGGCTTATAGACATCAATTGAAGGCATTTTTGGCTTTGCCCAGCTAGGCAACGAAAGCTTAGGCATCTTTGGAAGCTCTGGCATAGATAACTTAGGCATCTTTGGAAGTTCAGGGGTTTTTGGAAGAGAATTAGAACAACCAGAAGCCATTAAAGCAATAAGCAAAATAAAAGTTAATTTCTTCATAGCTATAAACATATAAAATATAAAGTAGATTTTACCTTAAGGATTTTTTAATGGATGCTGAAGATTTAAAAAGTGCTGGTCTAAAAGTTACCCTGCCAAGACTGAAAATTTTAGAGGTCTTAGAGAAGTCTCCAAATCATCACCTCAGTGCTGAGGACATATACAGAGTTCTCATTGATCAGCATGAAGAGGTGGGCGTTGCAACAATTTACCGTGTTTTGTCACAATTTGAAGAATCAGGGATCGTGCAGAAACTTAATTTCGAGAACAACCAGGCGGTTTATGAATTGTGCGGCTTAGAACACCATGATCATTTAGTTTGCGTGAAGTGTAATAAAATTATAGAGTTTCAAGATGATGTTATTGAGCAACACCAAATTCAGATTGCAAGAAAACACGGCTTTGAGTTGACTGATCATTCTCTTTACCTTTATGGCTTGTGTAAGGACTGTCACTAAGATCATTCAGGCTTTATAGAAAATGGACGATTTTATTTATAGAGCTATAGTTGCAGCGATAGGTGTTTCGGTCATTGCTGGGTCTTTAGGCTGTTTCGTTATATGGAAGAGGCTCTCATATTTTTCTGATTCAATCTCCCACAGTGCTCTATTGGGTGTTGCTTTGGGTCTGGTAACGGGACTAGGTATTAACTTTGGTTTAGTTTTTATTGGTGGTCTGTTTGCAACACTAATCGTGATATTACAACAAAAAGAGTTTTGGTCAAGTGACGCTGTTCTGGGGATTTTCTCTCATATTTCACTATCGCTGGGAATTGTGGTTTTGGGGATCATTGGAAATCAAAATACTGATTATTTTTCTTATCTATTTGGCGATATTTTATCTATAACAACAAGTGATATATATTGGATATTCTCTGTTGCAGTGATCGTCATTTCAATCTTAATAATGAACTGGAAAAAATTATTATTACTTACACTTAATGAAGAGCTTGCTAAGGCAGAAGGTATTAATAAGATGTTTTATGACCTTCTATTTATGTTTTTAATAGCTTTGGCGGTTTCAGTTTCAGTCCAAATCGTTGGGGTGTTGCTTATCACATCACTATTGATCATTCCACCTGCTATTGCTAGAGTCTTTTCAAATTCACCCCTTGCAATGATAGTAACGTCCATGATTGTATCCATTTCTTCAGTTCTGATGGGACTGTATTTTTCGATTGATTTTGATTTGGCAACAGGACCTACAATTGTAATAACGTTAGGCGTACTTTTTTTTATTGCTCAGTTTTTTCCAAAAAGAATTTAAAGCGTTGCATTGAGCTCTGTTAGCTGATTGGTTTGCTGCTCAATGATCAATGGGTCAATGATTGATTCTAGTTCACCTTCCATGACCTCATTTAACTTATATAGAGTTAAATTAATTCGATGATCAGTGACTCTCCCTTGGGGGTAATTATAAGTTCTAATCCTTTGAGAGCGATCACCACTTCCAACTAGCTCTTTTCTTTGTGAAGCCTGCTCTTTTTGTTGTTCTTGCTGCTGTGCATCAAGAATTCTAGATGCTAATACAGACATAGCTTGTGCTTTATTTTTATGCTGAGAGCGCCCATCTTGACACTCAACTACTGTGCCGGTTGGGATATGAGTGACTCTGACAGCTGAATCGGTTTTGTTAACATGCTGACCACCAGCTCCAGAGGCTCTAAACGTGTCAACTCTGACATCATTCATATTGATATTAACCTCTTCAATACTTGAGACTTCTGGCATCACTGCGACTGTACAAGCAGAGGTATGAACTCTGCCTTGAGATTCAGTTTCTGGAACTCTTTGAACACGATGTGCACCCGATTCAAATTTAAGTTTTGAGTAAACATTAGTCCCACTAATTCTTGCTATGATTTCTTTAAATCCACCATGCTCACCCATGTTTGAGCTTAAGATTTCTAATTGCCATTTTGATCTCTCAACATAGCGAGTGTACATTCTGTAAAGATCACCAGAGAAAATGCTAGCTTCGTCACCACCTGTTCCAGCCCTGATTTCTATAATAATATTTCTAGAGTCATTAGGGTCTTTTGGGAGAAGAGCCTTTTTAAGGTCAAGTTCGAGTTGCTCTAAAGCTTTTTGACCAGAAATAATTTCCTCCTCAGCCATTTCTTGGATGTCGTCATCTTCCTCTTCAAGTAGTTTTTCTGCCACATTTATGTCATCAACAGTTGATAAATACTCCTCATACTTTTCATTAACGGGAGATAACTGAGAGTGCTCTATTGAAAGTTCTCTAAATTTATTTTGGTCGGAGGCAATTGACTGATCCGATAGAAGCGCATTGATTTCTTCAAGGCGCATTGACAATTGCTCTAACTTAGCAAGGATAGAAGGGTTCATTAGTTTCCAATCTTGGTATGCTTTTTAGTATCTTTACCAACTATATTTTCTGAAGTTTCTTTAGATTTAGCTGGTTTTTTTATATTTTCTAAGGACTGATGAAGGAGTTTGTTTGTTAGCTTGTCTGCAAGCTCTTCAACAACTAAGTCTGGATTAGATCCGGACTTCAGTTTTCTGAGTGCAATTTGAAGAAGCTCATCTTTAAGTAAGTTCGCTTGACTTCTAAAGTTTTTAATAACCTCTTCATTAGGAATATTGTTAATCCACTCAAGGAAATCAACACTTCTTATTTGGATTATTTTTTCTGCAATTACTTTCTCCTTGAGTCTATCCTCAAGATTACTATTTGCAATTTGTTGTAAGTCGTCAACGGTGTAAAGAAAGACGTCTTCTAGTTGATTTGCTTCAGGCTCGATGTCTCTTGGAATGGCAAGATCGATCAATAGCATTGGCTGATGTTTTCTTTGATGAAGAACGGTTTCTATGAGGCCCTTACCAATAATTGGAATGGGCGCTGCAGTTGAAGTGATAACAATATCAGCTCTATGCAGATTTTCGGACAAACTTTTTAGAGTGATTGCTTCAGCATTATGTTTAAGTGCAATAGGCTGAGCATTTTCGAGTGTTCTATTTGCAAAAATCATATCCTTGACGCCCTTTTTACTGAGATGCTGAGCACTCAATTCAATCATCTCACCAGCACCAATTAATAGCACTGTTTGATTTTCTAGAGTTGTAAATATTTTTTCACTGAGCTTAACCGCACAATAGGCAACTGAAATTGGAGATGATCCAATATCTGTATCTGTCCTAACTTTTTTAGCCGTCTTGAATACGTGTTGAAAAAGTTTTTCCAGAATCTTATCTAATGCACCTTGCGTCTTTGAAAAGTGATAAGCCTCTTTGAGTTGGCCAAAAATTTGTGGCTCTCCTAAAACTAAAGACTCTAAACCACAAGCCACTTTGCAAGTATGTTCTATTGCCTCATTAGATTCGTAAAAGGAAATATATTGTTCAAGAGATAATTGATCAATAGCATGGGTTGTAGCCATATATTGTATTAAGACATCACGAATATTTTTTGATGAATGAGAAACATAAATCTCTGATCTATTACAAGTAGAGAAAATTACACACGCTTTGATGTCTTGAACAGCTAATAAACTGGATATAGCTGAAGGCAATTCATTTTGAGCAAACGCTACTTTTTCCCTGATTTCAACTGGAGCCAATTGATGATTTACACTCAGTACCGCAATATTTGACATTGAAAAAAATGATAATAAGTTAATCAGTTAATTATACCTTTCATTTTAATTTCAATCCAATATATGAATCAAGATCTAATTCTAGTTTTATATAAACAATAATCCAAGTTATTGATTGGTCTAAAATACAAATAATAATCTTTTAATAAAATATTTTGCATGATTGAAGAGGACAGATTGATTGGTGGTGAAAATCAATCAAATGAAGATCTCAAGACTGCCTCTGTGCGTCCTAATTCTTTTGCAGATTATATTGGTCAAGAAGATGTTAAATCACAAATGTCATTATTCATCAAAGCTGCAAAATCTCGTTCAGACGTTCTTGACCATTGCCTCATTTATGGGCCTCCTGGACTTGGAAAAACAACCCTAGCGAATGTCATTGCCAACCAGATGGGTGCAGGTATTAAACAAACATCAGGACCTGTTCTTGAGCGCTCAGGTGACCTGGCTGCAATACTCACAAAACTAGAGCCATTTGATATACTCTTTATTGATGAAATACACAGGCTGAATCCTGTTGTTGAAGAAATCTTGTATCCTGCTCTTGAGGATTTCAAATTAGATATCTTGGTTGGTGAAGGAGTTGCTGCTCACTCAGTTCAGCTCGAATTGCCTCCATTCACCCTTATAGGTGCAACAACTAGAGCTGGAATGCTAACCTCACCTCTAAGGGATAGATTTGGTATTGTTCATAGACTGTCTTTTTATAAGCTTAATGAGCTGCAAGAAATTATAGAAAGATCTGCCTCTATTCTAAATATTACAATTGAAAAACATGGATCAAAAGAGATTGCAAAACGCTCTAGAGGAACCCCTCGAATTGCAAATCGCCTTCTTAGAAGGGTTCGTGATTTTGCAGACGTTAAAACAAAAGGAATCATCAATGTAGATATTGCAAAGGAGGCGCTTGAAACCCTTAAGGTTGATGAAGCAGGCCTTGAGCAGCTCGATAGAGATTACCTCAGTTTGATCA
Source organism: Candidatus Pseudothioglobus singularis PS1 (assembly GCF_001281385.1). Taxonomy (NCBI): domain Bacteria; kingdom Pseudomonadati; phylum Pseudomonadota; class Gammaproteobacteria; family Pseudothioglobaceae (SeqCode); genus Pseudothioglobus (SeqCode); species Pseudothioglobus singularis (SeqCode). The sequence continues at coordinate 533,500 of NZ_CP006911.1, forward strand.
TTAATAAATTCTCAGCAGGTCCTGTGGGTTTAGATACTTTGGCGACTGCCTTGGGTGAAGAAAGGACAACTTTGGAAGATATGATAGAGCCATATCTCCTTCAGCAGGGTTTTATAATGCGAACCCCAAGAGGAAGAGTTGCTACAGATCTTGCTTTTTCTCATTTGGGTGAAGTTAGAGAGGTACAATCACAAGATTTATTTGGTAAATGAATCAACAAAGGATTAGAGTTTATTACGAAGATACAGATGCTGGCGGGGTTGTGTTTTATGCCAACTATCTGAAATATATTGAAAGAGGAAGAACTGAATATCTCAGGGATCTAGGCTTTGAGCAGAGCTCTCTGGCAAAACAATATGGTATAGTTTTTGTTGTTAAGTCGGTGAGTGCGAATTATATATCGCCTGCTTATCTAGATGATGTTATTGAGGTTCAAACTAGCATTGATTTAATTAAAAATGCAAGTCTTGTTTTTGCTCAGAAAATTCTGAATATAGAGAAAAATACGGTATTATTTAAAGCAGAAGTCAAGGTTGTTTCTGTAATGAAAAATAATTTAAAACCTTGCGCTTTTCCGCAAGAAATCTTGGAGAAACTTAATGGAAGAAAATAGTTTATCAATCGTCAGTTTAATCTTTAATGCGGGATTTGTCGTTCAGCTAGTTATGATTATTTTGGTTTTAATGTCGATCTATTCCTGGACAGTTATTATGTCCAAGAAGAAGATTTTGATGGATGCTTCAAATGATATTGAGATCTTCCATGAAGAGTTTGAAAGAAATGAAAAGCTTCCAGATTTATATAAAAACCTCCCAAAACTTGCCTCTGATTGGAGTGCAATGGAAGATATTTTTGGTTCAGGCTACAAAGAATTTACTCATTCGAAATCTACTTCAAATCAATCACTGATAATGAATTCTGAGCGGGCTTATAGGGCAATGAACACTTCTGCAAGCAATGAGATTGATCGACTTGACTCAAGCCTTTCTATCCTTGCTATGATTGCATCTTCTAGTCCATATATTGGACTCTTTGGAACTGTCTGGGGAATTATGCACTCCTTTATTGGTCTTGCTTCAGTCAAGCAAGCGACCATTGCAGTTGTTGCACCAGGTATCGCAGAGGCTCTTATTGCAACAGCTTTCGGCTTATTTGCCGCAATACCAGCTACCATTGCCTACAATAGATTGGTGTCGCAAGTAGAGGAGATTGGTAACAAATACACCGCCTTTGTTGAAGAGATATTTGTTATTCTTCAGAGACAAAAATGATCGAACTTCCAAAGCGTTCAAGACCCGATATCCATGCAGATATCAATATTGTTCCCTATATTGATGTAATGCTGGTCTTGCTAGTCATCTTTATGATGACTACACCTATTATTGAGCAAGGTGTTGAGGTTGACTTGCCTAGTGCACAAGCAAATGTTGTAGATTATCAAGATCAGACGCCTTCAGTTATTTCAGTAGATGCAGAGGGAAATTACTTTATAAATGCTATGACTAGTCCAGGAACTGAAGAAATTGAAGACTATGAGCCAGTTTCTTTAAATGTGGCTATTAACCAGATACTTGCAAGAAAAGAAATTTATCCAGATATGCAAGTTTTTGTTAAAGGTGATAAAAAAGTTGAATATGAAAAAGTCATAGAAATTATTGCCTTATTGAAACAGTACAGCAAGATAGATAAAGTCGGTTTTATGACTGAAAACCCAAATTAACTAATTTTTATTTATGAATTTTGTGAAAAAGATTGTCAGCTCTATTAGAGACCTGTTTTCTAAAAAGGCTGAGTCTGCATCTCAAAAAAATAACGCTGCAGCTTCAGAAGAAAGTGAAACTTCAAATGAATCGAAGTTTTTAACTCTTTTAAAACAAGTATCAGTCTCTATATACGCCTATCTTAAAAGGTTTCTAATATTTGTCCTTGGTCTTATCAATACAATGATGCAGCCAATGATCAAGATCTCAAAAAAACATCCGATTGCTTTTTGGGCTGCAGTCATTTTGCATGCATCAATTCTGTTTGCGCTTCTTTATGCTAACGTTGAGAAATGGGATACGCCTCAAGTATCTGCAACATCGCAAGCAGCTCCAGTTCAGGCTGTGATGATTGATATGGAGATTATTGAGGCAGAGCAAGATCGCTTAAAGGATGTTGAAAAACAAAAGCAAAAAAAGCTTAAAAATGAGGAAAAGCGTTCTGAAACTGCTAAAAAAGATCAAAAAGTAGCTGAACAAGAGGCCTTAAAAGCGAAGGCTCAAAAAGTTTTTGCAGAGGTTAAGAGGAAGGCTGAAGAAGCAAAAACAAAAGAAGCTGAACAATTAGCTTCCAAGGCTGTTGAAAAAGTTGCTGAAGCTGAAACAAAAGTAAAACTTGAAGAGAAAAAAGCTAAAGAAGCAGCAGCAAAAAGGCTTTTAGAGGAGGCCAAAACGAAGGAAGCTGAAATGCAGGTCTTAGAAGCTGAAAAACAAAAGGCAGCAGCTGAAGCACTTCGCAAAGCTGAAGAGGTCAAAACAAAACTTGCTGAGTTGAAACGTAAAGCCGAAGAAGCAAAAACAAAGGAAGCTGAGTTACTCGCAAAAGAGGCTACGAAAGAAGCTCAAGAGGCTGAGATTCTTGCAAAAGAGGCTGAGATTCTTGCTAAGCAAGCTGAGGAGAAAAGAATAGAGGAAGAGCTTAAAGCAAAAGATGCGGTCAAGGAAGCTGAAAAGCAGGCCGAAGAAAAAGCTAAGGAAGCTGAAATTCTAGCTCAAGAAGTTGCTAAGCAAGTCAAGAAGGCAGAAGAAAAAAGAAAAGCTGAAGAAGAAAAAACTAAATTGGCTGAAGCTAAGCGAAAGACTGAAGAAGAAAAAGCAAAAGAAGCTGAAGAGAAAAGAAGGATAGAGGAAGAGAAAGCTAAAGAAGCTGAAAAAGAGAAAGATGAGGCAACAAAACTTACTGAAGAAGAGCGTATTAAACTTGATGAGCTTGAAGCTGAGAGAACTGCCCAGCAGTTAGCTTTTGAAAATGAACAGTACAATCGCTTATTGACTGAAGAGGTTCAAGCGGAGCAGGATCAAGAAAGGTTGGTTAAGATTGAGGATCAATTAAACACCTTGAAGTCTGCCTATGTTAATAATATTGCTGCACGGGTCAAATCATTCTGGCGTTATCAGGGTGCTGAGGATGATTGGACTGCTGAAGTTTATGTGGTTCAAGATAGAGATGGAACTGTTGTTGCGGTAGACGTTCGAAATGCAAATGTCGATGATAGTAGTAAAGCTAAAGTATTTAAAGACTCTATCAGAAGAGCAGTTTATAAGGCTTCACCGCTTCCAGCTGCTCCAGATGAAGCTGTCTTTGATAAGGAGCTTATTTTCATATTTGGCGTAAATTAACCTAAGTATCCAAGTTTCTTAATCAAACCAAATAATAATCAATACAATAAGCTAAAATATTGGGCATGAAAACGCACGACTTTTTATTGGAGCTTGGCACAGAAGAGCTGCCACCAAAACTTTTATTAAAGCTATCTTATGCCCTTAAGGACAACCTTAGCTCTGAGCTTAAAAAACTTAATATTGGCTTTGATACTATTAAAGCATTTGCAACGCCTAGACGTTTGGCAATAACAATAAGTGCAGTTCAAGGTAAACAGCTTGATCAAATTATCGAAAAGAAGGGGCCTTCAATACAATCACCAGAAATGGCAATAAGTGGCTTTGCTAAATCATGCGGCGTAGACGTAAGCGAACTTGAGAAAAAAGAGTTGGGTGGAAAAGAATATTTCTATTACTCAAAAGAGGAGATAGGCCAGAGTGTTAGCGAACTGTTACCAGAAGCTATTGAAAAATCAATAAAAGATATTCCAATAACTAGAGCGATGAAGTGGGGAAGTTCTGATTATTCGTTTGTAAGACCCGTTCATTGGTTAGTTATTATGCTTGATAAGGATATTGTATCTGCAAAAATAATGGGACTTGAAAGTAATAGGATAACTAAAGGCTTAAGATTTACAGATCCAATTATTGAGCTTAAACATGCAAAGGATTATGAGCAAGTTATGAGTGATAAAGCTCAAATTTTGGTTGACTTTGCAAAGAGAAAAGAGCTTATTCGAGATCAAGTTTTATCTGAAGCTCAAAAAAATAATGCTGAAGTCGTTATTGATGAATCACTCCTTGATGAGGTTTGTGCTCTAGTTGAGTACCCCAGGGCGTTCTCTGGCAGTTTTGATAAGAAGTTTTTGGATATTCCTCAAGAAGCGATTATTTCCGCTATGAAATCACATCAAAAATATTTTCACTTAGTTGACATTCAAGGCCAATTATTGCCATTATTTATCTCTGTTGCCAATATTGAATCAACCAATATTAAGGCAATTGTTGATGGTAATGAAAGGGTTATTCATCCAAGACTAGCAGATTCAGAGTTTTTTTGGAGTCAAGATAAGGCTAAAAAGCTTGAGGAAAGACTACCTGATTTAGATAGCGTGATGTTTATGAAGTCATTAGGCTCTATGGGTCAAAAAGCAAAACGTATTGAAAGCCTTAGCTCACATATTTCTGATTTAGTTGGCTTTGATCAAAAAGCGTCTGCAAGGGCAGGCTTGCTGTCAAAATCTGACTTATTAAGTGAGATGGTTGGTGAATTTGCAGACCTTCAAGGAATTATGGGTGGATACTATGCCACTAATGATGGAGAGACTCAAGCAGTTTCAGTAGCAATCCGAGAGCATTATCAGCCAAGATTTGCGGGTGACAAGGTTCCATCTACCAACGAAGGTCTTGTCGTTGCTATTGCCGATAAGCTAGATACAATTTCAGGCATCTATGGTATTGGACAAGCACCTACTGGCTCTAAAGACCCTTATGCGCTTAGAAGACTTGCTCTGGGTTTGTTAAGAATTCTGCTCGAGGCAAAAATAGAATTAAACCTCAAGTCTCTGATTGATTATTCATTAAACTTACATCTAAAAGAAGTCGATAGATCTTGCGGTGATGATATTTACAGCTTTATGATGGATAGACTGAAAGCTTACTATAAAGATGCAAATATTGATAGTAATGTTTATGAGGCTGTCTTAGCTGTTTCTCCAGAATCCCCTCTTGATTTTCATCTCAGGGTGGAAGCGCTAAATGAATTCACACAAATTGAAAACTCAAAGAGTTTGATAGAAGCAAACAAAAGGATTGCAAATATACTCAAAGATTCTAATGAAAAAAATGAAACACTGAATCCGAAGATATTAATTGATGACTCTGAGATTAAACTTTTTAATGCCAGTGAGTCATTATCTAAAAAACTATCTGGAAGTAAAGACTATCAGGAAGTCATGAAGTCATTAATAGATCTAAAAGACTCAATTGATTCATTCTTTGATAACGTCATGGTTAACACAGACGACGATAAGTTAAAAAGCTCAAGACTGGCTTTAATCAGAAAGATAAGATTATTATTTTTATCTGTTGCAGATATCTCTTATCTCTCATCATAACTAGATGAAGGCCTTAATTCAGAGAGTTAGTTCTTCACATGTTGAGGTTAATGGAAAGGTGGTTGGAGAAATTGATATGGGCCTACTAGTTTTTCTTGGTCTGGAAAAAAAAGATAGTGAACTTGATGCCGATAAAATGATTAGTAAGGTTCTATCATATCGAGTCTTTCCCGATGAAAATCAAAAGATGAACTTAAGTCTCAAAGATATTTCAGGTGATATTTTACTTGTGTCACAGTTTACTCTTGCTGCAGACACAAAGAACGGAACGCGTGCAGGGTTTTCAACTGCAATGCCCCCAAATGAAGCAGAGAATCTATATAACTATTTTGTTGCAAAAACAAGAGCATTTAATCTTAAAACTGAGTGCGGTATTTTTGGTGCAGATATGAGTGTTTCTCTTATTAATGATGGCCCAGTGACATTCTTACTAGAAGTTTAAAATGAATAATTCAATTACTGTATACGGAATAAAAAACTGTGACACTGTCAAAAAGGCTTTGAAGTTTCTTGCAGGTCACTCTATATCCTATCAATTTATTGACTACAGAGAGAGACCAATTTCAGAAAAACAATATGAAGACTTTAAGGATGCTGTTGGCATTGAAGAATTAGTTAATAGAAGGTCCACCACTTACAGATCTTTATCAGAGAAAGAGAAACAAAGTATTGATTTTGAGTTGATATCAAAATATCCAACTCTTATCAAGAGGCCAGTATTAATTAAAAATGATAAAGTTGTTGTTGGTTTTAACGAAAAGAAATATTTGAATTTTTTACTTTAAGCCTGCTTCTGATTTTCAAGTTCTTTTCTGACCTCATCCATGTCAATTGATTTGGCCTTGCTTAATAAATCCTCTAAATCCTTTGCAGTCATTGATCCAGGCTGTGAAAAAATGCCAATAGTTTCTCGAAAAATCATGAGGGTAGGTATTGACCTTATGCCAAAATGTGCTCCAAGTGATTGCTCTTCTTCAGTATTTACTTTAGCAAAAGTTACGCCTTCAATCTTTTCAGAGGCCTCTTTAAATGTTGGAGCGAATTGAAGACAAGGTCCACACCAAGGCGCCCAAAAATCAATAATCACTATTTCATTATTACTAATGGTCTCATCAAAGTTTGATTGAGTAAGTTCAACAACTGACATAAAGCTTTTCTCATAAAAAATTAAAGTGCATTATAACTTTTTTACTAAAATACTGGCTTGTTTTTACTTAGCTGATAGAATAGCTTCATGAAAATACTCGGCATAGATCCTGGCTCAAGAATTACTGGTTTCGGCTTAATAGAGGCTAATAAACTAAAGTTTTCTTACATTAATAGTGGATGCATAAGAACCCAAGGTGATTTAAATGAGAGAATTATTACGATCTATGAAGGCATCAAAGAAATCATCACTAACCACGAAGTAGATATTGTTGCTGTCGAGAGGGTATTCATGAGACCAGATAGACCCAATCCAGATGCTGCAATTAAGTTGGGGCATGCTCGAGGGGCAATCATTTCAGCTGCAGGCGGCAAAGGGATTCCAATTGTTGATTACACAGCAAACCAAATTAAAAAGTCAGTCGTAGGAAGAGGGCATGCATCAAAAGAGCAAGTTTCATTTATGGTTCAGCAGCTTTTGAAGCTTAACAAGGCTCCTCAAGCTGATGCTGGCGATGCTCTTGCGGGAGCTATTTGTCATGCTTATCATGCACTTTAAAGTCAACTAAAGTAGACTTTTACCTCGCCAAAATCTGGAAGTTTTTCTAAGGCTGCACTGAGTTCAGATTTAATATTATTTAACTCTTGATTTTTAAGATAATCAGCTGACAAGAAAAAATCTACTAGTATCTCCCCCTCAAGGTAGTGCAATTGAGTTTTTTCAATGTTGTAATTAACATTTTCAAGCTTTAAAGATTGACTAATAATCTTTAAAGCTTGGGCTCGCTCTGGAAGGTCTTTATATGGGGCTTCTTCTTTTTCCTCATCATTTTCAGGATCTATATGGACGGTAACATCATCGAGCTCTTCGATACACTTCTTTGCAACTCTTTCAACACTAACACTGATAATGTGACCTTCACTCACAGACAAAAACGGGTTAACTTGTACGTGAACATCTGCAGACTTTTTATGGCCAACTTTTCTTGTCCTAAGTGTGTGAACACTGTTAACACCTTTGATTTCTGATAGGGCAACACGAAGTGCTTTTATATCCTCTTGATCAATAGATGTATCAACTAACTCCTTGGTCGCCTCAAATCCTAGTTGCCATCCAATATAAATAATTAAGATTCCAACTATAATTGCAGCAACACTATCAAGGAAAAAATAACCATTTGCAGCACCTATTATTCCAATAACCACCACAATTGAGGAAAAGGCATCAGTTCGATGATGCCAAGCATTTGCTTTAAGTAGGTCTGAATTAATATCTCTGGCAACCTTTACTGTATACCAGTAAAGTGCCTCCTTACTAAGTACAGACAATGCAGCAGCGGCTATAAGCCAGTTTTCATGTCTAAGTTCATTGGGATTTGAGAATCGACCAAAACCCTCAAAGATAATAATAGTTCCTACAATTGCAAGAAAAATACTTAAACCTAAGGTGGCAACAGTTTCAAACCTTTCATGCCCATAAGGGTGGTCTGCATCCGGTGCGTCCCCAGAAAGCTTAGCAGCATACCAGGTGACCCAGTCAGTTAGCAAGTCAGAGAATGAATGAACTCCATCAGCAATTAAAGCACCAGATTGACCAATGAAGCCCAAAATGATTTTGATGATTGAGAGTAAGAAATCAATCAATGCTCCAACAATTGTTACTTTTTGGCTAGCTTTAGTTCGATTATTAGACTGCATTTAGGTCAGTGTTAATAGATTTATTACAACTATTTTAGGTTATCTTGCCCGTATTTATTGACTTCAATAAAAATTATTAATTTTTTTTAAAAAAAAGGTTGCAAACACAAATGAGAATGAGTATCATTATCATTAAATAAGAAATTAAGAAAGTTTGAAATGATTATTAACAAAACTGACTTCCTCAATCTGATGTTTTTTTTTAATCATTTCAACTGTTTCATAATAGCCCTCCGAACTATGATGAAACAAAATATCAAAGGAGATTTTAAATAAGTGATATTTTAATTACCTATAAAAGTTATTTACTTCCTTTAGTAGCTCTATTTGTAATTAATTGGCCCTATGTCTTCCTCCTTACATAGGGCTTTTTTTATAAAAAATTAATTATGAAACTTTGGTATAGCTACAAAATATATTTACTAAAAAAAACGAATCGTTTGAACTTTATATCGATGAGACAGTACGGTATTCCAAAGACAATTATTGGACAAATTATTTTAGATGAAGTAAAAAATGACTTCAATAAAGAATTAGCATCTTACTACAAAAGCCCGAGAACATTAAATAGGAGAGTGCTTTGTGCGTATTGGTTACTAAAGAAGCACCAGATTTTAGTTCATCCGCTATTCTTGCAGATGGAAGTATTGTTGAAAATTTTCAACTATCAAAATTTAAAGGTCAAAAAATAGTACTTTTTTTCTACCCACTAGACTTTACATTTGTTTGTCCTTCTGAGATTTTGGCCCATCACAAAAGAGTCAAAGCTTTTGCTGAGAGAGAAACAATGCTTATTGGAGTCTCAATAGATTCTAAACATACTCATAATGCTTGGCGAAATACTAACATTAATGATGGTGGAATAGGAGTAATAGACTTTCCACTAGTTTCAGATATGAATCATTCAATTATGAGCTCATATGGAATTGAACACCCTGAAGGGACAGCATTAAGAGCATCTTTTTTAATAGATGAGAATTTTGTTGTTCGTCATCAAGTAGTTAATGATCATCCATTAGGTAGGAATGCAGATGAAATGCTCAGAATGGTCGATGCACTTGATTTTCATACTGAAAATGGAGAAGTATGTCCAGCTGGATGGAACAAGGGTGATGAAGGAATCAAAGAAAATGCAGATGGTATTGCAGAATATTTATCAAAAAATGTAAGTAACCTATAGAAAAGTCAACTCACTCAACAATGATTTTAAAATCAGGAAGTGCCTTAAGCAGTAGTTTTCCATAAAATTTCTGGATCAATCTATTGTCAAAAATAGTAATTGTTCCCGTATCAGTCTCAGTTCTAATCAGCCTTCCACAAGCCTGAATCAGCCTCAACGATGCATCTGGAAGTGATATTTCCATAAATGAGTTTCGATTCATAGATTCTAGATAAGACTGGGTAGTCATTTCAATGGGTGAGGTTGGGACGCTAAATCTAAGTTTGGCTATAAATACATGGTTTAAGTAGTCACCTTTAAGATCAACCCCTTCAGCAAAGCTATCTAATCCAAAAATAATACTTCCTTTGCCTTTTTTTCTATTTTCTATATGCCTTTCTAAGATATTTTTTTTACTATATTCGCCTTGTATTAGTAGCTCACAATCAATTGATTTTTCGATTATATCGGCGACACTTTGCATTTGACTATTTGAGGCAAACAAAACTAGAGTTGCAGATTCAGTATCGATTCGATTTTTTAGTGCGAGTGCAACCTCTTCAGTATGATCAAATGAATTTGTTGGACTTGCTTCAATCTTAGCAATTTTAAACTCTACTGAATTATGGTTAAAAGGTGATGCAAGCCTAAGGTATTGATTTTTAGAAGCGTCTAATCCAAGCTGCTGATTGAGTCTATTAAAGCTGCCAAGTGCTGTTAAAGTGGCAGATGTCAGAACCACTCCAGCTGCCTTAGACCATATCATCTGATCAAGTGAGCTTGAGACATCTATTTTTGCAGAATTTAGTTGATAATTATTTTTCCTGTTTGCAAGTCGAGAACGGCTGATCCAATTACTTGAAGGCGGTTTATCTTTATCGGGCATACGATTAAATGTACTGAGAAGAGACAGAATGGAGGATAAATTCTGATTGTTTTGACCAATAATGTTATTTAAGTTATCAGTAGTCGTTTGTTCTATTTTGTTGGCTTTGGTATATTCCTCCCATTGTTCTTTATGCTCATAAAAATCATTGTAGGCAGAGTTGAATAGAATGAATATCTGTTTGGTTTGATTGACGATTTCATTGGGTATCCCAGTTATAGGAAATAGAGACACGTCATCAGAGTAATCTAGATCAGATAGTAAATCAGAGAGCTCATTTAAAGCAGTATCAACCTTCTCAATATAATTATTAGAAGATTTGGATTTTGAGATTTTAATAATTTGATCTATAGCACTATGGCATTGTCGAATCGAGGTCTTCATAAATTCAGTACTTCCACCTTCTGAAAAATGAGATAGAGCTTTTTGCGATAAATGGTGTGCCTCATCAAATACAAAGAGACAATCTTCGACATCTGGAAGAACATTATTGCCATTGATGATATCAGCGAGGACAAGATCATGATTTGCAATAATTACATCAGACTGGGATGCCTTTTTTCTAGCTTTAAAAAAAGAGCAATCATTATAAAATTCACAATTCTTTGAATTGCATGTGAACCTATTGCAAGCAATTTTTTGCCAAAGGCTATTATCTGGAGGACTCTCCAAATCATCGATCTCTCCACTCCATCTGGTTGATGAATAACTATCAGCCATCTCTGAAAGTTCGTCTAAATCACTTTTAGTTGGTTTTTCGTCCCAAAGAAGCGCATCCTCAAACGCATCAGGAGAGTTTGAATTTTCTTCTGTAAGATTGATTAAATTTCTGATGCAGACATATCTAGATCTGCCTTTTGCCAAAGCATATTCGAAATCTACAGAAGAGTATTTTTTTGCCTCAACAATGTCTTTGTTAAGTATTTGTTCTTGAAGAGCAACATTTGCTGATGCAATAATTAGTGTCTTTTTAAGCGTTTTGGCAATCGGTAAACAGCTGACAAGATAAGCCATCGTTTTTCCAGTTCCAGTTGGCGCTTCAACGCAGATAATTGGATTCATATTGGGGTATTCACCCATCAAGGTTTTTGAAATTTCAGCGATCATTTTATTCTGAGATGATCGATTACTATAATTACTCAATTGAGTTTTAGCCCCATCAAAAGAGGTTCGAATCTGCTGTTTAAGTTTTGGAGTCAGCATTAATTGAGCTATGAATTCCTTTCAAGAGAGAGTTCACAAAGCAACCTTAAAGCAGATTTATATTCTGAACTTGGTATTAGGTCTAGGGATTCTATTGCTTTAGCTGACTGCTCTCTGGCTATATTTCGACTGTAATTAAATGCGTCCACATTTAAAAGAATCTCAACAATGCTTTCAATATTAGATGAGTCAGCTTGTTTTATTGCATTGGAGAGCATTTTATTTTTAGAACCGCTAGTTTTCTCTAAAGCGTAAATCATGGGCAATGTCACCTTGCCTTCGGATAAGTCATCCCCAATTTCTTTTCCAATGATTAGTGCGTTAGATTCGTAATCTAACGTGTCATCAATAACTTGAAAAGCATTACCAAGATGCATTCCAAAACTTCCAAGTGCCTCAATGATATTTTGATTTGAACCGGATAAAATCCCAGCTATCTGGCAAGCAGCCTTGAATAAGCACGCTGTCTTTCTTTCAATGACTTGAAAGTATTCAGATTGAGTAACTTTTGCATTTTTTATATTTAATAATTGTAAAACCTCTCCCTCAGAAATCTGATTGGTGGCTTTTGATAAGATTTTCATAATTGCCATTGAGTTTGGTTCAACCATTATTTCAAAGGCTCTTGAATAAAGAAAGTCTCCTACAAGAACGCTGGGTGCATTTCCCCATAACTCATTTGCAGTCTCTTGACCACGACGCGTTGATGATTGGTCAACTACATCGTCATGGAGAAGAGTTGCAGTATGAATAAGCTCAATCACCACTGCCATCGAGTAATGATAATCTCCATCATAATCTGTGGCTTTAGCACACAAAAGAAGTAGCAGTGGCCGTATGCGTTTTCCGCCTGAATTTATTATGTAATGACTCATCTGACTAATGAGGTCAACATTTGTATCTAGCCGATTGACTAAAATCTTATCCATTAGTTCAAGTTCGCTCTTCATGAGCGCTTGTATTTCAGCGAAGTTTTGCATAAAGATTTATTTTAACTGACTTGCTAATAAATATACTTCTTTAGATCTAGGTCGAGAAGCTTTTGGTTTAATTACAGAGACTTTCTTAAATGCTTTTTTAGCATTCTGAACAAATACATCAAAACCGTCACCTTGAAACACTTTGACAACAAAACTTCCACCTGGATTTAAGGTTTTTATGGCCATCTCAATTGCAAGTTCAGCAAGGTACATTGACTTGGGTTGATCAACTGATAATTGTCCACTCATATTAGGCGCCATATCTGATAGAACTACATCTACTTTAGCACCATCGGTCATGACTAATAAGTCATCATAAACTGACTGTTCTGTAAAGTCTCCTTGAAGAAAATCTACACCATCAATTAATTCTAAGGGCAATATATCGCTTGCAATAACTTTGCCTTGAGAGCCAACAAGTTTTGCAGCAACCTGAGACCAGCCACCCGGAGCAGCTCCAAGATCTAAGACCTTATTACCATTTCTAATAATTGCTTTTTTTTCAACGATTTCAAGAAGTTTATAAACAGCTCTAGAGCGATAACCCTCTTTTTGTGCTTTTTTTACAAACTCATCACTTAAATGTTCATGCATCCAGCGACGAGAACTCCCTTTTTTGGCCACAGTCAAAATAATTAGTAATTATTACTTTATTTTATAAGATAAGTCCTTTAACTTAAATTAAATTGATTTCTCATTTATGTTGGGTATGGTTGATTTTTACGGGATAATATGCCATCGATTTTTTTGAAAAAATATATTATGGCAGTCAATTTAAGAAATATTGCAATCATTGCTCACGTAGACCATGGAAAGACTACGCTTGTAGATAAATTACTTTCACAGTCTCAAACCTTTGATGAGCGTTTTCAGGCGACTGATAGGATGATGGATTCAAATGATCTTGAAAAAGAAAGGGGAATTACAATTAGCTCTAAGAACACCGCTATTAAGTGGGGTGACTATAGAATTAATATTGTTGATACTCCCGGACATGCTGATTTTGGTGGTGAGGTGGAGAGAGTTCTCTCAATGGTTGATAGCGTTCTACTTTTAGTGGATGCTACTGACGGCCCAATGCCACAAACAAGATTTGTTACAAAAAAGGCTTTTGAGCAAGGCCTTAATCCTATAGTAGTGATTAATAAAATTGATAGAGATAGCTCAAGACCAGACTGGGTTATTGATCAAGTATTTGAGCTTTTTGATCAGCTTGGCGCTACTGAAGAACAGTTAGATTTTCCCGTTATATATGCCTCAGCACTTGGCGGATATGCTTCTGAAGATGATAGTGTTAGAGATGGAGATATGACTCCAATGTTTGAATTAATTGTCGACAAAGCACCAGCACCAAAAGTTGATATTAATGGCCCATTTCAAATGCAAATAACGTCGTTAGATTATTCTTCATTTGTTGGAGCTATAGGTATTGGAAGAATTGAAAGAGGTATTGCAAAAAAGAATATGCAGAATGTCTTGATTGCGCCAGATGGATCCAAGCGTAACGTAAAAATTGTTCAATTATTAGGATTTAATGGTTTAGATAGGCATGAAGTCAATTCTGCGAATGCAGGGGATATTGTTGGCATTGTGGGAATTGAAAACATATCTATTTCTGATACTATTTGTGATTCATCAAGTGTTGAGGCTTTGCCGCCTCTAAGTGTTGATGAGCCGACAGTAAGTATGGCTTTTAGAGTGAATGATTCCCCTTTCGCAGGCCTAGATGGAAAGTATATAACCTCTAGAAATATCAGAGAAAGGTTAGATAAAGAGCTGATTTATAATGTTGCGCTTAGGGTTGAAAATACGCAGGATTCTTCTGAATTCTTAGTATCAGGAAGAGGAGAGTTGCATCTTTCTATTCTAATAGAAACAATGAGAAGAGAGGGCTTTGAACTTTCAGTCGGAAGACCTCAAGTTATTCTCAAAGAGGTTAATGGAACAATTTGTGAACCTTTTGAAGACCTTACGGTAGATGTTGAGTCAGTTCATCAGGGATCTGTTATGGAAAAACTTGGAGAAAGAAAGGCCGAACTTACCAATATGACTCCTGATGGTAAAGGCCGAGTAAAACTTGACTTTATTATTCCAGCTAGAGGTCTTATAGGTTTTAGGACTGAATTCCTTACTGCAACAACAGGAACGGGATTGATGTATTCATCATTTGACTCTTATAGGCCTCAAAAAGATGGAAAAATTGGTCAAAGAACGAATGGCTCACTTATTTCAATGAATCAGGGAAAATCGGTAGCTTATGCTATATTTAACCTCCAGAAAAGTGGAAAGTTCTTTGTAGGGCATGGAGAAGATATTTATGAAGGAATGGTAGTAGGTATAAACACACGCGATAAAGACCTTGTGATCAATGTCATGAAAGGTAAGCAGCTGACTAATGTGAGGGCATCTGGAACCGATGAGGCAGTTGCCTTGACACCAAAGATTAGTCTTGACTTAGAGCAAGCCCTGGAGTTTATTGATGATGATGAGTTGGTAGAAGTTACTCCTCATAATATTAGAATTCGCAAAAGGTTGTTGACTGAAAATCAAAGAAAACGCTCTAGAAGTTCATAAAGTCTCCACTATTTCTTCATGTGACAACTATATAATGCAATCTTTTTGACCTATTTATATTGTAATTTATGGAAGCATTTTTAGAGTTTTTAGTCAAGCAAAAAAAGTTTGCAATTGTATTTTCACTTGCCTTCATTGCTATTGGTGTTTTATCAGTTGTTGGGATGCAAAGAGATCAGTTCCCTACGGTTGACTTTGAAGTGTTGAGTGTGACTACTGCTTATCCTGGAGCTTCCCCTGAAGATGTAGAGAAAAAAGTTACAAATATTATCGAAGATGAATTACTAGGCGTCAGTGGAATTAAAGAAATTACATCTTCGTCTCGGGAAGGACTTTCATCGATTATTGTTACACTTGAAGCAGATTTAAAAGATGTCACCACTGTTAAGAATGATGTTCGGAATGCAGTAAATCGTGTCAAATCATTTCCTGAAGAAGTAACAGACTTGCCTGCAGTTGTTGATTTTAATGTCAGTGACTTTCCAGTTCTTACTGTCAATATTGACAGTACATCGGGAAATTTTGATCAGGCGAGACAAATTACAGACGAACTTCAGGTTTCATTGTCTAGAATTAAAGGTGTTGCCGCAGTTGATAATCCAAGCTACCTTGAAAGTGAAATACAGATAAAGGTCAATCCTGTTAAGCTTGATAAATTTAACATGTCTATTAATGAGGTTATAGCTGCAATCTCAAGTCGAAATGCACGCTTTACTGTAGGTGGAAATAATCAAGAGAGTCTTGAGAAAAACATTGTAATTCTCTCTGAATTTGAGAGTATTGATGATATTAAAAATGTAGTCATAAAGTCAAGTTTTGATGGACCTGTCATTAGGTTGGGCGATATTGCTGAGGTTTTTAGAGGACAAGAAGAAGAAATGTCCATTACGCGAGTTAATGGAACTAAAGGTTTTGTCCTCCAGGTTAGAAAACAGGCTCAAGCGGATATTATTAGAACAGTTAAAAGAGTAAGAGAAAAAGTTTCAGAGATTCAAGTTAATATTCCAGATGATATCAATATTTTTTATACAGATGACTCGTCAGAGGCAGTTGAAAATAGACTCGATATTATTATTAAAAATGGCTATATTGGCCTTGCATTAGTTTTAGTTGTTTTGGGCATCTTCCTTTCGATTAAGACGGCATTTTGGGTTGCTGTGAGTATTCCAGTAACACTTCTAGGAACAGTATTCGGGCTCGGTCTAACTGGTAATACGATAAATCTTATTTCACTTTCTGGGTTTATCCTTGTTCTTGGTATCGTTGTGGATGATAGCATCGTCATTGCTGAGAGTATTCATCATTACAAATCCAAAGAAGGGAGTCTATACAAAAATGTAGTAACAGGTTTAAAGCGAGTCATTTTGCCTGTAATTACAACGATTATTTCAACCATGCTTGTCATGTCTTCTTTTTTCCTAATGGGTGGAGTCTTAGGAAAATTTATTTATGTACTTCCTGTAGTAGTAATTTTTGCTCTCGGAATATCTTTTCTTGAAATCACTTTTGCTTTGCCTGCTCATTTAGCAACTCCAAATAAAAGTGGAAAACAAAAAACCTGGTTTATACCTGTTGAAAATTTCTACAATAAATGCATGTACCGCTTTCTAAGATGGCGCTACTTAATTGTTCCTATTTTTATTGCCTTACTTGTTTATTCAGCAATGTTTGCAATGAAAAATATTCCATTTAATTTATTTCCTTCAAGGGGTGCAACAGTAATGTTTGCTAACATTGAAGCACCCAATGGAAGCTCAGCCTCTTACACCGAGAATATTGTTATTGACGTTGAAAATCTAATTGTTAGCGAGATTGGTGATGATCTCAAGTCTTACACTAGTAAAGTTGGTGCCTACTTCACAAATAAGGCGGATATTGAAATTGCTCTATCTCCTACAAGTGATCGTGAGAGAACTGCAGAAGATATGCAAGAAAAACTTAAAGAATTAGTCAAGAGTGTTGAAGGTGCTGAAGAAATTAAAATTTCATTACTTAGACCTGGACCACCTCAAGGCGCAGATATTGAGGTAACTCTTGTATCTGATAATGATTCTCAGAGAGCTCTTGCTGCCGATAGACTTGAAGAGATTCTAAAAACAATTAAGGGTGTTGATAATATCAACCGTAACGATGAGATCGGAAAGCCTAGAATTGAAACAGTACTTGATTTTGATGAGATGGCGCGTTTAGGTGTTGATTATTCTTCTGTATATCGTCATCTTAGGACCGCTTTTTCAGGGTCATATGTGACTGATGCAACAATTGCTGGGAAGGATGAGGATATTAGGATTTATATTGGTGAGAATGATTACACTGAAAACTTTATTAAAAATACTTCAGTTAAAAATCGTCAAGGCAACTCAATCCCAATGAGTCAGTTTTCAACTCTACGAGAAATTGCTGGTGAGCCTGACTACAACCACTTAGATGGTGATCGCTCTATAAAAGTTACTGCAAGTATTGCTGATGGGCGCCCTAGAGGAAGGCCAAGTAGTGTTCAGAAAGATCAAAGTGAAAATCAAAACACTGGTGAGCTCCAATCCCTAGACCAAAAACCTGAGGGAGCTCCAAAAGCAAGAGGGGGACGACCGCCTTCTAAGACAATAATATTAGCGCAGGCATTAAAAGAGCTCAATGCTGCAGTTGATTATCCACAAGTTTCAGTTATTACTGCTGGAGGAGCGCAAGAGTCTATAGATTCGCTTCAAGACTTTCTGAGGGCTTTCGTTGTTGCAATATGTGGCATTTATCTTTTATTGGCAATACTCTTTAACTCATATTCACAGCCAATGCTTGTATTAGCTGCAGTTCCATTTTCTTTAATTGGAGTTGTTTGGGCATTTTATTTTCATGGTGAGCCACTAAGTTTCTTTGCATTGACAGGCTCATTAGCCTTAATGGGAGTAATTGTAAATGACTCTTTAGTAATGGTAAGTCACTTAAACTATATCAAAGCAAAGAGCGCAGAACTTGAAGACAAAATCGTCTGGATAGCGCGAGGCTCTAGAGATCGTCTTAGAGCGGTAGTATTAACTACTTTAACGACGATGGCTGGTGTATTGCCACTTGCATATGGTATTGGTGGTACAGATGTGTTCTTGCAGCCAATGGTTCTTGCTCTTGGTTATGGCCTAATATTTGGAACAGTTTTAACTTTAATCTTGCTTCCATGTATGTACATGATGAACTATGACTTTATCAATATGCTTGGAAGGATAAGAGCTAAGTTTTCTAGGAAGAAAACTACAGCTTAATTATTTATTTTGAAGTGCTAAGCGAATCAATTGCTCAGTTGAAAGATCTTGGTCATCAATTTTTGAAACCATTCTATTGGCTTCTTTTGTTTTAAAGCCAAGAGATTGAAGCGCCTCTATAGCCTGTTTAGAATTAGGGTTATTTCTTTGATCCATCTGATTAGTGGCTTCTGGGCTTCCAACTAATTCTAACTTAACAAGTCTGTCTTGTAGTTCAACGATGAGCTTAAGGGCAGTTTTTTTACCAATTCCTGGAGTTTTTGCAAGAAGGTCCGCATCTTCTGTTGAGATACACTCAATTAAAGATTTGACAGTTAAATGAGAGAGAATAGCTAGAGCGACTTTAGGCCCAACACCATTCACTCGTATTAACTCTCTAAAAATATTTTTTTCATCTTTAGTAATAAAGCCGAATAAAGTATGCCCATCCTCTTTAATGCTAAGATGAGTAAATAATAAAACATCCTCAGATAAATTATCAAGTTGATAGAATGTGGACATTGGGCAAAGTACTTCATATCCAATACCACCAACCTCAAGAATCACCTCGGGTGGATTCTTACTGATAATTGTTCCTTTTAGATGTCCAATCATAGCCAGGGGTATTTCGCAAAATGCGCTGTTTCAAATATGCGAATTTGATTTTCGTTCTGTAATGTTAAACCAATATCATCGAGTCCATTGATTAGTCTTCGCTTTCTTTCAGGGTCCACCTCAAATTCAAACGAATTTTGATCAATCTTTACAATTTGCTTTTCTAGGTCAATATTTATAAGTCCTGAATAACTGAATAAGCTATCAACAATTTCACTACTCAATACTATTGGAAGAACACCATTCTTAAAACAATTGTTATAGAATATATCAGCAAAACTGGGGGCAATAATTGCTCTAAAGCCATAATCTTCTAAAGCCCAAGGTGCATGTTCTCTAGAAGAGCCACATCCAAAGTTGCGTCTTGTTAATAATATTTGTGCACCAGAGTAGGTTGGGTTGTTTAAAACAAAGTCTGGATTAATTGGACGGATTGAATTATCCATGCCTGGCTCTCCATGATCAAGATAGCGCCATTCATCAAATAGATTTGGACCAAAACCACTTCTTTTAATTGATTTTAGAAATTGTTTTGGAATAATTGCATCTGTATCAATATTAGCACGATCAAGTGGCATAGCAATTGAGTTAATTGAGCTAAATTTTTTCATGAGCTTACTCCAGAAAAATGGCCAGCAATTGCACTAGCTGCTGCAATAGCAGGGCTTACAAGATGTGTAAAAGAGCCTTGACCTTGACGCCCTTCAAAATTTCTATTAGATGTGCTTGCACACCTCTCACCAACTTCTAATTTATCTGCATTCATTGCAAGACACATTGAGCAGCCTGGCTCTCGCCATTCAAATCCAGCATCTTTGAAAATTAGATCAAGACCTTCTTCTTCAGCTTGTTTTTTTACAAGTCCAGAGCCTGGAACGACAAGTGCTAATTTAATATTACTTGCAATTTTTTTACCCTTCGCAACTGAAGCAGCAATTCTTAAATCTTCTATTCTAGAATTTGTGCAAGAACCAATAAACACTTTATCTATGGTTACTGAACTCATTGCAGTATTTGGTTTTAAGTGAATATATTCAAGAGCAGTTCTAATACTGTCTGCCTTTATAGCATCTTTTTCATTTTTAGGATCAGGTGTTGATCCGTTTATATCAACAACCATTTCTGGCGATGTTCCCCAAGTGACTTGTGGTTTAATGAGACTTGCATCAATCAGTATAGACTCATCAAAATGAGATCCACTGTCACTATGAAGAGTTTGCCAATACTCAAGGGCTAGTCGCCAGTTTTCACCTGTCGGTGAAAACGGTCTGCCCTCTACATAATCAATTGTTTTATTATCAACTGCCACCAGTCCAACCTTCGCTCCTGCTTCAATTGACATATTACAAAGCGTCATTCTTCCTTCGATGCTCATATTTTCAATTGTTGATCCACAGAACTCTATTGCAAATCCTGTTCCACCTGCAGTTCCAATTTTTCCAATGACATAAAGTGCAATGTCTTTGGCAGTAACATCAATACCTAAGTCACCATTAATTTCTATTTTCATATTCTTTGCTTTGTTTTGCCATAGACAGCCAGTCGCTAAAACATGTTCAACTTCAGAAGTTCCAATGCCAAATGCTAAAGCTCCAAGTGCACCATGGGTTGTCGTATGAGAGTCACCGCAAACAATACTCATGCCAGGTAGAGTTGCCCCTTGTTCAGGACCAATTACATGAACTATGCCTTGACGGATATCATTCATTTGAATTTCGTTAATATCAAATGACTCACAGTTTTTATCTAAAGTTTCAACCTGAAGTCTAGAAATTGGATCAGTAATGCTACTTACTCCGCTTGATCTATCAGTTGTGGGAACATTGTGATCTGGGACAGCTAGATTTGCTTTTTTACGCCAGATTTTTCTACCTGTTAAGGTTAAACCCTCAAAAGCTTGGGGAGAAGTAACTTCATGAATTAGTTGACGATCAATATAGATAAGCGTTGAACCATCTTGTTCTAAAACTTTATGGGCGCTCATTAGTTTATCGTAGAGTGTTTGAGGCATTATTGATAACAATACTTGATAAAATGACTATTTTACATTTCTAAGATAACCTTCATTATAGAAATAATCAAAAGTGTCTATATGTTGGATATTAAATTTATTTTAGTTTTTACGCTTTAGGGTTTAATTTTATGTGTGGGATTTGCGGCCAGTTTCGCTTTGATGGAAAAAAAGTTTCTTCAAAGTCTTTAGATATGATGATGTCCAAACTTGCCCGACGAGGACCTGATTCTAGTGGTAAATGGATTGAAGGCGCAATTGGTTTCGGACATCAGCGTCTCAGTATTATTGATTTATCAAATTTAGGCTCTCAGCCAATGGTTGATGAAAAGCTTGGATTAACACTTGTTTTTAATGGAACGATTTATAACTATAAATCACTTCGAGCTTTATTAATTAGTCTTGGCTATACTTTTTTTTCAAATTCTGATACTGAAGTGATCATAAAAGCATACCATTGCTGGGGCGTGGGATGTCTTGAGCGTTTAGATGGTATGTTTGCTTTTGCAATTTGGGATGACGCCTCTCAAAAGCTATTTATTGCAAGAGATAGGATGGGAATTAAGCCATTCTATTTTAATACTTCTAGTAAGGCGTTTACATTTGCTTCCAACTCTCAAGCGCTTCTCACGCAGGATCTTGATAAAAGTATAAACCCTGTTGCTCTTCAGCAGCAACTCTCTTTGCATGGTGTTGTGCCTGCTCCAAATACAATTATTAATGGCATTCAAAAATTAAAACCAGGCACATTTATTATTTTAAATTCTGATGGTCAAATTCAAGAAAAAACATACTGGAGTCCCAGCGCAAATAGACCTTCAGAGAATATTTCTGATCAAGAGTATATTGAGAGAACACATGAGCTCTTGACTGCAGCTGTTACAAAAAGGATGGATGCATCTGATGTTCCAATTGGAGTTTTACTCTCTGGTGGCCTTGATTCGTCTCTTATTGTGGCATTACTTAAAGAAGCTGGTCATGAAGATATTCGAACTTTTTCGATTGGTTTCGAAGATATTGATGATGAGGCTGGAAGTGAATTTGAATACTCTGATCAAATTGTTTCTCGATTTAAGACTCAGCATCAAAAGTATAAGATCAGTAATCAAGAGGTACTTCCAAGATTGTCAGAGGCAGTTATGAATATGTCTGAGCCAATGGTTGGTCAAGATGCTGTAGCTTTTTATCTCCTATCAGAACAGGTTTCAAAGCACACTAAGGTGGTACTTTCAGGGCAAGGAGCCGATGAAGCTTTTGCTGGATATTTTTGGTATCCAAGAATGGCTAAAGAAAATGGTAGTGACATTGAGCGCTTTTCTAGACATTATGTTGATAGACCGCACAAGGAGTATTTAAAAACTGTTGCATCTCAATATCAAGGAGAAAACCACACACATAATTGGTTAAATAAAGAATTTTCTAAACCTGGCGCTGACTCTTTTATAGATAAAGTGTTTAGGACTGATATGACTCGGTTGATAGTCGATGATCCTGTTAAACGAGTTGATAATATGACTATGGCATGGGGGCTAGAGGCTAGAGTTCCATTTATGGATACTGAGCTTGTTGAATGGGCGCTATCTATCCCTCCAAATCTTAAGATGAGAGAAGAGGGCAAGTATCCATTAAAAGATATTTCTAGGGGGCTATTGCCAGACTCTGTTATTGATCGAAAAAAAGGTTATTTCCCAATGCCAGCGTTGAAATATATTCAGGGCGAATTTCTGGAATTTATGTCTGATATACTTCTATCACGCGCATGCATCAATAGAGGTATTTTTGACAAACAATATATCAATAAAATAATTGATTCACCAAGAGATTATATGACTGCATTGAATGGCTCTAGACTCTGGCACTTAGCATTACTCGAGTATTGGTTTCAAATTAATGTGGACAAATAAATAATGGAAAATATTGTAATTTATACAGATGGTGGATGTAGAGGTAACCCGGGTGTTGGTGGATGGGGAGTATGGCTTCGTTATAGAGATCATGATAAAAAATTAAAAGGTTCAGAGCTGAATACAACCAATAATAAAATGGAATTAACTGCAGCCATAAAGGCACTGGAGGCAGTGAAATCATCTGAAATATCAATTGATTTATATACAGATTCTAAGTATGTTATCCAAGGTATAAATGATTGGATTGATGGCTGGAAATCTAAAGGATGGAAAACATCTGGCAAAAAACCAGTAAAGAACGTCGAGCTTTGGAAGCGACTAGATACCCTTAATCAGAAATACAGTGTGAACTGGCACTGGGTTAAAGGTCACAGTGACGACCCTGGAAATGATATGGCTGATCTTTTGGCTAATCAGGCTATGGATGAACTCATTTAATAATTAATAGTTCGGGATGCTCTAAATAATCTAATTCACTTTGACTGAAGTCTGAGAGCAGTCTTGCTTCAATATTAAATGGCCCACGTAAATTTGTTCCAATATGTTTTTTTATTAACTGGTCAAAAGTTTTAATGGGATCAATCTTCCTCTTTTTGCATAAATATTGATACCAAAAGTTTCCAATCTTTACATGCCCAATTTCATCTTCAAAAATAATATCTAATATTGAAACCATTTCGTTGTACTTTGAGCCGCTAAATTTTTTTTTGATGCTCGGAGTGACATCCAATCCTCTTGCTTCAAGAACCCTTGGAACTAGCGCCATTCTTGCCAATACATCATAGTCAGTTTCAACTGTCATTTGCCATAAGCCATTATGAGCATCGAAATCTCCATATTGATATTCTAGGCTCTCAAGATATTTTCTTAGAAGTGTAAAGTGATAGGATTCCTCAATGGCAACTTTAATCCAGTCATCATAGTATTCAATTGGCATCTCTTGAAATCTGTAAATTGCATCAAGCGCTAAATTGATTGCATTGAACTCAATGTGACAAATGGCATGAATATTTTTTATCATGCCTAGTTCAGACTTATCTCTTTTTGGAGCTCCATTAAAATTAACTAAGGTTGGCTTTTGGGGTCGACCAGGAATTGGAATTTTTTTAATCTTGCATTTTGGATAGGCATCTTTCAGACCCTTATAATGAATAAGTTTACTAGTTAAAATTACTTTCTCACTCACATCATTGCAGATTAGAGCATCATATGCTAGTCTAAAAAGAGACATATGAGCCCACTTTAATATTTCCTAGTTTCCATCGATCAACGCTTATTCTAATTAATCTGAGAGTAGGAAAGCCAACGCATGCAGTCATCCTCCTCACTTGACGATTTCTTCCTTCACTAATTGAGATTTCAATCCAGGAGGTTGGTATATTTTTTCTTTTTCGAATTGGATTTGATCTATCCCAAAGCCAATCTGGCTCTTCAATTTTTTTAATACTGGCTGGCTTTGTCATTCCATCTTTAAGCTTAACTCCTTTTTCTAGAGCAGAAGTTGCGGTATTTGTTATCTCTCCTTCAACCTGCACAACATAGGTTTTTATTTTCTTATATTTTGGATCAGAGACGCGATTTTGAAGATAGCCGTCATCAGTTAGTATGACCAAGCCCTCGGAGTCTTTATCGAGTCTACCCACTGGATATATATCTGGAATATTTACATAATTTGCTAATGTATCCCCCTCACCACTAAACTGGCATATCACTCCAAATGGTTTATTAAATGCTATAACTTTAGCCATAAACAATTTTTGCTCTATCAACAAAAGCGTCTAATTGTGAGTTGGCAATACTTTTAAATACAGGGGAGATTGTCATGTCGAGTAGCATTGATTTAAAGCTAAATTCAAGTTCTAGATGGACCTTTGCAGCATTTTCACCAAGCGATTCAAATCGCCACTCCCCAGAAAGCTCATCGAAAGGGCCATCCAGTAGTTTCATTTCTATCGACTGAAATGGAGTTAAAGTATTGATCGTTGTAAATGTTTGTTTAAAGCCACTTTTATTAATCTGAACTGAGGCAGTGATTTGATTACCAGATTCATTTAAAATAGAGGAAGAGTCACACCAGTTTAAAAATTGAGAATAGTCATCTATATTATTAACTAGCTCAAACATTTGCTGAGGTGTGTATGGAACAATTGCACTTTTAGAAATACGATGCATGGCAAAAAATAAAAAAGATAATTCAAATACTATTGCTTTAAATAAAAAAGCTAGGCATGACTATTTTATCGAACAAAGTCTAGAGGCAGGTCTAAGTTTACTAGGCTGGGAAGTTAAAAGCCTTAGAGAGAATAAAGTTCAAATTAAAGAAAGCTATGTTATTTATAAAAATAATGAGCTCTTTCTTTTTGGTGCCCATATTTCTCCATTAAGATCAGCTTCAAGCCATGTAGATTGTGACCCAATTAGAACTCGAAAGCTGCTACTTAATAGACTTGAAATTAATAGATTAAGGGAAAAAATTACGCAAAAAGGAGCAACTGTTGTTCCTCTAAAATTATATTGGGCAAGGGGTCATGTAAAGCTTGAAATCGGAGTTGCAAAAGGAAAAAAAGCACATGACAAGAGGCAAGATATTAAAGATAGAGACTGGAAACTGGATAAAGCTAGAGCACTAAAAGAGAGTAATCAATAAAATATAATATTTTTTTTAAATTATTTTTCAAATAACTTTCTTTTGATAGTACAATAACTACTAGATACAGCGTTGGAGGCAGATGGTTTCTTTTGATTCTTTCCTCCTAAAAAGGTGTAAAAGTTACCTCTTCCGCTCTGTCTAATTTTTTTAACAAACTTTTATTGGAGAGAATTAAAATGAATAAATCAGAATTAATTGATGCAATCGCTTCAGGTGCTAACCTTTCTAAAGCAGATGCTGCAAGAGCTTTAAATGCTACTACTGGTGCTATCACTTCTGCTATGGCAAGTGGTGATGGTGTTCAACTTACTGGATTTGGTAGTTTTGTTGTAAGAAGTCGTGCAGCTCGTACTGGTCGTAACCCTCAGACAGGAGCTACTATTCAAATTAAAGCTTCTAATGTGGCAGCATTCAAAGCTGGTAAGGCATTGAAGGATGCATGTAACTAATTAAGTTATATTGTTTCATTAAAAAGGCGCCTATGGCGCCTTTTTTATTTCTAAAAAATTATTTATAAATTTTTCAATTACGTTTCTTCAGTAAAGTCATTTGTCGAGATCCACATAATAGTTTTGTTGCCCATCTTCATTGCTACTGAGATCATTGATTGCAGTTTCTACATCCTTTATTGCATCTTTGAGCTCTTTAATAATTAGATGAGTGTCATCAGTAAAAGGAAGTTCTTCAATTAATCGATTGAGTTTTCCTCTTGAAAGCCAAGCCTTATGCTTTGCCCATTCCGGGAATAATAACTGATGAGGGTCAACACTTTTTACATCTGAGAATCTAGAGGGATCATCTGATTCAATCTCCAGAGGCACATACCCATTAACCATTGTGATTCGGTCAAAATGCTCTTTGAGTTTTGCACCGCGGTGAACAACCATATTTCCTTGCATTACTACTATGTAACCAGGACCAGGAAAGTGAGGGCTCTTTATTTTTTTTTCAGATAGTTTTTCACCTTTATTTGTTATTTTTTCTACTTCATTTTTGGTGCCCATGTAGTATTGAAATTCACCTCCTACTTGCTTGGTTGGATCTGAAACTATCATGACATAGTCAAGTCCAATGGTATCAGTATGCCATCTATCTACTGCTCGATTTAGATCATCCGGAGCAAAATTACAGTGTCCAAGGTGCAATGGAATTGAGTGAGGGGATACAGGAATGCCATAAATTTTTGACATAAAACTGCTAACCTCAGGGCATAAACATAGATCTCTTAGAAAGCGGGAGCGATATACACAGCCTCTTAACATATGCTGAATCCTTGATCCACCGCTTGAGGAAAATGTTTTTAGCTTCTGTATAACTTTCATTAATTCTTCTGAGCCTTCATTAGATAAGAGTCTCGCAACACCAGAAATAGCAAACTCAGTCGGACACTTTGAAATTTCTTCAGCACTATAGCCAAGATCCTTTAATGAAATAGAGTCTTTGGGATACTCTAATGCAAGATGCTTTTTAGGATCATAAACTGGCTCATCCTCAAGATAATGATATCCTTCTGGCAGGTTCTTTGGAAATGTGATCGGAGAATTTAATAGTTGGTTTTTCATAGTAAATACATTTTTTGCTGTTTCATTATAATACTTATATATACAAAACTAAAACATCCTTTCTTATAGAAATCTATACATAAAAAGGTTAAGATACTCCTGCGTTTTAATTATTTTTTTTGTATGACTAAATTTACTCCTTATTGGTGGGAAGGTCAGCCACGATTTGAAAACAATACCGAACTTCCTCAAAGTGTGGATGTTGTAATTGTTGGAGCTGGTTATACAGGTCTTAGTGCTGCTTTAACGTTGGCAAATAATGGTAAAAAAGTTATTGTTTTGGATGCTGAGGATATTGGATTTGGAGCCAGCACTCGCAATGGTGGCATGTTAGGTTCAGGCCATAAAGTTTCGAATGATCATGCGCAGCAAAAATATGGCTCAGAGGTAGCCTCCAATCTTCATAAAGAAGCTAATGCCTCACTGGCTTATACGACTAATTTAATTAAAGAGAATCAGATTGATTGTGATCTTCAAATTTGTGGAAGGCTTAGAACCTCATGGCTACCTCAAAACCAAACAGATATGTCTAATAATTTAAATAAATTAAAAGATATTGAAGATTTTAATTCTCAAATGATCAATTTAGATCTTCTAAAGAAGTCAATTAAAACTGATTTATATTTTGGAGGGCAGTATTATGAAGACCATGGAGCGGTTCAACCTCGTAAATTTCATTATGGCTTATTGAAACTTGCAATTAATGCAGGTGCAATGGTTTATGGAAGTAGACCTGTAACTA
This sequence comes from Candidatus Pseudothioglobus singularis PS1, assembly GCF_001281385.1. Lineage (NCBI taxonomy): Bacteria > Pseudomonadati > Pseudomonadota > Gammaproteobacteria > Pseudothioglobaceae (SeqCode) > Pseudothioglobus (SeqCode) > Pseudothioglobus singularis (SeqCode). Next base: position 561,345 of record NZ_CP006911.1, read on the forward strand.
AAATTATTAAAAAATCAAAATCAAATGAACTATTGTTTACAGTTAATACTGATGACACCTCTATTGAATGCAAAGACGTATTAATGGCAACAAATGGATACACACGCTCTAATCTTTCAAAGTATTTATCTAGGCGTGTGTTGCCAGTTCCAAGCTTTATTATTACAACTGTTGATATTGGTGAGGATAGAGTGAAATCGTTATTACCAGGAGGCCATTGTATGGTGGAGACTCGTAAACGTTATTGTTACTATCGAGCTACTCCTTGTGGAAAAAGAATTATGCTGGGTACCCGAGCTGCAATGCACGCAATGAGTGCTGAAGACGCTCTGCCAACGCTTAAGAAAATGCTGTCTGAAATTTTTCCCTCTTTGAAGGATGTTGACATTAGTCATTGCTGGACAGGATTTACTGGCTTTAGTTTTAGTCAGCTTCCAAATCTTAGCTCAAAAAATGGCATATATTCCGCACTTGGGTACTGTGGAAATGGCGTTGCAATGGCCCCCTATTTGGGCCATAAAGCCGCACTTAAAATATTAAATCCAGATCAAAGAGTGTCTGTTTTTGAACAAACGCCTCTAGAAACAAGGCCATACTACTTTGGAAAGCCATGGTTTTTGCCAATTGCCAGTGCCTATTTTAGAGGCTTTGATTTGTATGATAATTTCAGACGAGTGAAATCAATAAAAAAAGTTAATTTTGATTAATTTTTACATTAATAACAAGAGCTTTCAATTTTCTCTGTAATTAAAAGAAATCTACATTAGCATGGTAAAATATCGCCTTTTTAAATAATTGGGGATTTATCCATGGAACAAACTCTATCTATAATTAAACCGGATGCTGTAGCTAAAAATGTAATTGGCCAAATTTATTCACGCTTTGAAAGTGCTGGGTTTAAAATTGTTGCATCAAAAATGATTCACCTGGATGATGAAATGGCTGGTGGATTCTATGCCGTTCATCAAGACAGACCTTTCTTTAATGACCTAGTAAGTTTTATGACATCTGGTCCAGTGATGATCCAAGTTCTTGAGGGTGAAAATGCTGTTGCAAAGCATCGTGAAATAATGGGAGCTACTAATCCAAAAGAGGCCGACGCAGGAACAATAAGAGCTGACTTTGCAGAGTCCTTGGATGAAAATGCAGTTCATGGTTCTGATTCTCAGGAAAATGCAGCAATTGAAATTGCATATTTCTTTGGCGATGATGGCGTTTGTCCAAGAACTAGATAGATAAAAGAAGGATATTGTCTTATGTTAGAAAAACAAAACCTTCTAGGGCTTACGCAAAGTAAGCTTAAGAAGTTTTTTTCTGATTTAAATGAGAAACCCTTTCGCACTAAACAAATTATGCAGTGGGTTTATCATCAAGGTGTTACCGACTTTGATGATATGCATAACTTTTCTAAAGATTTAAGACAAAAACTTGACTCAATCGCCTCAATAAATATGCCTGAGATTGTCTCCTTGAATCACTCTAAGGACGGGGTAGTCAAGTGGGTTATAAAGCTTGGTGAAGACAATCATATTGAAAGTGTCTTCATACCTCAAAAGGATAGAGGAACTTTGTGTATTTCTTCGCAGGTTGGATGCTCATTGGCTTGTACTTTCTGTTCAACTGGCTATCAGGGCTTTAATCGTAACCTCAAAAATCACGAGATCATCGCTCAAGTCTTGATTGCTAAAAACTATCTTGAGGCCCATAATAGTAGAATCACTAATGTTGTTTTTATGGGAATGGGGGAGCCTCTTCTCAATGAATCTCCGGTTTATGATGCATGTGAAATTCTTTTGGATGATTGGGCATTTGGCCTTTCAAGGAGAAAAGTAACTGTCTCATCATCAGGAATTGTGCCTGCACTCATAAGAATGTCAGACACTGTTCCGGTTAGCTTGGCTATTTCTTTACATGCACCCGATGATATACTTAGAGATATATTGGTCCCCATCAATCAAAAATATCCTATAAAAGAGCTTATGAAGGCATGCCATTATTACCTAAAAGCTGGAACTCAAGAAAGGCATATATTATTTGAGTATGTCATGCTTGATGGAGTCAATGATTCTATTGAGCAGGCTAAATCCCTTTCAAAGCTTTTAAATTACTGGTTTGAGAGTGAATCAGCAAAAGTTAATTTAATTCCCTTTAACCCTTTTCCAGAGTCTCAATACAAAACATCAAGCCCTTCAACTATCGACAAGTTTCAAGATGTCCTCTTTAAAGCTGGTATAAGAACGACCACAAGAAGAACAAGAGGTGATGATGTTGATGCCGCATGTGGCCAGTTGGCTGGAAAAGTCTTAGACAAGAGCAGAAGAAATGCTGAGCGGAATAGATTACTATCCTAAAAAGAAAAAACAACTTAAAGGAAAACTCTTCTGGGTTGTTTTGTTATTTATAATTCTATTAGGCATGTGGTATTATTTTCAGGATTTAGAGTTGTCAGAGGGAAGCTCCAGTTCAATTATCATCAGTAGGCCGATTGAGGATAGTGAGCCTGTTTCTTTATTAAAAAATCAATTAGGTTCAGTCAATCAAGTTGACGAATCGATTTCTGAAACAACTATTAATAATAGCGAAAGTCTGGATGAAGTAATTAGTAATTATGAAGCAAATACACAAAATTAATCGAAGATTATCTAAGCAAATATTTGTGGGAAATGTTGCTATTGGAGGAGATTCTCCAATTAGTGTTCAGAGCATGACTAATACTGATACATGCGATGTAGATTCTACAGTGAATCAAATACTTTCTCTTGAGAACGCTGGGGCTGATTTAGTTCGGGTGTCGATTCCCACTATGGATGCAGCAGAGGCATTCAAAAAAATAAAGAAGCGTGTCAATATTCCTTTAATCACTGACATTCATTTTGATTATAAGATTGCTTTAAAAGTAGCAGGGTATGGCGCTGATTGCTTAAGAATAAATCCAGGGAATATTGGGAAAGAGGATCGAATTAAGGAAGTTGTTGCTTCAGCAAAAGATAATGGAATACCAATAAGAATAGGTGTTAATGCGGGTTCACTTGAAAAAGATCTACAAAAAAAATATACGGAGCCAACGCCTGAAGCAATGGTTGAGTCAGCATTTAGACATATTGATATTCTTGATAGACTGAATTTTGATAACTATAAAGTTTCATTAAAGGCCTCAGAGGTTTTTATGACTGTGTTCGCCTATCGTCAATTAGCTTCGCAAATTGATAACCCACTTCATCTAGGTATAACTGAAGCCGGCTCTTTTCGTTCTGGTGCTGTCAAGTCTTCAATTGGCATGGGATTACTTTTGAGTGAGGGGATTGGAGATACTATTCGAGTTTCACTTGCTTCTGATCCAGTTGATGAGATCAAGGTTGGCTTTGATATTTTAAAGTCACTTCATTTAAGAAAAAAAGGCGTTAATTTAATTGCCTGCCCATCATGCTCTAGGCAAAAGTTTGATGTCATTTCAGTTGTTAATGAACTTGAATCTCGTCTTGAAGATATTACTGAGTCGATTGATGTAGCCGTTATTGGTTGCGTCGTTAATGGTCCGGGAGAGGCAAAAGAGGTTAGTGTAGGCCTAACGGGAGGCTCTCCAAACCTTCTCTATATTGATGGAAAGACTCACAGTAAGGTTACTAATGATTCATTAGTCGACACTCTTGAGGCGCAGATAAGAAGGCGAATTCCTATTTCCAACGTTTAGCTCTTTTAATTGCCCTATATTTATAGATAGTAATAATTGCAAAATAGCCAAGTATTGCTGTAATTGTAGAAGTTATTATTCCTCCAACCCACATAGCCAGAGTAGCACTTCCAAAGTTATCCATTAGGTATGAAAATGAAAATTCAAAGCCTGGATCCATTTCAATCCCCATAATTGAAGCACCCAATTTATAAGTGAAATAAAAAATGGGAACCATGGTGATTGGGTTATTCACCCAAACCAAGAGCATTGAAAGTAAGATGTTTGCTGAAAATATAACTGCAAGAACTGCTCCCAATAGAGTATGCCCGGGAATAGGAAGGAATGCACAAAATAATCCAATAGCAAAAGCTTTGGCAATAGTCCTTTTATTCCATTTCCACAACTCTGGATCAGCCAAGTGCTTATTGAGCCAACCTAAATTAACATTTTCTCGCTTTGGGCTATATTTTTTTAATGTCTCTTTCATTTATTTTTAGACACATTAATAATATTTTCTGATGTGAGTCCGTAAAGCTCATAAAGCTCAGATTGGGAACCATGCTCTGTAACCTTATCAGGGACACCAAGAATTTTCAAAGGCGTATTAATGTTATTTTCCTGTAATAGTTCATTAATGGCGCTACCTGCACCACCATTGACAGTATTATCTTCAATAGAGATAAGTACTTTAGAGTTATTTGCAATCTCAATAATTAAAGCTTTATCTAAGGGCTTAACAAACCTCATATCAACAACTGTAGCATTAATTTTTTCAGAAGCTTCAAGCGCAATTTCAAGCATATTTCCAAAAGCAAAAATAGCAGTATCTTTTCCAGTTTTAACTATATTTCCTTTCCCAAGCTCAATTGTTGAGGATGAAACAAATTCCAAAATCTCAGATTTTCCTCTTGGAAATCTCACACAAACTGGCCCATCAAAATTATGAGCAAAATTAAGCGCTTTATACATTTCCAATGACGAACTGGGTGCAATAATAATAATGTTAGGGATACATCTTAAAAAACTCAAATCATAAATACCTGCATGTGTTGCACCATCTGCACCAACTAGTCCTGCTCGATCAATTGCAAACGTAACATTTAAATTTTGTAGAGCAATGTCGTGAATAAATTGGTCATAGCCACGCTGTAAAAATGTTGAATAAATTGCAACTACAGGTTTTAGTCCTTTAGTTGCAATTCCGCCAGCCAGAGTAACTGCATGCTGCTCTGCAATGGCAACATCTACAAAACGTTCCGGAAAGCTATTTGCAAATTCAACCATTCCAGACCCTTCTGACATTGCTGGGGTTATTCCAATAAGACTTTGATCATCCTTAGCAGTATCACAAAGCCATTTTCCAAAAACGCTACTATAGCTTGGAAAGTTATTACTTGATAATGATGGCGGCGATATACCATGAAATTTTAGTGGATTCTCTTCTGCAGCTTCCAAGCCATGACCTTTTTTTGTAATGATGTGAAGTATTCTGGGTTTTTTAAGATTTTTAAGATTTTCTAGAGTTTTGACTAATATGGAAATATCATGTCCATCAATTGGGCCAAAGTAATCTATTCCTAATTCTTCAAAAAGAGTACCTGGCAAGATCATTCCTTTTAAATGCTCCTCAGATCGTTTTGCAAACTTTTGAATACGTGGAAGCCTTTCAAGGAATTCAAGCGATTTAGATTTCATAGTTGAGTATATCTTTCCAGAAATAAGACGCGTTAAATATTTGCTTAGTGCACCCACATTTTTGGAGATGGACATATCGTTATCATTGAGAATGATGAGCAGGTTGGCATCTGTATCTCCAGCATGATTCATAGCTTCAAATGACATGCCACCCGTTAGCGCACCATCTCCAATGACAGCTATTGAGGTGTCTGAATTATTATTGAGTTTATTTGCCATAGCAATTCCGAGGGCCGCACTAATGGAGGTTGAGGAATGACCAGCGCCGAAGACATCATGCTCACTTTCACTTCGCTTTGTAAAACCAGATAAGCCATCTTTTTGACGAAGAGTTGACATTAGATCTTTGCGACCTGTTAATATTTTATGAGTGTATGCCTGATGACCCACATCCCAGACGAAAGTATCATCAGGGCTGTCAAAAACATAATGCATTGCCAAGGTCAATTCAATTGTTCCAAGGTTCGAACTTAAATGACCACCTGTCTTTTCAATGCTCTCAATTAAGAATAACTTAATTTCTTCTGCAAGAGAATTAAGTTCATTAATATCTAATTTTTTGATATCGCTAGGATTATGAATGTGATTTAAGATCATTCGACTTCGTTAAAAAACTTAATTAAATAGCAGAGAAAAGAGTCGAATTATACACTTGTCAGTATTGAGAATAGTGGAGCCCTAATGGAGTTTTAATGTTTATGATAAGTCTAAATAAACTTAAATTACTTTCGGCTACTAGTAAAATTAACATTTTTTGTAGGGTTATCTTGAAATATGTACGCTATTTGCGCTTTATACAAGTTTACTCGGCTAGATGATTTTGAGGATATCCAGGCTCCACTGAAGTCATTTTTAGATGCTTTAAGTGTTAAAGGAACTCTACTGCTTGCAAGAGAAGGCATAAATGGAACCATTTCAGGGGGTAAAGATAGTGTTGAAAAAGTTCTTGATTACCTTCAAACTGATGATAGATTTCTTGAATTGGAATATAAATTTTCATATAGCAAAAAACCACCATTTAAGAGACTTAAAGTCAAACTAAAAAAAGAAATAGTTACCATGGGTCTTTCAGAAATTGATCCTAATCATTCTGTAGGAACTTATATTAAGCCAAAAGACTGGAATAATTTAATCAATGATCCTGATGTCATACTAATTGATACAAGGAATAATTATGAGTATGAAATTGGAAGCTTCAAGGGTGCTATTAACCCAAATACTGAAACTTTTAGGGAGTTTCCAAGTTTTACAAAAAATAGTCTAAAGCAATATCAAGACAAAAAAATTGCCATGTTTTGTACCGGCGGAATTCGCTGTGAAAAATCTACAGCCTATTTAAAGTCTGAGGGTTTTGAAAATGTTTTTCATCTTCAGGGTGGGATTCTTAAATACTTGGAAGAGGTTAAAGAGGAAGAGAGTCTTTGGGAAGGTGAATGCTTTGTATTTGATGATAGAGTAGCTGTTAAGCATAACCTTGAGCAAGGTAAATATGATCAATGTCATGCATGTCGGTTTCCGATTACTGAAGAAGATACAAAACACCCTCACTATGAGAAGGGCACATCCTGCCCAAGATGTTATGGGACAAAAAACATTGAACAAGTAGGTAGATACCGAGAAAGAGAGAAGCAGGTCCAACTTGCCAAGAAAAGAGGTGAGGTTCATATTGGTGATGATGCTAATCACACTCAACAAAAAACATAGATAATTTTATAAATACATTTTTTAAATAAGAGATAGTTATTCAAATGTTTGATAGAAAAGATATTGCCCAACTTAAGAAAGATATTGTTTTAGATGTGGAGCTGTTAAATTCTAGATTTAAGCTACACACTCGGTGGGGGGTTTTTAGCCCCCGATCGATTGATGATGGTACGCTTCTTCTGATGAAGTATATTAGCGCCAATGAAAATGACATTTGTCTTGATTTAGGGTGTGGTTATGGACCAATTGGTCTTGCATTGGCTAGGCAGTGTCACAAGGGAAAAGTTCATATGGTAGATAAGGACTTTGTGGCGGTTGAACTTTCAAAATACAATGCAAAGATTAATAATGTTAGCAATGCTAAGGCCTATCTTTCTGATGCATTTTTGCAAGTACCAAATGATATAAAATTTAATCAAATCATTTCAAATATTCCTGCCAAAGTCGGAAGAGAGCAGCTTTCAATTATTCTTAATGATGCATTTGATGCGCTGCAGCCAGGGGGGTCAATAACTGTTGTGACCATTAATGGTCTTAAGGACTTTATAAAAAATAATTTTAAATCAGTTTTTGGAAATTATAAAAAAATTAAACAGGGTCAAAAATATCTTATTTCCCAAGCAATTAAGCAATAATTATTGTATGTATCTTTGCAGTATTTATAATACTAGATTAAAATAGCAGAAAAAAATTGGAGCAATAAAGTGGAAGTATTAGAAAAAATTCAAAAGCAAGTCGATAGCGCTGCAATTGTTATTTATATGAAAGGAACACCACAGTTTCCTCAGTGTGGATTTTCTGCACGTGCATCTCAAACTTTAGCATCAACGGGAGTTGAGTTTGCTTACGTTAATATTTTTGAAGATCAAGAAGTTTTTCAAAGTCTCCCAGACTTTGCTGATTGGCCTACATTTCCCCAAATCTATTTCAACTCTGAATTAGTGGGCGGCGGTGATATTATTATTGAAATGGCTGAGCAGGATACCCTTAAGGATGCTATGCAAGAGGCTGTTGAAAAATACAATAGCTAATTAAATTAAAGTTTTCTTAGTTTGTAGCCGTAATCCTTTAGCCAAGTTTTAGCTTCTTTGAAGTTAGGCATCATAGATTCAACAGTTTTCCAAAAATGAGATGAATGATTCCTATGAATTGTGTGTGCTAGTTCATGAATAATGACATAGTCAATGACGTTCATGGGAGCCATAATTAACAGGTAGTTTAGATTAATATTATTCCTGGATGAGCAAGAGCCCCACAATGTTTTCTGCTCTTTGATTCGAACTTGGTTTACAGATAAATTATATTGATCGGCAAAATAAGTAAGCCTTGGAATAGCAACCTCTCTAAATTTTTTTTTGTACCATTTCTTTAGAGATGAGTGAATCAACTCTTGATCACTTGAACACACTAAAAATTCTTCACCATTGAAAGTTAATTTTTCGGATTGATCCGTTTTTATTTTAATGGGATATAAGGATCCTAACATTAAAGCCATATCTTTATCAAAGGCGCTATCACTTAAACGATTATTGATAATCTTTTGTTGCTTGTTGACCCATTTTTTCTTTTCATTAATAAAGTCATGAATTTTATTCATTGAAAGTAGATGAGGGGCTCGCACAATTAATTCAGCATTTTCATTAATTGAAATACTTAGGGTTCTTCTATTGCTCCTGATAACCTTATAAGGCGTCATTTGGATAAGGGCCTCTATAGCTATATTTAGTCAATCCATTTCCTGGCGTTTTCAAACATTCTAAGCCACGGCGATCTCTCTTGCCATTCATTTGGATGCCAAGAGTTTTGAACTGTTCGAAAAACTCTTTCAGGGTGGGGCATCATGATTGTAATTCTGCCAGATTCATCACAAATGCCTGCTGCAGAGTTTTCAGAGCCATTAGGATTGTGTGGATATACTTTAGATGGATCTCCAGAATAGTCAACATACTGCATAGCAATACTAGTAATTTTAGTTTTAGAGTCAAATCTAGCTTTACCCTCTCCATGTGCAATTGCTATAGGCATGATTGAGCCTTCCATTCCACTAAAGAATATAGATTTCGAATTACTAATTTTGACGCCTGTAAGACGTGCCTCAAATTGTTCTGATGTGTTTTTCTCAAAGGAAGGCCAAGCTGTTGAGCCTGGAATGATTGATTGAAGATTAGAAATCATTTGGCAGCCATTACACACCCCCAAAGTGAAACTATCAGATCTTAAAAAATATTCAGAAAACTCATCTTTGGCCAGGCTGTTTAAAAGAATCGAATTTGCCCAGCCTCTTCCAGCACCTAAAACATCTCCATAGGAAAATCCTCCACAAGCGGCCAAACCCTTAAAGCTGGATAAGGATATTTTTCCAGAAAGAATCTGACTCATATGAACATCAGTTGCTTCAAAGCCAGCCTGAGTAAAAGCAGCTGCCATTTCAATATGCCCATTAATTCCTTGCTCTCTTAGGATAGCAATTTTTGGCTTTGTACCAAAATTTATATAAGGAGTAATAATAGATTCATTGAGATCGAATGTTGGTCGAACTTTGAGACCACTTGAGTCCTTAAGGATTTCAATATTTTCAGATTCGACGCATTCTGGGTTGTCCCTTAATTTTGCAATTTCGTATGAGGTTGAAGACCACTTTTTAAAAAGATTTTTTCTCTTGTCTTGAAAAACGATATCATTTTCATGATAGATTACAATTTCATCATTTAAATTAATTCTAGCAATTCGTTTGGTTGAGTGTTTGAGTCCAATATCTTTTAGAGAGTCAAAAACTCTATTGATGTTAGTTGTTGGAATTTGAATGATGCATCCCAGTTCCTCATTAAATAGTTCAGGTAAGAGGTCTGAAGTATAAATATCTAAACCACAATGAGACGCAAATGCCATCTCTAATAAAGAGATTAAGGCGCCACCATCGGATCGATCGTGATAAGCAGTAATTAAATTCTCTTTGTTGAATGTGTTGATTAATGAAAAAAATTGAGAGAAAAGTTTTGGGTCATCAAGATCGGGTGCATCATTTCCAATTTGGTTAAATACTTGTGCTAAGCACGATCCCCCCATTCTATTTTTTCCTAATCCAAGATCAACTAAAAAAAGTTCTGACTCTATTTCATTAGCAAGTAAAGGTGTAATTTGCTGTCTAGTATCAGGTGTTTTTGAGAAGGCACTAATAATAAGCGAAAGAGGAGCTGTAACTGATTTACTCTCCCCATTCTCATCCCAAGAGCTCTTCATGGACATGGAGTCTTTTCCAACAGGAATAGTTAATCCGAGCTCAGGACAAAGTTCCATCCCAATCGATTTAACCGCCTCATAAAGTTTTGCATCTTCACCCGGATGCCCACTGGCGCACATCCAATTTGCAGATAAGTTAATGTGTTTAATATCCTCAATGTATGCACTCATTAGATTAGTCAGCGCCTCTCCAACACTCATTCTTGCTGCTGCAGCTGCATTGATAAGAGATAGTGGTGTTTTCTCACCAATAGACATTGCTTCACCTTGATAGCCTCTGAAATCTGAGAGTGATATCGCGCAATCTGCTACAGGTACTTGCCAGGGTCCAATCATTTGATCTCTAGCAATAAGGCCAGTCACTGATCGATCTGCAATCGTAATTAAAAATTTTTTACTCGCTATTGTAGGAAGTGCTAATAACCGATCAATGGCATCGCTTATAGAAATATTACTCGCATCAAAAGCTTTTTCAGCATTAGGCAGGGTAGCAACATCTTTATGAGTTTTAGGTGATGAGCCAAAGAGGAGCGACATCTCTAGATCGATAGGTTTATTATCAAAATATGAATCTTCAAGCGTTAAATGTCTATCATTCGTTGCATTTCCAAGAACTGCGTAAGGTGCTCTCTCTTTAACGCAAATCTCATTAAACAGATCGATACTTTTTTCCTTAATTGCAATGACGTACCTTTCTTGAGACTCATTACACCATATTTCTAGAGGCGACATTTTTTTTTCGTCATTGGGTATTGACCTTAATTGGAGCTTTGCACCTTTTTTTGAGTCATTTACCAGTTCAGGTATTCCATTTGAAAGGCCGCCAGCTCCAATGTCATGGATTGATACAATTGGATTAGCATCACCCAAATTGGCACAAGCACTGATCACTTCTTGAGCGCGTCTTTGCATTTCTGGGTTGGCTCTTTGAACAGAAGCAAAATCGAGATCTTCATTTTGATCACCACTTCCTATACTCGAGGCTGCTCCCCCACCAAGACCAATAAGCATCGCAGGTCCTCCAAGCACAATAATCTTATCTCCATTCGAGATTACACCTTTATCAACATGATTCTCCTTAATATTTCCGATTCCACCGGCAAGCATGATTGGCTTATGGTAGCCTCTTATCTCTTCATTATAAGATCGCTGCTCATAGGTTCTAAAGTACCCACAAGTATTGGGCCTTCCAAATTCGTTGTTAAAAGATGCGGCGCCAATTGGTGCATCAATCATAATATCAAGTGCCGATGCTATTTGGTTTGGCTTTCCATAATCCTTTTCCCAGTCCTGAGTTGAATTAGGTATCTTTAAATTTGATACTGAGAAGCCGCATAGACCGGCTTTTGGTTTAGAGCCTCTCCCGGTTGCCCCTTCGTCCCTAATTTCACCCCCAGAGCCGGTTGCTGCTCCAGGATCTGGAGCAATCGCAGTAGGGTGGTTGTGTGTTTCAACTTTCATAAGGACTGCTTTTTCAGCATTTGATGTCTTATAAATACCTTCTTCATCAGGCTCGAAGAAGTCTGATTTATAGCCACTCATAACTGCAGAGTTATCACTGTAGACTGATAAAAGACCATCAGGATTTTGATGATAAGTATTTTTGATCATACCAAAAAGTGAAATCGCCTGTTTTTCAGAGTCAATTGTCCAGTCAGCATTAAAGATTTTATGTCTGCAGTGTTCAGAGTTTGCTTGAGCAAACATCATTAATTCGATATCTCTAGGGTTTCTTTGTAAGTCTTTAAAGCTATCAAATAGATAATTAATTTCACTTCCACTTAATGCAAGTCCAAGTTCAATATTAGCCTTAATAATTGCTGATTTCCCATTTTCAAGAATATCAATACTATCAAAGTTGCTGGGTTGAAGTTCATGAAATAATAATTTTGAATCCTCAATATTTTCAAGATAGGATTCAGTCATTTTGTCCATCACGAATTCAAGGATAGTTTTTAATTCCCTATCATTAGCGCTTCGGTTGAAATGATAAGTTATGCCTCGCTCTAGTCTTTTGATATCCAATAATCCACAAAGTTTGCATATTTCAGATGCTTTGGAGGACCAAGGTGAAATAGTTCCTATTCTTGGTGAGATTGTAATTTGGAAGTTTGAGTTAACTAGATTCGCTTTTGGAGCATAATTTAAGAGTTTATCAAGCGAAGATCTGGTTGAAGGGTTAAGATCATTTTTTGATTCAATAAAGTGAATATATTCAGAAGAGATTAGCTCAATGTTGGGGATGAGCGCACTAATTTTTTTATTAAGTGCCTTTACTTTAAAATTTCTAAGCGCTTGAATTCCAGTATGAAAAGCGATCATAGTTCAGACAGTATTTCGTCTGAAATATCAGCATTATGATAGACTTCTTGAGTGTCATCAAGATCTTCAAGTCTATCAATTAGCTTCATAAATTTATCTGCATCCTCAAGATTGAGTTCGATTCTATTAGCTGGCTCCATAGTGATCTGTGAATGATCAGGTATAAGGTTTTTAGCAATTAATGCATCTTTAACTGGAAAAAAATTCTCTGGAGTCGTCACAACATCAATTGACCCATCTTCATTAGAGATAATATCTTCTGCTCCTGATTCAATTGCAATTTCCATAATTGTGTCCTCATCCCCAGAACCAAAGCTTAAAAAACCTTGTTTGGAGAACATGTAGGATACTGAGCCGTCTGTTCCAAGGTTTCCACCATGTTTACTGAATGCATGCCTAACATCAGAAACGGTACGGTTTTTGTTATCAGTCAGACAATCTACCATAATGGCAGTACCACCAAGGCCATAGCCTTCGTAGCGAATTTCTTCATAGTTTTCACCATCTAAATCGCCTGAGCCTCGCTTTACAGCATTTTCAATGGTATCTCTTTTCATATTTGCTGCTAGAGCTTTGTCTATTACAGCACGAAGAGAGGGATTATTTTCTAGAACCCCACCACCCATTTTTGCCGCCACAACAATTTCTTTAATGAGTTTGGTGAAGATTTTTCCACGCTTAGCATCTTGCGCACCTTTTCTGTGTTGAATATTGTGCCATTTGCTGTGTCCTGCCATTTTCTTAAAGTTTCTCCTATAGTTACTTAGTAAAGTCCAGAAGGCGCTGAATTGAATTTTTTGCTTTATCAATAATTTGATTATTAATGAGGATTTCATTATTACCAGTATTTAAAGTATCTAAGCATTTTTCAAGGTTATTCATTGCCATCCAGCCACAGTGAGCACATGATTCACAATCAGCTCCCTCTCCCATAGTTGGGGCTTCAATAAATTTTTTGTGAGGCGCTACCTCTTTCATTTTATGGAAAATGCCATTATCAGTTGCAACTATAAAGGTGTTTTCAGGCCTTGATGCAGCGGCATTGATAAGCTGAGTTGTCGATCCAACAATATCAGCAAGTGCGATCACCTCTTTGGGTGATTCAGGGTGGACCAATACACCAGCCTCTGGATGTATCTCCATAAGCCTTTTGAGTCCTTCTGCTTTAAATTCTTCATGAACAATACAAGCTCCATCCCACATGAGCATCTCCACACCTGTCATCGATTGCACATAGTGACCTAGGTGTTTATCTGGGGCCCAGAGAACTTTTTTCCCTTCATCGTGTAACTTTTGGACCACTTTTAGTGCGCTTCCAGAAGTTACAACCCAGTCCGCTCTGGCTTTTACTTCTGCAGAAGTGTTTGCGTAGACGACAACGACGTGATCAGGTTTTTGATCACAAAATTTTGAAAATTCGTCAATTGGACATGATAAATCTAGTGAGCAGTTTGCCTCAGTATCTAAAACGAGAACACGCTTTTCAGGAGATAAAATTTTGGCAGTTTCGCCCATAAATTTAACCCCTGCAACAATAATAGTATCTGCATCACTATTCTGACCAAATCTTGCCATTTCAAGAGAGTCCGAGACAATACCTCCCGATTCTTCAGCCAAGGCCTGAAGATCAGAGCTTACGTAGTAATGAGCAACCAAAGTTGCGTTATTTTGCTTAAGAGCCTCTTTAATTGAATTTTCAATCGATTGTTCTATTTCAATGTTTTGCATTATTAAACTCTAGTCGGAAGAGTCACCTTAATGTTTAAATCTTTAAGCTGCGCTTTAGAAACGCTTGAAGGCGCATCAGTTAATAAACATGCAGCAGTTTGTGTTTTAGGGAATGCAATAACATCCCTAATCGATTCAGTTTGACTTAAAGTCATAACGAGTCTATCTAAGCCAAAAGCTATCCCACCATGAGGCGGGCAACCATAGTCAAGCGCATCTAGTAAAAAACCAAATTTTTCTTTTGCTTCTTCATCATCAATACCAAGAAGTGTTAGCACAGTTTTCTGCATGTCACTCTGGTGAATACGAATTGATCCACCTCCAACTTCAGAGCCATTGATTACTAAATCATAAGCTCTTGAGAGCGAATCCTCAGGGTTATCTATCAGTGTTTTTGAGTCTACACTTGGCGCGGTAAATGGATGATGAATGGCATTAAGGGAGCCATCATCTGAAACTTCAAACATAGGGAAGTCGAGAACCCAAATAGGAGCCCATTCTTTATTGTAGAGATTTAAATCATGAGCAAGTTTTTCCCTTAAATTACCAAGAGCCTCATTGACTACTTTAGATTTATCGGCGCCAAAAAAGATAATATCTCCAGTTTTTGCTTCAGTTAGGTCAATTACTTTTTGAGTGACATCGTCACCTAGGAATTTAATAATGGGAGATGAAGGCCCATCTTCATTAAGTTTAATATAGGCTAAGCCCTTAGCGCCATAGATGCTTACATACTTTGTGTAGTCATCTATTTGCTTACGACTAATTGATGCCCCGCCTTCAACTTTGAGCGCAGCAACTCTTCCATTTTTATTATTTGCAGGCCCTGAAAAAACTTTGAATTCTACATCTTTCATGATGTCATTCACATCGACCATATGTAATGGAATTCTCATATCGGGCCTATCAACACCATAGAGATTAATGGCTTTTTTATAGCTAATTGTTGGAAATTTAGAGGGTAAATCAATATTGCCAACCTCTTTAAAAAGTCCTCTTATCATCTCTTCCATAAGAGATGTAATTTCATCTTCATTCATAAAAGATGTTTCGACATCAAGCTGAGTGAATTCGGGTTGACGATCTGCCCTTAAGTCTTCATCCCTGAAACATTTAACAATTTGATAGTATCTTTCAAATCCAGACATCATTAGGAGCTGTTTGAACAGTTGTGGTGATTGAGGAAGAGCAAAGAAGTTACCCTCATGTGTTCTTGATGGAACGAGATAGTCTCTTGCACCTTCTGGCGTTGCTTTAGTTAAAAAAGGCGTCTCAATGTCTAGAAAGTCATTACTATCCATGAAGTCACGCATAAAGTGTGTTACTTTTGATCTTAGTCGTAAACGCTTTTGCATCTCCTCTCTTCTGAGGTCTAAATAACGATATTTAAGTCTAACTTCCTCAGAAGTTTCCATCGAATCAAGTTGAAAGGGGATAGGTTTTGAAGAATTTAATATTTCAATGTGTGAAGCAAGAACTTCTATTTCACCAGTTGGAATTTTACTATTTACCATCTCATTCGCCCTAGCAACAACTTGGCCAGTAATTTGAAGAACGAACTCATTCCTAATCGTTTCGGCTAATTTAAAAGTATTTGCAGTATCTGGATTGATAACAATTTGAGCGATTCCTTTTTTATCTCTAACGTCAAGAAATATTACACCTCCATGGTCACGCCTCCTATTGACCCAGCCACAAAGCTTTACTTGTGAATTAAGATCTGACTTATTTAGTTCACCACAAAAATGTGTCCTCATTTTTTTTCCTTAATTTTTAAATTGTCAGGCGTCACAACACCTGCTGATATAACTAGTTTAAACGCCTCTTCAACACTCATTTGTAACTCGACCGCATCTTTTTTTGGAATCATCACAAAAAAGCCTGAAGTTGGGTTGGGTGTTGTTGGAACAAACAAATTAATAACATCTTTCCCGATAATGCTTTCTACCTCACCTTTATAGTCACCTGATTGAAAAGCAATAACCCAGATTCCCTTGCTTGGATATTGAATTAAAAATGCTTTTCTAAAGCTTTCACTTGATGTGTTTAAAACAGTTGAAGAGATTTTCTTTAGTGCGTTATAAATATTTCTAAAACCAGGTATTTTGTTTAACGCACGCTCCCATAAGTCTAGCAATTTACGACCTAAAATATTTGTAACAAGGGCTCCTGTAATAAGGATAACAAGAATAACTAAAACAATTCCAGATCCCGGAATAGTGGTATCTAGATTAAGTAGAGATTCTGGGAGAAGTCTAGTTGGAACAAGGTTATTTACAATTTCCAAAAAGAATTTGATTAGGAGTACACTTAGAGCAAGTGGAATCCAAAATAAAAGCCCGGATATAAAGTAATTTCTTAAGCGCTTCACTGAACTTGAAGATTAATCTAAAAAAAGGGTTATTTTAACACAAGCTGTATTGTCAATATGGTACTCGAGAGCTTAATATAAGTGGTTATTGATTGAGCTCCTCATCCCTAAGTGTTAGGATCTCATAACCATTTTCAGTCACTAAAATTGTATGCTCTGTCTGAGCTGAAAGCGACCTGTCTTTTGTTGTAACTGTCCAGCCATCAATTCTTGAAGTAACTACTTCATAACCACCTAAATTAACCATTGGCTCTATAGTAAAAGTCATTCCAGGCTCAAGAACTGGGCTTTGAGCTATTTTTCCATCATCATAATGAATAACTTGAGGGAGTTCATGAAAGACCTCTCCGATGCCATGTCCACAATAATCCTTAACAACAGAACAGTTTTTACTATGAACATAAGTACCAATAACTTTGCCAATTTCTCCCAAGTGAATACCAGGCTTTACTTTTTCAATACCCAACATCATAGAATCTCTAGCAACGTTACATATTTTTAAGGCTTTAACACTGGGCTTACCAATGATAAACATTTTCGAAGTGTCACCATGAAAGCCATCTTTAATAACTGTAATATCAATATTAATAATATCACCTTTTTTGAGTTTTTTTTCACTAGGAATCCCATGACAAACTACATTATTAACAGAAGTACATATCGATTTTGGGAATCCATTATAGTTAAGAGGAGCAGGAACTGAATCTAAGTCATTAACAATAAAATCATGACAAATTTGATCGAGCTTTTCAGTAGTAACGCCTGTTTTAACATGTTCACCAATCATTTCAAGTACACTCGATGCTAGCTTTCCAGCTAGACGCATCTTTTCGATTTGATCTGATGATTTAATTGAGATAGACATTTTTTATCTAGAATTTTTTGCTCTTTTTTCAAGAGCTTTGATTCTATCTTCAAGTGGCGGGTGAGATGACCAGAGTTGAGAACGATTAGATTTTGGTTTTTCTCCAATTCCAAATGCAGCTAATTGTTCTGGTAAAGGCTCTGGTTCTCTCTGTCCTAGTCGTTTTAATGCATTAATCATGTTTTGATGACCCGCTAGATCTGCCCCACCAGTATCAGCGATATACTCTCTCTTACGGGAAAAGTACATAACAATAATGCTAGCCAGAATTGAAAGAACTATTTGGGCAAAAATAGTGGTAACAAAGTATCCTATACCATAGCCGCGTTGGTTTTTAAGTATTACTCGATCAACAATATGACCAATAACTCTTGAGAAGAATATTACAAAGGTGTTAACAACGCCTTGAATAAGAGTCAGTGTAACCATATCTCCATTGGCAACATGACTCATTTCATGACCAACTACTGCTTCAATTTCACCCTGGGTCATATTATCAAGAAGACCTTGCGAAATTGCCACTAAGGCATTATTTTTACTGGCTCCAGTAGCAAATGCATTCATTTGACTTGAAGGAAAGATAGCAACTTCTGGCATCCTGATACCAACAATTTTAGACTGTTTTTTTACCGTTTCAATAAGCCATTTTTCCATATTATTTTTTGGTGAAGAAATGACAGTGGCACCTGTCATTCTTTTAGCCATCCATTTTGAAATAGCTAGAGAGATGAATGCACCGCCAAAACCAAAAACACCAGAAAAAATTACAAGAGCATTAATATTTAAATTACTACCATTTTGCATCAGAAGGCTCTCAACCCCCAGAATTCTAAGAGTAATACTTAAAATCACCATAATGGCAATATTAGTAAGTAGGAAGAGAAATATTCTTTGCATATTGTTTCCTTGAATCAAAAATAATTAATTATATTATATAAATAAATAACTTTATTGATGTGATATTGATGAATTTTTGCAGGAATTATATATATCCTTAAATCAAAAAAACTACTTACCAGGCCACATCATTCGTGATTCAGTCATTGTGCAGGAATTTTCACCAGCAGATGTCAAGATTGTTTGATAAGATTTATCGTCAGGAGTGAGAATAATAAATCCTCCATTTGCATAGTTTGATAATTCAAGATTTTCGTTTTCAGCTTTTAGTTGAGCAATTTCAGAGCAAGATTGGTTATTAATAGAAGTTACTAAAATTGTAGACAGATAACAATATTCGCCATCAGGTATTAAGGTTGCATTGAATGATGAGGTTCCATTGTTATATTTTTGAGAAGAAACATGAAGAGAAGGAAGCTCTGAAGGAATATCGGGATGAGCAAATGTAATGTTTAATCCATTCAAATTATAAGATTTTTCTATTTGACTTAGATATGAAGAGCAGGTTGTATTAATACCCCGCGCAGTAGCATCGTCAGATAAATTTGATCCATAAGAGCAAAAACTGTAAAAAAACAATAATAGTGATAAAGATTTGAGGAGGTAATTATTCATTTAGAAGTATCCGATTTTCAAGATTACTTTTCAATATACCCCCATTATCAAAAGTAATATGAAAATTTACTTGACTGAATAAATCTTAAATTTGATTGGATAACTAATTTAAACTACTTTATAATAAAATTTCGAATATTTGAAGGAGTTTTAAAAATGAAGTTAAGATTTTTATTTATTGCTGTTTTAGCATTGCTTGTTAGTGGCTGTATGGATACAATTATGGCTGTACCTGCTGCTGCAGTTAATGGCGTTGGTAACGTAGTAGGTGGTATTTGGGGTGCTGTAACAAGTATTTTTTAATACTCTCTAGTAATACTTTTCAAATCTCATAAGAATTACTTATTTTTATGGGATTTTTTTAATTGTTTAATCAATATATTTACTTTGAGCAAGTTTCAAAGCTTCTTTTTCGTTAGAAGCCTGAACAGAATATGAAACTTTATAACCTTGTTCTAGTAGGTTCGAAATAACCCAATCGTTTCCCTTGAAGGCTGGTATGGTTAATATCACTATTTCAACTATAATAATTACAACTTGAAGACCATCTGCAGTTGAAAAGTTAAAAAATCCAAGATATCCGTATAGTTCATAATCGATACTAGCCAATATGAGGATTGTAAGAATGTAGGCTATGAAAATCTTCCAGAGTCCTCGAAATAAGAACCATACTGGAAAAACTGGTAAACAGGTTACAAAAGGAATAGCTAACCAAGCAAAACCAGTTTTAACTGCTTTTAAATCTTTAGTTGCATGTTGAAGAACTTTATAAGTATTCATTTAAAAATCTTAATTAACTTTTCAAATTAGTATACCAATAAGATTTCAATTAATAAATTCAATAATTAAGATTATTTTATAAAGTTATAAATTTAATAAACCATTGTGAACTATACTTTCTCTTAAAGTTATTTATCTAAAAAAAATTTATGAAACATGAGTCATTTAATGACCAAGGTATTAAACTATTAAGAAAAAAACAATTTATTGAGGCAAAAAATTCTTTTGAAAAAGCTCTTCAATTCAAACCTAATTTTACCAAAGCTTTAAATAATCTTGGCATAGTAAACTATAAACTTGGTAACTTAGATCAAGCAGTAAGATTGTTTAAGAAAGTTGTAGCTTTAGACTCTGACTATGCTGTGACCAGTGAAAATAAAATTCTTAGTGTTATTTATTTTTTCTCTCAGGGAGATATTCAACAAGCACTGGAAATTCTTAATATGCTCGTGGAGAAAAATCCAAGAGAAGCACTCCTTTTTAATATGCTTGGAGGATGTTTTGCAAGTATTGGTATGGTTGAGATGGCAATTGAAAATTATCAAAAAGCTATTGAACTTGAACCAGAATATGCTATTCCAAAACATATGCTTAATTCTTTAACTGGTTATACTAGTAAAGAACCACCAAAACAGTATGTAAAAAATCTTTTTGATGATTATGCTTATAGATTTAATGATGCCCTTGTTAATAATCTTCAATACAGCCTCCCTTTTATTATTAAGGAATTTATACTTCAAATTAATAGTAAGAAATGTATATATCTAAATGTAATAGATTTAGGATGTGGAACAGGTTTAGCTGGAAAAGATTTGAGGGATATAAGTACTAATCTTTTAGGTATTGATATTTCAGAAAATATGATCTCTGAAGCGAAAAAGTTAGGTATTTTTGATACCCTCATTGTTGGAGATATAGTTGAAAAGTTAAACTCGTTCCCAGGCAAATTTGATTTATTTGTAGCTCTTGATGTGTTAATTTATATTGGAGATGTAGAATCAATTTTTAAAGCAGTCCACAAGTCTTGTAACTCCGACTCGCTTTTTGTTTTTTCTGTTGAGATTCAAGATGAGAATGGATACTCTCTATTAAAAAGCTCCCGTTATGCCCACTCAGATAAATACATTATGCATCAAACTAATGAACTTTTTGATTTGGTTAATTCTCAAAATGTAAAATTAAGAAAAGAGGGCGAGAATTGGATTGAGGGTAAGGTATACGCATTTAAACCAATCTGATTTGGAATCTCATTAATATCTATAAGAAATTGAGGCGAGAAAAGGGGCTCGAACCCGCCACAACCGGAATCACAATCCGGGGCTCTACCAACTGAGCTATTCCCGCCATAAAAAAAAGTGGTGCGCCCAATAACGTATGCCCTACGGTTGCAATACATTCAACAAAAAATAGGTCAATAAATCCGTATAAAAACCTACCTAATAATAACAGATAAATACATCTTTTTCAGGCATAAAGTTAAAAGCGTGCACGTAAAAGTGCACGGAATAGGTATGCCTGAAAAAGGTATTGCAGAGGGGGTAGGGCACCCCTTTTGAATGACTACTTAATCGGGGAAACTGGGTCAGATGTGAAATTTGAGTTACACCAGAGTGACTCAAATTAGCTTAAGTGTCAGGGGCTTTGTAAGTATCAGTTGGAGGTGAAGCTGAAGGTGTACCTGCAGTTGGAACTGAACCTGAACCTGCACTTGAACCTGAACCTGCACCTGAGCCTGAGCCTGAGCCTGAGCTACCATCAGGGAATAAAGTATTAAAGGATGATGATAAATCAGAATCTGGCATTATTGGGTTACCATTGCTGTCTTCAATAACAACTATGTTATCAAAACTGAACGCTTCTTGATTCGGGAGAGTTTCTAATGCCAAGTTCATCTCTACTTTCTCTTCCGAACTAATTATTGTACTTATAGATAATAATTCATCTATTAATTCAGTTCTATTTAGAAGATTACCATCAACGTCATAAATTGCCTCCAAAGACGATATCCCAAGTTTAACACTTGCCATAATTAATTGTTCTAAGCTATCAGTTGTTAAATCCTGCTTTTTGAGAAAAGCGTCTTCCTTCTGAATACGAATCTCTTCCATAGTGGCACAGCTGGATAAAAAATAGCTACCATCTGGAGATACTGTCCTTATTACCTCACTGCCTTGAGGACACGAGCCCGCAAGACTTTGAGCTGATAAGAGGGATAGGATTACAATTAGGATTAGTTTCTTCATAAACTTACTATACCTTAATAAGACTATATTTGACTACTATTAGTACCAAATAAGGCTCTACTTTCTAACTATTTTAAGGGCTCTAGGATGGCGAATGATACTCAAATTGCTATGGCTTCTTGGGGTCGACTGGACAAGATGACAGAGTCATCACTAAGTGAAGATTATGTATTAAGGTTTATAAAAAAATATACAAATAAATCACCAGAGAAATTCGCCAAATAAAAATAGAAGAAAGATGAGGGTTTGTTTTGTCAAATTCCTTTTTTGTTATCAAAGGAAAAGTATATTAATTAGGTGCGCAAACTGGTTTTCACTGCTACTGGTTCTTTCTTTACTCCCTCTCGAATAAAAACAAAGAGTCCACTTGCAGTAATGAGTAGCATTCCTAGTATTGAATAAATATCAGGTATCTCGCTAAAAATAAAGTAACCACTTCCAATAGCAAATATTAACATAATATACTCAAAAGGTGCAATAACTGGGGGTGAGCCAATTCGGTATGCAGATGTAAGTAGAAGCATTCCAGCACTTCCAACAGCTGCAATACTAAGAAGCATTACAAGCACTGAATTGTTGTAAATTGACCAATCTCTTATAAGGTATTCTAGGTTTTTAGCCTGAGAGGGTTCAAATTCGATTAACGGAATTATCAACCAAGCACCAAAAGCAAGTACAACACTTCCTCCATATAGATGAAGCATCTGTTGGAAAACGCTATCTTTTTCGCTTGTATATTTAGCAAGCATCATTGATACTGAGTATGTAAAAGCAGTAATTATAGGCAGTAAAGTAAAGTAATTAAATCCTGTAGGGCTTGGTTTAACAATAAGTAAAACACCAATAAAACCGACAATAATGGCACAAATACGGTAGAAACCAACTTCTGACTTGAACATAAACTTTGATAATATTGTTATAAATAATGGCGTCACAAAGAATAAGCTCGTTGCCTCTGCAAACTCCATTTTTGCCAACGCAAAATAGAAACATAAAAAACCTATAAAAAATAGTAAGACTCTAGTGATGGCAAGAATTGGAAACGATGAACTGAAGTCGATACGACGCTTAGTTAATTTAAGAAAAATAATAAGTATGATGCTGCCAACCATTCCACGAATAAACATTATTTGAGTCAAAGAAGCATAATCGGCAAGCTGACGAACTAAAACGTCCTGAATGCTGAAGAAAAACATTCCTAACAAGATAAAAAAAATTCCCTGTTTATCGTTACTCATTTTAAACCTCCAAATTTAAGGCTCTTGTTTAAGTGTGGAGTCAATTTTGAGTGATTATATACCTAATTTAATTGGGAATTAAATCTTATTCACCATTAAAAAGTAAGTCATAAAACTTCTCCAAAAAAAAGCTCTTTATGACACGCAAAAGATCACACAAAAGGACTTTTTGACTTATTTTTAGTTGAGTATTAGGCTAAAACCCTAATAGGAAGTGGGGCGAGAAACGGGGCTCGAACCCGCGACAACCGGAATCACAATCCGGGGCTCTACCAACTGAGCTATTCCCGCCATAAAAAAAAAGTGGCGCGCCCAATACGATTCGAACGTATGACCTACGGCTTAGAAGGCCGTTGCTCTATCCAGCTGAGCTATGGGCGCATAACTTTGCTTTAATAAAGTTTAGGCTTGCACTTTAAAAATTAATTTTGGTCGGAGTGGAGGGATTTGAACCCCCGACCACCTGGTCCCAAACCAGATACGCTACCAGACTGCGCTACACTCCGAAGGTGTGTAATTATACTGTCATAGTCTTCTTAGTCAATGCTTAATTAAGCTTGATTTATTAGATCATTTTATTTAATTATTAAAATAGTTATTATGAAGTTCTGTTTCATCTTTATTGGCCAAAATAACCTTAATTTTTTCACTATTTGCAATATTTTTTTTGATGAGTGAAGGGTCAGTTAACTCGGATACATTGCTTTGGGTTTCTTGAAATAAATTGGACTGACCGCCAGTCATTGCAATATAAACTTGAGCAAGAATCTGAGCATCTAATAGAGCCCCATGTCTAGTTCTTTCGCTTGTATCAACACCAAATCGACGGCAAAGGGCGTCTAAATTATGCATTGTGCCAGGCCTTTGTTTTTTTGATAATTCAAGAGTATCAATAACTGGACATAAGTCTTGTATCTTTTTCTTTATGCCATTAAGTTTAAGTTCGTTGTCAAGAAAGCCCAAGTCAAATGGTGCATTATGAATAATCAATGTTGCCCCTTCGATAAAGGATAATAAATCATCTGAGATTTGATTAAATTGAGGCTTATTGATTAGAAATTTATCTGTAATTCCATGAATATTAACGGAGTCACCAA
Source organism: Candidatus Pseudothioglobus singularis PS1 (assembly GCF_001281385.1). Taxonomy (NCBI): domain Bacteria; kingdom Pseudomonadati; phylum Pseudomonadota; class Gammaproteobacteria; family Pseudothioglobaceae (SeqCode); genus Pseudothioglobus (SeqCode); species Pseudothioglobus singularis (SeqCode). The sequence continues at coordinate 585,813 of NZ_CP006911.1, forward strand.
CAGTTCGATTAGGTTGAATATATTTGTGAAATTCAATATTAGAGACTTCTCTATTTTCAATTTGTACAGCTCCAACTTCAATAATGCGATGACCCTCTTTTGGATTAATTCCAGTTGTCTCTGTATCAAGCACAATAAGCCTTTCCATATTTTGCATAATAAAGTAAAATACTGCATTTTAGCATTCACCTTTAAGGGTTAACAAAGATTATGGCAAGAGTAACAGTAGAAGATTGTTTAGATAAGGTACAGAATAGATTTGAATTGGTTTTAGTGGCTGCTAAGCGCGCTCACCAATTAAATTCTGGTGGTTTTAGAACAACCTTAGACGTTGGAAAAGATAAACCAACTGTTTTGGCTTTAAGAGAAATTGAGGCTGGATTAATTAATGCCTCAATTCTGACAGAAGAGTATGCAATTGAAGAAGAGCTTAACGCACAGGAAAAGCTTGCAGATCAAGCTAAGATGAGTGAAGTTAAAGAAGAGCTGTCAGAGGCTTCGCTCGATTCTGAGGTTGCGACTGATGATTTAGCTGTTAAAGATGAAGATGAATAAACACCATTAAATTTTTTAAAGAAAAAATGACGCTCTTGCGTCATTTTTTTTTGCTTGATTTATAGATATTTTTATATCATTCCAATCACTGACTTTGGTAACATGAATTTTTTAAGAAATATAACTCGAGGTTTTAAATGAAATACCCAATCATGCAAAGTAATAGAAAGCCTTTAATTGATGCTCAAAAATATGAATCGATGTACGAACAGTCAATGTCTCAGCCTGATGAATTTTGGGCAGATCAGGCAGATCAGTTTATTAGTTGGGATAAAAAGTGGGATAAAGTTTCTGATGTTGATTTTTCTAAAGGAAAAATTGCTTGGTTTGAGGGCGCCACTCTTAATGTTTCATATAACTGCCTTGATCGTCATCTTCCTGAAAGGGCAAATCAGGTAGCGATTATTTGGGAAGGGGATGATCCAGATTCAAGTCAGTCTGTCACTTACAAAGAGCTCCATGAAATGGTTTGTAAATTTTCAAATGGAATGAGAGATCTCGGTGTTGAGAAGGGTGATCGTATTTGCCTTTATATGCCAATGATTATTGAAGCAACCGTTGCAATGCTTGCATGTGCAAGGCTTGGAGCTATTCATTCTGTTGTTTTTGGTGGCTTCTCACCTGACGCTTTAAGAGATAGAATCCTTGATAGTGAATGCAAGATGGTTATTACTGCTGATGAAGGTGTTAGAGGAGGTAAATCTATACCACTTAAAGCCAATGTAGATATTGCAACAAAAGAGTGCGGTTGTGTTGAGCATATTGTAGTTGTTAAGAGGACTGGCAGTGATATAGGTTGGTCAGACAGAGATGTTTGGTACGATGAACTGGTCAAAGATGTATCGTCCAACTTCCCTTGTGAAATGTTTGATGCTGAAACGCCACTTTTTATTCTTTACACTTCAGGCTCAACTGGAAAGCCCAAAGGTGTTCTTCATACCTCTGGTGGCTACCTGCTTTATGCAGCAATGACTCATAAATATACTTTTGATTATCAAGAGGGGGATATATATTGGTGCACTGCTGATGTCGGCTGGGTAACGGGCCATTCGTACATTGTTTATGGGCCACTTGCTAATGGTGCAACCTCTTTGATGTTTGAGGGTATTCCAAATTATCCAGACGCCTCAAGATTTTGGCAGGTCATTGATAAACACCAAGTTAACATTTTTTATACTGCTCCAACTGCGATTAGGGCTTTGATGGGTGCAGGAAATGAGCTCGTTCAAAAAACTTCTAGATCTAGTTTAAAAATACTAGGAACTGTTGGAGAGCCAATCAACCCTGAAGCCTGGGAATGGTACTATAGTATTGTAGGTGAAGAGAGATGCCCTGTTGTAGACACCTGGTGGCAAACTGAAACAGGCGGCCACATGATTACACCAATGCCATTTGCCACTGAATTAAAGCCTGGCTCTGCAACCAAACCTTTTTTTGGTGTTGAGCCTCAAGTTTTAACTGAGAGTGGTGAAGTGTTAGAAGGTGAAGCTTCAGGTGTTCTGGTTTTGGCGCGCTCATGGCCCGGTCAAATGAGGACGCTTTATAACAATCATGAGCGCTTTATGGAGGCTTATTTTTCAACGTATCCTGGGAAATATTTTGCTGGTGATGGCGTGAAGCGTGATGCCGATGGATATTATTGGATTACTGGAAGGGTGGATGATGTCTTAAACATTTCTGGGCATCGTCTTGGAACCGCAGAAATTGAATCTGCACTAGTTCTTCATAGTAATGTCAGTGAGGCTGCAGTTGTTGGAATGCCTCATGATATTAAGGGGCAAGGAATCTATGCTTACGTCTCTCTAATGAGTGGTATTGAGGGAACTGATGAGCTTAAAAAAGAACTAGTTGCACTTGTCAGAAAAGAGATTGGACCCATAGCTACTGTTGATAAAATTCAATTTGCACAGGGCCTTCCTAAAACAAGATCTGGAAAGATTATGAGACGAATTTTAAGAAAAATCGCAGAAGATGACTATAAAGAGTTGGGAGATACTTCAACGCTTGCGGAGCCTGGCGTAGTTGAGGATTTAATTTCTAATAGAATACAATAGTCACCTAAAGTACCTAAGTAAAACGATGAACGCACTTCTCTACTTTGTGGTGCTCTTGGCTTGGGGGTCATCATGGTTTGCCATTAGCTTTCAATTGGGAGATGTTGCGCCCCAGGTTTCAATAGTTTGGCGATTTTTGCTTGCCTCGATAATTCTTTTCATTTGGTGTTATTTTAGAGGCCTCAAGCTCTCATTCCCATGGCGAGATCATCTAAGTTGGCTTTTGCTAGGTTTTTTTCTATTTTGTGTTAATTATATTTGTGCTTATTTTGGTACCTTTTATCTTGCTTCTGGTTTAATTTGCCTTATTTTTTCAACCCTTACCTTGTTTACTGTTTTCAACGGCTTTGTTTTTTTTAAAAAACCAATAAGGCTGCCTATACTAATTGGAGCAGTGGTTGGTATAGCTGGGCTTTCAGTAATATTTTCAAATGAAATTAGTAGTACTGATTGGTCTCTTGAGTCAGGAGTTGTTAAGGGTTTTCTTTGGATGCTATTTGCAACTTTTTTTGCCTCAATTGGTATGCTTTTATCAGGCCAATTTCAGGCTCGTAAAATGCCATTAGTCCAAAGCAATGCTTTTAGTATGCTGTATGGCTCACTGATATTAGTATTTTATATAACTGTGAGTGATGTTAGCTTCAGCTTTAATACTAGTTATAGTTATGTTATATCACTAGTTTATCTAGCGCTAATTGCATCTGTTATTGGTTTTGGATTTTATTTAAAGCTTGTTGGAAATATTGGGGCAGACAAGGCTTCATATGTGAATATTTTTACACCAACCATCGCGCTTCTTCTGTCCACTTTATTTGAAAATTATGAGTGGAGCTGGATAGGTTTAATAGGTGTATTATTAATTATTATTGGTAATATAATCGTTCTTTATGCAAAGCCAGCCAACTAGATGTATTGCTAAAGAAACTAAAGGGAGTATCTGATGGATTTAAAAACTACTTTAATGGAGCGAAAATCGACAAGGGCTTTCTTAGACAAAGAAGTGTCCATGGATACAATAAATGAAATCATTGAGCAGTCAAAAACAGCACCTTCTGGAGTCAATACACAGCCCTGGCAGGTTGCAGTCATAAAGGGCGAGAGTAAAAATAACCTCTGTAATAAGTTTGAGAAGGCTTTTAGAGGCGGAGTAAAAGGCGCTATGGACTATAAGTATTATCCAGTTGAGTGGCTTGATGAATATAAACAAAGAAGGAAGGAATGTGGTTTGATGCTCTACTCAACCTTAAATATAAGTCGAGAAGATAAAGAAAGACAGCTTGATCAGTGGGCACTTAATTATCAAGCCTTTAATGCGCCTGTTATTCTTCTATTTTTTATTGATAGATCAATGGAGAAAGGCTCTTTTATGGATTATGGAATGTTTATTCAATCGATTATGCTCTCAGCTGTCGAAAAAGGATTGGCAACTTGTCCTCAGGCGGCTTTGGGAGAGTATCCTGATATTGTTCGTCAAGAATTTCCAGAGTATAAGGATAAAATGGTACTTTGCGGTTTAGCTTTGGGCTATGAAGATAAGGATCAAATCGTTAACTCATATAGAACACCAAGGGAAGATATAGGTTGTTTTGTAAGGTACTATAACTAGAATAAATAGATTTATTTTTCAGCCTGCACTTTTGCAAGCTCAAGCTCAAATTGACTTAGCTCAAGCTCGATGAGGGCATTTGAAAGCTCTTCCGTTAATAATTTAATTTGATTATCATTTGCAATTACAAAAGATTCGCTTTGACTAAGTTCAGACTGAAGTTGGTTATTTTGAGTTCTAATTAAATTCATCTCAGCTTCAAGCACTTGAACCTTGCTAGATGAAAGATTAAGTTTTTTACTCGATGAGTTCAGCAAGTTAAGGGATTCTACTAATTGATTATCTAAATCATTCAATTGCGTTTGCAAACTTACAAGATCTAATTTGTATTGTTCAATCTCTTCAGAGTTGTCAATGGAGATAATGATAGGATCAGGAGTCTTCATATTAAATTGTGAATAAGAATGCCCTATAAAAAAAACAACCACAGTTGATATCAAATAGAAGGCAATTTTTTGGTCCATTTTTATCTATCTTATAATAAAAGTTTATTAAGAATCTTTAATCCATTTGGCAGCATCTTTTGCATAATAAGTCAAGATGGCATCTGCACCAGCCCTTTTAAAGCAGAGCAGTGTTTCAAGAACCGTTGACTTTTCATCAATCCAGTTCTTTTGGCTAGCTGCTTTAAGCATAGCATATTCACCACTGACATGATAGGCAAAAGTTGGCACTCCGAATGTCTGCTTAACACTGGATACAATATCAAGGTAAGGTAAGCCTGGCTTGATCATGACCATATCAGCACCCTCATTAATATCAAGTTCGACCTCACGAATTGCTTCGTTAGCATTTCCAGGGTCCATCTGATAGGTCTTTTTATCTGACTTTCCAAGACTTCCAGAAGAACCAACTGCATCCCTAAAGGGCCCATAAAATGACGAGGCATATTTAGCAGCATACGATAGAATGTTGGTATGGATAAAGCCTGATTCCTCAAGTGCATTTCGAATTGCCCCTATTCTTCCATCCATCATGTCAGAGGGCGCAACGATGTCCGCACCCGCTTCGGCATGTGAAAGGGCTTGTTTGATGAGAACATCGACTGTTTCATCATTGAGAACATATCCATTAGAATCTATTAATCCATCCTGACCATGACTTGTAAATGGATCTAATGCAACGTCAGTAATAACTGCTAGCTCTGGGAAGCTTCTCTTAACTGCGCGAACAGTTCTTTGAACAAGACCATCTGAATTATAAGACTCTTCAGCATCTTCAGTTTTTTTCTCAGAAGAAATAACGGGGAAAAGGGCTATCGCTTGAATTTTTAAATCAACAATTTCCTTAGCCTCGATCAAAAGTTGATCAATACTTAGTCTTTCAATACCAGGCATTGAGTCTATCTTTTCCTTAATGTTTTCTCCCTCAATAACAAATAGAGGGTAGATTAAATCATTAGAAGTTAGAGTGTGTTCACGAACTAAAGAACGATTAAATTCTTGTTTTCTCAATCTTCTTGGTCGATGAGTTAAAATGGACATTTTCATTCCTAAAGTAACATTAACCAAATTATACAATAATGAAGCAATCATCCGAAACACTTACAAGTTTATCAAGCGTTAACAAGGCTTTTATTGAGCCTTTTCCCAATTCTAAAAAAGTCTATGCTAAAGGCTCAAGGGACGATATCAATGTCCCCATGAGGCAAATTAAGCTTACAGATACTATAGGAGATTTGGCTGAAAAAAACGATCCAATCCATGTCTATGATACTTCTGGACCCTATACAGACCCTACTAAAACGATTAGTTACAGAGATGGGATTGAATCAGTTCGCTCGAATTGGATTGAGGAAAGAGGAGACACAGAATTATTAGATGGTGTGAGTTCAAATTTTTCTATTGAAAGACTAAATAACAAAGAACTTGATGAGCTTAGGTTTGAGCACTTAAGAGCACCTAGAAAGGCAATGAAGGGAAAAAATGTTACTCAGATGCATTATGCAAAAAAAGGCATTATAACGCCTGAAATGGAGTACATTGCAATTAGAGAAAATTGCCTTTGGCAAGAATATCAAGACCAAATTGGACAACATCAAGGTGAAAGCTTTGGCGCTGCAACACCAAAGATCATTACACCAGAATTTGTAAGAGACGAAGTAGCTAGGGGCCGCGCAATTATTCCTAATAATATTAACCATCCTGAAACAGAGCCAATGATTGTTGGTAGAAACTTCTTAGTTAAAATTAATGGAAATATTGGTAACTCAGCGCTTGGATCTTCAATTGATGAGGAGGTCGGAAAAATGGTTTGGGGTGTTCGTTGGGGCGCTGATACCATTATGGATTTATCAACAGGTAAAAATATCCATGAGACGCGTGAATGGATTATTCGTAATTCACCAGTCCCTGTTGGAACTGTACCTATTTATCAAGCGCTTGAAAAAGTGAAAGGTGTTGCAGAGGACCTGACCTGGGAGATCTTTAGAGACACGTTGATTGAACAAGCTGAGCAGGGCGTCGACTACTTTACGATTCACGCTGGTGTTCGCCTTAAATACGTCCCGTTGACGATGAACAGGGTTACTGGAATTGTATCTAGAGGCGGCTCTATCATGGCGAAATGGTGTCTTGCGCATCATACAGAGAGTTTTCTTTATACTCACTTTGAAGACATTTGTGAAATTATGAAGGCTTATGACGTAACCTTCTCACTCGGAGACGGTTTGAGACCGGGCTCAATTGCCGATGCAAATGATGCCGCTCAGTATGGTGAGCTAGAAACTTTAGGTGAACTTACTAAAATAGCTTGGAAGCATGACGTGCAAACTTTCATTGAAGGTCCGGGTCATGTGCCAATGCACATGATTAAAGATAACATGGAAAAGCAGCTTGAAGAGTGTGGTGAAGCGCCTTTCTATACACTCGGTCCATTGACCACAGATATTGCGCCTGGATATGATCATATTACCTCAGCAATTGGAGCAGCACAAATTGGCTGGTATGGCTGTGCGATGCTTTGCTATGTAACTCCTAAGGAACATCTTGGGCTACCTAACCAGGATGATGTTAAGACAGGAATTATTACTTATAAAATTGCTGCGCATGCAGCTGATCTTGCTAAAGGACATCCAGGAGCTCAAATCAGAGATAATGCGCTCTCCAAAGCCCGATTTGAATTTAGATGGGAAGACCAGTTTAACTTGGCACTTGATCCAGATACAGCCAGAAGCTTTCATGATGAAACGCTTCCAAAGCAAGCCGCTAAAACTGCGCATTTCTGCTCTATGTGTGGACCTAAGTTTTGCTCTATGAAAATTTCACAAGATATTAAGGGACTTGATAGTGCTACGGTTGAGAAAATTCAAGAAATTCAAATTGAGATGGATAAAAAATCTGAAGAATTCCTAGATAATGATAGTGAAATTTATTTAAAGGAAGGGGCTTAAAGCTAGTTAGAGTTAAATTTTGATCAGCGGCGTAATGACTTCAAGAATCTTATTAACTGCGCCGCGATTTTGATCGAAGGTTTTTTTGGCATTAACACCAAGTTGCTCTCTTCTTTGATCACTTTTAAGTAGCTCAGAAATTGTGCTCATCAATTCATCAGCATTTGCGACTTGGATTGCGGCATCACTCATTAATAGTTTTTTTGAGATTTCTTCGAAGTTAAATACGCTAGGACCAAAAATAATTGGTTTTGATAAGGATGCAGCTTCAAGCATGTTTTGGCAGCCATTATCAGAAAGACTTCCTCCAATAAACGCAAGGTCGCAGACAGAGTAATATGACATCATCTCACCCATAGTATCACCAATTAAAATATCAGTATCTTTAGAACATTCTAATGCTGTAGATCTTCTTTCAACCTTAAGCCCACCTACTTTTGCAAGCTTAAAAACCTCATTGAACCTCTCAGGATGTCTTGGAATAATAATTAAAAGAGAGTTAATATTATCTGCAGAATTGATATAACTTTTAATGATTTGTTTTTCTTCACCTTCACGAGTACTGGCAAAAACAGTTATTTTCCTCTCTCCAATTATTTTTTTTAAAGTTTTGATAGACTTATCGTCAATTATATTGTCACTATCAAACTTTAAACTGCCAGTTGTAATCATCTTATCTTGATTCGCTCCAAGTGATATGAGTCGATCAGATGAAAATGAATTTTGGGCGCAAATCAAACTTAGGCTGTTTAAAGACACCTTGACTAATTTTGCTGAATACTTGTCATATCTTTGAAATGACTTATCTGATAAACGCGCATTGATGAGTGCTGATGGAATATTTTTCTTTTTAAGTGTATTTATTAAGTTTGGCCAAATTTCAGTCTCAAGAAGGATGCAGATCTCCGGGTTTATTTTTCGAATAAATGATTCTAATATAAAGGGAATATCAAAAGGGAAAAAACAGTGTTTAACGTTATTTTTATAGTGATTATTAACTGCATTAAAACCTGTAATTGTTGTAGTTGAAATAACAATCTGATGATTTGGATATTGACTCATAAGCTTTTCAATTAGAGGCTTAGAGGCATTAAACTCTCCAACAGAAACGCAGTGAGTCCAAATCACTCTTCCAGTTATTTTCTCAACGATGCCGAATTGATTTTTTAGTTTTCTTGTCCAAGATGCATCGTGAGTATCTTTTATGAGAAGCCTAAAGATAGCAAATGGAATACTAAAATAAAACACCAATGAATATAGAAATCTATTCATAGGCAGGGTCAATTAAATGTTTAAGGGAAAAAATGATCATATGGTTTATCTAGGCACTCAAGATTCAAAGTTTTGATAAAGTCTTAATCAAGTTCGATTCTCTTCTAGAGGGCTTATGATAGGAAAAAAGGTATAATAGTTGCAAGATATTATAGCTTTATCATTTAACTTTCATTACATCTATTTCATTTAGACTGATTCTTAATTATGATCTTAGCTGTTAATTTATTATTTATTTAAAAAAATTATGAAATTTGTAGACTCTGCAAGCGTTGTCGTTGAGGCTGGAAAAGGTGGGGCAGGCTGCCTAAGTTTTCGTCGCGAGAAATATATTCCAGATGGTGGACCCGATGGTGGAGACGGCGGTGATGGAGGAAATGTCTACTTTCAAGGTCAAGAGGGTTTAAATACGTTAAGTGAATTCAGATACAATCGACTTTATCGAGCAAAGAATGGAATGCCAGGAATGGGCAGTGATCGAAGAGGAAAGTCTGCCGATGACTTGTATGTCGAGGTTCCACTAGGCACCAAAATCATCGACCTTTCTACAGATGAGGTCATTGGTGAAATAACACTCCACAAGCAAAATTTACTTGTTGCAAAGGGGGGGTTTCATGGATTAGGTAACGCAAGATTCAAGTCATCAATCAATCGAGCTCCCAGACAAACTTCTCCAGGGACTCCAGGAGAATCCAGGGAGGTTGCATTAGAGTTAAATATAATGGCTGATGTTGGACTTTTAGGAATGCCAAATGCAGGTAAATCATCTTTGATTAGACAAATCTCGGGTGCTCGTCCAAAAGTTGCTGAATACCCCTTCACTACACTTCATCCTAGTCTTGGTGTTGTCAAAGCAGGAAATAATCACTTTGTCATGGCGGATATTCCCGGCCTTCTTGAAAAAGCGAGTGAGGGTGTTGGACTTGGATTTGAGTTTCTTAAGCATCTGTCAAGAGCCAGAGCGCTTCTTCATGTCGTTGATATATTGCCATTTGATGGTTCAGATCCAGTTAAAAATTATTTAACGATTGAATCTGAATTAAAAAAGTTTGATGATGAACTCTTCAACAAATCTAGGATTGTTGCAATTAATAAAATCGACTTAATTGAAGAAAGTGAAAGAGACAAGGTCATTAAGGGTTTTCTGAAAAAAATCAAATACAAAGGAATTGTGTTTAACATATCAGCACTAAATGGTTTAGGCTGTAAATCCTTAATTTTTGGTTTGTATGATTTAATAGAGCAAAAAAATGAAGAAGAATAAGTGTTGGGTCGTTAAGATTGGGTCTGCCCTTCTTACTAACAATGGAGAAGGAATTGACAAACAATTAATCTCCCAATGGGTAGAGCAGATTGTGAGTCTTCAAGCTCATAACATTGATGTTGTGTTGGTTTCGAGTGGATCTATTGTTGAAGGAATGAAACGATTGGGATGGAATGAGAAGCCAAGTGATATCCACAAACTTCAGGCTGCTGCTGCAGTTGGTCAAATGGGATTGGTGCAAGCTTACGAGTCATTATTTGCAAAATACAATGTCCAAACTGCTCAAGTCCTTCTAACGCGTGATAATCTTATCAATTCTAAGCATTTCGAAAATATATCAGCAACACTAGCCAACTTGCTTGATTTTGGAATTGTACCTGTCATCAATGAAAATGATACAGTCGCCACTGAGGAGATTAAGTTTGGAGACAACGACACTTTAGCTGCTCTTGTAGCCAATTTTTTAAATGCAGAAAGATTAGTAATATTGACTGATCAGCATGGTGTTTTTGATGCTGATCCTCGAAAAAATGTCAATGCAAATTTGATAGACAAAATTCACTTTAATGATGAAAAATTAGAGCGAGTAGCTGGAAAAACAGGAGGCGCTCTGGGCTCTGGCGGTATGTACTCAAAAGTCATGGCTGCTAAGCAGGCCGCAGAGTCATATACAATCTCGAATATTGCTTGGGGGCGCGAGAAAGAGGTGCTAACTAGGATTTATCAAGGTGAATATATAGGGACCTTAATTCATTGTTAGTATATATCGGTTTAGGCTCAAATTTAGAAAATCCAAAGGTTCAAATTGAAAAAGCACTTTCAGCATTAAATCTTTCTAATGAAGTCACCGTGAATAAGGTTTCAAGTTTTTATGAATCAAAGCCTCTTTTAGATATGCCTGGACCAAATTATATCAATGCAGTTTGCAGTATTAAAACCTCACTGGATGCAATTGATTTATTGGACGTCTGTCAAGGTATTGAAAATGATCAAAAGAGAGTAAGAGAGGTAAAATGGGGCTCAAGAACAATTGATTTAGATATACTCCTTTATGGGCAGCAAGTTATTTCAAGCGAAAGGTTATCTATTCCTCATCCTGAGATAACTAATAGGGCTTTTGTTTTGGTGCCAATGTACGAAATTGATAAAGAGATTAAGGTTCCTATTTTAGGATCAATAAAAAAATTAATTGATAGAGTTAATACGCAAGATTTAAAAAAATTATGAAGCACTCAGATTTAAGTCGTTATAAACAGAAAGGTGAAAAAATTACCTGTTTGACAGCTTATGATGCCTCAATGGCTAGTTTGATTGATAGTGCGGGTGTTGACACAATTTTGATTGGTGACTCACTGGGAATGGTAATTCAAGGCGCAGAAAATACGCGTTCAGTCTCAATGGAAGATATGATTTACCATACCTCTATTGTCTCAGGTGCTTGTAAACAGTCATTGGTCATAGCGGATATGCCTTTTAATAGCTATGAGGATACTCAATCTGCCTTAAGCAATGCAAAAGCTTTAATAGATCATGGCGCTGAAATGATTAAAATAGAGGGCGGTATTGAACATACTGAGGTCATTAAAGCATTGATATCTAATAATATCAATGTATGTGGTCATCTGGGTCTTCAGCCTCAGCTTGTCATCGATTCAAGTGATTATAAAGTTCAAGGAAGAGATAAGAGCTCTGCGAAATTAATTATTGATAATGCAATGCTATTAGAGTCACTTGGGGTGAGTGTGTTGGTCCTTGAATGTGTTCCCAGCGATTTAGCAAAGGTTATTAGCGAGCAAATCAAAATACCAACAATTGGAATTGGTGCTGGAAGAGATTGTGATGGCCAAGTCCTTGTCAGCTATGATATGCTTGGAATTACTTCAGGGAGACAGCCAAGATTTGTTCGAAATTTTTTAAATTCTCAAGACTCTATTTCAGCTGCTGTAAAGTCGTATATCAAAGAGGTAAAGACGGGAACCTTTCCATCTGATAGTGAGAGCTATTAATGCAAATTTTCAAAACAACGACAGGTCTTAAGGGTTTTTTAGAGGATTGTCGGGATAATAACAAAAAAATTTCTCTAGTGCCTACAATGGGCGGGCTTCATGACGGTCATTTAAATTTAGTCAATAGAGCAAGAGCAATCTCTGATATTGTTGTTGTTAGTATTTTTGTTAATCCAACTCAGTTTGCTAGAGGAGAGGATTTCGAAGACTACCCCAATAATCTTTCTAGTGATCAAAAAAAACTAGAATCAAAAGGAGTTGACGTATTATTTCTTCCCTCTAAAGGGGAGATTTATCCTGATGGTTTGCATAATGAATACGAGGTTGGTGAAATCGGTCAAATACTGTGTGGTGCATTTAGACCAAGTCACTTTGACGGTGTTGCACAAGTTGTTCAGCGTTTTTTTGATATTGTTAAGCCTGATTATTCAGTTTTTGGTGAAAAGGACTATCAACAACTTTTGATTATTAAATCATTGGTTGATAAACTTAAATTGGATATTCTCATTGAGTCTGTAGAAACTCAGAGAGAGATCGATGGTTTGGCAATGAGCACAAGAAATCAATACCTAAGTCATGAAGATCGTAAAAAAGCTCCCAACTTTTATTTAAAACTTAATGCGCTAAAAAAGTCTATACTGGATGGGAATTCTATTGAAACATCAAGGTTGAGAGCGATTGATGATTTAGATGAGGAATTTGAGACGGAGTATTTAGAGGTTCTAGATGCGAATAACCTTACACAAATCGAGACTAAAACCTCAAAAATTATTATAATATCTGCAATTAGATTTGGCGGAACGCGTCTAATAGACAATATTGTTTTTAGGAGAACGAATGTTTAGTATTACAGAAGAAGCAGAAGTCTATGTTGCAGATCTTTTTGAGCAGCAAGACGAAAAGGATTTGGGCTTAAAGGTGGATGTTGAAAAAGCTGGGACACCAGTTGCAACAGTCACATTTAATTTTTGTATTAAAAGTGACCTCCCTGATAGTTATCAAGAGTTTCCATTTATTGGTTTTAGTGCCTTTATTGATGAATCTAATAATCAATACTTGAGTGACTCCCATGTTGCTTTAAAGATTGATGGTACTAACAAAAAACTGACCATTACTGCTCCAAATGCTAAAGGAGAGGCGCCTAAAGATGATGCACCTCTAGAAGAGAAAGTCCTGTTTACCATTGTCACCGAGGTCAATCCTAGCCTTTCTTCTCATGGCGGGTTTGTAGATTTAGTTGAAATCACTAAAAAAAATGAAGTTGTCCTGAATTTTGGAGGCGGTTGCCAAGGCTGTAGCTCAGTCAATATGACGCTTAAAGATGGCGTCGAAAAACAGCTGAAAACATTGTACCCAGAAATATCTGCAGTCCTTGATGCGACAGACCACTCTTACAAAGAAAACGCTTACATGTAGTTTTTCAGTTTTCTTTTGTTGGACTTTAAATTAAGGGAATGAATGGAAAATATAAGGGTCTACTCCCATTCTGCATGCCTCTCTAAAGAGAACGGCGAAGGTCATCCTGAGAGAAAAGAGCGACTTCAGTCGATAATGGACTCTATTCAAAGTCTTGATACAATCAACATTGACTTTAAAGAAGCGCCCCTAGCTAAGTATAAAGATGTCAATCGAGTCCATCCTCAGTCTTATCTTGATGAGATCTTTGAAATGATTCCAGATGATGGTCTTGTGGGCGTTGAGAAAGAGCCCTATGCCGATACGCTCTTGTGTCAGAATAGTAAAGAAGCAATATTAAGAGCCTGCGGGGCTGGCATTGGCGCTTCAATAGATCTCATGAGTGGAAATTTTAAAAGGCTCTTTTGCGCCATTCGTCCACCAGGACACCATGCAGAAACTACAAGAGTCAATGGCTTTTGCTTTATTAATAATGCAGCTGTTGCAGCTCGCTATTTGCAGTCTCAATTCGATATCAATAGGGTTGCTATCATTGACTTTGATGTTCATCATGGCAATGGTACTCAAGAGATTTTCTATAATGATGAGTCTGTACTCTATGGTTCAATTCATCAGTATCCCCTC